>CAUZCL010000019.1:0-85526 GCA_963578475.1 Acidobacteria bacterium bin61 | reverse complement strand
CTTCCAGTCCATCGCGACTCCCCGAAGAACTGGAATACCTATCCGACAGGAAGGGCGGGTTCAACCGGCCCGCGGGGTCCGCCGAACTTGCTGACCTGATTGTCGTTCGAATATTTTGACCCTACGGGCTCTGTCACGGGGAGCGCGGCGCCGTCCGAACCTGCTCGATGTCGAGTCCCGCAACGCGCCGTTTGAAGTACGGCCCGTAGATTCCATCCCGGTCTCGCAGCATGTAACGCGGCGCCGTATCCCACGGAAAGGCATCGACGATCTGCTGCGCGGTCCACTCTGCCGAAGGATGCTCCGTGATATTGAAATGGACGATGCGCCGGCGGTCGTGACGGAGAATGATGAAAACGAACAGAATCCGGAAGGTGGCGGTCGGCAACGTGAAGAAGTCGATGGACACCAAGTCCTCGACATGATTGTCGAGAAAGCTCCGCCATGTCTGGGACGGTGGCTTGCGACGGCGAATCATGTACTTGGAAACCGCGGTCTGGGAAATGGAGATTCCGAGCTTCACTAGCTCGCCGTGCACGCGCGGCGCTCCCCAAAGTGGGTTGGCCCGGCACATGTCGCGGATCAGCTCGTGAATCTCCGGCGCAACGCATGGGCGACCCAGCCGCAGTCGCCGACTCCTCCACGTCCAGTAGCGTCGGAAGCCGGCACGGTGCCAACGCACTACGGTGTCGGGTTTAACGATCACGAGGACCTTTGCCCAGTCGGTCCAGAACCTGCGCAAGAGCACCCAAAGGCCGCGGTCCAGATTCGAGAGCTGTGGCCGTTTCACCGAACGTTGGAGCACGGCGAGCTGCTGCCGAAGAGCGAGATTCTCGAGCGCCAGTGAGCGGTGCGTTTTGAACGTCGAGACGAGGGAGCGCAGAAGCAACCAGATCATGACGGGGATACTGACGCGCGCGGGCGAGAAAGATCAATAGCAAAGCACGCGGATGAATAAATAGAAGGGACAACACTTTTGCGATGCTGATGATTCAGCGAGGCGTGCCACTTGCTTACATCAAAGAGCAGCTCGGGCACTCAAGCATCAAGGTTACCGTGGATACTTACGGTCGCTGGTTACCTTCGGGCGACAGCAGATTGATGGACACGCTCGATGACCCCGGATTCACTGATGGTGACCAAATGGTGACCAAAAGCAATTTGGAGGAAGACCGATCCTCGCAAGTTGTTGGATCGAAATGGAGCCGGCGAGAAGATTTGAACTTCCGACCTGCTGATTACGAATCAGCTGCTCTACCACTGAGCTACGCCGGCTTATTTTAGGTGGGGCACCCGCCTGAGAGAAGGGCGAACTCAAGAGGTTAGACCACTGGGCCGACGCTGTCAAGACGGCTTATCCGCTGATCCTCACGGCTCGGAGTCGCGTCGCGTCGCTTCGCGTCGCGTCGCGTCGTGTCGTGTCGCGTCGCACGCGTCCGGAAGGCCGTAGGCGCTACGGCTAGAAAACGGCGAAGGAAGCGCCGATGGTGAGCTCGAGTCCTTTTGGGGTCGACGAGCCGCCAGGAAATGTGATGCCAGCTGTCGCCGTGTGATAGCGCACGTCGACGCGCAGGGCGATAAAATCCGGATTCGAAAACCAAACTTTGAGGCCGCCGCCAACGCTGAAGTCGATCGCAGAGACGCGCTCGATTTCGGCAATTGGGCTCGTCGGCGTCATTCGGTGAAGTCCGCCGCCAACGCTGACGTGGGGCACGAAGCGGCCCCGTGGAAACTGGAGGATGAGGTTGCCGCCCAGAAAGAGCTGAGCGGTCTCGAACTGGTCGGCAAGAGTTTCGGTGCCGGCCGTTTCGTCGTCGATGGTGAGTGAATGAGCGTTGTTGCCACGGGACACGTTGAACTCCGCGGTGAGCATAGGTGTGAATGCCCAGCTCGCTCTGAATCCCAGGAGTTTCCCGAAACCGAGATTCTCCGCCTCGCCCGTCACCGTCTGATAGATGTTCGCGGCCGTCCCGAGACTATGGTTTACCGACAGCATGCCGATGAATCCGGACACCTCGAGCCGTTTGGGCTTGACTTGGCCTCGAACCGTGGGATTGACCTCGAATTGGGCGCTCGCCGTTGTGGCTATCAAGAGGGCACACAAGAAGGCTCCCTTTGCCACGACGCGCCTCACGGCTGCACCTCGATGTCGATACCCGTCGTGGTGTTCGAAGGAACAACCACGGCCGCGCCGCCGTGAAAGAGCGCGTCGCGAAAGTCGATATCCGCGATGTGTGAGGGAAATCCGAAATCTCCGGGCGAGGTGGGGTCGGCTATCGGGTTCACGCGCACGGTCACGGGGCCCGCGGGCAGGCCTCGGATGGCGTACCTCCCCGTATCGTCGGCGAAGCCGCCAATAGTCTGTCCCGTGAACGGGTTGAACACCACGAGATGGGCGAACGCCACTCCTTGGCCTCCTTTCGTCACCCGGCCCGCGAGCCGCCCCCTCAGCGTAGCGAAACCGCCCATCGGATACATGACGGAAATGCCCGTGATGTCGTCGTCGGTGAGCGTTCGGCCCTCGACGTTGCTGGGACCGAAAGAAAAGGGAAACATGATCGCCGCCCCAGAAACGAGTTGACGATCGAAGCCTTCGTTCTCCATGAAGCCAACATGCGAGTGGTCGAGCCCAAAGAAATGGCCGATCTCATGCGTTGCCACCGAAACCAAATCGAAGGTGCCGGGAGCTCCGTTCGGGTCGACCGACCAGAAGAAGCTGTTGCTGAAAACAATATCGGCTTCGACGATCTCGCCAGAGCGGATATCGATGACTTGTAGTGTGGCTCCGAGCACGCCGGGAGATGCGAGATCCGGATCCGAGGTGAACCCAAGCGTGCTCTTGCCGTCAAAGAACTCGAACGGTTTCGCGCTGGTGAGGCCGGCCAGCTCGAACGTGATCGTCGCCGTCTCCACATCCTCCCACGCCTGATACGACTGTTCGAAGGCCTGCACAGCTTCCTCAAGACTGAAGTCGAGTGGCGTCGTATTGTTCACGAAGAACGGGACAGGGCCGAAGCTCGTGTCCCATTCGAGCTCGACGTCGTTTCCGTCCGGCGAGACATGCTGGATGATGTGATAAGCACCCGTGCCTGGGACGAAAACGAGCAACGCCAGAGCGACGAGACCGACGGACAAGGTGCGCGCATTTGTCATTGATACCCCTCGATCCGTGATCGGATATCCGCGAGGCGATAGCGTGTGATCGGATCGTCCGGCTTTCGCGCTCGAGTATTGTGGTTCGCGACCATCAACGTCGAAATGTCGCGTTTCACGACGCGCTCGCCGCTGCGGTCGGTCGTGATAGAGAACTTGCCGAGCGAGAGACCGAGTACCGACGGAATTCTGGCGGCGCTCCCCGCGCAAAAAAGAAGCACCTCTTCGCCTATTCCGAATTGAGGCGTTCCGGGCACCATAGCCAGATAAGGCCCGACCTGTCCTCCAAGAAGACGCACGGTGGTTACCCGCGCTTCGTTACCGCCTTTCAAGTAGTCGTCAACTTCGAAAGTCACCAACGTGTAAATGCGGGTTCTGTCGGCGTTCCACTCTGCGCGCTTGCCCACCACATGGCCGATAAAGATCAAATCGGCGCGGTCCGTCATTTGCTCGAGGTTGTAGGCCACGACCGATCCCGCTTCGATGGAGCCGGGGCCGGCCGCGAAGAAAGACATTGCGGCAAGCAACAACGAAAGCCGCGTCCAGATGCGTCGCATGAACATGCCTCCTTGAAATCAGAGAATTTCTTTCATCGCTCGACGTGTGAGAGGACAGCTTCGGCCGCGCGACGCGACGCGCCCCCTCCGCCAAGCTTCTGTTTCAAATCGTCTAGCCCGGTGCGCATCGACAAGGCGCGATCGTCCTGCATCAAGCGCCACACTTGCTCGACGATATTGGCCGGTGTCATCGCGTCTTGAATCAGCTCGGGCACGAGCTCGCGCTCCGCGATGAGGTTGACCATGGAATAAAACGGCACATCGACGAAAGGATTGCCGAGAAGGTAGCTCGCGCGGCTCACGCGATAGATGACCACCATCGGTGTGCCGAGAAGCGCGGCCTCTACCGAGGCGGTTCCGGAGGCCACGATCGCGACGGCGGCATGGGCGAGGCCGTCATGGACGCTCCCGTTCATGAGTCGCACGAGATCGATCGACGGTCCCAGTCGATCGACGAGCATCTCCGTTGGCACGGTCGGTGCGCGGCTGACGACAAACTGAAGCGACGGCTGTTTTCGCGACAACGCTTCGATGCTGTCGCCGAGGACCGGAACGTGAAATTCGATCTCGCTCCGGCGACTCCCGGGCAGGACCGCCACGATCGGCCGCTCAGGATCGAGAGATAGACGCCGGCAAAAAGCCTCACGCGTTTCTGATGCAGAAACGCGATCGACGAGTGGATGGCCGACATAGCGGACGTTCACACCTTCTTTCTCATAGAAGCTCTTCTCGAAGGGAAGGATCACGAGCATCTCGCTCACGAGCTTTCGAATCGTCCGGACCCTCCCCCGGCGCCAAGCCCAGACTTGAGGACTGACGTAATAGACGATCGGGATCCCGAGCGCGTCGAGCCGCTTTGCCAGTCTGAGATTGAACCCAGAGAAGTCGATGAGGACAGCGACGTCCGGGCGTCTCGAAAGCGCCGCGGCCGAAAGGCGGCGCATCGCGCTCAAAAGAGCGGGGAGCTTGCTCACGACCTCGACGAGGCCGATGACCGAGATCTCCTCGAGCCGGACGGTAGCCGTAGCACCGGCGGACTCCGTACGCTCGCCGAAAAGGCCGAAGGCCTCGCAGGTGGGCTCGAGTCTCTTCAGCTCTTTCAAAAGCTCAGAGGCGTAGAGGTCTCCTGACGCTTCGCCGCAACTGATGAGGATCGTGGGTGGTTTCACGTGGATGGGCCGGCTTTGTTTTTGACAGCGGTTCGGCAACGAATATAGCATGGCGGCTCGCCTGGCTTCACCCGAACTAGCCATGATCGAGCCCACCGACGTCGAGGTCGGAACTGTCTACAGAATCCTGGGGAAAGAAGTGTCCGTCCGCACGGATTCGAAGACCTTCGCTTGCTATCTGCGTGGCAGGCTCTTCACGGGCGACGGCTCGGACGAGCGCAACCAACTAGCGGTCGGAGACCGCGTCGAGCTCACGCCTCTCAGCTCGTCGAAAGGCGTCATCCACGCCGTGCTCCCACGCAGCACGGCAATCGTGCGGCAAGTCGGCAAGCGCAAACCATCGCTTCAGGTGCTCGCGGCGAACGTCGATCAGGTCGTCATCGTCTCCGCTCTCGAGCGCCCAGGCTTCAAGGTGGGGCTCATCGACCGCTTTCTTGTCATTGCGCATGACGCCTCTATCGCACCCGCTTTGTGTCTCAACAAGATCGATCTCGGAGACGACCAAGCTCTCGTCGAAGCCCGCGCCGAGCTCGAGCTTTACCGCAAGCTAGGCTATCCCGTCATCTTCACGAGCGCCAAGACAGAAGCGGGGCACGACGAGCTCCGAGCGCTCTTGAAAGACAAACGATCGGTGCTGACGGGACATTCGGGCGTTGGCAAGTCGAAGCTCGCGGCCGCGATACAGCCCGGGCTCCAACTCTCGAGCGCACGGGTCGATCGTCACGGAAAGGGCCGGCATACGACCACGGCCTCGATCCTCTTCAGTCTAGACTTTGGTGGAGAGCTCGTCGACACGCCCGGTATCCGCGAGCTTTCCGTGGGCCACATCGAGCGCCGCAAGCTCGCCGAAGGCTTCATCGAATTCCGTCCACTGCTCCACCAGTGCCATTTCGCTTCCTGCAGCCACATTCCCGAGCCTCACTGCGTGGTTAAAGGAGCGGTCGAGGACGGGAGGATCGCTCGCAAGCGCTACGACAGCTACTGCCGGCTCTACGAAGAGCTGGGATAGCTGACGGGATTAGGCGTCTTCACGAAACTGCCGACGCACTCGACGACCGCTTCCGTACCGTCACCGGTCAGCGCCGAGACGACGATGGAATCGGGCACCCATCCGAGCGCGGCACGTTCGTCGGGAGACAAGAGATCGCTCTTGTTGAACACGACGAGCTGGGGTATGTCATTGAGCTCGAGATCCGAGAGAATCTTGGCGACGGCGTCCATGCGCTCGCGAGACTCCGGCGACGAGGCATCGACAACGTGTAGGATCAAAGCCGAAGTCTCAATCTCTTCGAGCGTCGCCCGAAAGGCCTCGATGAGCTCCGGCGGCAAGTCTCGAATGAACCCGACCGTATCGGCGAGAAGGACTTCCTTCTCGACCGGTACGCGCAAACGCCGAGTTGTCGGATCGAGCGTTTCGAACATGCGGCTTCCGGCAGCCACAGTGCTTTTTGTGAGCCGGTTGAGAAGGCTGGACTTGCCCGCATTCGTGTAACCAACGAGCGTCACGATTGGGAGACCTCTACCCACACGTCTCTTGCGCCGCTCGCCCCTTTTTCGCCGAATGTCCTGGATCGACTTTTGGAGCCTGGCGATGCGGTCACGCGCGCGTCGTCGATCGATCTCGAGCTTCGTTTCACCGGGGCCGCGGCCTCCAATGCCTCCCGTCAGACGCGAGAGTGCGGTGTCCATCTCAGTGAGACGTGGGAGCATGTAGCGCAGCTGCGCGAGCTCGACTTGGAGCTTGCCTTCCCGGCTCTGCGCGCGTTGTGCGAAGATGTCGAGAATGAGCTGAGTCCGGTCGAGAATCTTCAAGTCAGTCGCCGCCGCGATCGAGCGCACTTGAGCCGGCGTGAGATTTCGGTCGAAGATGATGAGGTCCGCGCCTTTTTGAAGCGACTGGATGACGAGCTCTTCGCTTTTGCCTTTGCCGACCAGGTAGCGACGATCGAGCTTGGCACGTTTTTGTACCAGCGTGTCGAGAACGACGACACCTGAAAAGCGCGCGAGCTCCGCGAGCTCGGAGAGGTGCTCACGCTCTTCTTCGACGCTCCCCGTCGTGACACCGACGAGAATCGCGCGCTCACGTCGGTCGAATCGATGGTGCTCGCCACGTTTCTCCGCGAACTCCTCCTCGAGATGCGTGATGAACTCGACGAAGTCGAAGTCGATCTGACTCGGGAGCGCTTCCGGCATGAGCTCCCACGGCTCGGACCCATCGCCGCCTGCAGATGCTGGCGTAAGATAGGCGGTCCGCACGATTCCGGGAAGCCCGTCCTCGCGTGCTTCGATGGAGGACATCACGTCGAGCCGAAGGAGTGCTAGATCCGTAAGATCGTCCCGAGTCAGGGGCTCTTGTGAAAGATGTGTGTGCAGACAGCGAAGGCCGCGAAAGCGACGCTCGGCGACGCGGAGGCGTTTCAAATCGGGGAGAACAATCTGCTTGGCGCTACCGACAATAACCCACTCGACCTCACCCTTGCGATTCACAAGAACACCGACCTGGCGCCGGATCTCCCGCGATATTTCCGTGAGTCGGCGCGCGTAGTCCTGCGTAACAAGCTCTCGCGGCGGCAACCGACGCTTGTACAGCTTCTCGAGCTGCTTTCTCTGCCGGGCCTTCAACCCCGCAACATTCCCTTCGAGTTTATGAATCAGCAGCAACCTCCCGCCACACAATTATACCAGGACCAGAGGATCCCCTCGAAATACGGTAGCGGGTTTACCCGCCGTAGCCCGAAGGGCGAAGAAGGGCGAAGGCGGGCGTCCTACTCTGACTCGTTACCGGACACGACGAGCCTGTCGAGCTTGGCGCGCGCCGAAAGATGGTTTGGATCGCTTTTGAGAGTCTTGCGATAGGCCTCGAGCGCTTTTCTTCGATTGCCAAGCTTCATGTAGGACTCGCCCACGTAGTAGCAGGCATCGGCCAGGCTTCCGTTACGCGACACGGCCTTCTTGAAGTGATCGAGCGCCTTCTTGTAGTTTCCCTGCTGGAACTGGATAATCCCAAGGTGATGGTAGTAATAAGCGTTCGATCCACTCGATTTGGCCGCCAATTCGAACTCGCGGATCGCGTCGTCCACGCGGCCTAACGAGTAATAAGCGGCACCTAAGTTCGAGCGCGCATCGGCGAATTTTGGGTCGGCTTGCAGCGCGAGGTTGTAATTCTCGATGGCTCGGTCGACGAACCCGCGACGGCGGAGCGCGACGCCGAGATTGTTGAGGGCGCGATAAAAATTTGGATAGACGTCGAGCGCCATCTCGTACATTTCGAGCTCGGCGGCTTTCGGATCGAAGTTGTCACCGAGGTCACCGGCAGTCTCGGCGAAATAGCCGTAGAGAAAACCTTGATTGTTGTAGTAGTTCGCGATCGCCTCGAAGTCGTCGATGACTTTCGCGCCCATATATTCCCGCTCGGGCGTGCGGGTAAAGTCGATCATCCGGAGCTCCGGCCCATAACGCACGCCCGCGGTGATGTGGCCGTTATTGACAATGACTTCCGCTTCTTTCGTGACGGTCTCGATGGTGGTGACATCCACGTAAACGGCGTCGATCCCTACTTCCCGAGCCATACCTATAAAGAGGTTGGTGTAAGCGAGACAGTTGCCTTTGCCTTCGTAGAAAACCTGCTGGGCCGTTTTGTTCGACAGCCAATCGTAGGAAATCGACATGCCGGTACGGCCGATGATGGCGTGGACGATGGCTCGTGTCCTGTTGTGATCGGTGCGAATGCCGTCGACGGACTCAATGGCGAGCTGCCGGATCTCGTCGTTGATGTCATACGGAACGACGATCTTCTGGACGTCCTCGTGTGGAACCCGGGTACGGAGGTCCGCGATGACCTCCTCTGGCGTGTACGATGCCCTCTTGATGGAGCCACAGCCAACGACAAGCCCCAGAAGGCCTACGAAAGCTACTGACACTGAAAACGGAGAGCGGTTTGCTTTCATGACATGCCCCTTTTCGCAGTATAGCACGCGACCTTCAGGCGGGCGCCGCGCTGCGCCGGAGCGATTTGCGCTCGGATTCGAAGCAGCGTATCCTTCGGTAGGCGTTCTTCGGCCACGTATCTGTGTGTCCGGAACGCAAGGACCTCGACGAAAAAAGGGAGAACTTGATGTTTAACAAGCGATTGCGAGCTCTTGCCTTCTTTAGCCTAATCGGCTTCGCTGCCACCGGCCTCGCCCAGGACAAACTGAACGGACGCGACAAGAAGTGGATGGAGAAAGAAGTCGGCCCCATCATTACTAAACAAGAAATAGCGATGTTCCAGCAAGTCAGCAAGAATGACAGAAAGCTCTTCAAAGATCTTTTCTGGATGCGCCGCGATTATGACCGTTCGAGGATATTGAGCATCTCGACGAGCACGATGCCTCGCAGTCCGCGGCGGCCAACCAAAGGGAACGAGTTCAAGAAAAGTTACGAAGCGCGGGTCGACGTCGCCGACAAGAATTTCAAAATCCGGGGCACTAAGGGCTCCGAGAGCGACATGGGCAAGATTTTCTTACTTCTCGGAAACCCGTCGCAGCAGCAGCGCGGCCGCTCGGCGGACGCAGCCGGGCTACCGGGTGGTGGCGGTGGCGGTGGCGGTGGTCCCGGTGGCGCGAATCCAGCTGGCGACGGGGCCGGTGTAGATGCCGCACGGCTGAATCGTGGCGGCGGAACCTCGGGCACGACGTGGGTCTACGACCCAAACCCGCAAATGGGTATTCCAGACGGTCTCGCGGTCGAGTTCCGCAACCAAGGGCAGTTCGGAATGCGCCTCGCGAACGGCGACGACATCGCCGAGCGGCTCGAGCGCGTCAAAGAGCGTCTCATCACAAATCCGGGCATCAACTATGCGCGGGACGAAAAGGGCCGTCTCAAAAAGCCGGACAACAAATTCGATCCCAACAGCCCGGCCAAGTTGCTCCTCGCCTCGCTTCGTGAAACGGGAGAGATCAGCACGGATATCGATTTTACCCTGAGCCCCGTTTTCTTTCGATCCAGTGCCGGGCAAATCTTCATCCCGATTGACGTCGTGATTTCGGAAGGACTGAACGGGGAGGATGTCACCATCTTCGGATCGGTCGAGAATGCTGACGGTTTCGAGATTTACCAGTTCGAGGAGCCCGCAACGGTCTCGAAAACCAAGGGAGGCAGGCACGCCTACGAGTTGCCGCTGCAATTTCCTCCCGGCCTCTACACGCTTTATGTCGGGTTGCTCGACGAATCGCAAGTCCACGGAACGCAGATCATGGACCTCGAAGTCCCCGACTTCGACTCGGGCGAGCTAAAGATCTCCTCCATGTTGTTGTTCTCGGAAGCGGAGCGAAGCGGCGAAACATCTGGCATGTTCGGCAATGCCTTTGTATTGGGCGGCTATCACTTCACTCCCAAGCGCGAGATGGTTCTGGTTCAACGTCAGAACCTGCCAGAGGCAAGTCTCAGGCTCTACACCACCAAAGATCAGTTCTCGGGTGTCTTCAACGCCTATAACTTTGGAGTCGAAGGTGACAAGCCCGATCTGACGGTCCAGGTCCGGTTCTTCAAAGACGGAAAACCCAGGGGGCAGACCAAGGAAGAACCGTTCATGTTGCAGAGTGCGGAGGTCGCTCTCACGATCTTCGACATCCCACTAAGCATTCCGAACTTCAAGGATCCCGGCGTCTATAGGATCGAAGTCCACGTGATAGACAAAATCAAAGGCGAGAGGCTCAAAGAAGAGTTCCAGCTCGTCATCGAAGGCTAGTTTCTAGAAAAAGCCGGTGGTCCCCTTCGCGGCTGCCGGCTTTTCCTTGCTAAGCTGCCTTCTTGGCCGCGCTCGCTTCGGCTAATACCTCGAGCGCCTTTTCCAGCACCGGGTCTTCTTCGGGCGTGTCAGGGGGGCGGCTCACTTCGATCGTCGGCTCGAGGCCTTCACCCAGCATGGCTTTCCCGTCCGGGGTCCAATACTGGGCTACGGAAAGTATGATTCCAGCGCCATCTCCGAGCGCAATGGCTTTCTGCACCGCGCTGCGGCCGGACGTTTGGATGCCGATGAGCTCCCCGCGCTTGGCGGTTCGGAAGGCACTCGCGACGATCTCGGCGGCGCCCGAGCTGCCTCGATTGATGAGAACAGCCGCCGGACCATCGAAGGCGACCTGGTCCAACGCTAACGTCAGGTCGGTCGTCTCGCCGGCGCGCGACTGCAGACGAGCTGCTATACCGCCGCGCACAAAGAGCTCGGCAACATGGGCACCATCTTCGGCCAGGCGCCCGAAACTGTTCCGCACGTCAAGAACGATGCGCAAAGCACCTTGGCCTTTCAGCATCCCGAGGCTGCGTTTGACGTCCGTGGCGGTCCCGCTGCGAAAGGATGTTACGTGAATGTAGCCGGTTCCGTCCTCGAGAAGCTCGAACTCTACGGGTGACGAGACGACGTCAAGGCGATCCACCGTCATCTTGATGGGCTCCGGCTGTCGGCCTCGAATCACTTCGAGCTCGAGCTTGGATCCTGCCGGTCCTCTCAGCTTGGCATCGCCGACCACGACGTTGGTCTCGCGTGTGTTCTTGCCGTCGATGGATTTCAGTCGGTCGCCAGGCAGAAGCCCGGCTGCGGCCGCGGGTGAGCCGGGCAGCACGGCCACGACCTGAATATAATATCGCTTCGTGACTTCAATGCCGATGCCCGCCTGCGGCTGCGCATCCGGGTCACGAAAAGCTTGGTACTCCTCGGGCGTAAGATACACGCTGTCGGTGTCGAGAGCCTCCATCATCCCCCGGATGGCGCCATTCATGACCTCATCCATCTCCGGTGCCTCCAGATAGTTGTTCATGAGGAGGCTGACGACATCCTGAAAAACGGAGAGGTAGCGGTAGGCGCTGTCGCGCGCCAGGGCACGGCCGAGAAATCCGCCGAGAATGGCGTAGAGAACGAACGGGATAGAGAAAGTGAGAATGAGATGCTTGGCGCGTACCTTCTTCATGGGCGAGCAAATCCTCCGTTGATAAGGCTCTCTGCCTATTTTGCCGTGCCAGGCGGCGCGGGTCAATTCGCGTCGCTTATTAGAAGTACGACCTTTCGCGACAGGTCAAGCCAAGTTTCGGGGTCGACCGGCGCGCCCTGGAACCGAAGCTCGAAGTAGAGCCGTGCGCCCGCAAGCGACCCCGTCTCGCCGACCGAGGCAACCGGCTGGCCTTGCTCCACCCAATCGCCCGGCGAGACAGTGAATTCTTCGAGATAACCGTAAAGGCTGTGGACGTTTCCCGGATGGCGAAGGATGAGGAGCTTCCCGTAGCCTTCGAACCAGGCGGCGAAGGCGACCTCACCAACGTAAACAGCGCCCACCGGTGTCCCGAGCGGGGCCTCGAGCTCGATGCCGTTGCGCACCGTCACGGTCTTGAAGCGCGGGTGCAGTTCTGTCCCGAAGCGGCCTTCGAGCTTGCCGTCGAGCGGCCAGCCGAGCTCGCCCTGGAAGACCCGCATGGGAATGTGGACCGTCGCAGTTTCAGGCAGCGGCTCGCCCGCGGACAAAGTTTCAAGGAGGGCGCTGAGCTTTTCGCGAGCCTGCTCGAGCTCGTACACGAGAGTTCCCGCCATCTCACGACGATTCTCGATTTCGCCGAGAAGCGTCGCCCGGCTCTCCCGCCGGCTCGCGAGCGTACGGGTTGCACCTTGAACCTCTTTACGTGTGGCAAGGGTGGCTTCGGTCTGTTGCAGGAGCCGCGCTTTCGTCTCTTCCAATGCTTTCTGATCGTTGAGAAAGCGCGACATCTTCCTGCCGTCCTCACGCGCGAGCCGAGAAACATAGCGGTAGGCCCGCGTCAGCTCGGAAGGCTTTTCCACGGAAAGAAGCAGCCGCAGATAGCTCAACCGCCCTTGCTTGTATAGGCTCACCGACCTGCTTTTTAGGTAAGGGATCAGCTCGGCGATGGATGCTTCGAGCGCCTGGATAAGCTTCAGGTTTGCGTCGATCTCCCGATAGCCGCGTTTGAGCTCAAGACCTAGAAGCTCGAGCTGTTTGTTGGCGAGGCGAATCTGGATATCGAAGCGGTGCAACTCACCAAGAAGCGTCGTTTGTTTCAAATCCAGCTGCGAGAGCTCGTCGTTTAGGAGGCCTAGCCTATCGTTCAAAAGCGCCAGCTTCGCTTCTTCGTCTTCGAGGCGAAGGTCGACATCGGGAGCCGGCGACCCGGCCCCCGCAGACAGAGCGATGGACACGGAAAGAGCCAGCAATAGAGCGAGGTTAGGGTGCCTCAACGCAGGTTGCCCCTCAGTTGCTTATCAGCCAAGCGTTTCAGTATGCAAGCACGTGCTGCAGTTTGCAACTCCAGTGCTCCGAAGCTCGGAACTAGCCCGCGAAAACCTCCTACTCTTGCCACAGAGGCACAGAGCCAAAGAGGTTCGAGAGGGCGCTTTTTGCTTGTGCGGGTCGTAAAAAACCTCGCGGCAAGCCATGCGATCGCGCTTGCGACGATATTTAGACTTGCGTGCTACTAGGCCACGTCGAACACAGAGGAAAAACCGAGGGTACCGAGCGCATCGTTGCTCTCTCTCAGTTCCCTCTGCATCCTCTCCCGGAGCCGCTTTCACGAAACGCCTCTTGACCTCTGTGGCTCTGTGGCTGTTCTTTCTTCCAGTTTTCCGCGAATGATTTTGTCGCGACTACTGCTCAGAGCTCGACCCGATCGTAATTGTCGCGGGGCCGTTCGGCTTGCCGTCTATCTCGACTTTCCGCCCTGTGAACGCCTCGATGAGTTGCGTGGAGGCGAGTGCGCGGGGCAGAAGACGCGGCGTGGTGAGCTTGGACGGCCCTTCCGCGAAAGCGAGAAAAGGCAGGAGCGAGTCCACGAGGCGCTCGGGCACGACGTAGGGCTGTCGCGCGTAGCGCCGAAACGCGGCCGAGACCTCTTCCCCGGCGGTCTCGGCCGATTTCCCCCGCTCGCTCACCGAAGCCATCGTGACGCGGAGCCCTCCGAAGGATCCCGTGAGAGCCACGACACTTCCAGAGCTTCCAGGACGAAGCTTCAAAAGCTGTACGGCTGGCTCGATGCCCAAGATCGCGACGCCCGAGCGAGCGCGAGCAGCCTGACGCTGCTGTACGTGAGCGGGAAGCGACGCCCCGGCGGAAACGATTTGAATGGCGTCGAGCTCGGCACGCTTCGACCAATCAGCCCCTTTCCAGCACGCACCGCCCGTCACGTGCGCCGTCATCTCGCCGCCGCCTCGCGGCAGAAATCCAGCAGAGTGCAGCTGCACCGCGAGCTCGACACCGAGCGGCTTCAGTAGGTCTGTCCAGGTCGAGCTCGTCACTTCGAACGTCTCGTTCCCCGGCGCGTGGGTGCTCCCTTTCACCGCCAGGCGCGATTCGCCGTTGGTCCGCGCGAGCGAGAGAAGGGCGGCACGCAGAAACGGGAGTGCAGGCTCGTCCCCTGGAATGGCTATCTCGTGCTCGCCCGGTACGATAACGGCGGGCTCGAGCTCCACAACGCTGCCCCCGGACTCGCCAGCAAAAGCTCGGGCATCGCACAATGAGGCGAAGAACTGGACCCAGTGCGCCTCGCTCGCCGTGAGCCCGCTAGTCTCGTTGCGGAAGCCTTCCCAGCGGAATGGGCGCCCGGTGGCCGCGGAAAGCGCCAGCGCGAAGAGAAGGGTGCGATCGTCGCTTTCGAGCGCAAGTCCGGACGCGCCGAGTAGAATCATCTTGTTTGACCGCTTTTCCGAGCGAAGTCTATACTCTCTTTAACCTTAAATATAACGATGCGTTTAATGGGACTCGACGTCGGCGACAAGCGTATAGGTGTCGCTCTTTCCGACGAAGGTGCGGTAATCGCGACGCCCAAGGAAACGCTCGAGCGCCGCGGGAACCGCAAAGACATCGCACACCTCTTGGAGCTCGCGCGCATCGAAGACGTTGCCGAGATTCTTGTCGGGATGCCTTTGTCGCTCGACGGCTCCGAAGGGCCTCAAGCAAAGAAAATCGGTCGCTTCATCGAGGCGCTCCGCGAGGCGACCGGGCTCACGGTGACGACCTGGGACGAGCGGTTCACCACCGTAGGCGCAGAGCGCGCCCTTCTCGAGGCCGACATGTCGCGCGCAAAACGCAAACAGACGATCGACAAAGTCGCCGCGGCGCTCATCCTCCAGGGCTACCTGGATTCGAGGAGCAGGTAGGACTCCCGATATGCGCGTACGCACCCTCAAGACGCTCGTATTTATTCTGCTCATCGGCGCGGCTGCCTCCGGCTACGTCGCTTACCGCGCTTACGAGACAGCGCAAACGCCATACAAGGGTTTCGGCGACGAGATTTTCTTCACGGTCGAGCGCGGGGCCGCCGGAGCATCCATCGCACGCGCTCTCGACGAAGCAGGTATCGTCGAGGATGAGAGGATCTTCAAGGCGGCGCTCAGGCTGCGAGGCGACACCACACGCATTCAGGCGGGCGAGTATCGCTTCTCTGAGCCGCTTTCCACCATGGAGGTGTTGGATCGGCTCGTCACGGGTGACATCTACACGTTCGGCGTCACCGTTCCCGAAGGCTTGACCCTCGTCGAGATCGCCGAGCACCTGGCGAGCCACGATGTCGGAAATGCGGAAGAGCTCGAAGACGCATTCCAGAACGGGGCTCTGATTGCAAAGCTCGACCAAGACGCGCCGAATCTCGAAGGTTACTTGTTCCCCACCCGGTACCATTTCACGCGCAACCCGACGGCCGCCGAAGTGGCCCTGGCGATGGTGGGACAATTCAAAGCCGTTTTCGACGACGGCAAAAGGAGCAAAGCCAAAGAGCTGGGATTGACGGTGCGTGAAGTCATGGCCCTGGCCTCCATCATCGAAAAAGAAACGGGGAGCGCCGACGAGAGGCCGCTCATCGGCTCTGTCGTGTGGAATCGCCTCGAGCGGGGGATGACGCTCGGCATGGATACCACGATCATTTACGCGCTGAAGCTCCAAGGTACGTATGACGGCAATATTCGCCGCGTCGACCTCGAGCTCGCGAGCCCCTACAACACCTATCGCGTCGCTGGCATCCCGCCCGGCCCCATCGCCTCGCCGGGCGAAGCGGCCATCGATGCCGTGCTCGAGCCCGCAGACTCCTCCTATCTCTACTTCGTTTCGAAAAACGACGGGACCCATCATTTTTCGAGGAGCTTTCGCGAACATTCAAACGCCGTGCGCAAATATCAAGTGGAGTATTTTCGACGGAGGCGGCGCCAGAAAAACGGAGAAGGTTCTTCGTGACGTCGAGGCGAGCCCTCCGGGCTTGTCTTCTGGCTCTCGCCTACCTCGCTCTAGCCCTCGTCTTCACCTATCCGCTCGCCTCTCATTTCGGAACCCATCACGTCGGCGAAGTCGGCGGGGACGCCAAAGCCTATCTCTGGAACTATTGGTGGGTCGAAAAAGCCCTCTTCGAGCTCGGCACGAGTCCTTTCGAGACCAAGCAGATTTTTTATCCCGTGGGTATCGGCCTCTCGCTCCACACGCTTGCGTCGTTGCAAGGTCTGCTCGTGGCGCCGCTCGAGAAGCTCGTGGGACCGGTCAGAGCCCCGAACCTCCTCATCCTCTGGACGTTCGTCGCTTCCGCGCTCGCGACCTACGCGCTGGCGCGTCGGGTCGGAGCCACCCAGGGAGGTGCCTTTCTCGCCGGCATCGCGTTCGCGTTTTGTCCGTACCGGCTCGCGCGCCTCGCGGGACATTACGACCTCCTTGGAACAGAGTGGATCCCGCTTTATGTCTTGCTGCTAATCGAGCTATGCGAAAGACCGCGCCAATACTGGCCGCTCGCCGCGCTCACGGGATTGGTGGCGGCTCTGTGCGGTTATACGGCGCTCTCCTATCTCGTCTTCCTCGGCCTCTTCACGCTGCTATGGCTCGGCTATCGTCGCGAACAGGCACTCCTGGCTCGTGTTCTCGTCGTGGGTCTCGTCGTCCTGGCACTCATGGCACCTCTTCTCTTGCAAGCTTTCTCTGACTTGTCCGATTGGAGCTACCCACCCTATCCCGGCGCGGATCGCTACGTCGCCGACATCGCCGCCTTCGTCGTCCCGCCGCCGCAGCAGACGATTTTTGGCGCGCGGGCTTTTGCCGACAACTTGACGGAGACGACCGTCTTTCCAGGCTTCTTGCTGCTCGTCCTCGCCGCGCTCGGGTGGAGGCATCGCTTCTGGGCTTTGGCGGCGCTTTTCTTCTTCGTCCTGAGCCTAGGAAGCTCGCTTCATATCGCCGGGGCCGATACCGGCCTACCGCTGCCGTTTTGGCTCATCAGCAAAACACCGCTCCTCGAGAACCTGCGCGCACCTTCGCGCTTCACCATCATGATGATGCTTTCGCTGGCGATGATGATGGCGCTTCGCTGGTCACCCAAGAAACGATGGCCGACCGCGCTCGCTGCCCTCGTTCTTGTGGCGGAATATTTGGCAATCCCAACGCCTCTTTTTCGCGCCGAGACCCATGAGGTGTACGCCGAGCTAGCGCGAGACGCGAGCGACGCCACCGTCGTGGAGATTCCCGGCATCGAACAGTCCCCGCCCGAGATCATGGACCACCAGCGCACCCACGGAAAGCCTATTTTTGTCGGCACGGCGGCGCGCGTGCCACGGGAGAAGAGCGAGTACTATCTCGGGCTTCCGCTCGTGCGCCCGCTCATCGATCTGCGGAAAGGACGTATCGCGCTCACCGAGGAGCTCCTCGAGCGGGAGCGTGACGCGGCGCCCCATGTCGCTCGCTTTTTGGGTCTGGGCTATTTCGTGATCGACAAGGCCTACGCGAAACGCGGCGTCGTGTCTTTCGTCGAAGACGTGCTTCCTGTCGATACCTTCTACGAGGATTCCGGGATTATCGTCTTAAAGACCCGGCGCGAGGCGCTCCCGCCCGACCCCGTGCACATCGAGGCAGGCGCCCCGAGCTCACGCCAGCACTTTGAGAGCGGCTGGATGCTCTCCGAGCGGGAAGACTCATACTGGTTCCGGTGGGCGCACCGCACGCGCTCCACGCTATTGTTCCGCCGCCCGCCGTCGACGCGAACCTTGGTGCTCTCAATAGCCCCTCTTCAAGGGACAGCTCAAACGGTCTCGATGTCGCTCGACGGGAAAGCGCTCGCCCGTCTTACGCTCATGCCCGGCTGGCAAGAGCTCCGCATCGACCTCCCTCCGGAGAGCGTTGGTGTAGAGCGCCTGAGCCTCCGGTGGTCCGAGCTCAGGCGGGCCTCCGAGCACGATCCGCGGCGTCTCGCAGCCCGAGTACGAGCCATCCACTTCAACTAAAGCGCCAAAGCAGACCGCGGCAGCGCCAAAGAGAGGCGGGGACGAGCCGAGTGAAGACAAGAGCAAAAAACCCGTCCTATCCCCATATCCCTCAACTTTTGACAACCCACAAGAAAAGCAAGGGGAGGTGGGGAGGTGGGGATAAAAACAAAACACCCCTTATGCCCATACCCCCACATCCCGTAGCTCTTAAGATCCCTACACCGCTGCAAAGGCGGGTTTGGGCTTCGTGCTAGACTCGGGGGGATGGTTCACAAGATTTGGGTCGGGCTTCTTTTGCTGGGGTTTGTGGGGCTTGGGCAGGGGCAGGACCTTGACGAGGCGCTTCGGAAAGAGGTTCGCGACGGCGACTATGAAGAAGCTCGGCTTCTGCTTGGAAACCCGATTGTGGACCCTGATGCGGCGGATCGAGACGGGTACACGGCGCTCATGTATGCGGCCCGTAGAAACAAGCCTGAGCTCATAACGTTGCTCACGAAGGCACAAGCGAACCTCGACCTTCAGAACAACGGCGGCGAGACGGCGCTCATCATAGCGGTCAAAAGAGGTCGCGTGGATGCGGCCCGGCTGATGTTGATGGCGGGTGCGGACACCACAATCGTGGACCGGCGTGGGCAAACGGCTCTCGACTGGGCGAAAGAGCGCCGGCGGACCTATCTCGCACAGATCCTTCTCATTGCGAGCCAGCCGAGTGGAGCTCGAATTTTTATCACCGAGAGACCCGTCACCCTCGAGACAGAGCTTCTCATCCTGCCAGAGGTCGTCAAAGACACACCGCCTCTCTACACGCAGAGCGCGTTCAACCGCGGCATCGAGGGACGCGTCATTTTGAGGGTCATCATTCGCAAGGACGGCTCAATCGGGGCCATACGCCTTCACCAGAGACTTGACAAGGGGCTCGACGGCGCCGCGATCGCCGCCGTGAGGACGTGGAAGTTCAAGGCCGCTAGTGTAGACGGCGCCCCCATCAACGTGCTCGCGGACGTTGAAGTCGACTTCAAACTCCAGACCAAAAGCTAGTCTACATCCCGATGAGATTCGGGATGGGCTTACGAAAGCCTTTCTCTTTCGCCCAAATATCAAGTGGCAATGCAGCGATTTCGTCGACATCCGGAACCGCTTCGGGGTCCTTTTCCTGGTGGACGAGATTCAAATAGATCCCGCAGGATTCGCATGCCTGGACTTCCAGGTGCGCGAGCTCCGGGGCGGCGTAGTGTCCAAGCCCTCTTTCACCACAGGCGTGGCAGAGGTCTTTTCCATGGCGCCACACTTCGAAACAGAGCGCACATTGCAGCTCGAGGGCCGTGCCGTCTCCTTGAGCGACGATGACACCCAGCTGAGCCAGGTGAGAACCCTGCATGCACCTCTGGTCACGTTGCAGAAGTACCCGGGCGAAAAAAGCACGGGGGGAAGTGCGGTCGGCGCCGGATAGATAGGCGTCCATCGCCTCCTCGCAAGTCGTCTCGTCGAGCTCCCAAGAGGCGCGCGCGAGCACGGCTGGGCCTTGCTCTACGGCAAGCGTTCTGAGGTCCTCGAAACTGCCTGTCGCGCGTTGAAATGAGGCGACGGCTCCGTAGAACGTCAGAGCCTGGCGGGATTCGAGATAGCGCTCGGCGAGCATCAGCGCACGTTGGGCTCGCCTTGCACAAAGAAGCTCAAACGCTTCCGGAGTCAAGACTCGAGAACCCTCCGTTCATGCTCACGGCGGCCACAGCACAAAGAAGCTCCCAACGCTTTTGGCGTCAAGACTCCAGAATACGCCCAGACAAGCTCGCGCCGGACTTCGGGCCACCCGTCGCAAGCTAGCTACAAATCGTCGTCGCTCAGGAGTCGGGTGTGCCGTTGAGCGCGCCGACGATCTCGTCGAGATCGCGGCCTTCCGCGATGCGAACGGCAGAACGGCCGAAAAAGTCGGTCGCGTTCACGTCCGCGCCGGCTTCCATGAGCGCGGTAACGGCGTCGAGATTCCCGCCGATGACCGCACGCATGAGCGGCGTCCAACCAAGATTGTCGGCCGCGTTCACGCTGGCGCTAGCCTCGATGAGGGCGGTGACGATCTCGTTATGATTGAACTGGGCGGCATACATCAGCGCTGTGGCCCCAGTCTTGTCCTGACCTTCGAGATCCGCTCCTGCCTCGCCGAGCGCGGCGACGATGTCGGCCTCACCCTTCATGGCGGCATAGCCCACGACCGGGAGTCCCTCATCCGTCTTCACGCTGGCGTCGGCACCTTCGCCCAGTTGGTTCCGGACCTCACGGGTATCGGCGTCGATGACGGCATCAATGAGGGCGTAGGTCGCGTCCTCGGAGCTGGTGTCCTCGTCCTGGGCAAGTGCTAAACAAGGCACGAGCAGGCTCGCTGCTGCGGAAATGAGATATTTTCGAAATCGCAAAGTAGTCATCCTCCATCTGGCGGGGTAGATCGCTAAGAAGCCGGTATCATAGAACAGACGCCTCCGTTTCGCTAACGCCAACCCGACAGCTCCTGGAGCTTCGCCTGGAGCCGTTTTTTGTGCCGCTCGACGTCGATCACGAAGCGGATATGCCGGCCACGGCCAACGACTTCCACGCTGTCTCGCACTTCGGCCTCGAGCGTGACCTTCCGGCAGTCGACATCGGTCACCGTGAGCTGAACTTCGACCCACGCGCCGAGAGGTGTCGCGCCGAGATGGTCCATCGAGACATGCGTCCCAACCGAGCTCTCGCCTTCGTCGAGATGCTCGCCCACGAGCTGCAGGGCGGTGTATTCCACGTCGCGCACCATCGAAGGCGTCGAGTAGATGCGACCTTCTTTCCCGAGAAATGCGATCGTGCGAGGCTCGTCGACGGTAATCTTTTGCGTTGTCGAAACGCCTGAAATGAGCGAGGCTTTCATAGAGCCATCATTTCGAGATATCCCGATACCACTTGGGATGGTGCGACGCCGCCCAACCGGGCCGCACCCAGCCTTGAATCATGCCACGCAACGCTCCGGGGACGGCAGCCGTCCCCATATAGATGTGGACGATGATTCCGCCGATGGACAGTACGGCGACCGCCGGATGGACGAGGATCGCGGTGAGCGGGAGGGCGCGCGGCATCGCCTCGGGGAACCAGAGGACGACCCCGGTGGCGATGAGCACGGTAACGGCCAGGGACTGCAACCAAAAGAGCATCTTCTGCCCAGCGTTGAACCTCCCAGGCTCGGGAAGACCCTCCTCGTCGTGGACGGCATATTTGTGCGCGCTCTTCAGCCACACCTTGTCGTCGGCATCCAGCTTCATTTCGCGGGCCCAGTTTCTGAACATGAGCCCGAGCGCTACACCAAATAGGACCCCGCCCCACGGATGCCAGCGCCGCACGGTCTCGCCGCCGCCCAGAACACTCGAAAGCCAGAAGAGATGGGGCGACCAAAGAGCGAGACCCGAGAGCGCGGCATAAACAAAGCTGAGCGCCGCCATCCAGTGCCTCGCCCGTTCCGCGAAGGAGAAGCGCACCAGCTTTTGGCTCGCGTCGCTCATGGCGCTTTCTCTTCATAGGTCTTCGGGCCGAAGCGAACGTAGTGCAGAAAGGCTCCCAGCACGCCGCCCACCAACAACGTGTTGCCGAGCCACTTGAGCGGGCCTTTCCAGAGGCGCACCGTCAAGGGCACGACCGGATCGTTCGGGAGGCCATAATCTTCGGGGTTCGAGGCGTCGCCGAGCACATAGATGACGTTCGTCCCCCCCACCCCCGCGGGATTGTAGACACCGGCTTTTTCGCTCCCGCGCGCGCGCAGCTCCTCGGCGCGATCGTTCGCGATTTGAACCAGATCACTGCGCTCGCCGAAGGTCAAACAATTCGTCGGGCAAGCTTTGATGCAGGCAGGCTCGAGGCCAACGGCCGTCCGGTCGGAGCACAAGTTGCACTTGTATGCCTTGCGCGTCACCGGATTCAGCTTGGGTACGTCGAAAGGACAGCCGGTGATGCAGTAGCCGCAGCCGATGCACTTATCCTCGTCGATATCGACGGTGCCGTTCTCGTGGCGGAAGATAGCACCCGGCGCGGGACAAGCGGTGAGACAACCAGCATCGACGCAATGCAAGCACTGGAACTTCGCCATGAGCCAAGACAGAGTTCCGTCCTCGTGCTCGATCTCGTTGAACTGGATCACGTTCCAGAAATCGTGACGCGTCGTGGGAAAGGTCTGATAAGAGCCCTCGAAGCTTCCGGCGGTGAGGCCTTGCTCGTTCCACTCCTGGCAGGCCGCTTCACACGCCTTGCAGCCGATGCAGGTCGTGGTGTCGATCAGCTTGGCGACGGTGACCATTAGACCTTCGCTTTCTCAAGGTTGACGAGAAATCCTTTGTACTCCGGCGTTCCTGAGTTGGGGTCCAAGACCGACGGCGTCAGGTTATTGACGAGAGGACCTTTCGTCCGGCCGAGATAGCCCCAATGGATCGGAAGCCCTACTTGGTAAATCGTGCGCCCTCCGGCTTTTAGTGGACGGATGCGTTTCGTCACCATCGCCGGACCCTCGGCTGCGCCGCGTGCCGACGTCACCCGAACCCGGTCGCCACTACAAATGCCTTTTTCCTTCGCGAGCGGTTCGGGGATCTCGACAAAGAAGCTCGACTGCAAGAGCGAGTTGGTCGTAACGTGTTTGGTCCAATAATGAAAATGCTCGGTCAGTCGATAGGTAAGCGCGACATAAGGGTAGTCCTCGACAGTTCCGAGCCGATCGAGCTCGCCTTCGAATATCGTCGCCATCGGATTCGCCCCCACCGCCGGGTGCATGGCGTTGTCGACGGGAGACTCCACTGGCTCGTAATGCTCGGGGAAAGGACCTTCGACGAAATCCGTCGCAAAGAGCTTCGCGACCCCCTCGGGCAGCATGATGAACGAGCCCAACGCATCGGGCGGCGCGTCGGCTTTGAAATCGGGAACATCGCCAACATAGCGATTCCCTTGCCAGCGAATCGCCGCACGCGTTTCATCCCAAGGTTTCCCGTTCGCATCCGCGGAAGCGCGGTTGTAGAGAACGCGCCGATTGGCCGGCCAGCTCCACGCCCAGTTCGCGTGGACGCCGAGCCCGGTCGGATCTTCCTGACCGCGCCGCGCCATTTGGTTGCCGTCCTCGGTAAAAGAGCCCGCGTAGAGCCAGTTGCCGCAAAGGGTCGAGCCGTCATCCCGGAGCGCGCCGAAGCCCGGAATTTGCTGGCCGCTCGCGACCTCTTGGCCGTTGACTTCCTTGGCAACTTCCTCGAGATCGGGAGACACAGCATTGCCGTAGTTCCACGCAATGTCCATCAGCGGCTCGGGCGAAGCACCCCCTTCTTGCTCGTAGAACTCCCGGATCTTGAGGAAGAGGCGGGCGATAATCTCTTGGTCCGGCTTCGCGTCGCCTGGAGGCGGGAGCGCCGCGCGCTTCCACTGAAGCCAGCGGGACGAGTTGACAAAAGCGCCGTCCTTCTCGGCGAAACACGCTGCCGGGAGCAAGAACACTTCGGTGTCGACTTCGGAAGCGTCCGGCGCGTCGCCGTAATATTCCTCGGCCAGCTTCTTCGCGTTCCAGAACGCGGCGGTCTCGGTCTCGAAATTCTCGACGACGATCATCCACTTCAACTTGCGGAGCGCTGCGAGCATCTTCGGCGAGTTGGGACCGTTCGCCACCGGATTCATCCCGAACGAGATCAACCCCTCGACCTCGCCCTTGTACATGCGATCGAAAAAGAAACCCCAGCCAAAGTTGTCGTTCTCGCCGACCTTCGGAAGATTTGCGTAGGCGAAATCGTTCGCGGGCGTCGCTTTGTCGCCGTAATAGGCCTTGAGGAGGCTCACGATAAATTTCGACGTGTTGCTCCAATAGTTGAGCGCGTTGGGACGAAGCGGCCGCGGTGAGTTGGCGTCGACATAGTCGTCGAGGCTCTGCCAGTCAGCGCGAGGCACTTTGATGTAGCCCGGGAGCATGTTCCACGCACCCATGTCGGTCGCACCCTGGATATTCGAGTGGCCGCGCTGGGCGTTCACACCTCCGCCGGGCATCCCGATATTGCCGAGAAGAAGCTGCAGTATTGCCGCCGCGTGGATGAGTTGCACCGAATGGCTGTGCTGCGTCCAGCCGAGCGCGTAGAGGATCGTCCCCGCGCGGCCCGCGCGGCCGGTGGAGCAAACGACTTCAGCGACACGGTTGAACTCTTCCACAGTGCAACCGCAGATCTCGGCGACGCGCTCCGCGGTGTAGCGGGCATAATGCTGCTTCAAGAGCTGAAACACAGACCGCGGGTGATCGAGCGAGGTGTCGACGCGCGCATAGCCTTGGTTGCCGAGCTCATACTGCCAGCTCGACTTGTCGTATTTCTTCGACGCACCATCCCATCCCGTAAAGTAGCCGTTCTCGAAACCGAAGCCTTCGCTCACGAGAAACGGTGCGTTCGTGTGCGCCTTGACATAGTCCCTGTGATAGAGGTCGTTACTGAGGGCGTAGTGGATGAGCCCAGCGAGAAAAGCGATATCGCTACCCGAGCGCAGCGGCACGTAGACATCAGAGACGGCCGCGGTGCGGGTGAACCGCGGATCAACGCACACGATCTTCGCCTGGCGTTTCTTTTTGGCCTCCATGGCGAAGCGGAAACCAACCGGATGGTTCTCCGCAGGGTTTCCGCCCATGACGAGGACGACGTCCGTGTTGGCAACGTCGGTCCAGCCGTTCGTCATCGCGCCCCGTCCGAAGGTGGCGGCCAAACTGGCCACCGTGGGGCCGTGTCAGAGCCGGGCCTGGTTCTCGTAGGTAACGATACCCAGGCCGAAGCGGAATTTTCCGAGAAGGTAGTTGATCTCGTTCGTGTCGGTGCAGCCGCCGATGAGTGCGATGTTCTCGAGGCGATTGACGGTTCGCCCGTTGCGGTCTTCGGCTTCGAAGCCCACGTCGCGGCTGTCTTTGATCCTGCGCGCCATGCGCTCGATGACGTCGTCCCACGAAATGGCCGTCCACCCCGAGGCGCCGGGCGCGCGATAAAGAGGCTTGGTCAAACGGCGGTCATTGACGACATATTGTTTAAGCGAAATGCCTTTGGAGCAGAGCGTGCCCTGGTTGATGGGGCTGTCGGTGTCGCCTTCGATGTGAACGACGGTCGGCTTCACGTTGCTCGCGCGGTCACCGAGGGTGTGGATGATGACGCCGCAGCCGACGGCACAGTAAGGACAGACGCTCTGGGTCTGGGTCGTGCGGGCAATCCTGAGCTCTTTCGCGCGCGACGCCGCCGCGCTCAAGTCGAAGCCGAAAGCGGTCGTCGCGAGCGCGATCGCGCTCGATTGAAAGAATTGTCGCCGGGATAGAGCCATGGGTACCCTCCCAATTGGTTTGGTATCACGGCCGGTCGGTGGTTGTCAAAGTGAGGGCGCGCTTTCCAGGCCTAATTGGCGGTGGGGCGAGCCGTTTCAGTTCCTGAAACCAATTTTGTACCAGCGTAATTTCGGTGGCGTCGACGGGCTCCACTGGCTCGAGCATCAGGAAACGCTGTCTATCGAGTGAGACGTCGTACTGAGCAACGAGCGTTTCATTCAAGTTTCGCGTGGCTGCCTTCTCGAACAGCAATTGCGGAGTCTGCGGACGAAAGATCGGCTCGGTCTCCACCGCAACCACCATCATCTTGTTCTGGTTTCGATAGAACAGCTCGGCTCCGTTGCGCGTCCAAACGGGCTCGTTGCCGCCGTCCACAGAAAGGAGATGCTTTCCTGGCCCCGACGTAGATCTAACGTAAACCTCCTTACGTCCGGTCTCATTGGACACGTACGCCAACCATTTCCCGTCGGGCGAGAAAACCCCGTGGGTCTCCTGAAACGCAGTCGCCTGAAACGGCGTCCCTAGCGCCTCCCCTTCCATGTCGACGATCCAAATATCGGGGCCCGTCTCAGGGTTATAGTCGGTGTACGCGATAAACCTCCCATTGGCGGACCACGATGTTGGGAACTGTTCGTGCTCGCTCTCGAGAAGCCGCGTGGTTTCCCCGTTTCCGTTCAGAGTAAGGATGTGAAGGTTCGGCGGCCCCGTCGCCTGGTAACTCATCACGGCGTGAGACTCGTCCGCGCTCCAAAGAGGGAAAAGATTTTCGTTCTCCAATGTTTGCCGCGCCAATGTGCCTCGTGTCGAGCCGAGAAGCCACACGTCGTCCAGCCGCGTCGGAAACGACGGCACGGATGCGGTGGCTCGTCCCCGCGCGCAGTTTCAAAACGGTAATGCTCTGCTCAGACTCCAAGCGGTCGCTTCTCGAGGAGTCCCACTCGTCAGAGCCGTCTTCTATGCGCAACCGAACCCTCACCGGCGCGTCTGTTCGCAGCGAGAGTATCGCCGCGAGTGGTGCCGCCGGGTTGGGGTTAGAAGCGATCGCGAGCTCTTGGATGACCGGCGGTGTTCGATCACCGCAAGCGGTCGCGATGATCACGGAGAACCCGAGGATGCTCGTGGAGAGAAGTTGGGAAAACCGCACGTCCATGACAATCGCCTCCTAAAAAGAAGCCTAAACAGAAGAATGCAAATATTTACACTTGAGTCAGATCTGGAAGGTTTGAACCTTCGGTTCGTCCCTGTTGAAATCGTCAACTCGAAGAGCAACGTGTCCTCAGCATGGTCGGCCAACCCACCCTATAGCAAGCCGTCTGATGGCACTTCAACCCTGACATCGTCTCGGCCGTTACGAGATCCTCGAAGCCATCTACCCCAGTCGCTGTGACTCAACTACGAAACCGCGCCAGTGAAGCTCCGCGTCTAGTGGCTGACACAGCCTGACCCACGAGATATTGAGGGCAGGCCGGGCGACCGACACTGCGGGACCGCGCAGTCGTAAAAATAGTTGGAAAAACGCACAGTCTCGCTGTAGTCTGCAACTCATAAGTTGAGTCTGTGGAAGCGGAATGCACCGATTCACTCATTAAACTATGATCGCTTTTTAAAGGAGAGGTGCCATGGCAACTCGTTTGGGAGATACGGCTCCCGATTTCAAAGCCGATACGACGGAGGGTTCCATTCAGTTTCACGACTGGATTGGGGATGGTTGGGCCGTGTTGTTCTCGCACCCCAAGGACTTCACGCCAGTCTGCACCACCGAGCTGGGTGAAGTAGCAAAGCTCAAGAGCGAGTTCGACAAGAGGAACGTCAAAGTCGTGGGGCTCAGCGTGGACAAAGTCGGTGATCACGAGAAGTGGTCCAAAGACATCGAAGAGACCCAGGGGGTGGCCGTCAACTTCCCCCTCATCGACGACGCCAGTCGGAAGGTGTCGGACCTCTACGACATGATCCATCCGGAAGCCAACGACACGATGACAGTGCGATCGGTTTTCGTGATAGGTCCGGACAAGAAAGTAAAGCTCACCATTACGTACCCGGCGAGCACTGGACGCAACTTCGACGAGATCCTGCGCGTGATCGACTCGCTACAGCTGACCGCGAATTATCAGGTGGCGACACCCGTGAACTGGAAGGACGGCGATGACGTCATCATCGTACCTTCGGTGAGCAACGAAGAGGCGGAAAAGAAGTTTCCCAAGGGTTTCAAAGAAGTGAAACCCTACTTGCGCATTACCCCGCAGCCGAATCGCGACGCGTAAGCCCGCGCTGCACGGAGCTTTTTAGGCGATTCCCCGGCGTCAGGCCGGGGGATCCACATCGAATAGCGCCGATCCGTCCGGGCAGGGTCGCGGGCTGATGCGGTGGGTAAGGGGAGTTGTTACCGGCGGCTTTCGCCTCGTCCCGATTCGCCGACGGGAGAACGGGTCCGAGGAAGCGATTTTCCAGGATGGTCGCGCCGGCGAGTGTGCGCCGTAAAAGGCGTTGGTCTTTTGGGCCATGATGAAATTGTTGCAGTGTAGGCCTCGAATCTTGTGAGTCCACCAAGAGACCTCGTCGCGGTAGAACAGCTCGGCGCCGTTTCGCACCCAAACGGGCTCGGTACCGCCGTCCACGGTATTAGGACGGTTGGGGCGGAGGTACAATCGACGAACGGGCGCACACGTGTGCGCAGAGATCAAAAGGAAGCCACCACCGAACACCAATCCGATCTCCAATCGTAGGAGCTCCGTTCGACCGCCAGATCACCAGAGATCACGAGGTCGCGGTCATCGACCCTGTCGACTTTGGTCATCTTCACCTGTGAGAAAAAACTCTCGAGCCAGGCGCGGATGGCGGGCCCGCCATTTACCCGTGGCTCATGCGGACCGAGGAACATAGCGTCATCCGTCACATGACCCATGATTGCATCGGGATCACTGTTCAGCCAGCCAGCCGTGATCTCCGCGCATGCCCGGTCGATCTCTTCTCGACTCAATTTATCGTCCTCGAAGTTTGTCTTTATTCTTTCAACCCAAGATCTGCCCGGTGACGAGCGCTTGTCGCGGTCGCCTATTCAGCCGGGGCGCCGTAGTTGAAGCAATCGCAAGCGATCTTCCAGGTTCCGTCGCTTTGCTTCTCCACGATCGTCAAGAACTTGCCGACGCGACGCGAACCTGCCCCGTTCTCTTTCGAGCTCAACTCATGTGTGAACTCTCCCCGAACGAAGCCCCAGTCGGCCGCGAGCCGAGCGTCTCGGGGATGGACGGACATTTTGTGGTCGTAGAGATCGAAAACGGGTTCCATGGCGGCTCGAATCTCTTCCCTGCTCGTGCGTGTCGGAGAGTCGGGCGCCATTTGCGTGCCCGACTCGGTCCATAGCGAAATCCAGCGTTCAAAATCGCCCGAGGTCAAGGCAGCCCCGTACTCTTCCAAGAGCTCGCTACCAGCCGTGAATTTGGAATCCAACTTAGTCTCCATTGCGTCCTCCTTATCTGATAGGCACGCTACTAGGGACGTGCCATCCCGTCAATAGCCGCGACGGCAAAGGCTTGTCTTTGAGCACCTTTGCGCGCAAAGGTGCACACCATTAGACTGCGCAGCATGAAGCCCAGCTCCCCTTCCGGCGGACGGCTCGAATCCTGGAAGAGATCGCCGTTTACCTGGATCGCGACACGAGCACCGTGCGACGATGGGAGAAGAAGGAAGGACTGCCTCTCCACCATCACGTGCACGACAAGCAGGCAACAGTGTATGCCTATCATTCCGAGCTCGACGCCTGAAGGAAAAGCCGTCGTCCGAGAGAGAGCTTGCATCACGCACCTTCGGACCCCAACAGCAGGAGCGAGTTTTGGCTTGCCGTCCTGCCTCTCGACAACCTTACGCGCGATCCAGCGCAGGAATATTTCGTCCACGGCATGCACGACGCGCTCCTCAAGGACTATCCAAAATCGGCGCCTTGAAGGTGATATCGCGTCGGTCCGTATTGCGTTACAAGGGAGCGGAGCAATCGATTCCGCAGATTGCACGGGAGCTCGGTGTGGACGCCGTCATCGAGGGCTCCGTGATGCGTGTGGCCGATCGGGTTCGCATCACCGTTCAGCTCATCGACGGCAAATCGGATGAACACCTTTGGGCCGAGAGTTACGACCGCGATCTGCGGGATGTCCTCGCGCTACAAACCGAGCTTGCCCGTACCATCGCGTCCGAGATCCACGTGGCGTTGACGCCGGAAGATACGCAGAGACTCGCTTCAGCCCGCACAGTGAACCTCGAAGCCTACGAGGCATATCTAAAGGGCCGTTTTCACTGGTACAAGCTCTCGAAAGACCATCTCGACACCGCGCTGGAGTACTTTCAGCTCGCCCTTTTAAAAGACCGCCACTACGCGCTCGCGCACGTGGGCATCGCCGATATTTGGTTTTTCCCGTGGCGAATTCGGCTTGACTCCCCCACCCGAGGCGTTTGCCCAAATGAAGGTCTCCGTGCTCGACGCGATGGCTCTGGGAGATACGCTCGCGGAAGCTCATGGAACTCTCGGCAACGTCCGATTCGTCCACGATTGGGACATTGCAAGCGCGGAGAAGGCGTTCCGACGTGCCATCGAGCTCAACCCGAATTACGCGGACGGCCACTTCTTCTACTCGGACTTCTTGATCTCTTTGAACCGTTCCGATGCAGCCATGGCGGAGCTCGACCGAGCGATGCAATTGGACCCGTTCAACGTGTTCTACCAGTCCATCATCGGCAGAGGCGGCTCGCACTATCACTATAACGTCAGTGCAAACGGTGAGCGATTCATCGCTATCGTTCCCGTCGAGGACGCCGCGACCACTCCCGTTCAAGTGGTCCTCGATTGGATGAACGACGACAAGCCCTAGCTACGCGGCCGAGCTCAGTACCCGGCGTCTTCTTCTTCCGGGAGCATTTCCTGGGACGACAACTCTTTCCACTTGCTCAGAATTGCGTGCTCAACGCCGGCGCCTACAAGGCTGTCGGTAACCGGGCCAGGATCCGATTTCAGCTCGGGAAAAGCGAGCAATAGCATCGCGATGTCGCGCCAGTCGGTACCAGATTTCGGTTTTCCACGCCGCTGATGAAACGCAATGACTTTCGACGCGATGAGCGCGTCCGGCGTCATGACCAAGATTTTGGAGATTCGTCGAGCGGGGGGAGCTCCTCGACCATACGAATATCGACGAAATGGCGATTCTTCGGCTTACGGACCTGATAGACGCGAAATGCCAATCCGTCTTCGATCGTCCGAACGCGTATCGATATTCGGAAGAGCGCATGAAGAGGGCCGCTCAGTTCCGCGGCCAGCGGATGCGCGATCTGAGAGAATGTCAACATCCTAAGTCATTCGAGGCTCGTCGACATAGGCGTTCTCTGCTTGCGCACCATTCATGACAGCATCGTCACGGCCCTGAAGGAATTCCACTACAGCGTTGTGTATGCCGGAGAGAGGCAGCTTCTCTTTCGCGGCGAACTCCCTGAACGTAAGCGTTCCTTCTCCAAGTACCATCTCAGACCTTCCGCGATCGTGGCATTTCGAGGTTAATCCGCGCCAGGCTCAACCGCAAAGCCTACCTCTGAGAAACACGCGACCGCAGACGGTATCCCAAAAAGGGAACAGCGATTATAGTTATCGTTATGCACCTCATACTCGCTGCCCTCGCCCTCGTCACCGCGCCCAACCATCAGCTTGCCATGTCGGCGCACCATCTTTGCTCGGGAGTTTTCGTCGTCGGACGTGACTTGGTCCGAAGTCCGGAAGTGGTCATTGACCACGACATAAAACGCTTCGACTTTTTCCAGTGGGGGGATGACTTCGAGTACGCCGTCGACATGGACAAAAAGACCGCGCGGGTTTGGATGGCTTCTGGCCCCTCGTGGACGGCGCAATATAACGGCGACCAGGGCTGCACCATTCTTCCCCAAGGCGCGAACGACGTTTTCTTCGAGCCCATGAAGCTCCAGTCGAAGCTTCCCGACGCCGATTCACAAGATTGGCCCACTGGGGATGCCGGCGCTTACGCTCTCGTACCCGAGATCGACGACGCGCTCGATTGGGCGATGGCACAGAAAACGCAGTACACGAGAGCGCTCGTCGTCGTTCACAAAGGGAAGATCATCGGCGAACGTTACGCCGAAGGCTTCTCCAAGAACACGCCGCAGATTAGCTGGTCGCAAGGCAAGAGCATCACTTCGGCGCTCATCGGCATCCTCGTGCACCAAGGAGAGCTGAGCGTCGATGACCGCGCGCCCGTGTCGGAATGGCACGGCGAAGGCGACCCGCGCCGCGCGATCCAAGTGAAGCATCTCTTGCGCATGTCGAGCGGGCTCGACTTCAAGAATTACGGAATCGACAACTCGAATTCGTGGACCACGGAGAACGAGCACTTTCGCATTTATCACGATGCCATCAACATCTTCGAGCACGCGGTGGGTCAACCGCTCGAGATCCCTCCAGACAGCCAGTTTCGCTACCGCAACTCCGACCCGCTCACGCTCGGTCGCATCATTCGCCAAATTGTCGAAGCCCGCGGCGAGAGCTACCTTGCCTTTCCGCGCGAGGCGCTATTCGACAAGATCGGCGCGCGCGACTATGTGCTCGAGACGGACGCTTATGGTAACTTCATCATGACGGGCTACGACTATGGTTCCGCGATGGACTGGACGCGGTTCGGGCTTCTTCATTTGTGGGACGGGGTATGGGAAGGCGAGCGGCTGTTGCCTGAAGATTGGATCGACTTCATCACCGAGCCGGCGCCCGGCGATCCCAGCAAAGGTTATGGCGGTCTGTTCTGGCTCAACCGCGGCGGCGCTCTCGACCGCGTGCCTGAGGATGCTTATTGGGCGTCGGGCTTCATGGGGCAGCGCACCACGATCATCCCGTCGCGCGACATGGTGGTCGTGCGTCTGGGGCCGAGCCCGGAGGGATTCTCGGATTACATCAATGAAGTCATCGGGCGTGTCCTCGAGGTGGTTCCTTGAAACGCGTGCTCGTTCTCGCGCTCTTGATCGGCGCTTGCGGCGGAGACACTCGCGCGTGCCGGTGAACGAGCCTTTCGTCTATGTTCTTTTCGACGAGCGCCACGGTCTCGAAGGCGGTGAGCCGATACGCATGCACGGGTTCGAGATCGGCTTTGTCGAAGGCGTGGACATCGCCGAGCCACGCATCCGGGCCAAGCTCGTCCTCGAGGCCGACATCCTCGGACAGCTGACCACAGACTCCACGTTCTCGGTGGAAGAGGATGACGGGATCTACCTCGAAGCTCATGTTATGGATCCCGATGCGACGGCGCTGACGCAGGGGTCGACTCGGGGTGGGAGCTCGCCTATCGGCGGGCGGAACGCAAGAGCTCCGAGGAGCTAGCCGAGCGCATCGACGAGATCACAAAAGAGTTCAAGCTCGAGCAGGTCCTTGTGGCGGAAGAGCTGCGAGAGCGCGCCGAGCAGTGACGACTGCGATACTATGAACCGCGCAGACCCGAGAGGCAAGGACGATGGAAGAGCTCGAGAACTCAGAGAAGCAGGAGCGCCTCAGGAAGTGGCTTCCTTATCTCTGGCTGCCTCCAGTCGCCCTGATCGTCGCCATGTTTCTCGTGGCTTATTGCGCTAGGTAGATCCCATGGACGCATTTGCGACACAGGTGACCGGCTGGCTGACGGCGGTCTCCCACGCAAGAATACCGCCCGCTGCCCCTAGGAGCAGCGGGACGATATGGGTCCCATTTTTTGCTGTACTAACAGGTTAAAGGATAGAAACGGGACAAGCAACCTCGTAGTTTAGCCGGGCGCGCGGGATTACATCCTGCCCAGCGATTGGGGTAAGTTCCAAAAAATCATGCACCTGCGCTGGCTAATCTTAGCTCTCACCGCTCTGTCTTTTACGGGGCAAAACGCTCGTTCCCAGGAGGCGTCGCCTCGCCTCGTCTTGCTCCTCACGGTCGATCAAGGCCGAGGAGACTATCTCGAGAGGTTTCGGCCAAGCTTCGTCGGCGGCTTCAAGAGGCTGCTCGACCGCGGCGTGCTGTTTACCGACGCCCATCATTTTCACGCCGGCACGGTGACCGCCGCCGGCCACGCCTCGCTTTCGACCGGGCGCTATCCAGCACATTCGGGGATGGTTGGAAACGGATGGTACGACCGCACCGACGGCAAGCACGTCTATTGTGTCGAAGACGGGACGACCAAAATCCTGACGCCCGCAGGCGGCAAACCGAGATCCGGAGGCGGGCGCTCACCGGCGCGGCTTCTCGCGACTGGGCTTGGCGACTGGATTCAGGCAAAGGACCCGAACTCCAATATTTTTTCGATCGGCGCCAAAGATCGTTCGGCTGTTCTCATGGGAGGCAAGAACGCCCACGGCGCTTTCTGGTTCGACACGCGGAGCGGCCAATGGGTGACGAGCACCCATTACGCTTCCGAATATTCCGCGTGGGTTCGAGAGTTTCATCGAGAGCGTTTCGCCGATCGTTTTTTCGGGCACACTTGGACGCCTGTTGCGGTTCCCCAAAGGCTGTTCGGCGAGATGGAGATCGTTGGGACTCCAGACTTCACCCACGCGATCGGGCGCGCTGATTTCTACCCGACAACGCGTTTCTACAGCGCGCTCTATAACTCGCCGTTCATCGAGCCCTATTTGCTCGATTTCGCGAAGAAGCTCGTTGTCGCGCACGAGCTTGGAGCGGATGAGAGTGTCGACGTGCTCGCGCTGAGCTTTGCCAGCGTCGACACCGTCGGCCACACATATGGGCCAAACAGTCCCGAGGTTCTCGACACCATGCTTCGCCTCGATCGCGAGCTCGGAGAGCTCTTCGATTTTCTCGACGAGAGGATAGGCCTCGCCAACGTCGCGATCTCGCTCTCAGCCGATCACGGGGTCGCGTCCCTTCCGGAATATCAGCGCTCGCACAGCCTCCCGGGAGGATTTCTTACGGCTCGAGACTACGCTTGCTTCCAGTCAGCGGGGCGCGCGTTTCAGGAGAAATTAGGGAAAGACGATTGGTTCCACGAGGGTTTCTACTTCAATGATGAAACCTTGAAGCGACGGGATGTCGAGCGCTCGAGCCTCGAATCCATGATCGTCAAAGAGCTCGCTCGCTGTCCGAGCGTCGAGCGGGTCTGGACAAGGACCGAGATCGAGAGCGCTTCGGCGGGAGGATGGTTGGACAAAACGCTCGAGCTCTACGTCCATTCGTTTCATCCCGAGCGCAGCCCGGACCTCTACGTGCAACACAAGGAGGGTCTCATCGGCCGTGTCCGCGGGACGACACACGGCTCGCCCTATCGTTACGACACGCACGTCATAGCACTCGTGCATTGGCCGGGAGCCCGGCAAGGCACCGTCGACGAGCGCATCAACACGGTCGACCTACCCGTCACGATCGCGTCCCTGCTCGGCATCAACTTCCCTGACGACGTCGACGGCGTAGACCTCTCGCGTCTAATCCGCGACTAGCGGTCGAAGATTTCTTTTTGGACGATGAGGCGCTGGATTTGGCTCGTGCCTTCGTAGATTTGGTAGATCTTCGCGTCGCGATAGAGTTTTTCGACGGGATATTCTTTGCTGAACCCGTTGCCGCCAAAAACTTGAACGGCATCGGTCGCCACCTTTACCGCCGTATCGGCGGCGAAGAGCTTCGCGAAGGCGGCCTGCTTCGTGTTCCGCTTTCCCTGGTCGATCGCCCACGCTGATTCCCACACGAGTAGGCGGGCCGCCTGAATCGCGACGGCCATGTCGGCAATCATGAAGCCGATCGATTGGTGCTGATAGATCGGCACGCCGAAAGTCTTGCGTTCTCTCGCGTAGGCGACCGCGTGATCGTAGGCGGATTGCGCGAGACCGACCGCGGCGGAGGCAACGACGGGGCGCGAGTGGTCGAAGGCCGCCATCGCGGCGCGCCAACCATCCCCTTCTTCGCCGATGCGGTTCGCGGCGGGGACCTTCACGTCTTGAAAGCTCACGGCGCGCGTGTCCGAGGCACGTTGGCCTAGATTGTTCTCTTTCTTTCCGACAGAAACACCTTCCGAGTCTCTGGGTACGATGAAAGCGCTCATGCCACGATAGCGCTTCTCGGGATCCGTATAGGCGACGACGAAGTACCAGCTCGCGACGCCGCCATTCGTGATCCACATCTTGCTGCCATTGAGGATGTAGACGTCGTCGTTGCCGTGGCGTTTCGCCGTCGTCTTGATACCCTGAACGTCGCTCCCGGCATCCGGCTCGGTCACGCAATAGGCCGAGAGCAGGAACTCTTTCGTCAACGGGGTGAGCCATTTCCTTTTCTGCTCATCGGTTCCCGCGACGATGATGGGTCCTTCGGCGAGCGTATTGGCCTCCATCGCCGTGCCGATCCCGCTGCACCCCCAAGCCACTTGCTCGGAGATGAGGCAGCCTTCGAGAACGCCGAGCCCCAAGCCCCCATATTCTTCGGGAATATGGGTGTTCATGAGGCCGAGCTCCCACGCCTTCCGGCAAATCTCTGTCGGATATTCTCCGGTCTCGTCGTGATGCGCGGCGTGCGGCGCAATTTCCTTCTCGGCGAACTCGTGCGCGAGGTCGCGAAATTGCTGTTGCTCTTCACTCAAACCGAAATCAATCATGACGCGTTCCCCTTGAATCGCGGACGCCTCTTCTCCTCGAAGGCCTGGATTCCTTCGAGGGCGTCGTCCGATCGAAAGCAAGCAAGCTGAGCCTCGGACTCGAAGTCGAGAACCTCGTCGAGAGATCCTCCTTCGGCGAGTGCTACGGCTTTCTTGGCGTATTGGATGGAAAGAGGGGCCGCGGCGGCAAGCTCCTCCGCGAGCTCCCGGCTCTCCTTCGCGAGGGCCTCCGGTTCGACGACGCGGTTCACGAGACCGAGACGCGACGCTTCCGCGGCATCGATGAGCCGGCCCGTAAAGATGAGCTCACGCGCAACGGCGGCGCCGGCGAGCCGCGTCAAAAAATAGGACGTTCCCCAGTCGGGGTGAAGTCCTATCCGTGAAAAACTGGCCGCGAATCGCGCGGTGGCCGACGCGATGCGAAGGTCGCGGGCGAGCGCGAGGCCAAACCCCGCGCCGGCCGCCACACCGTTCACGCAGGCGACGCTTGGGATGGGCAGATCGCGCAACCGCCGTACGACGCGCTTTCCTTGCTCGATGAGAGGCGCGAGCACTTCCGGCCGGCTCTCGCGTCGTAGCTTCGCCATGAATCGCACGTCACCGCCGCTACAAAAAGCTTTGCCGCGACCGGTGAGGAGCAAGACACGCGCTTTGGTCGCGGCTTCGTCGATAGCCGCGAGCAGATCCTCGCGCATCGAGCCGGACAAAGCGTTCAACGCCTCGGGTCGATTCAGAGTAATGGTGGCGATACGGCCCGCGCCGATGCCGGTGTCGGTGTCCTGAATCGCGAGCTCGATGTGATCCCAGCTCATGTCGAAGCCGAGACTACAACGCCTCCACGAGCAAGGCGAGGCCCATGCCGCCGCTGATGCAAAGGGTCGCGATCCCGCGCTTGGCCTTACGCCGCCGCATCTCGTGCATGAGGGTGACGAGGACGCGCGCTCCCGTGGCCCCGATAGGATGCCCGAGTGCGATGGCGCCGCCGTTCACGTTCAGTCGATTGAGGTCGAGGTCGAGGACGCGCTGGCACGCGAGCACTTGCGCGGCGAAAGCCTCGTTGAGCTCGATGAGATCGATGTCGTCGAGCGTGAGCTCCGTCTTTTTCAGAAGTTTTCGGATCGCGGGAACGGGGCCGATGCCCATGATGGCAGGGTCGACGCCGGCCGAGCTGTAGGCAACGATGCGCGCCATCGGCTCGACACCGAGCGCCTCGGCTTTGTCCTCGCTCAGCACCATCATCGCGGCGGCGCCGTCGGTAATGCCGGAGGCGTTGCCGGCATGAACCGTTCCGTCCTTCCGAAAGACCGGCTTCAGCTTTGCGAGGCTTTCCATCGTGACGCCGTCTCTCGGGTGCTCGTCCGTTTCGAGCACTCGGACCGCTCCTTTGCGCGCGGGCACTTCGATGGGCACGATCTCGTCGGCGAAGCGACCGGCTTCGCGCGCCGCCTGACAGCGGCGCTGCGTCTCCATCGCGTAACGGTCCGTCTCTTCACGCGTGATGCCGTACTTGTCGACCAATTTTTCCGCGGTCTCGCCCATGAGCTCCTCACAAAGAGGGCAGAGGAAGCCGTCGCGGTACATCCCATCGGTAATCTCCGAATGGTCGAGCTTATGGCCCCAACGAGCGTCGAGAAGCATGTAGGGCGTATTGCTCATGCTCTCGGTGCCGCCCGCCAGCACGACCTCCGCGTCGCCGAGTGCTATGGCGCCATAAGCGTTGATGACAGCTTTGAGGCTCGAGCCGCACGCTTTGTTGATGGTGTAGGCGGGGGTTCCTTCTCCGAGGCCCGCGCGGTAAGCGACTTGGCGCGCGACGTTTGGGCGGACCCCTGCCTGACGACCGTTTCCGAAAATCACTTCGTCGACAGCATCTCCGGGGACGCCGCTTTTTTCGAGCACCCCCTTGACTGCGGCGACGCCGAGGTCAGAAGCTTGGAGAGACTTCATACTACCGCCGAACTTTCCGATGGGGGTTCTAGCAGCGCCCGCAATAACGATACTTTTGTTCACGACCTCTCCTCGTTAGTTACCCTTGAATTCTGGCTTGCGTTTCTCGAGATGCGCGGCGATCCCCTCTTTGGCATCGTTCGAGGCGAACAGGTGTTGCTGCAGCTCACGCTCGAGCGCAAGACCTTCTGAAAAGGGCATCTCGAGTCCCGAACAGACGGCGCGCTTGATGTGGCCCACGGCTTTCGAGGCCCGGCCGGGCGGCACGAACTGCGCCGCGTAATCCTTGACCTGTGCGCGGAAACCGTCTCCGTCGAAGACCTCGTTCACCATGCCGATCGTCTTCGCTTCGTCGAAGCTCATGAGCTTCCCTGTCGCCATGAGCTCGATAGCGCGGGAGCGCCCGAGAAGACGTGCGAGGCGCTGAGTGCCGCCCGTGCCTGGCAGCACACCGAGCTGCACTTCCGGAAGTCCAATTTTTCCGCCGTCTTTCTTCGTGACCCGCAAATTGGCCGCGAGCGCTAACTCGAGCCCGCCGCCTACCGTGTGGCCGTTCAAGGCCGCGATGACGAGCTTGGGCGTTTGCTCGAAGCGGTTCAGCGTTTCGTTCGCGTGGAGGCAAAAATAATACTTGAAGCTCGGCGCCGCTTCGTTGAGCATCTTGATGTCCGCACCGGCGCAGAAAAACTTCTCCCCTGCGCCGGTCAGCACGATAACGTGCACGCTGTCATCCATGCGCGCGGCGAGAAGCGCGCGGTCGAGCTCCTGCATCATCTCGTAGCTGTAAGTATTGGCGGGCGGGGCGTCGAGCTCGAGGAGAGCCACGCCGTCCTGTCGTGAATCGTTCACGAGCGCCATCACGCTTTTCTCACATATTCGAACTCGAACAGTTGACCCTTCACGCCCGATTTCGGGGGCGCTATCCAATTGGCAATCTGCCCCGGCTCGTCCACCGCGACCATCAGGGTCTCGATATAGGCGCGATCGTCATCTGCGGGAAGCCACAGCTCTTTGCTGTCCTGAAAAGCCTCCGCCGAGATGAGCTCGCCCTTCAGATTGAAGAAATGGTCCGAATAGGCGCCGATTTGACGGTTGAAGCGCCGGTGAGGCATGGTCAGTCGATCGGAGATGCCGGCATCTTCGAGGGTTTTGTTCCAACGCTTGACCCCGCGCTCGCAATCTTCGACATAGTCGTCGCGCAACACTTCGTTCATGGCGTTGCGCATCGGGATCTCTTCCTGAACGATCTTCCCGTCTTTCACGAGCTCCATCTGGTAGAAGCTGTCGAGACATTTGTGCTCGTCATAGCGGTCTTCGCGATGGCGGCCTTTGACTCCCGTGGCAAAGTACTGCGCCGCGTTCGTCGAGACTTCACCGCCGAAGAGATCCGTCGAAGCGCTCACCCAGAAGTTCAAATATTTCTGGATGGTCGGAAGATCGATTCCGCCATGGGCGCGCACGTCGTCGCCGTGCCCGCGCATGAGCTGCGCCGTTCGCTCGACGATGCGGCCGACTCCCGTCTCCCCCACCGACATATGAAACGCCTCTTCCGTCAGCATGAACTTGGTCGTGCGAGAGAGCGGGTCGAACCCGCTCTCCGCGAGGGCGAGAAGCTGATATTTTCCGTCGCGATCGGTGAACATGGTGAACATGAAAAAATTGAGCCAGTCGTCACACGGCTCGTTGAAGGCACCGAGAATGCGAGGTTTGTCCTCGTTGCCGCTCCGGCGCGCGAGCAGGCCCTCCGCCTCTTCGCGACCATCCCTCCCGAAATAGGAGTGGAGGAGGTAGACCATCGCCCAAAGGTGGCGGCCTTCCTCGACGTTGACTTGAAAGAGATTGCGCAGGTCGTAGAGACTCGGCGCTGTCTTGCCGAGCAGGCGCTGCTGCTCGACGCTCGCGGGCTCGGTATCGCCTTGAGTCACGATGAGTCGGCGCAGCTGGGTACGTAACTCACCAGGAACTTCCTGCCAAACGGGCTCGCCCTCGTGATCCCCGAAGCCGATCTTGCGATCCTCTTCCGGAGGCGTCAGGAAGAGCCCCCAACGATAGTCGGGCATCTTCACGTAGTCGTAATGCGCCCAACCGCCCGGATCGACCGAGATGGCCGTCCGAAGATAAACATCATCGCTTTGGAAACCTTCGGGGCCCATCTCCATCCACCAGTCGACATAGTTGGGCTGCCAATTCTCGAGCGCACGCTTGAGCTTGGGATCGCTCGACAGGTTTACGTTGTTCGGGATTTTCTCATGAAGCTCCATCTCAGGTTCTCCTCCAGTCGAACTCGGGCATGCTCGGCTTGCCGTAGAGCGTGAGCGCCCCTTTTTCGCCTACGGCATTGGGGCGCTGGAAAATCCAATTCTGCCAAGCCGTCAGGCGACCAAAAATTTTTGTCTCCATCGTCTCCCTACCGGCGAAACGCAAAGAGGCTTCCATGCCGGTCATCGCGTCCGGCGAGAAACCGCAGCGCTCCTCGATCGCGATGCGTACTTCGTCTTCCCAATCGAGATCGTCCGGCGCGAAAGTCACGAGACCGAGCTCCATCGCCGCGGTTGGATCGATGAGCCCGTCATGCGCAAGTGCCTTTGCGGGCGTTTCCGGCTCCCCGAGAAACCGTGTCTCGAGGCGGGAAAGCCCGTTGGCCTTGGGAAACCATTCTTTATTTAGAGGCCCGAGTCCAATATGTACGGGTTTCGTGGGGTCGGCCAACATGTAGCTGCGATCGGCGGCGAGGGCGATTTCGAGAAGGCTTCCCACGAAGCACGAGCCGGGCTCGATGAGCGCAAAAAGGCTCCGCGCCGTCTGGTCGAGACGTTTGAAAGTGCGGCGCATCTTCAAAAGAATTTCCTTCACGAGCCAATCGTCCGCGTTGTCGCTGAGCGTCTTGTCGACAGCGAGCACCGCGTCCGCGTCGCCCTGGGTCTTCAAAATTAGGAGACCGCAAGTCGCGTAGTTGAAGCGAAGCTGGCAGATCGCGTCATCGAGCTCACGCGCCATCGCGAGCGGCCAGTAATCGACACCTAGTGCTTTGAACGCTTCGGTCGTCTGCGGCTGGTCGCCTTCGGGGCCGCGGACGAGGATCTCGACGTGCCGTGACGCCTGGTCGATGCTCACGCTGACGGTGCTATATTCGAGAACACTCTCCGAGCGCTTGGCGTCGAGCGGCTTCAGCTCGATGCCGGGACCACTCGCATTTCTCGTAGAGGTCGCCGCGAGTGCTTCCGCGCGGACGCGTTTGGCCTCGTCGAATTTGCTGCGAGCGGCGAGACCGTCGACCAACCTCCACTCTACGGCACGCTTGCCTTTGATGCCTTCGACGAGCGTCGAGAAAACGTCCGCACGATCACGGCGTACCCCACGCTTGTCGACGAGCCGCGTAAGCCCACCCGTACCTGGCAGGACCGCGAGAAGCGGCGCTTCCGGAAGCGCGACCGCCGCGTTGCCGTCGTCGACGAGAAGAATCTCATCCGCGGCGAGCGCGAGCTCATAGCCGCCCCCTGATGTGATGCCGTTGAGCGCAGCGAGAAATTTCTGCCCGCCATCGCGGCTCGATTCTTCCATCCCGAGACGCGTCTCGTTGGTGTACTTGCAGAAGTTAACTTTGAAACTATGCGCCGAGCTCGCGAGCATATAGATGTTGGCGCCGGCGGAAAAGACCCGATCCTTGCCGCTCGTGATGACGCAGCACTTCACCTCTGGGTGCTCGAAGCGAAGCCGCTCGAGCGCGTCCGCGAGCTCGATATCGACGCTCAAGTCGTAGCTGTTCAGCTTCAGCTGATAGCCCGGCTTCAAACCACCATCTTCCTGAACGTCGAGCATCAATGTCGCGATAGGACCATCGAAGGACAACTTGAAGTGCTTGTAGCGTCCCGGATCCGTCTCGAACTGAATACGTTCCATTAATCCCTCCGCAAATAAGTATTATACTACTTGTTTAGTTACAATTACATGTATTATAATACACATATGAACGCTGGACATATCCTGCAGGAGCTCGGGAAACAGATTCGCGGGCGTCGTGTTCGAAAAGGGTTTAGCCAGCAACGACTTGCAGAGCTCGCCGGACTCTCGCCGCGATACATCTCGCAGCTCGAATCAGGCCAAGGCAACATCTCTATCCTCAGGCTGTACGAGCTCGGTCGGGTGCTCGGAGCGCCTCTTCACGAGCTCGTACGGCTCGGAGACCATCGTCATATCATAGCGATCGTCGGCCTGCGGGGCGCCGGCAAGAGCGTTGTTGGTGCCCAGCTCGCCGCTGAGCTCGGCACGACTTTCGTCGAGCTCGACCAGCTCATCGAGGAGGAGGCAGGCCTCAGGCTCGCCGAGATCTTCGCGCTCCACGGCGAAAGCTACTATCGCCGTCTCGAGCACGACGTGCTGTCACGATTCGTCACGACCGACAAGGACAGCGTGCTCGCGACCGGCGGTAGCCTCGTCCACGGCCGCGCCACCTACGAGCTTCTGAAAGCCCATGCTCGAACCGTTTGGCTGAAAGCACGACCGGAGCAACACCTCGAGCGCGTCGCCGCCCAGGGCGACCAGCGGCCCATGGCCGGGCGCTCGGATCCACTCGCCGAACTGCGCACGCTCCTGCTCGAGCGTGAGCCGCTCTACGCGGAGGCGGACGTCACGGTCGAGACGAGCGCCCTTTCACCCGAAGACGCGGTAAAGAAAGTCATCGAGAAACTCGAAAGAAGTACAATCGGCGCATGACGCGTTTGGTTCTTGCGCTCTGCCTCGCGAGCGGCGTAGCACTCGCTCAAGGTCCAGTGGAACTGATCTATCCCGAAGAGCTTCTGACGATCCCTCATATCCTCAAGACGCCGGTGACCTCGGATTTCGCCGTAGCGCCTGATGGCGGGACCGTGGCGCTCAGCTTGTCCGCCACCGGCAAGCAAACGCTTTGGATGATGACGATAGGCGACCCGGCGGGGTCGCCCATCGCAACGAGCCGAGGCATGGGAGAACGCGACATCGATTGGTCTCCGGACGGCGAGCGCATCGCGTTCATCGGAAGCCGCGCCGACCAATGGCACATCTTCATCTCGGATCCAAAAGGCGAGAACGCACGGCAGATAACGAGGCATCGCGGACAGGACCGAAAGCCGCGGTGGTCTCCTGACGGGTCGCAGATCGCGTTTTTGAGTGAACGGGTGGCGAGCGAGACGGGATGGGATCTGTGGGTGACGACCGTGGCTGAAGGCCGTGCGCGCCAGCTGACGGAGCATCCTTTCGACGAGGCCGATCACCGATGGTCTCCCGACGGTACGCGCCTCGCGTTGACGTTCCGCGCGGGTCGTCACGTCGAGCGCACCGTCGGCGTCGTGGCTCTCGAAGACGGCGAGCTCATCGAGCTGCTTCCCGACGATTGGCAAGGCGACAGCTTCGGCCCGCGTTGGTCGCCCGACCGTGCTCGGATTGCGTTCGTTTCGGACGCGTCCGGACGAAAAGCCATCTACGTCATTTCTGCGAATAAACAGGACGGAGGTACACCCGAGCTCCTCGTCGATTCTGCATTCGAGCTCACCGAGCCTGCGTTTAGCCCGGACGGAAACTATCTCGCTTATATCGAGAACCGCGACGGGAACCTTCGGCTCAAGCTGCACGATTTCGAGAAGGACAGGGAGAGAACGCTCACGCTACGGGCCGGCGTACATTCGCAGCCGGTTTGGCGCCCCGACGGAAAGGCCGTGCTCTGTCTCTTCGAAGCCTATAACTACCCGCGAGACGTCTGGGCCTATCCCATCGAAGGCGGGCGCGAGCGCCTGAGCGATACCTTGCCTCCCGATCTCGACGTGCGGAGGATGGCGCGGCCGGAGCTCGTTCGTTTCAAGAGCTTCGATGATCATGAGATCACGGGCTTTCTCTATCTTCCAGAGAGTGCCACGCCCGAGAGCCCCGTTCCCGTTCTCGTGCGACCCCATGGCGGTCCGACCTCGCAATGGACGAATCGCTGGCATCCGTTCGCGCAACTTCTCACGCAGCGCGGCTACGCCGTCTTCGCGCCCAATGTCCGCGGGAGCACGGGCTACGGCGCTCTGTTCGAGAACTTGAACGACGGCGCTTGGGGTCAAGGCGACCTGGAAGACTTGATCGCGGGCACGCGCGCGGTGACCGCGCGGCCCGAAGTGCGCAACGATCGCATCGGCATTTGGGGCGTGAGCTATGGCGGCTTTCTGACGCTCGCCGCCATCACCCGTTACCCGGACTTTTTTACCTGCGCTGTCGAAGCGATCGGGATGCCGGACCTCGAAGCACTGTACCGCCAGACGAATAGCGAAGGCCAGAGCTACCTGGATCGCGAGCTCGGACCGCTCCGGGGCAATCTCGAGCTCTATCGCCAACTGTCGTCGCTCGGCGATGTCGCCGCCATCGAGACGCCCCTGCTTTCGTTCCACGGACAGGTTTACCCGCTCGTACCCTACGAAACGAAGCGGCCGTTCTTCGATGCGCTCCGCGCGCGGCCGAAATATCCGCTGCTCGAGTACATCTTTCGCGGCGACGAGGTGCGAGGGACCTATCGCCACGATCTTCATCCGGAAGCGGCCTGGGCCTATGTCGAGAAAATCCTCGAGTTTCTGGACATCTACTTGTGACGCGCGACCGGCGACATTACGTTTTCGATTTCGATAGCACGCTCGTCTCGGTGGAAACCCTTCCCGAGCTCGCGCGTCTTTCTCTCAAATCGCATCCCGAGCGCACGGAGCGTCTTCACGAAGTCGAGCGCATCACCGAGCTCACCGCCACGGGCGGCATGTCGATGGCGGAGGGGATTGCGCTTCGCATCGAGCTTCTCGACGCGCACCGAAAGCATATCGACGCGCTCGTCCGTGTCTTGAAGCGCGCGATCTCTCCTTCGGTGAAGCGCAACAAAGCTTTCTTCAAGAAGTACAAGAATCAAATCTACGTGCTCTCGAACGGATTTCGCGAGCTCCTCATCCCGGTCGTCGAGAGCCTGGGTATCTCCGAGGCGCATGTCTTCGCGAATGAGTTTCTCTTCGACGCCAAGGACAACATCGTCGGCTTCGACTCCCGGAGCCCGTTGATCCATCAAGACGGCAAAGCACGCGTACTCCGTCAACTGCAGCTCGATGGCGAGATTTATGTGATCGGGGATGGTTACAGCGACGTCAAGATGCGCGAGGCCGGGCTCGCCACGCGCTTTTACGCCTTTACCGAGAGCGCGCGGCGCGAGCCCGTCGTCAAGATCGCCGACCACGTGTTGCCGAGCCTCGACGAGTTTCTCTACATCCATGACTTCCCGATGTCGATCTCTTACCCCAAAACGCGGATCCGCGTCTTGTTGGTGGAGGACATCCACGGCGCCGCACAGAAGCATTTCGACAAAGAAGGCTACGAGGTGCGCAAGTTACCCGCTGGGTTGAGCGAAGACGAGCTCATTCAGGAGCTCGACGGCGTCACGCTGCTTGGCATCCGGTCAGGCACGCGCATCACACGGCGCGTTCTCGAATCCACTGCCAAGCTCAAAGGCATCGGCGCTTTTTGCATCGGAACGAATCAAATCGACCTCGACGCCTGCTCGGAGCACGGCGTCATCGTGTTCAACGCTCCCTACGCGAACACGCGGAGCGTCGTGGAGCTCGCCATCGGCGAGATCATCATGCTCGCGCGGAAAGTTCTCGAGAAGTCGTCCGCCACGCATCGCGGTGTTTGGAACAAGAGTGCGGCGGGCGCGTTCGAGATCCGCGGCAAGAAGCTCGGGATCGTGGGATACGGCAATATCGGCTCCCAGCTCTCCGTTCTTGCGGAAGCCATGGGTCTCGATGTCTATTACTACGACATCGTCGAACGGCTCCCTCTTGGAAACGCGACTAAATGCCGTTCGCTCAAGGATCTCTTGAAGCGGGCCGACATCATCACTATCCACGTCGATGGCCGCGCATACAACCACGAGCTCTTCGGCGAGCGCGAGCTTCGCATGATGAAAAAGGGCGCTCTCTTTCTGAATCTGTCCCGCGGCTTCGTCGTCGACGTCAGCGCCCTCGCCAAGGCGCTCCGGAGCGGACACCTCGCTGGCGCCGGCTTGGACGTGTTTCCGGAAGAGCCTGCCGGGAAAGACCGTCCGTTCTCCTCGCCGCTTCAAGGGCTCGAGAACGTGATCTTGACGCCCCATATCGCCGGAAGCACCCGCGAAGCCCAAGAGAACATCGCCGCGTTCGTCTCCGACGAGCTCATCTCTTTTGTTAATTCGGGAAATTCTTTCGGAAGCGTCAACTTTCCCGGCGTGCAGCTACCCGATTTGCGGCGTGCTCATCGCTTCATCCACATTCACCGAAACGAGCCCGGCGTCCTCGCCGCCATCAACCAAGTCATGGCGGAGCACAAGATCAACATTCTGGGACAGTACTTGAAGACCAACGAGCGCATGGGCTACGTCATCACCGACGTCAGCAAGAAATACCAGGCGCGGGTGATCGAAGAGCTCAAGAAAGTGCCCCGTACGATCTACTTCCGTGTCTTGTATTGAGCCCCCGAACGTAGAACAGTGTCGCTGTCACGAGCGGCGCCAGGTTGGTAACCCGTTTATGGATGAAGAAAACGCTTTTCTACCGGCTTTTCGGGTGGGGACAGCTCCCCAAAGCGATGCGCCCGATACTGGAGAGCGAAGGGATCGTGCTCTTCGACGAGGGCCTCGGCGGAACCATCACGCTTCGCAACTATCGCTCGCCGACGAGGCGCTCGGGCTATCGCTACAACTGGTTCACGGGCTCCCTCGTCGTGACCGGACTCCGCTTCGCCGCGTTCTCGATCAGCCGACCGCTCATCAACGTCCCGCTCGACGTCGCACGGCTGCGTCTGCTCGACTGCTCCATCGAAAAAGGGACAAAGCTCAAAGTCGCCTACGATGCCGCCGACTTCGACGACAACACGACGGAAAAGGTCGAGCTCCGCTTCCGAACGGGGCAGGCGCGGCTTTTTCTCGAGCGGATCCAAGCGGCGAAGTAACGCCATCGCTGACCGACCGGCAAAGCGCGGGCTCCCTATGAAGCTTGCTTGGGCCACCGACGTTCACCTCAGCCACGCGAGCGAGGCGGTCGACGAGGCGTTCTGTGCCGACATTGGCGATTCGGAAGCGGAAGTGTTGTTGCTCGGAGGCGATATCGCCGAAGCCAACAACATCGAGACGTGGCTGCATTTCGTTTCCGAGCGCGTGCGCCGGCCGGTCTATTTCGTCCTTGGAAATCACGACTACTACGGCGGTGACATCGCGAGCGTGCGGGAGCGGATGCGGACTCTCGACACGTCCTGCGCCATGTGGCTTCCCCGTGCCGGGGTCGTCGAGCTCAGCGAGCACACCGCTCTGGTTGGGCATGGAGGGTGGGGTGACGCGCGCTTTGGGAACTTCGAAGAGCCTGCACTCTTGAATGACTACTTCGTGATCAAGGAACTTCGTGAGTCCACGGGTGACGGCCACCCTCTCGCCGTCATGAACAACCTGCCGGCGCTTCAGCGCAAGCTCGGGGAGCTCGGAGATGAAGCGGCGCAGACGCTCTTGCCCTTCTATCGAGAGGCTCTCGAGCGATTCGACGAGGTCCTCGTGCTGACACATGTCCCGCCGTTTCGGGAAGCTTGCTGGCATGAAGGCCGTATCTCGGACGATGCGTGGCTTCCGGGTTTCACGTGCAAGGCGATGGGAGAGATGTTGAGCGAGGGGGCGCGGGACTTTCCGGATACTGAAGTCACGGTTTTGTGTGGACATACACATGGAAGCGGCGAGGCTCGAATCTCGGCGAATCTTCTCACCATCACGGGCGAGGCACGATACGGGACGCCGGGCTTTCGTATCGTGACCGTGAAGTGACCGCGAGCGTACTTGTATCGTGGGTGTTGACCTGCCAGATTCTTTTTCAAGATAGTGACGAGTTGAAGGGGCGTGGTCTTGACAAACGCCAGTTGGGGGCATTTTAACACGGACGAGCATATATCCTGGAGCGTCGCCGTGGGCTACGCCCTGCTCGGGCAGGACGAGCCGGCGGTCGAGTGCCTCGAGAATGCTTCTCTGCGACGCGGCTTCATCAACTATCCGTTTCTGAGCGAGCACGACCCCAATCTCGGACTGATACGCGAGAGCGCCAAGTTCCAAGAGCTCATGAGCAAGATCCGGGACTGTTGGGAACGGTTCGAGCCCTGATTCGGGCGCAACATCGGACCGCGCTCGAGAAGTAGGTGACTCGATGTGTGCGACGTCGGCGAAATCAGAACACTGGACGTGAGAGAAAATTGGGTTCTCTAGGTAGTTTCGGTGCTCGAACCCGACGCGCAAAGAAGAAGGCAGGAATCGCAGGAAACTCAGGAAACGGCAGGAGAAAGAGTCTCTGTTTTTTCGGGTGTTCCTCAGAATTTGTGGGTCGAAACCGTCTGCCATCGCGCCAGGTTACTACCCACCGACACGGGACGGCATGCGCGGCAGTCATCCGGGCTCCTTCGAGGTGGCACATCGGATGCGGGACGGTGAAACATTTGACGATCCTGCGGATTCGACCGATACCGGTGAGGAGTACGACCTGGTGGTGGTCGGTGGCGGCATTAGTGGGCTTGCGGCAGCCTGGTTTTTTCGAAAAGAAGCAGGACCCGATGCGCGCGTTTTGATCATCGAGAACAACGATGACTTCGGCGGTCACGCCACGCGCAACCAATTCCACTTCGGGGGCCGCACACTGGTCGATCTTGGAGGCACCGAATATATCGAGGCGCCTTGGAGATATCCGAACGCGGCAAAGGCGCTGCTCGACGAGCTGGGCATTGATGCCAGCCTCGCGCGCGATGTGTTCGACCATGACCTGTACCCCTCACAGAACCTGCGCTGCGGAATATTCTTCGACAAGGAAACCTTCGGTGCAGACAAACTCGTTGTCGACGAGGCCGGCATCCCACAGAGCGCGCAGCAACCGGCTTATGTGACGTTGCCCGCCGAGCTTGAAATGTCGGTAGGTGACAAAGACGCCGTGACGGCTTTCCTGGCCAGGACACCGCTCTCCACCGGTGCGCGTGAGGAAATTCTCGAGCTATTTTGTGGTGGTCGTGAATACTTGCCGGGTAAGTCGAAAGAAGAACAACTCTCCACGCTGCCGGCGATCGACTACATGGATTTCCCGACGAACATCGTCGGCGTTAGCCGGGAGGTCCTCGATTTTTTATGGATGTGGCGTGGCAGTTACATGGGCAACGGCACAGACCTGACACCATCGATCGCGGCGTTTCGTTATGGCTTGCCGGGAACGGCGGGCCTGGGGCTTTCCGAGGAGCTCGAACGCTCCGACGACGGGCAGGAACACAGTTACAAAGAGGACTTTCATTTCCCGGATGGCAATGCATCCGTTGCCCGAATGCTCGTGCGAAAAATGATTCCCGGTGTCGCGCCCGGCAATTCGATGCACGACATTATCTCGGCGAAGTTCGACTATGCCGAGCTCGATCGTAAGGACGCGCCGGTTCGCATACGCCTGCATGCAACCGCGGTTCATGCACGGCACTTAGGCGATCCGGATACGGCCAAACAAGTCGAGCTCACTTATGTCGAAGGCGACACGAGCAAACGCATGCGCTCACGTTATTGCGTCATGGCTTCTTACCACTCGGTCATACCCTACATGTGCCCGGAAATACCGGCGGTACAACAAGAGGCGTTGCGAGGCACGATCCGGATGCCGCTGGTATCGACCAATGTGCTCATCCGCAACTGGACGGCGTTCGAGAAAACCGGGATATTTGCCGCTTACTGCCCGGGCAGTTATTTCTCGGATATCCGGCTAACTTACCCGCTTCGCTTCAAAGACTACGTGTCGGCACGATCGCCTGAAGAGCCAATCACGGTTCATATGTACCGCATTCCGCTGCCCGGCAAGGGCTCGGGCGCCGAGCAGTTCCGGGCTGGGCGCTACGAGCTGCTTGGCACATCGTTCGAGACGTTCGAGCGAAACATTCGAAGCCAGCTTGGCGCGATGCTGGCGGATGGTGGATTTGATCCTGCAAGAGACATCAAAGCCATTACGGTTAATCGATGGCCGCCGGAGCTCTGAGCCGCATGGCGTGTACACGCCTCGCCGATCATCAGTGCACCCCGTAAAAGGCATCGGTCTTGGCGGCCATGATGAAATCGTTGCGGTGTAGGCCCCGAATCTTGTGGGTCCACCACGAGACCGTTACGCGACCCCACTCGGTGAGGATCGCTGGATGGTGCCCCTCGCTTTCAGCCAGCTCGCCGACCCTCTGGGTAAACGCCAGCGCTTCGGCGAAATTCTTGAAGCTGAAGACGCGGTTGAGGCGCGGGTGGCCTCCTCAGCCAGGACCTGCCACTCCGGGGCTTCGGGCTTCAGTTGCGCGATCTCTGCGTCGTTGAGCTTTGGCGCGTCGGCAAGCGACGCACTTTTCCTGAATCAACTTACTCATGAATTCCTAGGGTATCTCGACTTCGACGTCGTCCCCCTCGACTCGCAAGTTGTAGGATGTGAAAACGACGATTGTAACGGCCGACGCCGAGAAAACTCGACGCGCAGCGTTGACCGCTCATGTATCGTGAATGCAAATTTTAGTATATATTGAGTCGCGCCTTCCGTGAGCTGCTGAAGAAGCCTAGAGACACCTGTGCAGCCGATAACGCGGTTGGGCAGTACGCTTATACGGGTCCCGTCCACTTTGGCCGAGACGCCCAATCGCCTTCCGGGAAAAAAGCATGGCCGACGACAGCCGAATTCAAAAGTTCCAGGAGTTCCTTGCCAAGGATCCAGGAGATCCGATGCTTCATTACGGGCTTGGAAACGAGCTCTCGAAAAGCGGCCGCTTCGCGGACGCCGTTGAGAGCTTTGAAGCGGCCATCCGCGTCAAGCACAACTACACGGCGGCATATCGTCAGTTGGGCAAATCCTTGGAGGAGTTGGGCCGTAAGGACGAGGCCCGACGTGCCTATGAAGATGGTATCGCTTTGGGTCTCGAGGCCGGAGATTTGCAGACCGTGAAAGAAATGAAGGTTTTCCTGACCCGTCTCGGAGCGGACTCCGAACCGTGAGAAGGCGAATGGAGCGCCGTGGGTAGTCTTAGAGAGTCCTGCGAGGTAGAACGCTTGGGATTTATCGGATACGCAGCCCGCCGAAACGTAACTCCGGGTCGTGACGTCGTCCGGATCTTCATTAACTGTGCCCGCACGGATGGCCCCCCCATCGAAGGCGAACGACAACGCTTGAACGACCCCGCAGGCCTTTCCCCCCCAGACGATATCCGCTTTCTCCATGCCATCGACGTCCTTCTCGAGGAGCAGCAATGTCGATTCACGGGACTCGATACGCTGTCAGCCGTTCGCAAGTTCCACCGCTTCATGGGTGCTCTCGGCGCGCGGGCACGCGAAATGGGGCGGGGCCACGACTGGCCATTCGAGTCAACAGGGAACTTGTTGGAGACGCTCGAACGCATCAAGAACTCCCAGGACTACAGTTCAGCCCCGTCGACTCCATAGATAAAGCGACACGAGGCTCTCGAACGGCCAAGGCATTACGCAATGGTTGGCGCGACTTCGATCGTCTCCATTCTAAGCGGGTGTGACAATGGGACTATCGCATGACACCCGCCATGTAGGTCACTACCTGATCGTCGATGCCGAAATAGCCGTGGGGCGACTTGGGCCCGCACTCCTGGGACATCGGGGGAGAGCCGCCGGTAAAAACCCTTTGGGTAACGGGCGCAGCCGAGGTCAGGCCGGCGGCGACGGCGGCGACGCCGCTCGCTGGCGTGCCGGGACAGGCGTCGTCTTGATGGCCAACGACCAGCGCCGGCATGGTTATCTGGACGAGATCCATGTCGAGGATCCCGTTAGGCATGGGACCGCCGGTTGGAGCCGTGGAAGCCGAGCAAACCGCAAAGCCGTCGAGCACTCCGTTTAGGCGGATCGCCGAGTTGGTCGCGGAGAAGGTTCCAAGGCTCATCCCGAGCACCCAGACACGCAGTGACGCCCTGGCGTCGACCCATGCGACGACGGCGGCCACGTCGTCGCTCTGCTGCGCGCTTATCCGGTAGCTGGGCTCGACACCGTCTGGGTAATCCGAGGGAGCTCCGACGAGGGCCACCAATAACCCCTCGGCCGCGAAGGCGTCGGCGTTGCGTGCGAGAAAGCCTTCGCTCTGAATGTCGGGATCGTCTGACGTCCCGCCGAGGTCGATGGTGCCGTCGTCACCTTCGAGCAGTATCACCGCAGCCCGTGCAACTCCGTTCGGTGCGATGATGACCGTCTTCAAGGTCGCCCCACGCGCCGACACGATATCGACAACGAACCGCGCGCCAGGTTCGATTCCCGGGCTCGCACTAGCGCCAGCGGTTTCGGGGGACGTGCTGCTCGGCGCAAGCGGCGAAGCAGCATCGTTATTGCCGCCACAACCAGCAGCCAGCAGACATGAACTGGCGACGACAAAGACTTCCAAGACCAATCGTCCTATCTTTCGTTCCATTAGGTTGCTCCCACTCTGGTCAGTCTTCGCCTCGATAGACACAGCTGGCAGTACAGGCCTTGCGTATGACAACCTTTTGAGGCTGGAATGCGCCGGCCGGCGCTGGTGCCAGATCAGACTGTCTATGAGGATGAGTTCCCTGTCAGATACCCAGGAGCTCCTCAGCTAGTCAGCATCTGATAGGACTCCTACAATTATTATACGAGGCTCTAACTGCTTACGCGCGTGCCCGTAACGTACCAGAAGACGGCCTGTTTGAGCTCGGCGTCTACTACAGCCAGCGCCCTCTATTGACGAGCGTCCGGTTTTCATGAATAATGCGGAGCTAGGGGTAGGGATGACATTCACTCCAAAGTGCGAACGCTGCCAGCATCCGTGCGTGAAAACCTTCGGAAGCACATTCAACGCAGAGCAAATTTGTGAAGCCTGTCGCTACGACGAAGAAAGGTATCCGCTTTTCCGAGAAGCGCGACGACGCGAAGTCGAAGCATTGAATCGAGGTTATTTCGACTTCGAAGGCATCGGCCTCCCCACCGAACTTCGCCTGAACGACAATTAGCGGCGAATGGATCCATGTGCGAAGGCTTCATGCGCAAGCCAGCACGCGGTTGCTGACCCGGACGGCCTCACAGCCAAGTGCGACGTTTGAAGAAGAGGTACAGCGCTGAGCACGCCAGAGCCATAAACCCCAACACCGCGGGATATCCAAACGTGGACTGAAGCTCCGGCATGTACTCGAAGTTCATGCCGTAAATACCGGCGATCATGGTTGGCACCACCGCGATCGCCACCCAGGCCGAGATCTTGCGCATGTCCTCGTTTTGCCGCACGCTCACCTGTGTCAGGTTCGCTTCGAGAACGCTCGTCAAGAGATCGCGGAAGCCTTCGACCTGCTCGTTGACCCGCAACAAATGATCGTAGACGTCACGGAAGTACTCTTGCACATCCTCGTCCACATGAGGCATGGTCCGTGTCGCCAAATGGTTGAGCGGGTTCAATAGGGGTGCGGTCGCTCGGCGGAACTCGATCACCTCCCGTTTCAGATAATAGATGCGCTCTGTCGGGTTGGCTCGCTTGCCCGAAAAAACGGTTTCCTCTACTTGGTCGACGTCTTGCTCGAGACCGTCCACGACCGGCCCGTAGTCGTCCACGACACGATCCACGATGGCATGGAGGACAGCACTGGGCCCGAGAGCAAGAAAATCCGGTCGGGCCTCGAGCGATCGACGCGCTTCTTGAAGCCCGGCCGTTTCCCCGTGGCGCACCACCACGATGAAGCCGGCTCCTAGGAAGACCAGTATCTCTCCGAGCTCGACGACCTCTTTGGAGTCGACGTAACGGCCAGGCTTCAAAACGATCAGCAACGAATCGTCGTAGCTCTCGAGTTTCGGCCGCTGATGCGCCGTGATCGCATCCTCCACTGCCAACTCATGGAGGTCGAACTCTCGACGGACTTCTTCGAATTCTTCGCCCGTCGGCTCGTAGAGCCCAATCCACACGAAGGCGTCGTCGTCGCGACTTTTCCGGAAAGCTGCCTCCGGCGTGAAGTCCCCCGGCAACCGCCGTCCTTCTTTATATACTGCGCAATCGACGATCATCGATCTCCCACCACATTCGATGGTACCACCGGGAGGCCGGTTCAGTTGAGTCGGCGAAGACGAGCACTAGTCGTCGGTTGTCGACTGGCGATGGTTCGCTAGAAATTTTAGTAGCTCTTCCAGGAATAAAGGATCTCGGATCGCGGCCCCATGGTTCGCTCCCGGTATGACGACGACCGTGAGGTTTGCCATAACCCCGACCATTGCATCGACGTACTTCCTGTTGGGGTCGATTTCTCCGATCAGCGCGAGCGTTGGCACCTTGTTGGCTCGAAGCTCGTCGACCGAGTCGACAAAATCCTGGGCGCGGAGGACGGCGGCCAGCGCCTGCGCATCATTTCGCGAGCCGATGTCCCGGTTCATCGCGTCAATCTGCTCCTGGGTCGGCGACTGCCCGGGAGGTGAAAGCACCCGCATGATGTGGCCGACGTCGCCTCGCGCCATGGCATCGGCGAACTCTGAAGCGCGGCGGACAAAGGGACTCGGCCAGTACGAAGTCGTCGAATCTATCGGCGCGGGTTCGCGTTTCGGCTGGCCAAGTCATAGATCCAGAGATCACCGACGGGAGGTTCGGCTTGATGGCAACAATCGTCATAGACGAGGCGAGACCCATCGGGCGCGAGTCGAGGGATCCGATACGAGCCTGGCTCGAAGGGCAGCGGCTCCTCTTCACCGTTACGTTCCACCCAAACGAGCTGTTGTACGGAAGCGGCGGTGCGTGCTGGGACGTAAACCAGCGAGCCCGAAGGACTCAACACGTAGTTGGGGCGCGCTCATGAATTCCTCCTGGAATGTGGATTTGGGAGGACAGCGAACGCGTGTCCAAGTACATTTTCTCGCTGCCGATCAAGTGAAACTATAGTATATATATAGACCGATGTCAAGCAGCAAGTCGTTGTTTTGAAGTTATTTACGGGGGAAAGAGGTTCACCTACGGCGCCTGCTGAGATCGTAATCCGCAAGACCTGCGAGCGGTTCGGTCCGAGACACCCGCCACACCATTCATTGAGGTTCGCCACCTCAGTGGCATTTGGGCAGGACCACGAAGGGAAGGGTTTGAACCCTTTTGTGCCCCTTGGTGGCCCTTCTTCGTTCCTTCGTAATCAGCAGCTCGGTTAGCTCAAACCCCCTCGCCGGCTTCGCGACGACTCAGTGCGCCTGGCTTTCTACCTTGGCTCCGGGCAATGCCATCGCCGCGAGGCCGTCCCCGAGCTGGACCATCACATACTGGTGACCGTTATGCATCCAGCTCGACATGCCATACCGCGTCGATCCAGGAATCTCGACGGATCCCACGCGTTCGCCAGTGAGCTTGTCGATCGCGAACAGGTTCCAGGTTCCGTCGCTGGTCTGGCCGGAAATCATGAGCATGTTTGGCGTTGCGACCATTACCGAGAATCCGCGGCGGCCGGGGTTGGTCGGGACGTTCTCCACACCCTGAAGCATGGGGTGATTCCGGATGGCCTCCTGCTGGTCCTCCTCCACATCGCCATTGGGGATCACCCAAAGATTCTCGCCCGTGTTCATGTCAATGGCGGTAATGCGCCCCGCGGGCCCCTTCCAAATGGAAAGCCCGTCGATGCTTGCCCGGTCTGGGCGACCCGGTGCGCCACCACGTCGGCCGCGTCCGCCTCCCGCCGCGCGCGACCACTCGGAGTGGCTCACGCCCGTCGGCACGGTAGACGTCTCGAGCGGGGATTCTTTTCCGGGCATGAGGGTGTACGCGGAGCAACCGCTGCTCGATGCAACGTACATAATGCCCGCTAGCGGGTCCGCCACGGCGGGGCTGTAAATATTGACGCCGCCTCCCGCCCCGGGGCAGGCGAGGCCCGCACCCGGCCAGTTGGCGTCCGGGCTATCCGCGACCACGGGCGGATTGAACAACGGGAAGAAGAGGTTCTTCTCACGCGCGTACTCGAGCACCTTCTGCCGAATATCGGGCGTGTAGTCGATGAGATCTTCCTCCGTCCGTCCCTGTAAGTCGAACGCTGCCGGCTTGGTGGGAAAGGGTTGCGTAGGCGACAGCTTCTCGCCGGGGACGGTCGACGCCGGAACGGGGCGCTCTTCAATGGGCCAGATCGGCTCGCCCGTCTCTCGGTTCAGCGCGTACACAAAAGATTGCTTGGTGGCCTGGAAGATACCCTTTATCACCTTACCATCGACGGTGACGTCCATCAGCAGCGGAGCCGTGGGCGTGTCGTAGTTCCAGATGTCGTGATGGACCATCTGGAAGTGCCACTTTCGCTCGCCCGTTTTGACGTCCAGCGCGATCAAGCTCGTGCCGTAGAGATTGTCGCCCGGATGGAAGCCTCCGTAGTAGTCGATGGTGGCCCCGTTAGTTGGAATATAGACGAGACCAAGCTCCGGATCTGCCGACATCGGCGCCCAGGAGGAGATGTCCCCCGTCCACTTCCACGCGTCATTCTCCCACGTGTCGTGCCCTACTTCTCCGGAACGCGGGATGACGTGGAATTTCCACTTGAAGGCCCCGGTGCGGGCGTCGTAGGCGAGAATGTCTCCGGGGACCATTTCCTTCCGCGTCTGGTTGTAGCCTTGCTCGGCGGAGTTCCCCACCACCACCACGTCGTTGACCACGATCGGCGGCGAGGAGCTGGTGATGTAGCCGAGCTCGAGAGGAATTCCCTGATAGGCGTCATAGGGCTTTTTCCATGCCTGCCACGGACCCCAGTCCTGGATCAGATCCGCGACCAGGTCGACGGTGCCCGACTTCGGAAACCCGGGCACATCCACGGGTTTGCCCCAATTCTCGAGGGGCCGCCCAGTCTCAGCGTCCAAGGCGTGGAGGAAAAAGGCCGGCGTGGTGATGTACACCACACCGCGACCGTCGATCTCGCCGTAGGCGATGCCCTTCCCGTATCCCTTCCGCATCGAGTACTCGTAGCGGAACGTGTTGGGCTCCGTGAAACTCCAGAGTAGCTCTCCCGTAGCTGGGTCGAGGGCGATGACGTGCCGGCGTTCGCCCGTGACCGTGATCAGCTTGCCATCCATGTAGCTGGCCGTTGCCCGGGAGGTGCTGGGGCCGAAGCTCGAGGCATCGAATCGCCAGACGACTTCGAGCTCTCCAAAGTTGGACGCGTTGATTTGATCGGCGGGCGTATACCGCGTATGCCACGCATCTCCACCCAGGAAGGCCCAGCGACCCTCTTCGGTGCCCGGGCCCTGAGCCATGGACGCACTGGACGCGCAAAGCAGCCCGCCGAGTGCTAGCGTGAGCCGAAGCAAGGTTGGCAGGCGAAAAGACGGCTCGCGCTGGTGGTGGTTACTCATTTTGCTCTTCCCTTTCCCTGACGAGTTTGGCCGGTTGATGGATCTAGCCCTCGACGATGCGGGAGTCGCGCCACCGTGCAGCGATCCAGCCCAATAAAACTCCAGAGGCTCCCACAGATTCGTAACAAATTCCAGTACCCCAAAACACGCGCATTGTATCTCTCGGGTCGTCAGAACGGAAATCTCTCCCCTACCAGTACGCCAGACCAGGACGCGGTAGGCCGCCCGTGGAGTCTGGGCCCTCTGAGCCCACACCCGCCAGGACGCGAAGCGGTACCATATGAACGACGTGAAGCGGGCTTTGGAGCTGGTTGGTGATGAAGAAAAGTAAGCAATATCTGAAAGTCGTGCCACGCTTCGATCGAAGGCGCGAAGAACGCTTTCCACGCAGCTTTTTCCGCCTTGGTCTGATAGTGCACCTGCGCGTCTTGTTCCTGCATGAGCCCTTGCTTCACGAGCAAGCCGTCGATTTGATAGCCGAAGGCCGATTTCTCGACCTCCTCCATCGCGCGTTCGATGCCGGCCCTTTGCCCAAACGTCAAGCCGTTCCACACATCTTCGTTGACGGTGAAGGTGTAGAAAATATTGTAGAGATTCGGAATATAGGTCAGGTCGCCCCACTGCCCGAGCGATTGTCCGTAGCCGTTTTGGAACATTCCGATGTTGATCTCGTTGCGTTTTCTCAGGTGAGCTATCGTAGCGACGCGAGCGCGGCCTCGTAGTAGCTGAGGTCGACGAACGCTTCGATGTCGATGAAGTCGTGAGCGGGTGTCCCGTAGGCGTGCCTGAGTGCCAATACCGTCGAAACACCTTCCATGCTGAGCGCACCGTCTCGGCTGAAACCGACCGTCCCCCCGGTAAGTTCGGTCAAATTCTTGGCGGCGATCGCGCGCGTCATCGACACGTGGCTCGTCAAAATGTCGAGCACGTCCTCGTTGCTTTCACGGACAAAAAGCGGCAGCGACTCATCCTGAAATTTTTCTCTGACCGGGCAGAGCGTATAGAATCTAGGACCATACGACCTGGGATCCCGGAGGTTTCCGGGTTCGACCCGAAAGTTCCAGCTGGCGCTTGTCATACGGAATCGATCGGGATCGACCGAACGCGTCGTCGTAGGGAAAAGGAGCTAACCAATGTCGTCGTTGCGAACCGCGAAGTCCGTGTTGTTTGTCGCCGTCCTGTGTCTGCTGGCCGGCTGTGTCTCCGAATCGAACGTTCCGGAGGCGATGGCTGAGGGGCCGGAAATGCCCACCGGCAACCTAATCACTGGAGAAGGTCTGCCAAATCCGGCCCCGAACGTTGCTGTGAACTGGGGCACGCTTCCAGAGGGACGAGAGTGGGGCTCGACCGCCGGTATCGACATCGATCCGCTCGACGGGCATATCTGGGCGTATGAGCGCTGCGGGGCGGGCAACTTTGGTGACGGGGAACCCGTCAACTGCGACAACAACCCCGTGGACCCGATCTTCAAGTTCGACCGAAACACCGGCGAGGCGCTCGCCAATTTTGGCGGTGGCGTCATGGTCACCCCCCACGGCATCCACGTCGACGCCGAAGGCAACGTTTGGGTGACGGACTTCGCCGGGAACGCCGAGGGAACGAAGGGGCATCAGGTGCACAAGTTCAGCCCCGATGGCGAGCTCCTGATGAGCCTCGGCACGGCGGGGCAGCCGGGCAGCGGCCCAAACCAGTTCAATCAGCCGAACGACGTCATCACCGCACCAGACGGGAGCATCTTCGTCGCCGACGGCCACAGCGGTCAGGGGATGACGACCAACCAGAGGATGGAGGAAGGCCGCGAGGCAGGGAACACCGGCCGCATCCTGAAGTTCTCGGCCGACGGGACCTTCATCAAAGAGTGGGGCCAGATCGGCGTCGAGCACGGTGAGTTCCGGACTCCGCACGCGCTGGTCTTCGATTCGCAAGGCCGCCTCTGGGTCGCGGACCGCGGCAATCACCGCATCGAGATTTTCGACCAGGATGGCCACTATCTCGAGTCGCGCTACTCATACGGGCGCATCAGCGGCATCTTCATCGTAGACGAGATGGTGTACGCGATCGACTCCGAGTCGAGCCCGACCAACCACCCGAACTGGCGCAACGGTGTCCGCATCGGACCGGTCGACGGGGACTACATCACGGCCTTCATTCCACCGTTCGAGCGGGAGAGCAGGCTCTATCAGGGCACGGCGGGCGAGGGCGTCGCGGTCGACGCGGACGGTAATGTGTATGCCGCAGAAGGGCCGAACTCGCTGAGCCAGGCCGGTGGCGCGTTCACCAAGTACTCGGTAAGCCAGTAGTAGCCGCGGTTGCGCGGGTCAGTCGCGATGCGCGTCGGTCTCCGACGGGTGCCTCGCTTCCGAAGGATAGTCGATTTCAAGCCGCTCGACCGCGAGAAGGCGACGATGTCTCGCGGCCTCGAGCTTTGCAGCTGGGTCGCGAAGGCAGTCGCTCGCTCGAAGGCATCGCCGATCCTCGTCTGCATCGTCTTTGTATACCGGGGCAGAGCTTTTGCTAGCGGTGGGCATCCCGCGGCCGGAAGACAGCCTCGACGACTATCCGCATCAGTTCTCGGGCGGCATGTGCCAGCGCGTGATGATCGCGATGGCGCTTTCTTGCGACCCGGGACTTCTCATCGCGGACGAGCCGACAACGGCGCTCGACGTCACCATCCAGGCACAGATTCTCGAAATGGTCGCCGAGCTCCGAGCCTCGCGCGATATGGCGATGATTTGGATCACGCACGACCTTCGTGTCGTCGCCGATCTCGCCGATTGGGTCGCCGTCATGTATGGCGGCTACATCGTGGAATATGCCCGCGTCGGACCGCTATTTGCATCTCCCCAACATCCCTACACGCGCGGGCTACTTGCTTCGATTCCGCAAATCGACGGGGACCGCCAAGAGCATCTCTCGACGGTCCCGGGACAGCCGCCCAGTATGACGACGCTTCCTCGTGGATGTCCTTTCGCGGAGCGCTGTGAGCTCGTACTCGACAAATGCCGAGAGGAGAACCCGCCGCTCATGGAGCTCGACGATGGCCGAAGCGTCGCGTGCTGGTGGGACATCGAAGCCGGGCGCGAGCGCAGAGTATAGCGATGGCAAAGCTGCTTCAGGTCGTCGGGCTCGAGAAGCACTACCCGATTCAGCGCGGCATCTGGCAGCGGAGGGTCGGTACCGTGCGCGCAGTCGACGGAGTTTCGTTCGAGCTCGAGCAAGGCGAGACGCTCGGCCTCGTTGGAGAAAGCGGGTGCGGCAAGACCACGCTCGCGCGAACGATCGTAAGACTGACGACGCCGACCGCGGGGCACGTGCTTTTCAACGGGATGGACGTGCACGGCCTCGAGCGCCAAACCCTTCGGAAGCTCCGCTCGAAGATGCAGATGATCTTCCAAGACCCTTACTCCTCGCTCAACCCGCGGATGAAGATCGGCGCCTCGATCGGCGAGCCCCTCGCCGAGCACACGAGCTCCAGCCGGACAGAGCGGCAGGAGCGGATCCGCGAGCTCATGGAAATCGTCGGCCTCAATCCGTCTTTCAGCGATCGCTACCCCCACGAATTTTCCGGCGGACAGCGGCAGCGGATCGGTATCGCACGAGCGCTCGCGCTCAACCCGAACCTGATCGTCTGCGACGAGCCGATCTCGGCGCTGGACGTCTCGATTCAAGGGCAGATCGTGAATCTTCTGAAAGACATCCAGAAGCGGTTTGGTCTCGCCTATCTCTTCATCTCACATGACCTGGGCATGGTCCGCCACATGTGCGACCGCGTCGCAGTGATGTATCTCGGCAAGATCGCGGAGATCGGATCCGGACAGGACCTCTTTCGAAACCCGCGACATCCGTATACGAAGGCCTTGCTCGCCTCACTGCCGAGACCCAACCGAAAGCGCGCGAGACAGGTGCTCAGAGGCGAGATTCCGCCGCCCGCCGCACCCCCGGAGGGATGCCGCTTCCACACCCGCTGCCCGGAGGTCGAGCCGCAGTGTCGCAGCGAAGTACCTGAGTTCCGCGGAGTCGGCCAGAAGCATCAGGCGGCTTGCCATTTGGTCTAGGTTCCTTCATCCCTGTTGCTTGCCTTGGAAACGGTCCGTAGAATCGAAACACGGGAATATTTCTAACGGGACGCGCTCGGGGTGGCGGCCCTACCTGAGGCGACAATCTTGCAAGACCTTTCCAAGCGGACGAGACGCCGGCATCGTGTCTTTGGGCTCGTGGCTCTCGCTACGAGCACGCTAGGTGCGCTGATGGCGGAGGAGCTCTACTTGAGATCGGCGGGACCGGATTGGCTCGAGCTCAGAATGCGGGAGCTCACCGCCGGTAGCGCTCAGAGCTTTGGCTCGGACGCGGCTCGGCCGATCGAGAGGCGGGACGGCCGCATCCTCCGTTTCGAGCCGGGCGCCGAGTTAACGATACAAAATGTTGAGTACCGCAAGACGGCCCACTTTGATGAGCTCTGTACCAGGGTGACCAGCGAGAAGCGCGGCCGTGCACCACTTGTTCCCGTCCTCGGAGACTCTTTTACTTTTGGCATCGGCGTCGAAGACGACGAAACTTTCGCCTCCCACTTGGCTCTAGAATCTGGCCGGCATGTGGTGAATCTTGGAGTACCGGAATTTTCACTGAAAGAAGAGCTCGACGTCATCGAGCTCAGGCACGAGGAGCTCGGCTCGCCGCCTCTCTACGTCATCGCCGCTTATGCCGGGAACGACCTGTACGAAACCTGGAGCCGCAGAGCTCAGCCTGTGCTGGGCAGCGGCGAGCCGAGGAGCCCACCGTGGTACGTCCGCGTCAACGCGCTCGTGAACCGCCACCCGCTCCTTCGGAAGAGCTACCTGCTGCAGTTCTCGCGCCAATCGCTTCTGACCTTGCTAGACCCGAGTCGCAAGACGGGGATGGACTTCTTTTTCCGTTTGATCGGCGACAGGGCGCTTCTCGAAGAATACATACGGATCTATTCCAAGCAAATGGAGCGGCTCGAACGCCTCGCTCGAGAAAAGTCGTTCGACACGATCTTCGTCGTGATCCCCGCGAAGTATCAGATCGACCAAGCGCAATTCGAGGCGAAGACCGCTTATTACGGGATGGACGGAACGCGCATCGATCCGCACATGCCGACACGAGCTCTCGTCGAGATTTACGAGCAGTTTGGCGTCCCCGTGATCGACGCGAGCAGCTGCCTGCAGAAGTCAGGTTCTGTGGCAACGCTCTACTACGTTCAAGACAGCCATTTCACGAGCTCCGGCCATCGAGCGTTCGCACGCTGTCTTATAGACGAAGACATTCTCGAGCGTATCGATCTCACCGATAAAGCAGAGAATGTCGTGCGGCTGATTTCACCACGCACAGTTCTTGTCAGTCCTCAGCCCTCGAGAGCGCGATAGCGGGCGGCCTCGTCGACGTTCCCCCAGGAGACCCAGAGGGCTCTCGTCCAGAGCAGCGAACGGTACTACTTCGGCGTCCACTTCCGCTGGCAAGAAGCTCAATCCACCGGCGCGAGGCGCTTCAGTTCTTCGGACCCAATACGTCGGCGGCGCCTCGTGCGTGGTGTACTCTCGGTGCGTTAAGATGTCCCCAGTTGGCTTTTAGAGGAGAAACCTTCATGCGCATCACTTCGACCAGGCTGTCCCTCGGTCTCGTCATCTCTCTCGCTTCCGCGCTGCTCGCGACGCCATCGTTCGCCCAGACGACGCACGAGTTCGAGGCGACGACCACTACAACACCTTCTCGTTTGCCCACCCGCCGGCGCTCCGGATCAGCCCGGGCGACCGCGTCGTGACCAAAACGATTAACGCAGGCGGCAGCGACGAGCATGGCAACCAAGTCGCGTCCGGCCCGAACCCGCAGATCGGGCCGTTCTACATCGAGGGCGCTGAGCCGGGGGACGTCCTGGTCGTGCGCTTCGAGAAGATCGAGTCGAACCGGGACTCGGCCTATTCGAGCGCGGTCTTAGCACCTTACGCTGCCGACCCGGCATTTCTTCGATACGAGGGGCTCCACGAGCAACAGCGCGAGATCTGGCATCTCGTAAACGAGAAGATCTTTTCCGCTCTGCGCCACTTTCGCAAAACCGCGGAGGATCGCGGTGTGTCGATGGGCTCACTCACCATGGCATGGGCGCTCGCAAACCCCCTCACAACCGCCATCATCACCGGCCCACGCCGACCCGAACATCTCGACATGGCCGAAGCCGCTCTCGAAATCGAGCTCTCGGAAGACGAGCGCACCGACCTCGCCGCCACATTCACCGGCTAGCCCACTCCTGATTCTGAAGTAGACCAGTGCGTGGCACGCCGGGGCAGCTCAACCGGTTCGAAGCGATGCCGATACGGCAGTCAGGGCAGTGCATCGCCAGACGGCTCTTCCCCTAGTTTGAAGGGACCTTCGACGACCAAAGGCTGGTACGCGTTCATACGCCAGGCTTCGTACAAAGCGAAGCCTATAATAAGGATACCTATCACGTTCTCGACCCCCGCGAGGAATGGCGTGGCCATCGCGATGACACCAATGACGACCAATGCGAGCAGGTAGACTGCGATCGACGCATCTTCGGGAGCGGCCCGCCATTCACATCGAAATACACACCGTCGATGGCCTTCTTGCAGTATTCGCAGGTGAGCTCGGAGGGCGTTTCTTCCTCGAACTGAGCTTTGTCGAAATCGAGAGGGCTTCCGCCCGGTGTGGGCTGGTCCATGATGCTCCTCGCGCTGGCCAGGGGAGGCTCGCCGGCCGTTTGGGACGCGCTACAAATTGTCGGGGATACTTAGAAAATTATCGCACGAGGATGACGCTTTGAAAACCGTCCTCAAGGGGCGTCGAGACGCCGCCCAATCGCAACAATCCGCTCCACCGTGTTTAGAAGATCGTCGGCGGTCGTGCGCGGGTTGATGGTGCACATGCGGAGCACCACCTTGCCGTTCAACTCCGTCGAGCTCGCAAGGCAAAAGCTGTCGACGATGACCGCTTTCGAGAGCTCGAGGTTGAACGCATTCAAGTCGTCGCTCGATTTGGCGAGGTAGCGAAAGCTGATGACTCCGAGCTTGGCCGCCGAGACCACTTCGAGCTCTTCGTGGCCTCGTACGTAGGTCTCCGCCTTCTCCGCTGCGCGAATCCCACGCTCGACGGCGGCCCGGATGTTGTCGAGCCCGAAGAGCTGGATCGTCATCCACAGCTTGAGCGCGCGAAACTGCCGCGTCAGCTGAAAGCCAAGATCGCAAAAATTAACTTCTTCTTCTCCCGCCTTGACGTCCTGGAGATATTCGGGGTGAGCTTCGAGGTGCTTCGTCAAAAGCTCGCCGTCGCGCATGAGCACGCAGCCGATCTCGTAGGGCTGGAAGAGCCACTTGTGTGGATCGAGCGAGAGCGAATCGACGTTGCCTAGGCCTTCGAGCAAATGTCGGTAGGTCGGTGACAGCACGGCTACGGCTCCGTACGCGCCGTCGGCGTGCAGCCAAAGGTCTTCGCGACGACAGAGCTCGGAAAGCTCGGGCAAAGGATCCACGGCGCCAGTATTCGTCGTTCCCGCATTGGCGACAACGCAAAACGGTCTCTTGCCTTCGGCGCGGTCTTCGTCGATGGCTTTCTCGAGTGCATTGAGAGACAGCCGATAGCGGCTATCGGTCTCGATGCGACGGATTTGCCCAACGCCGAAACCGAGGATGCGAAAGGCTCGCTCCATCGACGAATGCGTCTGGTCCGAGCAATAGGCCACGCCGCCCGCCGGCCCATCAGGCAGCTTCTCCTGACGCGCAATCATGAGCGACGTCAAGTTGGCGGCCGAGCCGCCGCTCACGAACAAACCTCGAGCCGAGCCCGGAAGGCCGCACAGCTCTTTGAGCCAGTCAATGGTTACGATCTCGATCTGCGCCGGCCCCGAAGCTTCGAGCCACGTGCCCGCAAAGACGTTGAAGCCCGCGGTGAGAAAATCAGCGAGCGCGCCGACATAGTTGCTGGGGCCGGGAACGAAACCAAAATTTCTCGGGTGGTCGACATGGATCATGTTCTCGAGGATGACGTCACGGACGATCTCGAGAACCTCATCCGGAGCTCGCGGTCTTGCGGGCGCCGGCTCCCGAAGCGCCGCTTCGAGCGCCGCTCTCGAGTCCGTCAAGCTGACCGGTCGCTCGGCGAGGGTGGCGAAGTTCTCCGCCACGATGTCCACGACGCGATAGCCCATCTCTCGCATCGACTCGGCCGAAAGCGCGAGCCTGTCGTCCACGTCCCACTTCATTCTTCCCCTCGTCTCGTCCAAAGAGCGGCCTCCTTCTCGTCCACCAATCCTTCGGCGCGAAGCCACGATAGCGCGTCCTCGGCATCCTCGTCGAACCAGCTCTTTGTCGAGCCCAAACGAAAACTGTAGCCCCAGCTATCCATATCTCGAAACATTCGATCGCGGCCCATCTGCACAACGTGGTCGGACAAGAGCACTTGGAGGTAGCACACCGCGTTTTCTTCGACGTCGTCGCCGCCCGCGTCGCGTTCGAGACAGGCGCGGCGGGACGGGCTCATGCACACGAAATGCGCCGCTTCGTGCAGCACCGAGTGGATCGGGGTGTCGGGCCGCGCGTAGAGCCGATCCTCGACGAGTCCTGCTTCGCGATCGCCCCAATAACTTCCTGGGATCGCGCGGCAGGCGGGAACGTGGTTCAACTTCAAGCCGTATCGCGAGAGCAGCTGTCCGATCCTCGCCTCGTCGACTTCTTCGAGCAGCAGAACACCCACATCACGGATTGTAGGATAATTCCGACTATGGTGGCGAGCCTCGAGTACAAGCTCGATAAAGTCGTTTCTTATTTGAGGGACGCCAAGAGCGTTCTCTTCATTACTGGGGCCGGGATCTCGGCCGATTCGGGCCTCCCTACTTATCGCGGCATCGGCGGTCTCTACGAAGACGCCGATACGCCAGAAGGCATCACTATCGAAGAAGCGCTCTCCGGCGCGATGATGGAAACGAACCCCGCGCTGACTTGGAAGCACATTCATCAGATCGAAGCCGCGTGTCGCGGCAAAAGCTTCAATCGAGCTCACGAAAGGCTCGCCGAGGAGGAGCATCGCTACGAACGCAGCTGGGTCCTGACGCAGAACGTCGACGGCTTCCACCGGAAAGCCGGTTCTCGAAACGTCATTGATATCCACGGCGACGTCCACAACCTTTCCTGTACCGCGTGCGATTATCGGGCCACCGTCGAGGATTACAGCGGACTCTCGCCGCTTCCCTCCTGCCCCGAATGCAGCGCGCATCTGCGTCCCGACGTCGTGCTCTTCGGAGAGCTTCTTCCCTTTCGCAAAGTCGAGCTCATGCAAGCGGAGCTCGAGAAGGGCTTCGACGTCGTGTTCTCGATTGGGACGACGAGCGCCTTTCCCTACATCGCCCGCCCAGTCCTCGAGGCCAAGCACAATGGCAAGCACACCGTGGAAATCAACCCGGACGTCACACAGCTGTCGGGCGAAGTCGACGTGCGGCTGCCGATCGGCGCGGTCGAAGCCTGTGACGCGCTCTGGGCGCGATTGACGTCTAGCAATAGTTGAGTCTTTTTCGGCGCCGCACGTTTTTCGTGCAACGTTAGCGGCCCTAGGACCGCCTCATATACGAACATGCCCGAGCTCGCTGAAGCACACGCAGACATAAAGCTAGTCGAAAGAACACTTTCCGTAGGCTTGGATAGCTCTGGCGAGCTTCACCGCCGCTATTACCATCGCGTGGTGCAGGTCGTTCTCGGAGTCGTCAGAGACAGGATTTTGGCAGAAGACATGAGCCGCAGCCTCTGGCCCAAAAGCTCCATGAAGGCTTGGAACGGCACGCGGAAGCGGAGCTTGCCTTTTTCGTTACCAGGCCCCTGTCCGCCGGAGCCGCGGCCACCCTCATTGTCGCCATAGATGAAAGTCGGCGGCTGGATGTCATCCATCTCGATGATGATGTCACTGCCGCGGTCGTCGAAGCGGTCCAGATCTCCTCTGTTAATGATGTCGTCCACGATTTCATCGAGCTGTTCCTGGATGAACTCGTTGAAAATGCCCTCGGACCCGTCAGAGGAGATCTTGACGTCGGACATGATGCCTTCTTTCTTCTGCTTAGTGCTCGCTCTCTCTTCGATCGCTCGCCCGGCGTTTCGTCGGCCCATTCGGGCCGGGCTCGCTCCGCTCGCGCAGGCTGCAGACGCAATCCCTTGTCAGCCTGCCAGTGTTCTAGTCGACGATGCTGGTCGAGCTCGCGGTGATCGTGAGCGCCTGAAACGCACACTTGCCTCAAGAGCCCAGGTTCTCCATCAAGTATTTGACCGTTTCATTCAGCTGCTCCTGCTCCTTCGAGTGCACACCGGCGGCGCTAAAGCCGCTCTTCATCCAGCCGAGGAGCTTGATGTTCTCGCTCGATTTGAACTCGTTCTCGAACACGTAGCGGCGGATAGCACTTTCATAGGACGGCTCGTCCGCGAGAAGCACCGCGTAGCTCACACTCGCGATGGCGTCCGAGAGCTCCTTCCGGAAGACATCCTTCTCCGCGATGCCGAGATATTGCTCGATCGACTGCATGAACTTCTCGTCCGGCTGCACGTCTGCATGGGTCACTTCGTGTTTGACCTTCGTGTTATGGACATAGGCGCGGACGTGATCGGTGTACTTCTTCCATGTGGTCTCGACGACCGATTCGTCCCGCAGCACCGAGCCATAGACGTCGGTCGCGACCTGGCTCAGGATCCATTGCTACGCCTGCGGCAGAATCTTCTCGACGAAGTGGCCGAGCTTCGCTTTGTTGGTGGCAAAAAGCGCCTTCAGCGAGTTCTCCGTGCGCAGGTAAAGATCCATCGGACTCACACAGGGGTTCTACAGAGCGATCGAAGTGATCATCGCGGGCTCGCCAGTGGATTCTTGGAGCCGGCTGATATTCGCCGCGTATTCGTTGATTTGAAAGTGTTCGGTATTCTCGACTACGTTCTGGATGAAACGCGGATCGAGGCCGAACGTTCCTTCGGACGGCTTCACGAACTCGAACTCCTCCAGGATCGTACGCGCCATGTTGTTATCGACGCCGCTATCGGCTCGGCCGGCATAGATGAGCGCTTTTTGAAGCACCGTGAGGTTCGGGTTCTGCTTCGACTCGTAGAGCCGCGTCATGGCCGCAACGAGACTCAAGAACTCGAGGCTGTGCGGCGCGACATGAGCGAGATGCTTTTTGTCTGAAGACCAACCTCTCTGCTCGTTGGCATAAGTGAAAGCGTAGATTTTCTCTTCGTCCTTGAAGTTCACGGAGAGCGGCATCTCAATGAACGTTGTCCGAGAACGGAGCGCTTCGAAAGTCTCATTGGCCATGAACATGTTGTATTCGTGGAAGTTCGTATGGCCGATGATGACGCCGTTGAAGGGCACGGGCGGCTGTCCTTCGGGCTTGAAGAAGCGGTCCTGGGTCGCAAAGAGAAGCTCGTACAGAAAACGGTCCGTCAGCTTCAAGATTTCGTGGATCTCGACGAACCCGTTGGCGCCCGCGCAGAGCTCAGCCTTGTAGTCGTGGACGAGCGGGTGCGATTCGCTACCGAAGCGCGGCAAGAGGCTGTAATCGATATTACCTACGAGTGAGCCGGCCTCCTGGCTCTTCTCGTCGCGCGGCGTGTAGGAGCCAATACCAGTCTTGGTGCGCGCGTCGTAAATCATCCGCTTCACTTTGACGAACGGTAAGGTGGCGGCGAAGTCGAGACGTTTCGCCCTCATGAAATCGTTCAGTACTTGATCGGCGAAAGGTGAAACGAGGCCGTCCACGTTGATGCGAAACGTGCCGTCGTAATGCGGCTGTTTCTCGAAGAACTCGCGCAGCTTGTCGCCCTCGACGAGCCCGTTCAGCTTGCCCATGAAGGCGACCCGGAGGCTCTGGGGAACCACCTGAAGCGGACGTTCGAAGATCGGCGCCTGCAAATAGTAGATATCGTTTTCTTCGAAAATCGCTTTTTCTCTGAGACGCTAGTCCACCGTCGGAAGGAGCAACGTATATGTCTTTCCTTCGTCCGGTCGTGAATAAACATTGAGCGCCGTCTTGATGCCGTCCATCAAACGAGACTTCGCAACGCCTGGGGGGCCGAGAAGAATCCAGAGGCGTTTCGACGCCTCGAGACCGCGCGAGGCGTTGTCGATCTTCTCGACGAGGTTCGCTTTCGCCTTTTGCTGGCCGAAGACGACGAACATTCCCACGGGAGCGGCGTCCTCTACCGAGTCGAGATTGCCCGTTGGCTCATCCGCCATGAGCACGGCAGGCTCGGTCACGACCGCACGGCACACCGCCACACGTTGCCGCTCGCCTTGCGATAGCTGGCTCGGATAGCGCGATAGCTTGTCTCCGATTCCCACCTCCACCGCCACGTTGGCCGCCCTCTCGCGCACCGCCTCCGTGAGCTCGAGCGCGGCGTTGATGCGGTAGGGCAAGAGCATGTTATCGAGCACCGTCAAATATTCTAGAAGCTCGAACTCCTGAAAGACGAGACCGATATTCTTGATGCGGAAAGCGCGGCGCGCATTCTCGGAAAGAGCGGTGAGCTCGACTCCGTTCGTTTCGATCTTGCCAGACTGCGGCAACGTGATCCCCGCGATGAGATGTAGAAGCGTCGTCTTACCCGATCCGCTCGGACCGATAAACGCCGCCGAGGATGCCCGGCCGACTTCGAGCTTCCCAATTCTTAGCTCGAAATTCCCTTCGCCGTAGCCGAAGAACAGGTCCTGGACGCGGATCACGGGAGAAGACATCAGTTCGGGAAGCCGTTGCGCCTTCATATAGGTTCCAAAACGACGCTGATTATACCTTCTACTCAGCCCAGAATCGCTGAAACGAATTCGACTGGTGACAGGAGGCTAGATCCTCCACATTCTTATCCCCACCTCTCCTCCTCTCCCCACCTCTCCTTGTCTTTTGAAGCTGTTAAAGGCAATGGGGATGTGGGGATAAGAACGGAGAATCGTCTTTGGTTACGCTTTTCTTAGTATTGATCTTGTGCCTCCGGTCACGACGTTCACGCGGATTTCATGATGCCGGTGTTCCCTCTTTCATGCTAGTATTGTATTATCGCGCCTACGAATTTGGAGACCGTTTACCGGATGCGATTCGGGTTTGGCGTCAGTCTGCTGGGAGTCTTTTTGGCGATGTCTCTAGCTTCGGCGGCGAGCGCCGAAAGGCTGAGGAGTGCCGAATACAAGGCTGCGAGCCTCAAGGGGAACACCCACCTCTACAGCCTCGAGCACGACAAGAGCGTCGCATTCTTCACCGAGCTCGAAAAGGAATATCCCCATCATCCGGGGCCACCGCTGGCCCGATCGATCGCCATCTGGTTTCGTGAGCTCGTCGCCCGCGACGATCTCGACCTCGATCGCTTCATCTCCCCGGGATATTTCAACCGGCCGGCCGACGAGGACATGACCGAGGCGGACAAAGAAGCTTTTTTTGACGGCATCCAGCGTAGCCAGGAGAAGGCGACGCGCTACCTGGAGCAACATCCGGGAGACATCGACGCGCGCTACTACCTCGGCGCATGCCAGAGCGCGCTCGGCGTTTTCGCTTTCACCATCGAAAGGAGCTTTCGCAAGGCGCTCAAGCACGGCAAGAAGTCCTATCGTATCCAGCGCGAGATCGTGGACGAGAATCCCGACTTCAATGACGCCTACATGACAGTCGGGAGCTATGAATATGTCGTCGGCAATCTTCCCTGGTACATCAAATGGATCGCGACCCTTGCGGGCTATCACGGCAGTGAAGCTCGGGGCTTCGAGTATCTCACCCGCGCCGCAACGAAGGGCCATTTTATCAAAGATGATGCCCGGCTACTGCTGATGGTGATGTATGTGAGGGAAGACGAGAACGCCTACGCCCTGGAGATGGCGGGGCAGCTGCACGGCAAATATCCAGAAAACTACTTGCTGCATATCAACAAAGCCCAGATATTGGAGCGGATGGGAAGGCGCGTCGATGCGGCGAAAACCTACGCGGCGGTCGCGCGGCGCGCCATCGACAAGATTCCGAACTATCAAAATCTCCCGCTCGACAAGATTCGCTACCCTCTCGCACAACGACTGCTCGCGCTCGGAAGCCAAGATGAGGCGCTCAACCAGTTTCAGGGCGCTGCGGAAGATCCCGGGACCCCCGACCGTGAGCGGGCCCTCTCACATCTGCGCGCGGGCGAGATTCTCGACACCATGGGGCGCCGCGAGGAGGCCGCTGCCCATTATCGCCGCGTCCAAGAGCTTCCGGATTACGACGGCACGCACGGAACCGCGGCCGGCTATCTTCGCCATCCCTACGATCGCGAACAGTAGCCATCATCACTTTGCCTGGCCCGCTCCGACAAATCGGCTTCCTCATCCTCGCGCTGTCTAGCGCATGCACCACCGACGATCCCCAAACGATCCGGATCGATTTCGCTACCGGGACAGCAGGCTGGGTTACCGGGTTCGCCGACTATCCGGTCGGCCAGGACGCTTTCTTCGAGCTCGACGCGGACCTACCGGCCGCTCAGGCATCCACTAAATGTCGGGCAAAACGCGCTTTACATCACCGGCAACAACCATAGCGACGACTTGTGGATGTATTACAAAGGACAGGTCGCTGGGTTGGATGGCAATCGGCGTTACAGTGTGCGGTTCGATGTCGAGATCGCCACGAACGTTCCCAACGGATGCTTCGGTGTGGGCGGCGCACCTGGCGAAGCCGTCACGCTGTAAGCTGGCGCGTCGGAGATCGAGCCAGAAGCCGTGGTCGTCGGCGCCGATTGGCATATGAACGTCGACAAAGGCAACCAAACGTGAGGCGGCGTGAACGCGGTCTTTCTCGGCGATGTCACGATCTCCATTCCCTGCGGCGCAACGCCTCTGTGGAAGTTGAAGCAGCTATCGAGCGGACTCAAGTCGGTAAGGGTCACGACCGATTCGCGCAGCAGCACTTGGCTTTTTGTCGGAACCGATTCAGGTTTCGAGGCGACGGCAAGCGTTTACTACACCTGGGTGGTCGCGACGTTCGAGCCTCTGTAATTCCTGTAAAGGGTCACGAAAGCCGTCGCAAAATCCCGTTTGGCTCCGACAGCGCGTGCCTGACGATTGCCTCCGCCCGAGCTTCTGTATTGGCAACCGCGTAAATACGCAGCTGCGGCGCGTTTCCCGAAGGCCGGATATGCGCGACGTCGCCGTTGGCAAAGTAGAGCCTGAGGCCGTCGGTGGTGTCGATGTTCACGATATCGTCGAAGCCGAGCTCCCGCGTAAAGTAGCTCTTGAGCTCTTTTCGGATAGCGGAGAAGTCGCCCGGCTCAAAGCGGCGGATGATCTCAAGACTCTTGTCTCGGGCGAAATCGTCTAGGAGACCGGCCTTGCTGTAGCGAGGTGGAAGCTCCGAAAAAAGCTCGACGAGCGAACGGCTGGCCTCGGACGAGGCATAGAGCGCGCACAGGATTGGCAAAACAGCGTCGCGCGTCGGGAGCGGACTGAGATGGCGCCCATTCTTCTCTATCTCCGAGCCGGTCAGGAATCCGCCATTGGCTTCCCATCCCACGATGTTCTGGCCATGAGCTTCTATTATGGCTTGCACCACGTAAGGCGAGCCGATGCGGGTTTTCGTGACGTTTCCGAGCTCGAGGTCGACAGCATCGTTCATGCTTACAGGCACGCAAAAAGTATCGGCGCCTAGATATTTCGCAACGATGATACCGAGAAGGTCACCGCACAAAAAGCGCACGCGTCCTTCGGGGTCGATGCCCGCAACGAGCGGCCGATCGCTATCGCCATCGGTGGAGACGATGGCATCGACGCCGCGCTCGGCATCCGCCATCTCTTGTAGCTCGGCGAGGCGCTCGGCGGTGATGTCTTCCGTGTCGATGGGGATGAATGCATCACTGCGGCGCATCGGCACGACCGCGGCGCCTAGCCGGGTGAGTATCTCTACGAGCAGCGCTCGACCTACAGCGGAGTGCTCGAACACGACGACACGCTTTCCCGAAAGTCCATTCGCCGGAAAAAAATTCACATAGCGCTCTATATATCCAGCGGCACCTCGATCGTTCACGGCGGGTAGCGCCACGGGCTCTTTCAGCATGCCCTCGTCGGTAAAGCGAGAGACGGCAGCACTTCGCCCATATTCCGCCTCTCGTATTTTCGCGACCGCATCCAAAATCCCGCCTTCGTCATCTTTGAGAACTTCTCCTGCAGGCTTTCCGAACTTGATCCCGTTGCGGTCGAAAGGGATGTGGCTTCCTGTGACCATGACGTGCGGTCTTCGGTGGCCGATGCCATGAAGAGCCAATGCCGGGGTCGGGATCTTGCCGAGATATTCCACGACGCATCCCGCGTCTTCGATCGCCGTCGCGACAGCGCATAGGATGCGGTCCGTGCTCGGCCGAAGGTCCCCCGCCACGGAAACTTTGCCGTCACGCGCGCCCACATAATCGAGAAAGCCTCGCGTATTGATGTAGGCTTCGAGGTCCGTGATATCGGTGACGAGACCTCTCAGACCGCTCGTGCCAAAGGCGAGCACCGCGGGGGTGCGGTCCCGAAACATCATCATCGCGGCACCGTTGCTTTGTAGAGCATTAGCGAACCTCGCACATGATAGGTCTCTCCTTCCGGCACGAAGAGCGCTTGGCCTCTCGAAACAAGATGCTCCTCGACAGTCCCTTCGCCTTCGGTGACGAATAGGATCTCGGGTCCATGGTCGCCGGTATCGACGTGACCGCCTTCGATGCGGCGAAGCTCGAACTCCTTCGCCGGAGCACGATAGGCCCACTCGCTCGGGCCAATCTTTGACGCCCTCAGGATCTGCGTCGCCTCTCCGCGAAAGACGACATTGTTCAAAAGCTCGGGGATGTCGACGTGTTTTTTCGTCAGTCCGCCGCGCAACACGTTGTTCGAATTGGCCATGATCTCGACGCCCGATCCTTCCAGATAAGCGTGGAGCGTGCCTGCATCGAGATAAATGGCTTCGCCCGGCTCGAGGTGAATCAAATTCAAGAGATAAATCGAAAGGAGACCACGATCGTAGTGGCCTTTTTCGGAATATTCTTCGTGACAGCGGAGGACCCAATATTCTCGATCCTCCTTCCCGTAGTGACCGTCGCGCAGGCTCTCCACGATCGGCGCGAGCTCCGCATCGACCTCGTCTCGAGACATCGTCATCAGCTTCGCGTAGAGCGTTTTCAGGGGCTCGTCACCGAACGGCGTCGGGTCGGACCGAAAGCCCCGGAGCGCGTAGAAATCGGTGAGGGCGCAGAGAAGCTCGGGTTTGTGATGAGGGTCGCGATAGCTGCGATGGCGCGCGTCGATTGGAATCCCGACCGCATTCTCCCTCGCGAATCCCTCGCGAGCCCGGGATTCGCTCGGATGCGTTTGTATCGAGAGCGGCTTGGCCGCCGAAAGGATCTTCATGAGATAAGGAAGCTCGCCCGAGATCATCTCGCCGAGCGGGCGCTTCTCGTCTTCGATGAGAACTCTTGACGGCAAGTCCGGATGCGCCCCGAGCCATAGCTCCGCGTAGGGTTGCCCGTCAGCGTTGTCGACACCCAGTAGCTCTGGGATGAACTCCGTGCTACCCCAAGCGTAGTATTGCACCCTGGGCTCGAGCCGATAGATGCTCATGGGTCGCTCGGGACGCGTCGCTCGAGCTCGTCGAACCAGTTCAGCACGACGTATAGCTGTGCCGGGCCTTCATTTTCGTCGGGCTCCACCATGAGGAAACGCCCTTCGCTCGACACATCGTAGTTGGCAAGGCCTGCGATCGAGCTCATCTCGAGCCCCGTATGAATAACGACGACAGAATCCGTAGCGTCGCTCTGCTCCGGATGGACGACGAAAGACGTTACGGAATCGTCTTCACCCGCCGGCACGTCGATATATTCCATGTGCCTCGGCGAGCGCGCGAGTCTCTCGCGGCTCACGGTCGTTTGTTCATATTGCGGCGTCTGGAACGCCGCGAGAAGAAGCATGGCCAACCACCGCATTTCGATACCTCGCTCTCGGGCGCTTACGCGATCACGGAAGAGACCAACTGCTGCGCCTCTCTCTGGATGCGGTGCAGATGATCCTCGTCACGGAAGCTCTCAGCATAAAGCTTATACACGTCCTCGGTCCCTGAAGGCCGCGCGGCGAACCAACCATACGCCGTCGAGACTTTGAGCCCGCCGACCGGCGCGCCATTTCCTGGCGCTTCGCTCAGCATCTGGATGATCGGATCACCCGCAAGCTCCTTCGCGTCCACTTGCTTCGGCGAGAAGCGTTTGAGCTTGGACTTTTGCTCACGCGTCGCCGGGGCGTCGATGCGCTCGTACACGGGCTCGCCGAACTCCGCCGTCAAAGCACGATAGCGCTCGCCCGGGTCCTTCTCCGTCCGTGCCATCATCTCGGCAGCGAGAAGCCCCATGATGATGCCGTCCTTATCCGTCGTCCATACGCCGCCGTCATGTCTCAGGAACGACGCCCCCGCGCTCTCCTCGCCTCCGAAGCCGAGCGAGCCATCGAGAAGACCGCTCACGAACCATTTGAACCCCACGGGCACTTCGACGAGCTGACGGCCGAGCCGCGATGCCACCCGATCGATGATGGCGCTCGAGACGAGCGTCTTGCCGATGGCCGTCTCGTCCTTCCAGTCGCGACGGCCGAACAAATAGTCGATGCTCACGGCGAGAAAGTGATTCGGGTTCATGAGCCCGACGCTCGGCGTCACGATGCCGTGACGGTCGGTGTCGGTGTCGTTCGCGAAGGCGACGTCGAACCGATCGCGCAGCTCGATGAGATTCGCCATGGCATAAGGCGACGAGCAGTCCATGCGAATCTTGCCGTCACGATCGAGAGTCATGAAACCGAAAGTGGGGTCGACGGCATCGTTCACGACTTCGATGTCTAGCTTGTACTTCTCCGCGATCGGTGCCCAGTAGCCAACACCCGCACCGCCGAGAGGATCGACACCGATGCGGATACCGGCACCGCGGATCGCGTCCATGTCGATAACGGCCCCGAGCTCGCTCACATAGGCATCAACGTAGTCGTAGGCCTGTGCGCTGATATCCTTCCGTCGAATCTCATCGTTCAACAGCTCGTTCGCGCGCTTTTCCACCCATCCCGTCACGTCGGTGTCAGCAGGACCGCCATGCGGCGGGTTGTATTTGAAGCCGCCATCTTCCGGCGGGTTGTGCGACGGCGTGATGACGATACCGTCGGCCCCGTCGGCCGCCAGAATGGCGTGCGAGATGACGGGCGTCGGTGTGAAGCCACCGTCGCAATCGACCCGCACATCCACATCGTTCGCGGCGAGCACTTCGAGGGCGCTCACGCGGGCGGGCTCGGTGAGCGCGTGGGTATCGACGCCTAGAAAAAGAGGTCCGTTGATGCCTTGGGCTGAGCGGAACTCGCAGATCGCTTGGGTGGTCGCGAGAATATGCGCTTCGTTGAAGCTTCCTTTGAGGGAGGAGCCTCGGTGGCCGGACGTGCCGAACGCAACAGGCTCACTCGGAGGTGCGTCGTAATAAGCGGAGACGAGCGCGTCTACATCGACGAGCTGCGACGCGTCCGCCGGCTTTCCCGCACCCGGATGAACGCTCACCGGTCCACCAAGCTTCCGCGGGGCTCTCGAAGATGATGACCCCAGTTTCGACGGGCGTAGCGGTCCAGGGCGACGGCGAGCGGAGTGAGGATCGCGAACCGCATTCGTAGTGATTCTACAGCAGCGGGCGCAATTGATGCGGCGCCGACGCTACGCGAATCGGCTCAACGAGAAGAGCGCGTCCTTGTTGCGCTCGCCTAATATTTGGGAGGCAACCCGTTCGCCAAAGGCGGGGCCGTGCTTGAAGCCGTGGCCCGAGCCACCGCCCAGGATCCAAACATGGTCCGCTTTCGGATGCTGGTCGACGATGAAATCGTCATCGAGCGAGCTCTCGTATTGGCACACTTTGGAGCCGATGAGTGGCGCGCCTTTTAGCGCCGGGAAGCGCATCTCCATGTAGCGACGCGCCGCGGCGACGAGATCCGGCGTGGCGCTGCGGTCGCCATTCGTCGGGTCGAAGGTCGGCGCGTTCGGCGTCCCGCCCGCGATTTTGAACCCGCGCCACTCGTTCCCCGGGATGCCGTAAAAGCTCGGGCTGACCGCGCCGTCGAGAAAGCAAGGCATCTCTGTCTCGCCGAAGCGGGCATCGCCTGCGGGCGTCCCGAAGAAGAAAACTTCTTGCCGGTTGGGCCGGATGCGCTCGCCGATGGTCTCGGGGAACAGCTTTCCGAGCCACGGGCCGCAGGCCAAGACGTATTGGTCCGCGAGCTGGTAGGTACCGTCAGAGAGAAACAACCCTTCCGGTAGCCCGACCTCGAGATCGGTCGACTTCACCGCGAGCTGGCGATAGCTGCCGCCCTCCGCGATGAAGGACTCGAGCACCGCCTGGCACGCTCGCCGAGCAAGCAAGTATCCGGCGTCGTGCTCGTAAAGAGCCCACCCGACGCCGTCCATGTTGATTTGCGGGAATCGCTTGCCTGCTTCGGACGGCGTGAGCTCTTCAATCTTTAGCCCCGCGCCTTCGAGCAGCGGTACAGCACTCTTCGCGTAGGACGCATCTTTTCTCAGACGCAGCGAGCCGCATTCGAAGAGCAGCTTCTTGTTCCACCGCTTTTCGTTGTCACGCCAGAGCTCGAGCGCACGCGCCACGAGCTCGACGTAGATTTTATGGCCGCCATAGGAAGCCCGGATGACCCGCGTCTCGCCGCCCGAACTCGCGCGGGCGTGTCCCGGTCCCCAAGCGTCGACCAGGGTCACGCGGGCGCTTTTTCGAAGCAGCGACAACGCGGTCCACCCACCGAAGACGCCAGCCCCGACGACCACGATATGCTGCCCCTGTGCCGCTCGGATGCTCACGCTCCCGCCGCGACGAGCGCGCCGCTCGATTTCAAAAAGCTCCGTCTCGTGATCATATCGTCCTCCGGACGCAACCTAAGCTATCATGAGTCGTTTGCCAAGCGTCTAGGAGAAAAGTGAATGCGTTTCGCCACCAAACAGATTCATGCCGGCGTCGAGCCAGATCCCACCACCGGGTCCATTCTTACGCCCATCTACCAATCGACGACTTTTGTGCAGGAATCTGTCGACCGGTATCTCGAAAAAGGTTATTCCTATTCGCGCTCGGGAAACCCGACGGTGCAATCGCTCGACAAGAAACTCACGGAGCTCGAAGGTGGGGCAGCCTGCGCCAGCTTCGGGACGGGCATGGCCGCGATCCACGGGGTGCTCCTCGCATTTCTGAACGCCGGAGACCACGCGGTTATATCCGACGTAGCCTATGGCGGCACGTATCGACTGTGCACGAAAGTCTTCACTCGCTTCGGCGTCGAGTTCACCTTCGCGGACACGTCCGACCCCGAAGACGTGAAGAAGAGCATGCGCGACAACACGCGCCTCATCCTAACCGAGACCCCGGCCAACCCGACGCTCAAGCTCACGGACATCGCCGCGGTCTCCACGATCGCAAAAGAGCACGGCGTCCCCCATGCGATCGACAACACCTTCTTGACACCTTATTACCAGCGCCCCATCGAGTTCGGCGGCGATCTCGTTATCCATAGCACGACGAAATATCTCGACGGCCACAACGCGACCGTGGGTGGAGCCGTCGTGAGCGCCACCAACGAGCTCCACGAGAAGGTTGCTTTCGTACAAAACGCGACGGGTTCGATCATGTCGCCGCAGGTCGCTTGGCTTACGCTCCAAGGCTGCAAGACCCTCACGGTGCGCATGGACGCGCAGTCCGCGAACGCAATGGCGATCGCGAAATTCCTCGAAGCGCAGCCCAAAGTCGCAACGGTCCGCTATCCGGGACTTCCATCCCATCCGCAGTACGAGCTCGCGACGCACCAAGCGAGCGGCTACGGTGCGATGGTGTGGTTCGAGGTGGAAGGCGGTATGGCCGCCGGAAAAGCCATCATGGATTCTCTCGAGCTTTGGTCGCTCGCGGAGAACCTCGGCTCCGTCGAGTCGCTCGTCACCCATCCGGTCACGATGACCCATGCCGATGTCGAGGAAGCCGAGCGCAAGCGCGTCGGGATCACGGACGGTCTCGTGCGGCTTTCCGTCGGTCTCGAAGACGCGCAGGACTTGATCGACGACCTCGAAAAAGCGCTCGAGAAAGTCTGAGGCGGGCGAACGGCTTTACTCTATACGCTCCGTTCGCGTCTTGTTGCCTTCTGCGTCCCTCCAGAAGCGCTCGCCTTCGGCTTTGACGAGACCGAGGCCACGAGCGTACCACTCGATCACGTTCTCGCCATATTCGGTGCCTGAATAGTCCATACGCAGCATGTACCGGCGGATCTTCAGACAGTCCTCGTAGTCTTCAAAAGCTTCCACGGCGAGAAGCTCTGCTTCGAAGTAGTGAGCGCCCACCTCCCGCTTCTCACCATCGACGCGCAGGACGAAGCGACGCTGGCTCGTGTGGGTCTCGCCTACCGCCATGGTGACAGGAAGGAGCACCACCGGCCTTTCGTAGCGGAGGATTCCACCGTCTGGCGAGGCGCTTTCTCGAATGAGCAGGCCCGCCTCCGGATCGAAATTCCGGGCCTCTCCGACATAGAGGGCGACAGAGATGTCTACAAGGGCGAGGGCGAGAGCAACGGCGGCAATCATGGCCAGATTCTACCTCGTTGTCGGAGCTAGCGCAGACCAGCTGTCTTCGCCGATCGCGGGTTCCATGGAGAACTCGCAGTGCCTTCATGCGAGGTCGACATACGCTACCGTGACAAGAGGTAGGTCATCTTGACGACCAGGCGACGATCTCTCACGAAGGACATGATTTGATCGTCTTCTCGCAGCTCATCGTAGGCGATGTAGAGGTCGCTCCCGGGCGTGTATCGGAAATTGAACCGAACGGTCGTGCTCAGCTGTTTCGTGGAGGAGTTGTACTGAAAGAGGCCTCTCAGGGTCGTCCGCGGAGACAGTGCGTAGTCCAACCTGAGTATCCCTAGATTCACTACGAATTCACCGTCTGGCAGATCCACGTCATTACGCCGGTATTGGAACTCGGTGGCGAACCGGTTGGTCGCGCGCAGCCCTATCGCAGCGTTGATATCCGTTCTTTTACCGTCGAAGAAAGTCTGGGGGGCGTAGGTGAAGCGCTCGTAGATCCGTTTCGATGGGTCGGAGTTGAGGGTGAAGTTCCAGGCACCAAAACTGTAGGCGCCCGCCGGAATCGTCACGTCCTCTTGAATCCGGAAAGGCACGTCGAGCTGCTCGAAACGCCGGTTGTAAATGAAGTTGATAAAGGCGCCATTCTCCATCCTGAAACCGACCATGTAGTGGACGCGGCGGGATAGAAGACGGTTGTTCTGATCCGTTGTATAGGTCATGTTCAGCATTGGAAGCATGACGCGAATGTTGAACTTCTTCGGACGCGGCGTCGGTCCTATATGGAAATTCGTCGTGCGAATTCCACGACGCGGGATGAAGCCGACTTCCGCGTTGAAGTTGTCCTGGATATCCGTGTATTGCGCGAAGAGATTCCAGTTTTGATCGAGCCAGCCGACGCGGCCCCAAAACATCTTGTCTCCCGACGTGATGTCGGGCGAGGAGGTCTTTGCAAGGAAGGAGTTGATGGTCAGATGATTGCCTAGAGCCAAGGTCGCATCGGCTGCGAAGGTGCGATTGTATTGCGATCCTGACTGTTTGTTGATGAGCAGGCCGCCGACCTTCGATTTAGAAAGAATATCCCGGCTATAGCGGGTGACGAGAAAGTTCTCGCCCGGCGCTCCGAAAGCATCGTCTGTCTGCAAATCCATAAAGGCAATGTTGTTGCGACCGACCTTTCCCGTCAGTCTGGCCCCACCAAGAATGGGAATGGGCTCACCAGAGTCACCGAGGCCTATGCGGCGACTGAAAAACAAATGTTGCCCACCCTGTGTTCCAACGTTGAACTGCCCGGCATTCTCCAAAAAGAAATCTCTCTTCTCGGGAAAAAACAAACTGAAACGCGTCAAGTTCACCTGCTGCTCGTCGGCCTCGACTTGGGCGAAATCGGTGTTCACGGTCAAATCGAGATTCATGCTCGAGCTGATCCCGTACTTCACATCGAGCCCCACATCTCGGAGGGCCGACGTCCTCGTTTCCGTGTCCGCGCGGCTTGTGTCGGTGCCGGCGAGGACGTACGGCTTGATACGGAGATCCACTCCCTGGCTCAGCGACCGCAGACCTGTAAGCGTGCCGGCGAGACTGACCCGGGTCAAGGCGTAGGCTTTGGGAACCGGAGCCCAAAAGACACTCTCGTTCTTGCGCCGAATGGTGCGCATGAAATTGATGCCCCACGTCTGTGCTTCGAGCCGCCGAAAGCGCACGGTCGTCATGGGGATGGCGATCTCGGCGGTCCACCCGGTGGCGTTCCGGCGTGAGGCAACCATCCAGACGCCATCCCAGTTGCGATTGACGTTGGAGTTGTTTCCACGACCCTGGCCTTCACCCTCCTCGAAGATCTGCTGCTCGAGCTTGGCGCCCAGTGGGTTGGTGACGAACATGTATCCCGAACGAGAGTCGTTGAAGGTATCGATGATGACCTGGAAGTTGTCTTCCTCCAGGATCCTGTCGGAATCACGTCTCATTTCCGTGGCGACGAGCTCGCCGGAGTCGTAGGCCTCGACGCCGATGAAGAGCCAGGCCTCAGCATAAATTATCCTGACTTCGGTTCGTTCCGTTGCCGGAGCACCTTCGTTCGGCTCTTGCTGTGTGAACTGGTCGATGATCCGGGCGCTTTGCCAAACCTCTTCGTCCAAGACGCCGTCGATCTCCGGGATGTCCACGATGTAGCGGGCTTCGACCTGGTAAGTTTCTCGATTGGCGGCGATTTCCTTCGCTACAACCGCGCTCTCGAGAAAGCCGGTGAGGGGGACGAAAAAGAGTCCCGCGGCGAGCATCCTGTGGACGGAGTGCGGTCTCAAGTGCGTTTTCAACAAGTAGCTGATCCAATCATCAATCTGTTTCGCGTTCTAATCGGTATGTGCTATCGAGGACAATGAGTCTTTCGGACGAGCAAGCGCCCATATTGCGGACTAGCTTTATCCATTGTAGTGCGGGGTTGTTCTGCTAGCAGATGGCGCCCTGACAATGGCATGACATTCCGGCTGGGACCGAGGGGGTATGATGGCCTGTGACCCGATTGACATACGCTTTGGGTGGCGCTCGAGAGCTATCGTTTGGAGGCACTCGTGGAGCGGGTGCTGGCAACGACGAGAACCGACGAGAAGATATCCTTCACTCGATTGGATCCAGGAGCACTGGTGCGCTCCGCCATCGAGCTCCTCTCGGCTCGCGCGGAACAGCGTCACGCTCGCGATGGGTGAATCGATCCACGATGTAGAGCTTCCCGAGGTCTCCTGGGACGCGGAAGCGGTGCGGCGCGCGTTGCTCTCCTACATGGAACAGCTCATCGAGGAAAGAGGCGCGGCTCGCGTGCTGTTCTAGACGGAGTTGACGGCTGCGAGCTTCGCTAGAACGAAGCGCGCGCATCAAACACCAATGCTCGTGGGCAACGCTTCGACCGGATCGAACTTCATCGCACTGAGCGTCGCGACGCTGCGCGCAGCACGGCCATAGTGAGATAGGTGGTGGTCACGTTGTACGAGACGTGTCCGTGGTTCGAGCGCGTCCTCTCGACCTCGTCGATCCATCCGCAGCTGATACAATCCTGCGCCAGAATGGAGAGCTCAATGGCTAGTCATAGAACTCTTTTGAAAGCCGTGGGTATCGGCGCGACGGTTCTCGTCGTAGCCTGCACCGACCGAGTCAGTGACATGCGCGACGAATCCAAAGGCGAACGCAATATCTTATTGGCAGAGTGGTCGGGGAGCTACGGCGGCGTGCCGGCGTTCGACAAAATGGACCTCGTCGCTCTGAAACCGGCTCTCGAGGGCGGCATGGCTTTGAACTTGGACGAAGTCGACGTGATCGCGAGGAACTCCGCCCCCCCCACATTCGAGAATACGATTCTCGCATTGGAGCGCGCGGGGCGCGATCTCGCCCGCGTATTCACCTATTGGGGGATCTGGAGCGCGAACCTCTCCACGCCGGAATTCCGCGAGATTCAGGGTGAAATGGCGCCCAAACTCTCGGAGTTCAACTCGAAGATCACCCAGAACGCCGCACTCTTTTCGCGCATCAAAGCGGTCTACGAGGGCGAAGAGATGGCGTCACTGCGGCCCGACCAAAAACGTCTAGTGTCGCTAGTCTATGACGGCTTTGCGCGTAATGGCGCAACGCTTTCAGATGAAGCGAAAGAGCGCTACGCGGTCATCAATCAGCGGCTAGCCGAGATTCATACGCAGTTTGGGAATAATGTTCTCGCCGACGAGGAGGGATATGTCCACTACCTCACGGAGGATCAATTGGGCGGATTGCCTGATTCCTTCGTGCAGGCCGCCGCGGCCACCGCCGCGGGAAATGGAGGCGATGGCGAATATGCCGTCACCAACACGCGCTCCTCGATGGATCCGTTCCTGACATTCGCAAACGACCGTGGGCTGCGCGAGAAAGTCTGGCGCACTTACTATCAGCGCGGCGACAACGATGACAAGCACGACAACAACGCCATCATCGCGGAAATCTTGCAGCTCAGACACGAGCGCGTTCAGCTTCTCGGCTATGAAGACTATGCTCTTTGGCGACTCGAGAATCGGATGGCCAAGTTGCCGGAGCGCGCGTTCGAGCTGATGGAGGCGGTGTGGCGCGCGGCAACGGCTCGGGTGGCGGAAGAAGTCGCGGATATGCACGCCATCGCCGACGCCGATGGATCGGACATCACCATCGCCCCGTGGGACTATCGTTACTACGCGGAAAAAGTGCGTAAGGCGAAGTACGACCTCGATTCCGACGAAGTGAAACAATACCTGCAGCTAGACAAACTTCGCGAGGCATTGTTCTTCGTCGCCGGCGAGCTGTTCTACCTCGACTTCACCCCGGTTCCGGAAAACTCCGTCCCCGTTTTCCACGAGGACGTGACGGTTTGGGAGGTTACGGACAAGACATCCGGCGAGCATATCGGCGTCTGGTATCTCGACCCCTATGCTCGGCCAGGAAAACGCTCCGGAGCCTGGGCGACCACCTATCGCGGCCACGAGACGTTCGACGGCAAGAAAACGGTGCTCGGTTCAAACAACTCGAACTTCATCAAAGGAGCGCCGGGCGAGCCCGTGCTCGTTTCCTGGTCCGACGCCGAAACGCTGTTCCACGAGTTTGGCCACGCGTTGCACTATTTTTCGTCGACCGTCGAATACCCCACGCTCAATAGCGGCGTGCGGGACTACACGGAGTTTCAGTCGCAGCTTCTCGAGCGATGGCTAGTGACCGACGCGGTGATCGAGACTTACCTCGTTCACCATGAAACGGGCGCGTCGATCCCGGACGAGCTCGTCGCAAAAATCAAGAAAGCTTCGACGTTCAACCAAGGCTTCGAGACGACGGAATATCTCGCTTCCGCGCTCGTGGACATGAAGTATCACACGACCGATCCGACGGGAATCGACCCCGACGCTTTCGAGCGCGAAGCGCTTTTGGAGCTGAGCATGCCGAGCGAGATCGTCATGCGACACCGAAGCCCGCATTTCGGGCACATCTTCTCCGGCGAGGGCTATGCGGCCGGCTATTACGGCTACTTGTGGGCTGACGTGCTCACATCCGATGCGGCTGAGGCCTTCCAGGAGGCGCCGGGCGGTTTTTACGACAAGGACCTGGCGAAGAAGCTCGTCGACCACTTGTTTGCCGTGCGCAACGCGGTCGACCCGGATGACGCCTATCGCGCTTTCCGCGGGCGTGATCCCCGGATTGACGCGCTCATGAGAGACCGCGGCTTTCCCGTTCCCGGCGAGAAGTAAGAACGCATCGACCGAAATCGCTGCCCCCGCATACCGACATGTGGACGTTGCGGGTAACCCCGTGCCCTGCATTCGCGTCATGGGCGGCAGAGCATACGCGGAGCTCGGTGCCCCGGTGGTGAAGCTCTTTTCGGCCCGGGCTGAGCTCCAGTAGCGCGCCGATGGGCAACCCGCCATCTCGTTCAGAACGAGATGGCGAAGACCGCACGAAGGGAATCTGCAACCACGGTCCAGCTTGGATTTGATTGACTCCGCACTGATTTTCGTCGGAGTGACAGGGTCAGCAAAATGCGGGGATGTCCCGCGGGATGTTGAATTTGGGTTAGCGGCGGCTCCTTGGCCGGCCTAAGAATAAGTCTGCCAAACAACCGTCTCCATAGGGGGACAAGGAGCCACCATGCGTAGGAAATCAAAGAAGC
>CAUZCL010000018.1:0-86467 GCA_963578475.1 Acidobacteria bacterium bin61 | reverse complement strand
TTGCTTTCTTTCTCTTCTTCGTATCTGCTCTCACCGGGGGGCTCCTTTCTTTTTTATCGCCAGCTTCAATAACCGACGATCTTGTAGGGAGTCACTCACCGATTTCAACTAGATTCAGGATATCCTCGCCGAACACACCATGTGCGGTCGGAAGCGGCATGATGGTGCTTTGCCGTGGCGCGGCGGCCCGAGACGAACATGTCGCTTTGGCCGAGCGTTTGTTCGATACGGTCGGCCGCACCCTTGTCATGGACGAGCGGCACATGAACGCCGTCACGGGTCTTTCGGCCAGCGGGCCCGCCTATATCTATGTAATCCTGGAATCTCTCGCCGAGGCTGGCGTCAAGCTCGGCCTTCCGCGCGAGACGGCGACGCTTCTCGCGGCTCAAACCGCCAAAGGCGCCGCCGAGCAAGTGCTCGCCACCGGCGCGCATCCTGCACTCCTCAAAGACGAAGTTACGACGCCAGCAGGATGTACAATCGACGGCCTCCTAGAGCTCGAAGAAGGCAAGCTCCGTGTCACGCTGATCAAGGCCGTCGTCAAAGCCGCCGAGTGCGCTAGAGAACTCTTTACAGAGAAGAGCTAAAAGCGATCAATATTAAAAAAGCGTAACGCAAAGGCGCAAAGATCGCATTCAGAGCGGGTCGAGGTTCAAGAGCCCTTCGATCTCGCGCCACGTCTCCAGGTCGAGCTCGAGCGTTACGGCGTCGCCACGTCGCTGGGCGATTACGGTGTCGTCTTTCTCCCTGCCTACTTTGATCTCCTCCTCGGCCGTCTCGGTCCAGAGCGTGATAGTGGTTAAAGACTCGAACGGAAGCGCTTCGGGTCGAATAGCCGTTGCTTCGATAGCCGTGATCTGCGAGAGGAGCTCGGCCACGGTTTTCTTGTCCAGCTCGGTCCCCGCCTCGCGCCATACGTCGCCTGCATCCGTTGTCGCCTTGTCCACGCGGCGAGCGTTGATCTGAAACTGTGTCACTTCGTATGCCGGCGCGTCGAAGAGCCGCGTCGACCAGAGATCGCGCGCGTCTTGCTCGAGCAGTTCCACGAGTCCCGCTTTGAGCAGGAAGACCTGCGGCCGTGACGGGTTGCGTGCGAAATAGTCGAGCACGTTCTTGTTTCCGATTTCGAGCACGATCGGCTCTCCTTCATCGAGCTCGATGCGGAGAACTAGCCGCGGCGAAGCGAGGCCGTACTCGGAAAGATCATCGGCCGTCTCGGCGGCTATCTGGACCATTTCGGCGCGACGAAAACGGGACAGGAAGCCCGTGACGTCGAAGCGATTCGCGCGCGCTCGGCGCGGCGTTGTCACTATCCAATGCTCGCCCTCGTGCTCGAGCACGAGCGCGTCATCGGGGCGGCGCACGGAGATCCGCTTCGCAGGCACGTTTTCGCGCAGGTTGAAGATGGCTTTGTCCCGAAGGTCCCACGCGGTCTTTGCCAAGTTATTCGAGAGCACGGAAGCGACGACGAGCACGGCCGCATCATCGATGCGCTCTACGTACTGGTTGGCGGGGGTGAGTGTGTCCTTTCCGAAACGAAGTCCGTGCTCGGCGCCGTCAACCGTGAAGAATCTGACCTCGAGACGGGGTGTTTCGATGCCGAAGGCGCCCCGGTCCGTTCCGACTTCTATAGGGATCGCTCGCTCGAGCTCCATCGTCGCTAGGTTCTCGAGTACGAGCTCGACTTCGCTCGTATCCGCAGGGGCCATGATGGGGGACACGACTCGCCATGTCCCTTCTTCTCGCTCGATGACGACGCGGTTCTCGGCTTCCTCGCCGTGGCGCCGGATCTCAACGCGCGCGATAGCGTCCATCTCGATGGCGAAGACAGTCTCGCTGCCTTGGTCGCGTGCGCCGTCATCCTGAAGCCAATAGGCATAGCCGCCTAGCAAGAAGAGCACGACAGCCGCGACCAAGGTTGAGCGTTTCATTTATCTCGCTCGCCGTCCCCACCAGGCGGAGACGCCCGTTACGACGACGGCACCTGGGATGATGAAGAGGGAAAGGAAGAAAACGTTGGTACGCTCGCGCGCGCTGAGAGCGATCCGGCGATCTTCGGGCTTGCGGGGACGAATGGAAATGAGGTCTTCGTCCTGTGCGACCCAATTCGTCATATTCAAGAACAAGTCGGCATTCAGAAGCGGCGCGGAAGTGAGCTCGTTGGAGATGAAATCCGAATCGCCCACGACAACGAGACGTGAGGCGGTCTCCTCACCGCGTGGAATGGTCGCGGCCATGGCCAGCCCGATGGGTCCGAGGGTTTGGTCCGCGGTCGGGCCACTTCTTTCGGCGAGCTCTTCGAGTCGTGTCTCCGCCCAACTGTTCTCGTCGGCGGTGGTGAAGAGCTCACGGATCTCTGCCCCTTCGGGCCACTCCTCGGCGGTCGTGACGCTCCGCGCAAGAGGAAAGATGCTCATCACGTTTCCGAAGCTCTCGACGATGGGGTGCAGCCCGTAGCTTTGAACTACGGGATAGACGGGCGGCTGAGCGAGCGCGTCGATGACGACGTCGTTTCCGAGAACGATGCCTTGCTCGACGAGAAAGGCATCGAGCTCCGGTGTGAGGCCTTGGGTCTCAGGGTCGATGAGGAAGGTGGCGCTCCCGCCGCCGTCGAGATAAGCCTGAAGAGCGTCGAGCTCCGCCTCGAGGAAATCCGTTTTTGGCCCCGCCACGACGACGGCCGCGGCGTCTTCGGGGAGCCGAAGCGCGTCTTCCGATTGCGAGCGAGCGATGACGAGCGTCTCGACCACGTAGGCGGAATCCTCGAGCTTCGATGCGATCCCCGAGATTCCGTTCGCGTCGGTCTTGAGCGGATCTTTCTCCTGATGCCCCGACGTGAAGTAGATCTTCTTTCTCTCCGTCTTCAATACTCGGATGATGGCGTTGGTCACTTCCGGTTCGGTGGCTGCCGTGGCTCGCTGAGTGCGTTCCTTCGCGGCTACGATAATCGTTCCCAGGGCGACGCCGGGCTCGGTGGGGCTCGTATAAGTGAGCGCTCGCTCGGGCTCCGCTTCGGGATCGATGACCTGGACGCGCACGCGCGAGCTCGCGTCGTCGTAGAGTTGCAGCAGGTCGCTTGCGCGCAGCTGTTGCTCGGTTCCGCGGCGGTCGAGCAGCACGATCTCGATATCGCCGTCGTTGCTAGTCGCGAGCTCCCCCAGGATCTTCACCGTCTGCTCCGAGAGCGAATATTGCCGGGCGGCCGTGAAATCCCATTGCGTGGCTTGCTGGTTGGCGATGATGTTTGCGAGGACGACGATCCCGGCAACGATCACGATAAGGAGCACCGCATTCGCGCCCCGTTTCGCGCTACGGCGCCCGAACAAGCTGGCGAGCTCCGAGAAGCGACTCGCGGTGTAAAACGCGGAGCACACCAGGCCCGCGATGAGAAAGCTCGCCCAATAAGTCTCGTTTTGCCGCTGCAGTGCAAGAAGCAGCACACCGGCGATCAGGAAGCCGAGGCCGAGCGTGCCGAGATAAGGCGTGAGTTTTTGCACTAGCCGCGCCAGCGGTAGGACTCGATGCTTTGTTTCGTGAGAAACAACCCGAAGCCGATGAAGGAAAGGTAGTAGACGATATCGCGCGTGTCGAGAACACCTTTTGCGAACTCCGCGAGATGACGGCTGACGGAGAGGTAGGGTACGACGCTCGCCGCCCATCCGCCCCACGACTCGGCGAACTCGATCAGATAGAGAAAGACGAACAAGTTGAACGCCATGAAACCCGCGATGATCTGGTTTTTCGTCATGCTGCTGAACAGTAGACCGAACGCGATATAGCCTGCGCCCAGAAGAAAAAGCCCGAGATAGCCGACGACGATGGGCTTCCATTCCGGGTCGCCGAAATAGAAGAGGATGCCGATATGGACGAGCGTCGAGCCGAGCATGATGGTGTAGAGCACGAGCGCGCCGAAGAACTTACCGAGCACGATCTCTAGGTCGGTGAGCGGGGAAGTGAAAAGAAGCTCGATGGTGCCGGAGCGCAGCTCTTCTGCGAAGGATCGCATCGTGACGAGCGGGAGGAGAAACAGGATGATGAACGCTGTCGTGTGCAGGAGCCATCGGATCATGTCCTGGTTGACGTTCAGAACCTGCCCCGGCGACGCGCGTCTCGGGTCCATGAAAATCTCGAGCTCCCCATAGAAATAGAAACCGTAAAAGAACAAGAACAGCGCGAGCGGCACGTAACCTATTGGCGAAGCGAAATAGGCCTGTAGCTCACGGCGGACGAGCGCCCAGATATTGCTCATCTAGTTGTCGACCCCGCTTGTGGCGCGGAGGTAAATCTCTTCGAGGCTGACGCCCGATTGACGGAGCTCGAGAAGACCGAGCCCTCGTGCGACGATCTGCTCCGAGAGAGAGCGGCGCAGGTCGGCGCCTTCGGCGACCTCGAGACGCCACGAGGTCGCTCCTCTTTCGCCGCGCTCCTGTTTTTCGAAACCCAAGACGTCGGTGAAGCTCGAAAGCACTTCCGCGACATGCGCGGGCTCGCCTTGCACGGTGATGTCGATCACGGTCGTGGTGCGAAACTGCTCGGTGAGGCTTTCCGGCGTTCCGTGGGCCACGAGCTGGCCACGGTTGATGATGGCGACGTGATCGCACGTCATCGAGACTTCGGGAAGTATGTGGGTCGACAAGATCACGGTGTGATCGCCGCCGAGGGTTTTGATGAGCTCGCGCGTCTCGCCAATCTGTTTAGGATCGAGCCCCGCCGTCGGCTCGTCGAGTACGAGCACCTCGGGCTCGTGGACGAGGGCTTGGGCGATCCCGACGCGCTGGCGGTAGCCTTTCGACAGATTCCCGGTCAGCTTGTCGCGCACTTCTTGCAATTGACACCGCTCGACCACGCGGTCGACGCGTGAGGTCCGCACTTTCCTGGCCACGCCTTTGATTTGGGCGGCGAAGCGCAGATAGTCGAGTACGCTCATTTCCGGGTAGAGCGGCGGATTCTCCGGCAGGTAGCCGATCTTCGCTTTGGCTTCGAGAGGCGCCTCGAGAACGTCGTGGCCGGCGACGCGCACCGAGCCCGTTGTGGGCGGAAAGAATCCGGTCAGAATGCGCATGGTTGTCGTCTTGCCTGCGCCGTTCGGACCGAGAAAACCGAGAATCTTGCCCCGGCCCACTGAAAAACTGAGGTCTTTGACCGCGGTGAAAGACCCGTACTCCTTGGTGATGTTCTCGACTTCGATCACACGCGAGACCTTCTGGTGAAGCCGTGGAGTATAATCGGCCGAGTGAGGCGAGCGAGCATCGAGTTCATCGCAACTGTCATTCTTCTCGCTGGCATAGTTCTCGCTGGAAGCGTGGAATGTTAATGAAGCGTGTTGTGCTCTGTCAATTTTTGGCGGGAGTCCTATTGGTCTCTGCCGTGTCGTGCTCCGACGCCGAAAGCGAAGCACTGCTTCAGAGCCTGCGCCTCGAGGACTTCGCCTCCTATTTTGCGGTGATCGGGAAGGACGAGGAAGGCAACAACTTTATTCGTCCGGTTGTTCGCTTCCGCGTGATGAACGGTGCGGAGCAAGAAGTCGGCTACATTCAGGCCATGGCCATCTTCAAACGAGAGTTTTTGCCTGAAGAGCCCTGGGGTAACGCTTTCACTTACTCGGTCTCCGAAGAGCCCATAAAACCGGACGAAGCTTCCGATCTGGTCACCCTCCGTTCGGACACGTATGTGATCTCCAAGGACGCACCCGAGCAAATGTTTGTCAATGAGAAATGGGAGGAAGTCACCGTCGAGATTTTCGTCCGCGTCGGCCCATCGAGCTGGCAGAGTCGCGGGCAAATGCAGGTGCCGAAAAAGATCGGCGCTCCCGGGCTCGAGAAGTTCCTGAGTCCTGATACAACAGAAGATCCGGCGGTTTCTCCTAACTTGTAGGCGACCGGTCTTTTTCTCTGGAAAAACAATCCCCTACCCCTAGGGAAATCCCCAGTTGTGTCCGGTCCTTTTCTAGTGTTATGGTCTGGAACAATTCAGGAGGGCCTGAGATTTCAATTGGGTATGCGAGAAGAGATCATGGCTGTGGGGACCGAAATCGCGGGTGTGATGCCGGTGGGCGTGAAACTCAGTCCATCTAGAGAGGTGAGTTCAAAAGTGACATCGAGGCGAGAATTGCAAGTCGGAGAGACAATTCGAGAGGTGCGCAAGTCGAAGCGCATTCGTCAAAAAGTTCTGGCCCGTATGGTGGGTATTTCGCCGGGCGCATTGACCAATTTCGAGAAAGGCCGCCGGCGGATTTCGCTCGACTGGCTGCACAAGATTGCCGAGGCTTTGGATACGCCGGTCGCGTACTTTCTGCCGGGCGAAAGTGACAAGTCGCGGACCACGCCGGGAGATCCCCGGGAACGGCGGCTGTTGACAGCATGGCGTCAGTTGTCGAAGATCGAAATGCTTCGCGACGATTTCCTTCAATTGCTCGAGCACCTGGGCCGAGCGAAGGGAATCAAGAAGGTCCGCAAACGCGCTTCTTGAAATAGCTCCGCGTCAACAGTTTGTTTCTGAGTTTCGAGTGCTTTGTCAGCTCGTGATCTCGGCGGAGATCTCTCTCTGAAACGATCGAGGTAGCTCTGTAGTTGGTTGCTCGTGTCCTCTGAGAGGTCGATGAACGAAAGGCCAGCGCCGATCGCGCGCTCTTGATGATCGGTCTGCTCCCAGACGGCGCATGCCTGAACGTGGCACTCCCCGATGCCCCACGGCAGCACCATATGTAAATCCGTCGTAGTGTCCTTGGCGGGCGGGTCCGCGATGCTTAGAAAGGTGCCTCCGAGGCTCACATTGATGAGATAGCCCTCTCGGCGCTTACCGTCTTGCTCGATGTCGGCACGAATGATCGTTGGCGCCAATTGGAGTCGGCGGTGTTCTCGCTGGTCGGTGGCAATAGAATGGCTCATGGATCTCTCCCTAGTCGAAAATGTTTCCTGTAAGAGAGAGCAAAACTCGGGCCAGAGGCTTTCTGAATCTGGCCGAAGTCGACCGAAACCACTCACAGGGAAGGGGTTGAGTCCTAGCCGTGAAGCCGCGCGTTCATGGCTTTTCGGTTGTGACAGGCAGGGAAGTGTAACTTTCTAACTACAGCCGCTCGTGGGGATCAAAGAGCTTTCGGTGCTCGTCAAGGGCAAAGCGGTCGGTCATACCTGCGATGTAGTCGCACACGACTCGGTAAAGCCCTTCGCTATCCACGCGCCCGGAGATATGAGGCGGAAGCTGCTTGGGGTTTGCGACATAGACCTCGAAAAGCTCGGAGATGACGCGCTTCGCCTTCTCGGCCATACGCACGACGCGATAGTGGCGGTACATATTTTGAAACAAGAACTGCTTGAGCCGCGCTTTCTTGGCTTCGACTTTCGGAGTGAACAGCACCAAACGCTCGGCCGCTCGAACGTCTTCCACGGTCTCGACCGATTGAGCTTCGAGCCGGCTCTTCGTCTCGTCGATGAGATCGGTGGTGAGCTCGTTGATGATGCGCCGAATAGTGACGCGGATCAGAATCTTGTTGGACTCTCCCTTATATTTCGTCCGCGCCTTCTCGAAATGATTCTTCCAGATCTCGACATCATCGAGGGAGCTCAGCTCGAGGATGCGCGAAGTCAGTCCATCCTCGAGGTCATGATTCGTGTAGGCGATCTCATCCGCGAGGTCGACGAGCTGTGCTTCGAGGACGGGTTCTCGGCTGTCGAAATCGTCGGGAATCTCATCGGCCCGCTTGGGCGAATGTTTGAAAATTCCCTCTCGGACTTCATGAGTCAAGTTCAAGCCCCGAAACCGCGGATAGCGTTTTTCCAAGTGGTCCACGATTCTGAGCGCCTGCAAGTTGTGCTCGAAGCCGCCATGTTCCGCCATGAGTGTGTTCATGGCGTCCTCGCCCGCGTGGCCGAAGGGTGTGTGCCCGAGGTCATGTGACAGCGTGACGGCCTCGGTCAAGTCCTCGTTGAGCTGAAGAAAACGCGCCATCGTCCGCGCGATTTGAGCTGCCTCGAGCGAGTGGGTCAGCCGCGTCCGGTAATGGTCTCCCTCATGATTGACGAAGACCTGCGTCTTGTATTCGAGCCTGCGGAACGCCGTACAGTGGACGACGCGGTCGCGATCGCGTTGAAAAGCGGTGCGAAATAGATGCTCGGGCTCGTCGTGGCGTCTGCCGCGTGAGCTCTCGCTGAATGCCGCGTAAGGCGCGAGGATCTGCCGTTCTTGTTGTTCGAAGAAACTGCGATCCGGCACAGTTTGACAGTAACTGTTGGCTTGGCGGTCTGTCAAAAGCTTGCTCTAAAAAAAAGGGGCCGAACCTGCCCAGGTTCGGCCCCTTTCGTGCCTACGATAGGAGGGAGCTCGGGCTCCCGAGCTAGGCCCTTTCCCAGCGCGGGAGCGTCCGGTTAGTAGACGTCATTCATAAAAGCAAGTCATGTGCCACATGGTCCAAAGCGCTCAAGTGCTTTCATCACAGCGGGTTAGGTTTTGGGCGCGTGACTGTCGGAGCGACTCGATGTAAATTTTCTTTCTAAGCCCCCGAAAGAAAATTGGCGTCTGTGGGCTCTGTCGGAGGTCCCTGGGGTTTTTCACTACGGCCTTCCCGAAATAGATCGCCGCCCTCAATCGATTCAAAACGTGTGCGTTAGCCCTCGAGCCCTCGTTTCGGGCTCCCGGAATGCGCGTCTTTCGCTAAAAAATCCCACACTTTGGACGAGGGGGAATCTGCTCAACGAATGTCTAAGTGGTTTTATAGTAACGGTTTATACGTTTCAACCCAGAGGGAATGGCACTTGCTAATAGGTAGTTGTTTCGAGCCAGACGTTTGTGATGCGGGAGGCTACCTCAATGAATGGCGTTACACCGAACAGTGCAACCGAAGCACGTGGGTTCTCGGTGGTCGAGATCCTCATAGCACTCTCGATCACGATGGTCGTGATGGCTTCGGTCTTCATGCTTTTGAAGAAAGGCCAGGACAGCTTTGAGCGCGCGCCGGAAAGTCACCGACATGACGGCGAGCGCGCGCGCCAGTCTCATGCATGTCTAACGACGGCATGATCTGCGACACGATCGGGGCCTCGACCGTGCTTCATATCGACGCCGCGAGCTTCAGTCCGATGCCGCTCGTCATGGAGTCCGCCTATCAGGAGCGGATGACCCTCTTTGCGCTCCAGGGGCCCAACGGCGATCCGGTCTGCGATCACGTCAAGCCGGGCATTACACGTTTCGAAATCCTCGAGCCGCCCAAGTGCATAGGGGCTGGGGGTGCGACGACCACAGCGAATCGTTGCGGCACGCTCAGCTTGAAACACAGCCCAAGCGAAGCCGCTGCGCTCCACGCCACCGATATTTTTCAGCACGAGGTCAGCCTTGCCTGCGCGGTCGTCGGCCAATTCCACATCGCGCAGTATCGTGTGAACCCTCTCCCGCCCGCGGACAGCCCGACTCTCGAGCGCCGCGATCTCGCGCTCAGGGACGAATGGATCCCGGTCTCGAGCAATATCGAGAACTTCCAGCTTCAATATGCTCAGGGCCTGTCGGAGCTCTACGAGGACGAGCCTTCACTCGTACCGATGGGACATGACCCCGAGAGGTTCATCACGCGTGTCCGAGTCTCGGTCTCCGGTCGAAGCGCAAGCACAAATCTTCCAGGCGGGAGCCCGGGAGTCTTCGCCGCTGAAGACACCCATCTTCGCAAGACCTTTGCGACGACCGTCAGCTTGAGAAATCAGCTCGGCCAGGCGCAGCAAAAGGCGATCGACTTGGGCCTGAATGGCTGGAATTGATGGCGCTACTGCTCTTCGGGAGCGTAATAGCCGAGCTTCGTGCGCACGAGCAGATTCTTGATTGACGTCTGAACGACCACGCGGCGCCAGGATCCATCGCGCTTCGGATTGTTCGAGACGTAGCCAATGTTGTACTGGTTCTTGAGCTCCGTAGCGATACGCACGTAGACCGAGTCGAGCTCTTGGATTTGACCCGGAAAAAACCACTGACCGCCGGTCTCTTCGGCGAGCTTCTTCAAAACATGTTCCGCTCTCGAGAACGCCCGACTGCGGCGTCCGCCGGATTTTCGGAGCGAGATCGTGTAAATCGTGACATCGGTGTCTTTGGCAAGCTCCATCACCTGATCGAAAGTGACGAGCGAGCTCGTATCTTCACCGTCGGATAGTACGATGATGGCTTGACGCCGGATATCCTGTCGCCGCCGGCTGAGGTTCTTGAGGGCGATATAAAGTGCGTTATAGAGGCTCGTCGTGCCCCCGGCTTGCGTCATGCGGATGGCTCGGTTCAGCTTCTCCACGTCGGCCGTGAAAGGCTGCAGGACGTGTGCTCTGCTCCCGAAGTCGACGACTTCGGTCAAATCGTCATTTTTCATCTCCCCCACGAAGTTCACCGCCGCTTCCTGTGCGAAGGCCATCTTCTCGTCCATGCTCGCGCTCGCGTCGACCAGGAGCACCATACGGATGGGGAGATCCTCACGCGAGAAGACTGAGACTTCCTGCGAGATGCCGTCTTCGAATACGGAGAACTCTTCTTGCAAGAGGTCGGTGATGAAGCGGTTCCGGGTATCGGTGACGGTGACGTTGAGCGAAATCAAGTCGACGGTGACACGAAACTGGTAGCGAGAATCGTCGATCTGCGAAAGCCCGGGGGTCTGCACCAGGAATCCGAGAAGGGCAGCATAGCCTAAGGCGCGAAGAGGTGTTTGCATGGCGCTTCGAGCTCCAATATAGCCTTATACTTCTGTTGTGGCTAATCTTGCGGGAAAAGAAAAGCGAGCCGCGGTGCTGACTGTCAGCGACGGAGTCGCCGCGGGCACGCGCGAGGATCTCTCGGGTGAAGTTGCGGCCACGGAGCTCGAGAAGCTCGGCTTTGTCGTGTGCGAGCGCGCTGTGGTTCCCGATGAGCAAGGACCTATCGTTGAGCGGATCCGTGGCTTCGTCGATAGAAAGGAGGTCGCTCTCGTCGTTACCACGGGAGGCACTGGGCTTGGTCCGCGCGACGTGACGCCCGAGGCTGTCCGTCCGATTTTGGACCTCGAAATTCCCGGATATGGGGAGCTTTTGCGAGCGGACGGCCTGCGTCATACGCCGATGGCCGTGCTTTCCCGTAGTTTGGCGGGGAGCTTGGGGGCCGTTCTGATCGTTTGCCTGCCGGGGAGCCCCAAAGCCGTGCAGCAGGGGCTTTTCGCGCTTGCGCCCACGCTTCCGCATGCGCTCGACGTGCTGGCCGGCCGTACCCAGCATAGGTAGTTGTCACGGGGGTGGCTAGGGGGTACGATACCTGCGGAAAAAAGGTTACTCGGGGGGATGGTCCCAGAGAGGTAGCGCGCTCCGATGGGCACACTCGATATGGTTAACGTCATCGCGGCGTCGGCACCCGCGGATTAATGCATGGGGGCGATGTTTCGCTCAACTTGGCGGCGGACGGGAAGCATCGGTCCTGAACTTGAGCATCGGGGGCATGCTCCTTCGGCTCAAACGCGCCTTGACGCCCGGCTCGACCTACTTCGTCAAACTGTTTCTTGACGGTGGCGAGGTCGCTATCGTGGAGGCGAAAGTCCTCCGTTTGCTCGATGCCGACGAGGAATGTGAGGCCGCGCTGAAGTTCACGTCTATCGGAAGCGATGACGCGGATATTCTGCGCGGTTTTCTCACGCGCTGACCCGTTCTTTTCAGAACTGCAAATCTGCAATTTCAGCCAAATTGCCGGATCCACCAGAGCATGTTAGAATAGCTGGTTTTTCGGGATTCCTTAGAGCGGTTTTGAATGAAGAAATCTGAGCTCACTCAGCACAAGAAAGCCCTGGTTGCGAAGAAGCAGGACCTCGAAAGCTCGATCGGCAAGAAAAGCCTGACCGGCAGATCGGGAACGGACGGGCACGGCGATTTCGCGGACCACTCGTCGGCCGCGAATGAGGAGGAAATCAGCATCCAGTTGAAACAAACCGACATCAAGCTTCTTCGCGCCATTGAGGACGCGCTCAGCCGCGTCGAGGCCGGGACTTACGGCGTTTGCGTCGATTGTGAGAACGAAATCTCCGCCGCGCGGCTTGGAGCCGTTCCCTGGACGAAGGTTTGCATCGCCTGCAAAGAAAAGCAGTACTCTTGAGTCACCTCTCTTACAGCACCCTATAGCCATGGACCTGGGTCTCGCGGGCAAAGTCGCGCTCGTTACGGGCGCGAGTCGGGGCCTCGGAAAAGCGGTGGCCGAGAGCCTCGCCGCAGAGGGCGCCCATGTCGTCGTCGCCTCACGAGACCAGATGGTTCTCGAAGCGGCTGCCGACGATGTCCGGAAGCAAGCGTTGGGTGACGTTCTCGCCGTTCCTGCCGACGTCACGAAGGAAGAGGATGTCCGCCGGCTCGTCGATGCGGCGAGCGAGCGCTTCGGGCACATCGATATCCTCGTGGCTAATGCTGGGGGGCCGCCCGCGAGCCGTTTCGAGACGACGGACCTCGAAGCTTGGCGGCAAGGGCTCGAGCTCAACTTGCTATCGACGATCCACTTGTGTCGGGCAGTCGTTCCGGGCATGCGAGAGCGACGTTCGGGCCGGATTGTAGCGATTGCCTCCATCTCGGTAAAGCAGCCCGTCGACGGTCTGATTCTGTCGAACACCGCGCGATCGGGTGTCGTGGGTCTGATGAAGTCTCTTTCGAACGAGCTCGCGCCGCACGGGATCGGCGTGAACGTCGCCTGCCCGGGCTACACGAAAACCGACCGCCTCGTCGATCTTGCCGAGCGCATGAGTCAGCAGGATGGGGTCCCGAAAGAAGCCATCTTCAAGAGATGGACGGACCAAATCCCAATGGGCCGGCTCGGGGAGCCCGAAGAATTCGCCTCTATAGTTGCTTTTCTCTGCTCGGAGCGCGCCAGCTATGTGTCCGGCACTTGCCTCCAGATTGACGGTGGAGCGGTCAAGGGGGTGTTCTAGAAAATTCCGAGCTAACTGCTGGCTTTTCAACGTATAACGGGGCGGTTGCAGGCCCGGATGATCTTGACAACAATATCGGCCGAGTGCTATAAAGCACGATTCGTTTTGATAAGCCCAGACAGGAACCTCATTGCCCTTTCTGTTCGTTTCATCCTAAATTTCGCCAATAGCGAGCTTTGATTGTGAGTGACTATTTCTGGCTCATTCCGCTTATCCCCGGTGTCGGGGCCATCATCAACGGGCTCTTTGGCAAGCGCCTCCCCACATCCGCCATCAACATGGTCGCGGTCGGGTCCGTCGCGCTCTCTTTTCTGATCGCTCTTGCTTGCCTCTTCGGTCCGTTCCTGTCGGGAGGCGGCGAGACCGTTCTCGAGGAAACACTCTTTACTTGGATCCCCGGCATGAGCGTGGCTCAGGCCGACGGCACGACGGCGAACTTCACGGCGTTGTGGCAGTACCGTCTAGACTCGCTTTCGATGATCATGGTGCTCGTCGTCTCGGGCATCGGGCTGCTCATCCACATCTACTCGGTCGGTTACATGGCCCATGACGGGGGCTATTGGCGCTTTTTCACCTACCTCAACATGTTCACTTTCTTCATGTTGAACTTGGTGCTCGGCGCCAACTTCCTTCTGATGTTCATCGGCTGGGAAGGTGTCGGTCTTTGCTCTTATCTGTTGATCGGGTTCTGGTTCGAGCGGGACGCGGCGGCTAAAGCCGGCAAGAAAGCTTTCATCGTCAACCGGATTGGGGATGCCGGCTTCCTTCTGGCGATATTTCTCATCTTCTTTCACTTCGGCTCGGTTGATTTCTACGAAGTCATGCAAGCTGTGGCGTCGCAGTTCGAAGCGCCTGAAGCGGGTTGGGGCGTTCTCACGCTCATTGGGCTCTTGCTCTTCGTGGGTGCGACGGGCAAATCCGCGCAGATCCCGCTCCATGTCTGGCTTCCCGACGCCATGGAAGGTCCGACTCCGGTCTCCGCGCTCATCCACGCCGCGACGATGGTCACGGCGGGCGTCTACATGGTGGCGCGCACTTCGGTGCTGTTCACGCACGCGCCGAACGCGATGTTGGTCGTTGCCGTGGTCGGCTGTGCCACGGCGATCTTTGCGGCTTCGATTGGTCTCTTCCAAAACGACATCAAGAAAGTTCTCGCTTACTCGACCGTCTCGCAGCTCGGCTATATGTTTCTTGGTCTCGGGGTCGGGGCCTATGCCGCCGCGATCTTTCATCTCATGACGCACGCGTTCTTCAAAGCTTGTCTGTTCCTCGGCTCCGGAAGCGTGATCCATACGATGGAGCATGCCGAGCACGCGTCGGGCGGCCATCGCGACTACAACGCGATGCAGGACATGCGTAACATGGGCGGTTTGCTCAAACACATGCCGAAGACGGGTTACACGTTCATCATTGCCACGACCGCGCTCGCCGGCATCCCGCTCACCGCGGGCTTTTTCAGCAAGGACGAAATTCTGTGGTCGGCGACCCAAGGCGGCCACATCACCGTCCTTTGGATGGTCGGAGTTCTCGCTGCCGGGATGACCGCGTTTTACATGATGCGCCAAGTCATCTTGACGTTCTTTGGCGATTTCCGCGGCGGCGAGAAGATGGAGTCGCATCTTCACGAATCCCCCTCGACGATGACCACGCCGCTCGTGTTCCTCGCGGTCGGCTCCATCCTTGCCGGCTACGTGGGGCTTCCGTTCGGCTACTCGATGATTGGTCCTTTTCTAGAGCCCGCCCTGCTTGCGGGTACTGCGGCAGCGGAAGAGGCCCATCACGCCTCGGTCGCCGTCGAGATCGGCTTCATGGCGGTCTCGGTCAGCCTAGCTTTTTTCAGCATCTTTCTCGCATACAAGATGTATTGGAACAAGCCCGAAGGTGACAAGGTCGTTTCCGCGGGCTGGCCAGGTGTGCACCGGCTTCTCTACAACAAATATTTCGTAGACGAGGTCTACGATGCGACGGTGGTCGGTGGGACGCTCGCTGGCGCGCGCGGGCTGCACGCTTTTGACGCCGAAGTCGTGGACGGGATCGTCAACGGCGTGGCCAAGACGACGCTCTTGACCGCCGATGTGTCGAACCTCGCGGATGCGGGGCTCGTGGACGGTGCGGTCAACGCGGTCTGGAAGATCCTGGCGAGCTTTTCCAAGTCTTTTAGCCGTTTGCAGACAGGCCTCTTGCAGAACTATGCGCTCATGATGCTCATCGGTGTCGGGGCGCTCATCGGCTTTTTCTACTTTTACCTCTGGACGTAGGACGGTTCATGGAGAATAACGCATTCGGTTTCCCCATCCTGTCGCTCGTGGTCTGGTTTCCAACACTAGGCGCGCTCTTCATTTTGTTCTTCATGAAGAAAACGCAGGAAACTCAGATCAAGTGGGCCGCTAACATCATCACCTTTGTCGGGTTTCTTATTTCTCTGCCGCTGTGGTTCGCCTTCGACAATAGCGGGCCCCAATTCCAGTTTCTGGAAAAAGCCGAGTGGATCCCGACAATCGGCGTCAGCTACCAATTGGGTATGGATGGGATCAGCTTGCTGCTCGTCATGATGACGACGCTTCTCGGTTTCATCGCGGTCCTGTCTTCGTGGAACGCCATTACGGATCGGGTCAAGCAGTACTACATTTTTCTGCTGCTGCTCCAAACAGGCATGCTCGGCGTGTTCGTGACGCTCGATTTCTTCCTGTTCTACGTATTCTGGGAAGTCATGCTCGTCCCCATGTACTTCCTGATCGGCGTGTGGGGAGGACCGCGCAAGCTCTACGCGGCCATCAAGTTCTTTTTGTACACGCTCGTCGGGAGCGTTCTGATGCTTCTCGGAATCCTCGCGATCTATTTTGCGTTTTATCGTGAGACGGGTATCTATACGTTCGACATTACGCAGCTGTGGACGATTAACTATCCGGAGCTGAACTGGGTGTTCTGGGCGTTTTTCATCGGGTTCGCCATTAAGGTTCCGATGTTCCCGTTTCACACGTGGCTCCCGGACGCGCATGTCGAAGCGCCCACGGCGGGGTCTGTCATCCTGGCTGGAGTGCTCCTGAAGATGGGAACCTACGGCTTCGTGCGGTTCTCGATTCCGATGCTCCCCGAGGCGAGCCAGGAATTCGGATGGTACATCCTCGTGCTTGCGGTGATCGGCATCATCTACGGGGCCCTCGTCGCGCTGGTCCAGTCCGACTGGAAGAAGCTAGTCGCTTACAGCTCGGTCAGCCATCTTGGCTTCGTCATGCTCGGTGTTTTCGCTCTCACCGAGCTCGGGCTTCAGGGCGGCATCCTGCAGATGGTCAATCATGGCCTGGCGACGGGCGGGCTCTTCCTGATCGTCGGCATCATGTACGAGCAGACGCATACGCGCGAGATCGCGGCCTATGGCGGCATTGCGAAAGTCGTGCCCGTCTTCGCGGCACTTTTTCTCATTATCGCCCTGGCTTCGATGGGCCTGCCGCTCCTGAACGGTTTCATTGGCGAGTTCATGATTCTTCAGGGCACCTTTGCGAGCACGCATGCGGGTCCGTGGTACGCATTGTTCGCCGTCTCGGGCATCGTGCTCGGCGCGGCTTATCTGCTTTGGCTCTATCAGCGCTTGATGTTCGGGACGATAGACAATCCGGAGAACGAAAAGCTCAAGGACGTCAGCTTGCGTGAGCAAGCGACGCTGGTCCCGCTCGTCCTGCTCTGCATCTGGATTGGCGTCTACCCGAAGCCTTTTCTCGCGCCGCTGCGTGTGCCGGTCGAGGCGATCATGGCGCGGGTAAACGGCACGCAGACGGCAAGTGTTCCGGTCGAGGAGCCTGCTACCGCGGCCGCGCCGGTCGGCAACTAGACGAGGTCTGATGTCCCCGGAGGGCGTGGAGGAGAAAGAGCCGCCGCCCGTCTCTCCCCGGGCGCGTTTGGCGCTTCTATCGAGCCTTGCCTTCATCTTCCCCGTCTCCATTGCGGCGGGCGGATTCGCGGGCCACTACCTGGACCAAAAACTCGCGACGTTTCCTTGGTTGACACTGCTCGGTCTTCTTTTTGGTGTCGCTGCCGGGTTCATCAACCTTCTCAAGGCCGTGAAGGCTTTCGATCCGCACGATTGAATCTCGACCCCGATGTTTCGATGGCCCGCTTTCGGCGCCACGCATGGTGGGCGACTGCGGTCTTCACTCTTTTTGGCGTCATCTTTGGATTTCGGTTCTTTCTCGGGGTGCTTTCTGGAGGCCTTCTGGCCATGGCGAATCTCGATGTTCTCGCCCGGCTAGTGAAAAAGCTCACGGCGGAGCGGCCCGGTGAGGTGTCGTGGCTGGGGCTCTTCGGCGTGCTGTTCCGCTACATCTTGTTGAGTATCGCCCTGTTTGTTATAATTAGCGTTTGGCATGCGAACGTTGTTGGCTTGGCTCTAGGGTTTTCTGTGCCAGTAGCCGCGGTTTTCGTCGAGTGCGGCATCTATGCTCGTCGGGCTTACCGGGAGTCGAAATCGGAGCGTAAAGAAGTCCAGTAGAGATCACCCCCACGGCATGACACCTCCCTGCGGTCCGTCGACCGCTTACCTGTTACGGAAAACGCATTGAAGGGACTTTGCTGCGGGCATTCGGTCTTCTCGAATGACTAACATGTAGTTATGGAGCAGCTACAGCACAAATCGTTCATCTATCACTGGCTCGAGCACACCTTCCATCATGAAGTGATGCCGGATCATCTGATTATGGCGGTGTTGGTCGCGATGCTGCTCGCCGGCTTCGCGATCTGGTTCCGCGGGCGCATCAGCGTCGAGAGTCCCGGAAAGCTCCAGTTAGTGCTCGAGGCGATCGTGAATGTGCTGAAGGACCTGCTGGTCGCGAATATCGGCACCAAGGGAAGACCGTTTCTGGGTCTCGTCGGCACGCTGGGTTTGTACATCCTGATGTGTAACTTGATTGGCCTCGTGCCTTATTTTTCGTCGCCGACAACGAGCTTGAACATGACGCTCGGTTGCGCTCTGGTAGCCTTTCTCTACTACAACTACCAGGGCATCCGCGCTCAAGGCGCCGGGAAATATTTCAAGCACTTCCTGGGACCTCTTCCCGTGCTTGCACCCCTCATGTTGCCGATCGAGATCATCAGCCATTTCAGCCGTATCGTTTCACTCTCTCTACGTCTGTTCGGCAACATCTTTGGTGAGGAGCTCGTCATCGCCGCGCTCGGCATAATGGTGGCTTTCCTTGTTCCTGTGCCCATGATGCTCTTCGGTGTTTTTGGAGGAGTATTGCAGGCTTTCGTTTTCATCATGCTGACCATGGTTTATCTCGAAGGCGCTGTCGCTTCCGAGGAGCACTAAGTTCGAGTTTTGATCCCTTTCCCAAGGAGGAAACCCGGTGATTAGAAAAGTTATGCTGGCGACATTCTCAGCCGTCGCCTTTTTTGTATTGGCCGCACCCGCCTTTGCTCAGGATCAGGGGCACCAACCGATAACTGGCTGGTCGTCGGAAATGTACAAAGCCGCCCTGTTCGCGGGTGCTTTTGCGCTCGCAATCGCCGCGGCCTCGGGAGCCTACGCCCAGAGTCGCGCCATCGCGGCCGCCTGTGACGGCATTTCTCGCAATCCAGGCGCTTCCGGCGAGATCCGCTTCGCACTGATTCTCGGTCTCGCTCTCATCGAGTCGCTCGTCATCTACGTGCTGCTCATTGCTTTCATCATCTTTTTGGTGCTCTGGGGCGCCTAGTCGGCCCGTCGCCCGCCGCCTCGCGCGGCGGGCGACCGAGCCCGAAGAAGATCAGTACCGCGTAAGCCGCGAAGTACTGAGTAAAACCTAGCCAAAATCCGAACGCACCGTCGCCGAACGCCAGATAAGTCACTGGCGCAGTGGCGGTGAATAGGAGCCATCCTCGATTTTCCGAATACGGCGCCAGTGTGCCGACGAGGAGAAACGCCCATGGCAGAACCTGAGGCATCACGAAGATCAATCCGCCGAGCACGACCAGGGTCTCTAGGGGCCAACGCTTCGGGTCCTGCGACCGCGTAGCCCTCCGAAGAGACCAGACGAGCCAAAGCAGAAGCGTCGCGAGAAGCGTTATCGTCGGATGGCGGGTCAAGAAGAGTCCCGCCAATGTCTGAAGCGCAGGCGTGAGGCTTCCGCCCAGAGAATTTTCTGGCGGCCCCCCGGCGCGCATGTACCAGGAACCGGGAAAGTGAGCGTCCACCCCAAAACACCGATGACGAGCGCCGGTGCGACAAAGCCGCGCAGTGCCCGCCCCATGAGCGGGAGAGACCCCGCGAGCAAAAGCGGTCCGTTGAGGCTGACACCGTAGGCGACCGCGGCGGCGCCCCGGAACCGCGGCGTCTGAGCGAGCCTGAGCGCCGCGATCAAGAAGAAAATCGCGACCGCGTCGAGTCTCCCGCTCCCCGCCACTTCTTTGACGATGAAAGGGTTCCACCCGTGTACGAGAGCAGCGCCGATTGGCAAGCCTGCGGCGCGCAGCAAGGAAGGCGCGAGCAGAAGCGAGCCCAAATCGGCAGCCGTCGCCGCGAGACTGTTGCCTCGAACGAGGCCTCGAAGTGGTCGAAAAGCACGGACCACGGCGAGGCGCCGTGCAAAAATACGGCTGTATCGGAATGATCGAGCCCGCTGCCAAGAAACTGTGTCGCTCTGAAACCGGCGGCCGTAAGACAAACAACCACATAGACCGCAGTGTCGTTCTTTCGGCCGGCCGTGCGAATGGCCATGGCGTACACGATGAAGAGCCCGACCCAAAGGACGTAGAACTCGACATTCTGCTCGAAGAGCTCGGACCGCTCCACATCGCTGCGAACCGCAAGCAACGCCTACAGCCCCGCACTGATGAAAGAAAGAATAATGAGTCGCAACACGTCGAAGACCGAACAAAATCTACCACGCCGTTGCAGTTCCTACGCGATGACCGTTAGACTGGGATTCCTGAATGCTGAATGCTGATCAGGGAGGATTTGTGCTCGAAACTATTCGCTGGGACGGCGATGCCGTCGCCCTCATCGACCAGAGATATCTACCGCTCAAGGAGGACTATCTCTCCTGCCGCAACGCCGAGGCCGTGGCCGCGGCTATCACAGACATGGTTGTCCGTGGCGCGCCGGCGATTGGTGTGACCGCGGCCTTCGGGATCGCACTCGGCCTGAAACAGTCCGGCAAAAAGGACGCCGAGAGTCTTCGTCAATCGATGGAATCGCTATCGACCTTGATGGCGGGCACGCGACCGACCGCCGTCAATTTGTTCTGGGCCATCGATCGGATGACAAAGCGTTTCGAAGAGCTCGTTAGTAGCGGCGTCGAAGCGGTGCTCGCCGGGATGGAGCGGGAAGCGATGGCCATTCAGACAGAGGATATCGAGATCAACCGGCGAATGGGCGAGCACGGGGCCGCGCTCGTGCCGGATGGCACGCGTATCCTCACCCACTGCAATGCGGGTGCCCTCGCCACGGCCGGATATGGGACCGCTCTCGGCGTGATGCGTGCCGCGGTCGAGGCAGGGAAGAAGATCGAAGTCTTCGCCAACGAGACCCGCCCGTTTCTCCAAGGCGCGCGCCTCACCGCCTGGGAGCTCGTCCAGGACAACATTCCCGTCACGCTCATCACTGACAACATGGCAGGCCACTTCATGGCGCTCGGCGAGATCGACATGGTGATCACAGGCTCCGATCGGATCGCTTCGAATGGCGACGTATGCAACAAGATTGGCACCTACTCCGTCGCGGTCTTGGCTAAAGAGCACGGGCTTCCCTTCTACGCGGTAGCGCCGACATCGACCTTCGATCTTTCTATCGCCTCGGGCAAAGAGATCCCCATCGAAGAGCGATCGCCGGACGAGGTGACCCACATCCAAGGGGTCCGCATAGCACCCGAAGGCGTGCGCATCCGGAATCCCGCTTTCGACGTGACGCCGTCACGGCTCGTCACCGCGATCGTTTGCGAGAACGGTGTGGCGGAAGCTCCGTATGACGAATCGCTCAGAGCGCTCGCGAAGAGTCACCAGGCTGCCTGAGCCCCGACTCGACTGACCAGATGCTCATTCTTGGCATTGAGAGCTCCTGTGACGAAACCTCGGCCGCGGTCGTCGAGGATGGTCGACGGATTCTCTCGAACGTCGTCGCGTCGCAAGACGAGATCCATCGCCCATATGGCGGTGTCGTTCCCGAGCTAGCCTCGCGCCAGCACCTGACGCAGATCGGACCAGTCGTCGACACCGCGCTCGCTCGAGCGGGGATCGCGCTCGACGCGATCGACGCAGTGGCGGTGACCCAAGGCCCGGGGCTCATCGGCTCGCTCCTCGTCGGGCTCTCGTTCGCGAAATCGATCGCCTTCGCTCGCGATGTGCCTCTTCTCGCGGTGGACCATCTCGAAGGCCACATCCGAGCAGCCTATATCGAAAGCTCTGAGCCGGTCCCGCACCCCGCACTTTCTCTCGTCGTCTCGGGCGGACATACGAGCTTGTTTCTGATGAAGGAAGCGTCGAGCTACGAGCTCATCGGCAAGACGCGTGACGATGCGGCGGGCGAAGCCTATGACAAGGTTGCCAAGCGGCTCGGTCTCGGCTATCCGGGCGGACCGATACTGGACCGCCTCGCAGCGCTCGGCGACGCGAACGCCCACAGCTTCACCGTGCCCAAGTTCTCGGATGGGAGCGAGGACTTCAGCTTTAGCGGGTTGAAGAGCGCGGTCTTGCGCGCCATTCAGAAAGGTCCGATCGAGGGGCTCCGTGAGGGCGAGGCGCCCAACGAGCGTGCGGATATTTGCGACCTCGCCGCGGCGTTTCAACGAACGGTCGTCAGGACCCTCCTGATGCGTGCTGAGAGAGCCGCCAAGCGCTTTCGCGTGCGCGCCATAGTCGTCTCGGGCGGGGTGGCGGCAAATCGCGAGCTTCGAGTTAGCTTCGGCGAGCTCGGCCGCCGCCTCGAGATCCCCGCTATTTTCCCGAGCCTCGAGCTCTCGACCGACAACGCAGCGATGATTGCGGCGGCCGGATATGCGAAGTACCAGCGGAAAGAATTCTCCGATCTCGGTCTCGAACCAGATGTCGAGCTACGGCTCGGTGAGGCCGGAGCCCTCAGGCGCTCACGCCGCTACCTTTGAGCCGGTCGCCATTTGCGGTAGAGCAACACATAGACCGCGCCACTCCCACCGTCTTTCCAGCGCGCCGAAGCGAACGCGATCACCGTGCGGCGCATCTTGCGCGAAGAGAGAGACCGGAGCACCGCGCGTTTCACGACCGCGGGCTCTCTCGACGAATGCTTCCCTCGACCGTGGACGATCCGGACGCACGAATAGCCTTTGTGCTGCGAGCGTCGCAGAAAGGCCGCGAGCTCTTCTCGCGCATCCTCTGCATCGAGCCCGTGCAGGTCTAGATGATCCTGAACGGAGAAGTCGCTGTTTTTGAGGCGTTCTAGGTAGCGCTCGTTTCGACGGCTCGAAGCGCCCTCGACGCCCTCACCCGTGGCAAAAGGATCCATCTCGCCTCTTCCCGCGACGAAGGATTCGAGCTCCCAGAGCGCTTCGGACTTGCTATCGGACCAGATGGGAATCTCGAACGCTTTCGTCAAATCAAGTGCGGTCGAGCTCCAGCCAAGCGGCCGCACCTCCTCCATTGCGCTCTCGAAGGCTTCTTCGTCGCTGAGGTTCCCGTCTACTCTTGACGGGGGTGGCACGAGCTTGTCGGTCTTGGGTGCGAGATCGAGCTCGCCGCCCTTGACCATGTTCTCGAGGACCTCGAAAGGGCGATGAGCGGAAGAGGAAGTCTGTTTGGCCACCCCTCGCATTCTACACGTCTTTTCTTCCGCGGGCGCCAAGGCGCTGAGACTTGCTCCGAGCGCGACGCGTAGCTAGGATGAAGCGATGCGTGGAGTGGGGCTCTCCTGTTTGTCACTGTTTGTTTTCACCATCGCGGTCCGTCTGTTGGCCGCACAGTATCAAGGCATGGAGCCCGTCCGGGTCTCGGTGGAGGATCTGGCTAGCATCGGTATCCGCTACAACGACCGTCCCGTCATCACCAAAGGCAAGGTCAAATACGGCGACATGGAGGATCAGAAATACAACATCTTCGAGCTCGAGGGAGAGATGTTCCTCAACACTATCCGCATTGGGACCGGTGCGCGGGGCTTCGAGGATCTCCGTTTCATGTCCGGGCAGCAAGTCGAGATCTCGGGCATTTTCTTCGATATGAATTCTGTGCTCGAACCCCAATATCACCCCATCCTTCGCTACTATCCGGGCGCCAAGCGCACGGACGGGGCAGGTTTCAACAAGGAGTCTTTCCTCGCGGTCTCGACCGTCGACGTGATCGTGCCGATCGAGAACCCGATGGACCCGGACAAGCCGGAGGAGCAGCCCGATATCGTCGATCCCGACATCGATGTGTCGGGTGTGAACGGCGTTGATTTGAGGGAACTCGTCAAGGATCCGGCCAATTATGTCGGCGAGCAAATCGTCGTTTACGGAAAGTTTCGCGGGAACAACCTCTACGGGGACTTGTCGATCAAGGACAAACGCACGCCGCGCGACTTCATCATCAAGCTCGCGGATGCCGCCATCTGGGTCACGGGACGCAGGCCGCGGGGCGACGGCTTTCGACTCGACCCCAAAAAGCGACGGGATACGGGCAAGTGGCTCAACGTGATCGGCACGGCCTGGCAGCACGACGGCAGCGGTACTTACTACTTGAGAGCCGAGAAAATCGAGCTCGCGGACAAACCCGAAGACAAGGACTTGGAGCCGGTCAAAGTCGTCAAACCCAAGGAGTTGACGCTCGGTCCCCCGCCGGAAGTCACTTTCTCTCTGCCGCTCCCAGGTGAGCGGGATATCCCTCTCGACAGCGAGTTCCACATGCAGTTCTCGAGCTCTATGAAGGCCGAGACCTTCAACCGCAACGTGGACCTGCTCTATGCCGACGATGACGGTATCGGTAATCCGTTCCCGGAGCTCGAAGTCTCCTATGATCGCGACTCACGCACGCTCACCGTAAAGCCGAACAAACAGCTCGAGCCGTCCAAAGAGATTGAGCTGATCCTCTACGACGCCATTGAAGACGAGGATGGACAGGAAATCGTCGCGGAGCCCGGCGCCGCCGACCGCGAGCCCGGTGCCGCGGTGATCATTTCATTCAGGACCGCGCGCCGCTAGCCTCTATTGCGGCCGCAATCAACGGGGGTTGGCCACAGAGGCACAGAGAATGCGAGAGCGAGCGAAGAGCACTCTCCCGCCTTTATCGTTGCCTCCGTGTTCGACGCTGCTAGCAGCGTCCCGCGGACGATGACGCCGGGAGCTCCCTGGAGCATATCGTTGTGCCCAGCGGAAGCGGTGGGTGTTTTCGAAACTCTGTGACTCTGTGCCTCTTTGGCCATTCTTGAGGCGCCTCATGGGGACGAGTCAGAAATCTTTGGGCGACGATGCTGCTCGTCGGTAATTCTCTTCCTTGTCTCGGTACATGCGCTCATCGGCCAAGGCGATGAGCTCGTCCTTGGACGGTGCCTCGGTCGGGAAGGTGGCCACGCCGATGCTTGCCCCGATACGGGCGTTGATGCCTTCCTCTTTGAGGTACGTCGTTCGCACAACGAGCTGGCGCATACGTTCGCCGAGCCGTTTGGCCGCCGCGTAGTCCGTGTCGGGCAGGATCACGACGAACTCGTCACCGCCGTAGCGGGCAGCGATATCGGTCTCGCGGATCGCGGCGCGCAAACAGAACCCCACCTCACGCAGCACTTTGCTCCCCCGAAGATGTCCGTGTACGTCGTTGATTTGCTTGAATTTGTCGAGGTCCATGAAGATCAGGCTCAAATGAGACTTGTGTCGCGCGACGAGCTTGAGCTCACGGTCGAGGGGTTGATGGAAATAGCGAAAATTGAAGAGAGAGCTCACATCGTCGAGGATCGATGTCTCCTTCGTCTGTTGGTAGAGCTTGACGTTCTCGATCGCGACGGAGATTTGCTTCGAGAGCTGCGTGAGCAGAGGGAGATCTTTCTCCGAAAAACCGTTGCGCTTGCGTGAGCCGAGTCCAAAAGTGCCGACGATCTTACCGCGTGAGTGGATGGGCAGCAGGATGTAGGAACGAATCCCGTCTTCGTACAGAAATTGGTCTTCGATGAACTTCTGCTCTTCCTTCGTGTCCGGATGGATGAAATGCGTCTCGTTCAAGACCGTCCACCCTGGACCGGTCCCGACGAGGGGGATCAGCGACTCCATGCCCCACCCCGAATCCGTGCGCGCGCCCGAAGCGAAAATCCGAAGGTAGCTCCCCGAGCTTTCGAGAAACGCCACCAAAAGACGGTCGAAGTCGAAGAGTTTTTCCATCTCGTTGGTGAACGAGTCGAAGACTTCCTCGATTTGAAGACTGCTGCTGATGATGCGAGCGATATTGTTCAGGAGCTGGATTTGCTTCGCTTGGCGTACCGTCCTCTGAAAGAGCACGGCGTTGTCAGCTGCCATCCCGATCTGGACACCAATCGAGGTGAACAGCTCGAAATCGAACGTTAGGAATAGTTGGTCCGTCGCGATCGCGAGCTGCATGACGCCCATGACGCGGTCTTTGTTGCGAAGCGGGACCCCCGCGGCCGCCCCGGTGCCCGATTATCCTCTCAGAAGCTCGGATAGCCGTGGCTCGTGCGCCAGCGAGTCGAGGAGGATCGGCTTGCCCTTCGCGAGAACGCGGTTCGCAAGTTCGCAATCCGCGGCGTTCGGGGGTCCTCGAGGCGGCTCAGAGGCTCCTTCTCCCCGAACCGTGGCGATTTGGAACGTCTCGCTGTCTTCGTCATAAATCAGAACCTCTCCTTAAACGCTTCCACTCGCCTCCATGATCACGCGCAACGATCCCGAAAGAATTTGGTGGAGCTCCATCGAGTTTCGGATCGCCGAGGAGAGCGCGTTGAGCGTCGTGAGCTTGTGGTTTTGAAACAAGACCTCACGCTGCAAGAGTCGCTCTTCGGTGATGTCGCGGACGTAGACAAGAATGATCTTGCGCTCGTCGAACCCGAGGTTCATGCCCCGGACTTCGACAGCGACGACGCGTCCGTCTTTCGTCTCGAGCTTCAAATCATCGTAGGTGAATCCGGGCTCGTGACGAAACCTCTGGAAGTATTTGAGCGTACGATCCCGGTGCTCGCGAGTGTGGAGGTCTTCTATACGGCGATCGAGAAGCTCCGCGCGGCTGAACGCGGTGAGAAGCTCGGCGGCTTTGTTTGCCTCGAGACACGCGCGCGTCGCATCGTCGAACAGAAACGTTGCCACCGGCGATCGGTCGAACGCCGCCCGAAAGTCCGAGCGTGATTCCGGTCGATCACCCGGAAAGGAGCGAAGGCTCGACTTCGACATGGGCCATGGTCCTAGAGGTTTTCAGGCTCCCGCGAGGGGCAAGCCCCTTTCTGCCAACAGAATACGAGAACAGATCGCTGCCGTCAAGGTTGGCATGCTATAAGTTCTTCATGGCAAAAGAGCAAGGCCGCCCGACGGTGGCAATGACGATTGCCGGCTCCGATTCGGGAGGTGGCGCTGGAATTCAAGCGGACCTCAAGACTTTCGCCGCCCACGGCGTCTACGGGACGAGTGCCATCACTGCGGTCACCGCGCAGAATACGCAGACGGTCGCCGGCGTCTCTCAACTGACTCCGGAGGCGATCGGTTTTCAAATCGACACTGTATACGATGATATCGCCATCGATGCGGTGAAGACGGGCATGTTGTCCACGTCGCCGGTCATCGAGGTGGTAGCCCGGAAACTGGGAGAGCACCGTGTCGATAAAATCGTCGTGGATCCGGTGATGGTGTCGAAAAGCGGGGATCGACTGCTGCAGCCGGAAGCCGTCAAGTCCCTCCGCGACCAGCTCCTCCCCCGCGCCCTTCTCGTGACCCCAAACCTCCCCGAGGCCGAGGCGCTCGTGGGTTTTCCTATGGAGGACGAGAGCTCGATCCATGCCGCCGCTCGGCGGATCGTAGAAATGGGAGCGCGGGCGGTTGTCGTCAAGGGCGGACACGCGACGGGAGATGCCTCCGTGGATTGGTTGTATGACGGGCGCCGGTTCATGAGCTTCACGGCGCCGCGTCTCTCCGTCCGAAACACACATGGCACGGGGTGCACCTTTTCCGCGGCCATCACGGCTCAGCTTGCCCTGGGAGTAGCCCTCGAGAAAGCCGTCGAGATCGCCAAGGCCTATCTAACAAGAGCCCTCGAGTTAGGGGTTTCAATCGGACGAGGACACGGGCCCGTCGACCACTTCATCGGCCAAAAAGTGTGGCCGGAGAGCGACTAGACTAGCCGGGCTGCTTGGAAGAACAAAAGCAAGTTGCTGGAAAAGCAAAAGCAAGGGGAGGTGGGGATGGGTGGAGATGTGGGGATAAGAACAAAGATTCTCTTAATCTTTTTTTATCCCCCTATCCCCACCTCCCCTTTCTTTTTTCTCTTCCTTTCCAACTTCCCAAGATCGGTAAAGCCGTTGGGGCAGGCGTATAGGAACTTGTTCGGGGCTTCGGGACAGGCTACTATTTCACTGGCTATGTTTGAAATCGTGCACGATATTCTGGATTTGCGAACGCTTGCACGAGGCGTCGCCAGCGATCGCGACGGCGCGATCGCGACGTTCTCGGGGATTGTGCGAGGCACCAATAAAGGAAAGAAAGTTCTCTTCCTCGAATATGAAGCCTATCCGGAGATGGCTGTCAAAATGATGGAGCGCATCGGGGAAGAGGTCAAGGCGAATTGGGGTCTCGAGAGCCTCCACATTCAGCATCGTGTTGGGCGGCTGAATGTTGGTGAGACGAGCGTGGTCATCGTAGTCTCGTCGCCCCATCGCGACGATAGCTTCGCCGCATGCCAATACGCAATCAATCGGCTCAAGCGCATCGTTCCAATTTGGAAAAAAGAAGTCTTCGATGACGGCGAAGTTTGGGTCGAAGGCCCGGTGGAAACGGCGGAAATACGTTGAACGTACGAGTACGCGTCTTTGCTGCCTTGCGCGAGGTCATGGACAAGGAAGAACTGGAAGTCGAGCTGCCATCGGGTACGACGGTAACGGGGCTCTGGGAGCGTCTCGTGAGCGACGAACCTCGCCTCGAGCCTTACGGCGCTGCCCTTCAATTCGCGGTGAACCACGATTTCGTCGGCAAAGAAACGGAGCTCCAGCCAGACGACGAAGTTGCTTTTCTTCCTCCTGTCAGCGGCGGCTGATGTCGGATCGCACCACGCGGCAAGAGATCATCCTGTCTCTCGTTCGCGCGCGAGCCCTCCGCAATCAAAGCGAGCTCATCGGAGCGCTGGCCGAAGCCGGTATTTCCATGACGCAGTCGACGCTCTCGCGTGAGCTGAAAGCGCTCGGTATCGCAAAAGGACCGGACGGGCGCGGCGGCTATTCTTACACCGCCGGTCCCTTGGGAGATGGCCCCCTCTCCCCCCTTGTCGCTTTCGTGCGCACCATCGAGCGGGCGAATAACTTGATCGTCGTCAAGACCCCTCCGGGAAACGCGCAAGGCGTTGCGCATGGCCTCGACGAAGTCGCGTGGCCGCAAGTCATGGGAACCATCGCCGGGGACGACACCATCTTGATCATCTGCAGCAGCAAGAAAGAAGGCGCCGAGATCGAAGAGCGACTGCGATCGATCACGAGGCGGTGATCGGTCTGGCTTATCTGCTCTTGGCAAGGCGTTTTTTCAAACGCGAGCGGCGATGGGCGAAGGCGTCACGCCACTTGAAGCGAAACGAGAGCGTCAGCTCGTAATTCTCGTCCAGGTAGGAAAGCGCGCGCTCGCACAAGCCGAGTGCTTGTGTGAAGTCCCGCTCGCGATGCTCGCTCAGCATCGCGAGCTCGTGAAGTGCTTGGACGACCTCTACGGACTCGCCGTCGGCGAGCTCACCCCATAGCTTGCGCGCGTCATCAATATCGCCGCGGCGTTTGTGCTGGTCCGCGAGTGCTGCGAGGGCCCGACGGCGCGCGGCGCCCGACAGCCCGGCCTCGACGGCGCGGCTGTAATGCATCATGGAGCGTTCGGGCTGCGCGGAGCGTTCGAACAAGCGACCGAGGCTGAGATCGTCGAGAGGATCCTCTGGAACATGGCTTTCGTCGAGCAAGTCCGAGGCGCATATCGTGAGAGCGGCGAGCGAAAGGATGTCGTGTCGGTTGTGATGGAAGACGTGGTCGAGGCGAATCGCGTCTCCTGTTCGCAGGAAGCGAAAAAACAAGTCGGGGATCATGTGACCCGGTATGTCGTCTTCGCGTTCGAGCCCGAGTAGACGATGCTCGAGTTCCATCAAGCGACAGCTCTCGATGCGGACCTTCCACAGGCTGCGTGCCGAGTGCAGCAAGTCGAAATGCAATAGATGCTCGAAGGACAGGCGTTGTCGCGTGAGGACGAAGCGGGTCTCGAGCAGGGGGATGTCGAACGATTTGCCGTTGTAGCTTACGAGCAGCTCGAAGCGCGCGAGGATCTCACCGAGCGCATGGAGCATGGCGGCTTCTTCGCCATAGTCGCGCATGAAGAGCTGCCGCAGCACGAAGCTCTCGTTCTCGACCCACCCCAAGCCGATGAGAAAAGCACACGTGCCGGCGCCGCCCGCGAGCCCGGTCGTCTCGGTGTCGAGAAACAGTGCCTCCTTCAAGTCAATTTCGAAAACGTCGTCGCCGCGTGACAGCATCGAGAACGCTTCTCTCGGAACGCTCGTGAGCCGAGCGAGCTGGATCCGACCCTGAAAATGTGCGAGCGGGTAGATCTTGTCGACGCTGTAGAAGCTGCCGAAGTCGTTCGAGACTTCCTCGCCGTCGAGAACTTCGCCGAGCTCGAGCGCTGGCGGCCTCGCTATTGCCGGCGACGGGAACGTGCGGGGACGGGCCTTTGTGACGGCGAGGAGACGTTCGAGCCGCTCTTTGACGGAGAACTCGCCCTCGGAGCTCGCCTCGGATCCGAGAACCTCTTTCTCGAGGCTGTAGAGCGAGTCATTGTTGCGTTTGCGGGGCGAAGGAAAGAGTTTGTCGAGCTTTTCCCGAGTCGTGCGCGTGTTCATGAAGCGGCCAGCCGCTCCAGAATCGCCAGTGCGATTACCTTTCCCCGCAGTCCGACCTCGCCCACGGGACCGACGCAGGACGGGCAGCCTTGGTGACAAGGACAGCTTTCGATGAGTGTTTTGGCCTCGGAAACGAGGCGCGTGTGCAGCTCGTATAGCGGTTGCGAAAAGCCGATACCGCCCGGATAGCTGTCGTAGAGAAAGATGTTGGGCTCGTAGGACGGGTCCATCGGCTCGGAAGCGGGGAGTCCGCCGGGTCCGAGCCGCTTGAAACCGCGTTCCACTTTGGCGGTCCCCTGCGAGTTGTCGCCAAGAGCCACGCCGATGTCTGAGCGATCGCACATGAGGAAGAGCATCGCTACCGTCTTGAGCGTATTGGCTAGCCCGATAACGCCGTCTCGGCGCTCTTCCGAGCTAGCCGGAAGCGAGTCCATGACCTCTCTCGGCACCGTCAGCCAATAAGATGTCGTGTGCATCTCGAGCTCTGGCATGTCGAGCTCGCCCGAGCCTACATTCTCGAGGGTATAGAACTTGATCTTCTTGAAGCCCACTACTTGCGAGACCACGTGAACCTCGCCGTGATTTCTCTCACCTTCGAGAACAGTCGAGCTATCGAACTTCTCGAGGATATTGACCTTTGTATGGGTGATAGCGTTGGTGAAGTAGTCCGTCTCCCATTGCCTCACGGTTGCGCGCCTCTCGTCATAGTCGAAGCTCTCGACATAAAACTGCTGGCCTTCGAGGATATAGATGGCTTTCGGATGGAGCGTCGAATGGGCGCTGACGAAATCCACTTCAGCAATGATCTTGGGCTCGCGGGTCTCGTCATAGACGGTGAAGTTGTCGGAGCTTATCGAGCGCAGGCTGACATTGTTGGCCGGATAGGAATCGTTCGTCCAATGCCAACGTTCTCTCGAATGGTGAACCACGTTGTGCTCTTCGAGAAAAGAGAGAATTTCGGAGAGGTTTTCGGCGCCGAAGCTCTCGCCGTCCTGAAACGGCAGCTCGAAAGCGGCGCACTTTATGTGATCGACGAGCACCGAGAGGTTGTTCGGATTGATGAGGCCATGTTCGGGCGAGCCCGAAAAGAAGTAATCCGGATGATTGACTACGAATTGATTGAGCGGGCTGCTACTCGCGACAAAGACGGCGACGGAGGTGCCGGTACGCCGTCCCGCCCGTCCCGCTTGCTGCCATGTCGAGGCGATGGTTCCGGGGTAGCCTGAGATCACGGCGACGTCGAGCGCGCCGATATCGATCCCGAGCTCTAGCGCGTTAGTCGAGACGACGCCGAGCACGCTACCTTCTCGAAGCCCAGTTTCGATCGCGCGGCGCTTTTTCGGAAGATAGCCGCCGCGATAGCCGCGAATGAGATCGCGACGGGTCACGTCTTGCTCGATCTCCTTTTTGAGATAGGTGACGAGAATCTCTGTGTTCAGCCGGCTCGTCGTGAACACGATCGTCTGGAGCCCGCGCTTGAGAAACGACGCCGCGATACGGCGCGTCTCGTTGACATAGGAGCGGCGTATGCCGAGCTCTTGGTTCACGACCGGCGGGTTGTAGAACACAAAATATTTCTCGCCTCTCGGCGCCCCGCTTCGGTCGATGAGCTGCACCGGGCTCCCGATGAGCTCTTCGGTGAGCTCCTTGGGGTTCGCGATCGTCGCCGAGGAGCAAATGAATTGCGGGTCCGATCCATAGAAGCGGCAGATGCGCCGGAGACGCCTCAGAATATTCGCCAGGTGCGAGCCGAAGACACCGCGATAGGCATGAATCTCGTCGATGACGATATAGCGCAGGTTCTCGAAAAGCTTCACCCATTTTGGGTGGTGAGGCAGGATGCCGCTATGCAGCATATCGGGGTTGGTCACGACCAGGTGCCCGCGTGAGCGGATCGCTTTGCGCGCATCCTGGGGCGTATCGCCGTCATAGGTGAACGTGCGGATGTCGGCCCCGATGTCCTGGATGAGCCCATGCACCTCCGCGAGCTGATCTTGCGAGAGTGCCTTGGTTGGGAAGAGATAGAGCGCGCGCGTCTCGGGCTCTTCGAGGACGCGATTCAGTATGGGAAGGTTGTAGCAAAGAGTCTTTCCCGATGCGGTTGGCGTGACGATAACGATGTTATTGCCTTCGGAGGCTTTCTCGAAAGCTTCCCTCTGATGGGAATACAGCCGTTCGATGCCGCGCCGCCTGAGTGCTTCGACGATCTCCGGCCGGAGCTCGTCCGGAAAATCAGCAAAATGGGCTGGGACCGCGGGAAAATGCCTCAGGGCCGTAACCGTCGGCAGCTGCTGTGCCCCTCCTTTCAGCTCGTCAATGACGTTCTGAAGAGCATGGCCTCGGTCCGCCGGCGCCAGAATCTGCGACATCGTGTGCTGGGAGTTTATCTCAGATCAGCATTCAGCATCCAGCATTCAGGATGCTCTCAGGACTGTTGCCGACCATCTCAGAGTGGCAGTCTTGAGAGTTCCTGAATGCTGAATGCTGACCACTGATCCTGAATGCTGGTACACTATAAGATTCAGTGCAATCTGGCCGGAAGGTAAACCAGTGGTCCTTTTTAATTGCGCTCTGAAGGAGTTGACCGCTAAAATTGTCTATTACGGGCCTGGTTTGTCTGGTAAGACGAGCAATCTGCAGTACATCTACGAAGATCTTCCGATTAAGAACACAGGGCGGATGTTGACGCTGGCGACGGATACGGATCGTACTCTTTATTTTGATTTTCTTCCTGTTGATGCTGGGATTGTCCGCGGGATCAAGACTCGGGTCCAGCTTTATACGGTGCCGGGTCAGGTTTTCTACAACGCGACTCGGAGGATGGTCCTCAAAGGTGCGGATGGGGTGGTCTTCGTCGCGGATTCGCAACCGAGCATGCCCGAGGCCAATCGGGAGAGTCTCGACAACCTGCGGGAGAATCTGGCGGCTCACGACCTGAAGCTCGAGGCGCTGCCGATGGTCATGCAGTTCAACAAGCGTGATCTCGAGGACGTTTGCACGGTGGAGGAGATGAACGACGCGCTCAATACGATGAACGCGCCGTTTTACGAGGCTGTCGCCAAAGACGGTATCGGCGTTGAGGAGACGCTCCAAGCGATCAGCGGCCTCGTGTTGAAGTCGGTCATCGACCGCTATGGCGGAGCCCGCGCGATGTCGCCCATGGGCAAGCGCGAAAAAAACAGTTACAAACTCGGCGCTGACCGACCCTGCGTCTCTGGTCTCCACCAGCGTCACGGAGAGTACTGGAGAAAGGGCTCAGGTGAGCCAAGTCGCGTCCAGCCAGGACGCTTCAGCCAAGGCTGCCAGCACTTGGCCGTCTGTTTCGGAGAAAGAGAACGTGGCCTCACACGACGATGACCATGCAGATTTAGACGCGTTCGAAAACCTCAACATCGAGAGTATCCTCGATGACGCTTTGAGGTTGGACGATGCGACAACCAAAGACACCAAGTCCAGAGCAGACGCCCCGAGTGATTCTGCACCGACCGCACCGGAGGCGCCCGAGGACTCGATGTTCTCCGGACTGCTCGATGAGGGCGCTGGCGTCGAGGTGGCGGCGACGGTTCTGAAAGAGCCGTCCGTCGAAGAACACGTCGTACGCGATCTCGAAGCGGATTTCCTCGGCGGCACGTTCGATGCGGAGCAGGGACGGAGCGCGGCCGAGAACTTGAGTGAGCTCATCAAAACGCAGATCTCGATGCCTCGTGATCAAGCTACGACCATACCTCCTGCGAGTGTGTCCGGGCCCATAGCGAATCAGCGAATCGAGGTCCCGGTCACCATCGAAGTCGACGACAGCCTTGCCGAGCAAGAAATCGAGCTACTGCTAAAAATACGTTTGAAGAGGAAGTAGCGTCCAGCAAGCTGCGACGTCGCAGTCGTCGCGCCTGAATGCTGAATGCTGAATGCTGAAATTGCTGACCACACGCGTTCTCATCGTCGACGACGAAGCGGGCTCCCGACAGGGTCTCTCCGAGCTCGTGCGCGGGTGGGGCTACGAGGCCGATACGGCCGCCGATGGCGTCGAAGGCCTTGCACGAGCCGAGAGCTTCCGCCCTCAAGTCGTTATCGCTGATCTCGTGATGCCCCGGATGGACGGCCTAGGTCTTCTCTCCGGACTCGTCTCCGAGCTCGATCGTCTCGCCGTTGTGATGGTAACGGCCAAAGGCAGCATCGGGACTGCGGTCGAGGCGATGAAGATAGGTGCCTTCGACTACCTGACCAAACCGGTCGACACGCAGCAGCTTCGCGAGGTGCTCGAAAGGGCCGTCGAGCGCAACGCGGCTTGCGAGGAGGTCGAGCGCTACAAGAGGAATCTCGAGACGATCGGCCGGTTCGGGAGCATGGTTGGGACGAGCGATCGGATGAAAGAGCTCTATGAGCTCATGAGCCAAGTCGCCCCTTCCGCGGCCTCGGTCTTCATCGTTGGCGAGTCCGGTACCGGAAAAGAAATGGTCGCGAGGACGCTTCACGAGCTCTCAGCGAGAAAAGAGAAACAGTTTGTCGCGGTGAACTGCGCTGCCATCCCTGAAACGCTTCTCGAGAGCGAGATGTTTGGACACGAAAAAGGGGCTTTTACCGGAGCAGAGGGGCGGCGCCGCGGCCTGTTTGAGCAGGCGCATGGCGGCACGCTGTTTCTCGACGAAGTGGCCGAGATGGCTCCCTCGACGCAAGCGAAGCTGCTACGCGTTCTCGAGGAGCGAAGCTTCCGCCGTCTGGGCGGCGAGGAGGAGATTCGCGTGGATGTGCGTATCCTGGCTGCGACCAACCGTGATCCGCGAGAGGCGCTCGACGCTGGCGATTTGCGCGAGGACCTCTACTACCGCGTGAACGTGTTCACGCTGGAGCTCCCAGCGCTTCGCGACCGGATCGCGGATGTTCCGACGCTCGTCGAGGCTTTCGTGCACGAGTTCAATACGCGAAACGGAAAGGCGCTCAAAGGCATGGATGACGAAGCCGCCCTAGCCTTGAAAGCCTACCTTTGGCCTGGAAACGTCCGCGAGCTTCGCAACGTCGTCGAGCGCGCTGTTATCGTGGCGAAGGGTGACCTGTTCCGGCGAGAGGATTTGCCGCCGTCAGTCCTCGAGCCCGGAAACGACCTGGCGTCGAAAAACGTCGAGCAGCTTCCGGTCGGAACGACGGTTGAGCAAGCGGAGAAGAATTTGATCTTGAAGACCCTGGAGTCTACGGGGCAGAACAAGACGCGCGCCGCCGAGATATTGGGAATCAGCCTCAAGACGCTTCACAACAAGCTCAAGAAATATCGCAAGACGTCTTGAACCGGCCCGAATAGAGGGGAGCTTCAAATCCGGTGGGATTTCGCAGAAAACAAATCGCGGGTCTGACGCTGGTAGCGGCCACCGTCGCCTTGGCCACGAGCCTCGTAAATCTGACCGCGCTCGTGCGCTTCTCGGTCGGCGAGACAGAATCCCGCGCTCGACTTCTGGCCGAAACACTCCGCCATCAGGCCTCACGGGTGATTCGTCAAAACGACTCGGCGGAGCTCCGTTCTGCCTTGACATGGGATCCGGCCCTGAGCAATTACGCCGAAGGCATCGTCGGCTACTCCGCGACGACGATGTATGTCGCGGTGACGGATCGCGACGGCTTTGCGCTCGTCCACAGCAATCCCCTCGAGCTCGGAGACAAGCTCACGCCGGCCCCTTCGCTCGAGAGCTTCGTCGCGAAGAACCCTCTCGCGCAGCTCTGGGAGCTCAGGCAAGGCCACAACGTTCTCGAAGTAGCCATGCCCTTCGACGACGGCGATGGGGAGCCTTTCGGGGTCGTGCGCGTCGCGATCTCCACTCTGTTCCTGAAGGAAGAGATTTGGAGTGTGGTCACGCAGAACGTGCTGCTTGCAACGAGCGCTGTCGTCGCAGCCTTTTTTGTGTCGCTTTTTTTTGCGAATTGGCTATGGGCTCCGATCGAGCTGCTGCGCCGCGAGCTCGGCCGCTTCCAACCCGTGGACGGCGAACCACCCCTGGATCTTCAGAGCGAAGCGGATGTGAGCCGCGTCGCGGAATTTTTCGCAAGCATGAGCCAAAGGCTCGATGACCAGAGGAGCGTCCGCGAGAACGATGCGAGCTGGCTGTCGACGATGCTCGGGGGGCTCTCGGACGCCGTTCTAGTTTTTAGTAACGAGGGGTGCGTCTTGTCGTTGAACGAGCGCGCCGCGGAGCTTCTCGGTCTCGGGCGAGACGAGATTCAGGGGAAACTCTTCGCGGAGTTTTTTCCGGAAGAGCATCCGGTGGCGGAGATCGTCAAGACGGCGCTCGAGCGCGACGAGCCCGTCGGGCCCGTCGACAAAACGATCGCGAACGGAAAGCGGCCGGTCGTCTATGCGCTGAGCGCGCAGGTCCTGCGCGACGAGAGCGGGGTCTCCGGCGTGATGGTGAGTGCGCGCGACAAGGAGAAGCTCTTGCGTCTCGGCTCTCAGCTCTCCTACGCGCAAAAGCTCGCCGCGCTCGGAAAGCTGACCTCGGGCGTCGCGCACGAGATCAAGAACCCGCTCAATGCCATGGTGATCCATGTCGCGCTCTTGAGGGAGAGGCTAAGGTGGGCCTCTCCGGAAACACAATCCTCGCTCGATACGCTCGAGAAGGAGATTCGCCGGCTCGATCGAGTCATCCAAGGATTCTTGCGCTTCACGCGTCCCGAGGATCTGCAATTGACCTCGGTGCCGTTGCGGGAGCTGTTGGACGAGGTCGAAAGGCTGGTCTCGGCGGAGGCCAAAGCGAGCGGTATCGAGATCGAGACCGCGGTAGCAGAGGAGCTTCCCCCTGTTCATGGCGACCGAGAGCTCCTGCAGCAGGTCTTTTTGAACCTCGTACAGAACGCCGAGGAAGCCATGCCTCGAGGGGGGCGGCTCCGCGTCGAGGCGTCGCGCACGGAAGACGGGGTCGAGATCGTCGTCGCGGATAGCGGGGTGGGCATCGAGCCGGAAATGCTCGAGAAGATCTTCGACCTTTATGTGACGACGAAAAAAAAAGGCAGCGGTATCGGGCTCTCGATGGTCTATCGGATCGTCCAACTCCACGGCGGCGAAATCACGGTAGAATCAGAGAAGGGTAACGGCACGCGGTTCACAATCCACCTTCCCGAGATGCGCGCGTGACGGAAGTCGGGTGCCACATCGCATGAGGGGTCTTCTGCTAAGCGTCCTGCTTTTGATCGGGCTCAGCGTCTTGGCCGGATGTTGGCGCGCCCGACGTGCGGATTTCCCGCGCGCGCCAGCGGCAGCATCGACGCCAGCGGGCGAGGACCATCCGGAGCCTGAAGCGCCCGAAGAGACACGGCCTGCTGAAGAACCTGTCGTGGAGGTGGAGCCCGAGCCGGCCGTCGAAGAGCCCGCGCCCCGCCCTGATGGGGGGTCCATACAAGCGCCTCCGGCTCCGCCACCGCCCAAACCTCCCGACAAAGCGCCTCAGACCCCTTCGCGGGGGCGCGCGGGGAGCAAGCGTGTCGACCCGGAGCTCTGGACGAAGCTCGAGCGCGCGGGCTCACTCATGGGCACGCTGAGCACGCGCAAGCTTTCCGACAGCCAGCGGCAGCAATTCGCGTCCGCCCGTGGCTTCGTGGCTCAGGCGCGGCGGGCCCTCAATGATGGTGATGAGCGGCGCGCCCTTTTCCTAATCGACAAGGGCCTCATCCTCGCTGTGGACGTCGAGCGCTCCACCCGCCCCTAACAACCCCCCCCAACCCCAGAGTAAGGCGGGCCTGCCCGCCATAGCCCGAAGGGCGAAGGCGGGTGGCAAAAAGTGGCTCGCCTGTGGCACGCTAGTGACAGCATTGAATCGGTTCCGGAAGCCAGTTTCTTCAAGTTGTTTGTGTGCTGCGGCTTACACCCTCGCCCCAATTTGGTACGTCTCTTGCTTGTTAACGAAGTTAAATGATCGACCCACAACGTGTTCTCATCGTCGAAGACAACGCATCCATGCGCCGAACACTGACAATTTTCCTCGAGCAAGCTGGGTTTGATGTCGTGGCGGTCGTGGAGTTTCAGCGGGCGCTTCAGCTCATCCGTGGCGAGCTCTTCGATACCCTAGTTCCCGACCTCGACCTTCCGGGCGGAACGGGGCTCGCTCTCCACGGCTACTTGGAAAAACCGTTCGACCGGGACGACCTTGTAGCCAGCCTCAAAAAAGACTAGCCTCGCCCTTCGGGCTTCGGCGGGGAGCCTGTCGCTACTCTTTTAGCTCGAGCTTGTCTTCGAGACGCTCGACGCCGCGGACGCTTGCCACCCGCGTCCGTATGCGGTCCATCAGCGCCTCGGACGGGATCTCACCTCTCAGGATGACCTGGCCCGACGAGACGCGTATGTCGACATCCAGCTTGCGTACTTCTCTGTCGAGATGCAGGGCGGTGCGTATTTTCGCCAGAAGTGCAGCGTCCTCGAGCCGCTCACCGAAGCTTTTGTCGTTCGTTTCGCCGTCGGTGTCTTCGAGCCCGGGCTCGATCTCGAGATGATTCGCGATCTCGTCGACCCCTTCGATCGTCGCTGCTATCGCCTCGGCTTCGTCCTTCTCTTCTTGGGACGCGACGCGCCCCGAAAGGGTGACGACGCTGTCGGCGGTTGATACGTGTATGGGCCGATCGGCGAGATCCCGATGGATGGCGAACCCCGCGCGGACCGAGGCGGTCACGGCAGTATCCTCGATGACGTGCTGGAGGACAGGAAACTGTCCGGACTCGTAGAGGTAGTACAAAACGAGAGCCGTGCCCGTGAGTATCACGAGTGTGATAGCTCTAAAAACCATGCGGAAAACGAACCAGAACATTTCGAGAGAAGCTTAACTCAACCAGCACCCGCGTACCACCACTAGTAGACTGTAACAGATACTCGCTGCCAAAATCGCGGGTCCTTTTGCGCGCTGGCTTTGTTGCGATTCCTCGTAATATCCAGATATAACGTCGTCCTCGCGCCTCGCCAGCCCACAAAATGACCTCGCGATTTGCGCAACGAGTATCTGTTACAGTTCACTAGCGTCTCCCAGATGGCATCAGGCTATAATCCGATCATGAGCAAAGCCCAGACCCTCGGTGAACTGCAGAATCATCAACCGCGCGCCGTTTGCGACGAGATCCGCGACAACTTGATGCTGAAGATGAGCTCGGGAGAGGAGCTTTTTCCAGGAATCGTCGGCTACGGCGATACCGTTATTCCCCAGGTCGTGAACGCGCTGCTGTCGCGGCACCATTTCATTCTCCTGGGGCTCCGCGGCCAGGCTAAGACAAGGATGCTCCGCGGCTTGACCCGATTCCTCGACGAGGAGATCCCGGTCATTGACGGTTGCGAGATCCATGACGACCCGCACGCCCCGATCTGCGGCGCCTGCAAGAAGCTCGTCGCGGAAAAGGGTGCCGAGACGCCGGTTCGGTGGCTCCATCGAGAAGACCGCTACGTCGAGAAACTGGCGACGCCAGATGTGACCGTCGCCGACATGATCGGCGACCTCGATCCCATCCGCGCCGCCAGAAGCGGGCTCGATCTTTCCGACGAGCTCACCATCCATTACGGCCTCTTGCCGCGCGCGCATCGCGGCATTTTTGCGATCAACGAGCTCCCCGACCTCGCGGGAAAGATCCAGGTGGGTTTGTTCAATATCCTCCAAGAGGGGGACGTTCAGATAAAAGGCTATCCGCTACGCTTGCCGCTCGACATCTTGATGGTCTTTACCGCGAATCCTGAAGACTATACGGCGCGGGGGCGGATCATTACGCCTCTCAAAGACCGCATCGGATCGGAGATCCGTACCCACTACCCCGCGACGCTCGAAGAGTCAATCGCGATTACGAAGGACGAGGCTTGGACGGATCGCGCGGGACGCGACGAACTTCACATTCCGCACTACGTTCGGGAAATCGTCGAGGAAGTGGCCATCCAAGCGCGTTCGGATCGGCGCGTCGACAAGCGGTCGGGGGTCAGCCAAAGGCTCCCCATCTCGCTGCTCGAGAGCGCCATCTCGAACGCCGAGCGGCGCGCGCTCGAGCGTGGCGAGGCGGCCACGGCGCTCCGCGTTTCGGACGTCTATGCGTCGCTTCCCGCGATCACGGGAAAGCTCGAGCTCGAATATGAAGGGGAGCTCAAAGGCGCGGATGTCGTCGCCCGAGACCTCATCAAGCGCGCCGTCGGCGCAGCCTTTCAGAAATACGCCTCGAGCGAGGATTTTGAGAGCGTCATCGAATGGTTCGACGGCGGCGGCTATTGCCGCGTGCCGGAGACCGCGTCTTCGGAAGAAGTTTTGCAAGCGCTCGCAGAGATCCCAGGGCTTCTCGCCCGCACATCTGTTGTTTCGGTGACCGAGCAATCCTCGACGCCCGAGCGTGTTTCCGCCGCCGAGTTTCTTCTAGAAGGGCTGGCCGGTGTAAAGAAGATTTCGAGAAACGACGAGCGCGGCTACCATCGCAACGAGGAGCGGCAGCCGGAGATCGGCTATGAGGAGCCGCTCGGTCACACCAAGTCGCATTTGAACTAAAACTAAGTTAGGGGCCAGGACTAGTCCGATGTCGATGACCAAGTACAGCAAATTTCGTCCCGACCTGTTCGACGATTTTGATATCACCGACTTGCTCGAAGGGCTCTCGGACTACTTCCTCGATAGCGGATTCCAGGACATGTACGGGTTCCATGAGCTATCGGACGACGTGATGCAGTCGCTCCGAGAGGCCATCCTGAGAGCGCTCCTCCAGCAAGGAAGGCTCACGCAGGCGGATATCGAGCGGCTCATGGGAGATGCCGAGAGTTTCGAGGATTCGCGCCTGCGCGAGATTCTCGACGAGATCATCCAGCGCATGCAGGACGAGGGCTATGTGAACATTACGCCCCGGGACCCGAACCTCACGGCCGTGGGGCATCCTGAGACGGACGAGATGGGCGATGTTGCGCAGCCCCGCTCGATGCGCTTCGAGCTCACCGACAAGTCAGTCGATTTCCTCGGTTTCAAAGCGCTCAAAGACTTGCTTGGCGGATTGGGACGCGCGAACCTCGGCCAGCACGAGACCCAGGAGCTCTCGACAGGCGTTGAGGTCATAGGAAGCTCGAAACGCTACGAGTTTGGCGACACGTTGAACTTGGACGTCTCGCGCACGCTTCTGTCCGCGGTGAGGCGCGAAGGACTCGGTGTTCCCCTAAACCTGACCCCGGATGACCTGCACGTGCACCAGGCGGAATATCGAAGCTCGTGCGCGACCGTGCTCATGCTGGACTGCAGCCACAGCATGATCCTGTACGGCGAGGACCGCTTCACCCCGGCAAAGCGCGTCACCCTCGCGCTGTCCCACCTCGTCCGCACTCAATTTCTAGGCGATAAGCTGCATTTGGTGCTATTTCACGACAGCGCCGAGGAAGTGCCTTTATCCCGCCTCGCGAGAGTTCAAGTCGGCCCGTTCCACACGAACACGGCGGAGGGGCTCCGGCTCGCTCAAGAAATTCTCATGCGCCAACGCTCCGACATGCGCCAAATCATCATGATTACGGATGGTAAACCCTCGGCGCTCACCCTCGAAGATGGGCGCATCTACAAGAACCCCTTCGGCCTCGACCCGCTCATCCTCGACCAGACGTTCAAACAGGTCGTCGAATGCCGCCGAAGAGGGATCATGATCAACACGTTCATGCTCGCGCGCGACTACTCCCTCGTGGGCTTCGTGAAGAAAGTCACTGAAATCGTGCAAGGCAAGGCTTATTTCACGACGCCCGCCCAGCTCGGGCAGTACGTGCTGATGGATTACGTGAAGCGCAAGACGACCAAGATTCATTGATACAGCATTCAGCATTCAGCTCCTTGAGACAGGGCTCTGTGCAGTCCGTTGAGAAGTCGGCCTGTCTCAGATGCGAGTGCCTAAGGACATAGGACGACCACGAAAGCCGGTATCCTCAGTCGAGGAAAATAATTAGGAGCCCACCGTGAGTTAAACCCGAGCCCGCAACTGGATGCGGAGTCCATGATCCTGAATTCTGAATACTGAAAGCTGGAAATTGCGCTCGCTGCATCTAGCGAGTATCATGGGCCTTACAGACACTAAAACCTAAGCAACGTCTTCCACGCTGGAAGGGCGCTGCACATGTCGGTTGCATGGCAAGGAAATGAACGGCGAGAGCACCCTCGCGTTCCCATCGCGGGCGAGCTGCAGGGCAAGATCGACGTTCCGCTCGTGGACGTCTCGCTCTCTGGAGCGCTCCTAGAGATGCCCTCGACACTTAGCGCCAACGCCGCTACATCCTCAAGGTCGTGGCGTCGGACGCCGCGGCTTTCGAGGCAGAGGTCGTTCGCAGCTACGTGCAAGGATTCGATCGCGGCAACGCCGGCCAGCCGGCGGTCAAGTATCGCGTGGCCATACGGTTTGTCGAGCTCACGGAGCCGCAAGAAACATCGCTGCAAGAGCTCATGGATCGCAGGAGCGGGATCGCTCTCCGGACTCATCTATCCAGCTAAAGCCTTCGGAGTCAACGTGTCATGCGAAGCGCTTCCCCGACATATAAATTCTCTATTTCACATGTTGATGATCGGGATTTGCGTTATGGCGAGTTCTATGCTTACTATGGTTTGAGTGGGGCGAGGGCCCCATACCCAATAAGAATACTGATGAGACTGGACCACCGCTCGCCTTCGGGCGGCATACTTCCTTAAAAACGCTCCTTGGTTTTACCCTCCTTTAATCAGGCCCTCGCTTCCATTCACTCCTCTCGCCAAACCCCTCGTTTTGTTGACTCGAGTCACCGGCTCGGCCTAGGATAAGAGATTCCTTTTGTGGGGCTGTGGCGCAGCTGGGAGCGCGCCTGAATGGCATTCAGGAGGCCACGGGTTCGATCCCCGTCAGCTCCACCAATTAAATCAACGAGTTACAGGGATGAGAAGGCGGGCCAGAATGAGAATAGGGGACACTTAGGGGGCGCGTAAGTCCTGTAAATCGGCTTAAGGTCTCGGCTTGGGCTCGAATACTCCCCCTCGGCACCAAATTACTGACGATCCAACCAAATCGGGGAGAACTCGCTGCGTCACGCGCTGAAGGAGTACGTCGCCCATCATCACCACGAGAGGAATCATCAAGGCAAGGACAATCTCTTATTGTTTCCCGAGCCCGCGATCGCTCAGACTAACGGTTTAGAGAGCGCCATTCAGTGCCGTGAACGGCTTGGCGGGTTGCTCCGTTTCTACCATCGGGAAGCCGCATGAATATCTTGACCCTACGGGCTCTACGAGGAAGCGGTACGGCGCGATTCTGGCTTCGCGATGGCGCACTTCGAGCTATCCCTGCTCCTATCGTTGACGTCATACTTGCTCAATAGCCCATGGCGTAGCTACGCCTGCGCGGGTCGGCGCCCCCCACCAGCACGCCCGTTTCGGGGTCGCGGGTGATGCCGTTGACGGCGCCGCCTTCGCGCGGCACGACCTCGATGCGGTGTCCCATTTCGGTGAGCGCGTCGATGGCTTTGGCCGCGATACCTTGTTCGACGTGCCAGACGGGCGCGATGGCGTCGCCCGTCTCTTGGGGTCCGCCGTAGACGAACCTCGGAGCGTCGGTCGCTTCTTGAATGCTCATATCGAAGTCGAGCACATTCACGATGACCTGAGCGAGACGCTGCCAGATGCCGGCCCGGATTTGTGACGGGCTTTGGGGATCGAGGTGCATGTGCCGCATCTGGTTGCTGAAAATGAGTCCTGTATCGCCGACGATGACCTTGGATCCGTACCCCGCTCCCAAAGTCTGGGTCAGGGCCACCATGTTGCCGCCCCGGTCGACGACGGTGAGATGGGTCGTCGCGCCATCTGGCTCGCTTTCGAGATCCCGGGGTCGCATGACGGGAGAGGCCTTGTCGGAGTCGACGGAGTAACGATCGACCAAATCGTGAACTCGGAGGTCGGGGAAACTACGGGCTCGCCGTACTACGACTCATCGACCGACTTCATCTCTGCGTGGGCGGACGACGGGGTTACTTTCTTCGACCCCGTAGCCGTAGGCTGGACCCTGGTCCCCGAACCCTCGCCGGCCCTGCTGCTTGGGTTGGGGCTTGTGGGGTTGGGTGTCAGGAGGCTCGTTGGTCCGTACTGCGATTAGACGTAGAGAATTGCAGCACGGTTTAATCAAGTCTACTCTGATGCGCAGTGAATTTTCGGTCGAATATATCTAGACTTGGGTAGACAGTGTTTTTTCCATCAGGGGGCTTACCACATCCCATCTAGATAACTGGCTTTCACTTCTGCTTCAGCGTCCCCGACACTGATTTCACCGTTTATCTGGTCCGAGACAATCTTGCCCAGCGTCGGCAGTTCGCTGCGTTCAATCCTGTATTCCTTGCCCCACAGCTTTGAACGCTTCAGCGCCTTCCGCAGTGCAGAGACGTCTCGGCCACGTCAATCAGGATCGCGGCGCAAAGCACCGTTCCCTTTACCTCGAATTCTTGCAGCTTCTCCGTGTCTGTGACGATCCGCGCATTCCCGTTAACGCGCGCGGTTTCCTCGACGCCCGGTATAAAGAACACCAAGCCAACATAATATTTGACAGGGTATCGAGGCGATTGTTGCCGGGCCGGTCGGGAATCATCAGGGTATTTGCGTCGACTATCTCAACAAAGCCCGGGGTATCGCCACGAGGGCTGACATCCGTACCGCGGTTGGGGTGGTTAGAATCACCAAAAACGGCGACAGGGAAATGAATCGGGCGAGATGCTCATCAATCGCCGGCAGCGTTTTGAGGCGCACGATTTTGGATTGCGGCGGATAGAGTTCGCGCAGGCTGTCTTCGGTATCGATAATCGTGATGAGGCCTTCCTGAACATTGACGAAGGCAGCGTATCCCAGTTCGCATTCCGCCGTCAGTTACCGCTGGGGCGTTTATGACCAACAATAAGGACGCCTTATCTGCCCCGTATCGGGGCCTTATCCCTTCACCGGTCTCTAGTGGACAGAATGCCTACTTATCGGTCAGCGGAAACGTAGCTTGAACTTCCTATCTGCCCCTCGCCTAGTCAGGGGAGGATCCGAGCGATGTAGCCCGTCCGCAGAATTCGGACTTTCAGAGGCCCTAAGCTAAGACGACCATACCAGGGCGTGCGTCGGGCTCATTGACAGCGGCGTCCATCATCTCACGGGCGGTTTCGTAGGCGAGTCTTGCGAGAGCACCTAGAAGCTCTCGATGGTGTAGACAGTAGGGTCTCAACATTTGGTATCGAGAACACCCATTGAGCGTGAGGCACATCCGCGAGAATCTTGTGTTGGAGCAACTCGGAGAAAATCGCCGCTCGCTTCGCGCCACAAGATGGGCAGAGTCCCCGACACTTACACGAGAAGGGCGGAAGAGCTGCGGCCAGTCGCCCGGGTAGTCGACAACGCGCTGAGCGCCGATCGAAACGCCAAGCGGCTCTGGAGCCTGTCGTCGGAGGAGGAAACCGAGCGGGCGTCGAACGAAGGCGCCGTCGCGACGAGCGCGAAGTTCAACGTTACGAGCATCGCGGATCGGATTGCTGTCATGAGACGGTCCTAAGATAAGACCATGTGCCGACTTCTGCAAAGGTTGCCCCATTGTGTCGATGATAGGGAAGCGTCAGAGACGTAGAAAAGAATTCGCTCCGCACGTTCGATCGCATCAGCAATTTCCGCCCGCCAGCTCCGTCCTGCTGAAATTCCATGGGCGAGAGTCGAGGGTGGGTAAAGAAATTGACGCGTACCGTAGTCATCAGCGGTCAGCGGTACGAGATTTGTAAGCAGATTACCGGGTGGAATGCCTACCCCACAAGATGATCCCCACTTGACACCTTCGGCACCATTGCCGCAGGATGAGTGCTCGCGATGCTCGGTCCTTTCGTCCACAGGATAGATCCGGTGCTCGTCGATCTTGGTGGTGTGTACCTCTGGTGGTACGGGCTTGGCTTCGCCCTCGGGTTCCTCCAAATCCATCTTTTTCTCCGGCGTCATCGCGGCCTCGGGCTGACACTGCGCGAGGTCTACACGCTCAGTCTCTTCATGGTGATCGGCGTGCTCATTGGCGGTCGCCTCATCGAGGTGACGTTCGACGAGTGGCCATTCTACCGACAGAATCCCAGGTTGATATCAGCCTATTGGCTCGGCGGCATGGCTACCCACGGACTGATGCTGGGTGCGGCCGCCGCTGTAGTCGCGTTCGCGCTTGCCTACAAGAAGTCGTTCCTCGCCCTCGCCGACGAGCTCGTCATCCCGGGGGCCTTTCTGATGGGGATGGGCCGGATTGGTAACTTCATCGATGGACTGATCGTCGGCAGCGTGACCGACGTGTGGTGGGCTGTGAAGTTCCCTGATGCCGAGGGGTTTCGCCATCCGGTCGTTCTCTACGACGGCGCGAAGAACCTCCTGTTGATGCTCTTTCTCCTCAGGGTTCGGAAGACCAATCCGACTCCCGGGGCTACCGCGGCTCGATTTGTGTTCTGGTACGCCTACCTGCGGATCTTCATCGATCTCTTCCGTGACTACCCGACCCATCGACTCGCTCTCGGCACCGGGCAAACCCTGAACATCATCATGACTCTGCTCGGGATCGTTTTCTTGATCCGGTCGCGCCTGCGGCGGCTGGGACGCCTGGCGGGCGGGGGGGGGGCTGCGGCCGGGCGGCAGGCCGCGCCTCGCGAACAGTCACCGCTTGCGACTCAGAAGTTGGCGCTGACCAGCATTCTCCTATTCTGTCTGACCATTCCGAGCAACTGGACGCAGGATATTCCCGCCCGATACGGCGCACGGCACCCGGGGCTGCAGCACTCGTGGTTGTATCCTGAGATCGACACGACAGCGCGAGCGCCCTGACCTTTCGCGGAAGAACGCTGCGGACAAACGAATTCAGCGCAGAGTCACGGAGTTCACGGACAAACGCCCCCGTTTTTATCTTCACTTCACTCCCCACGCATGCCTCGTGGATGAATATGGTAGAACGCTTCTTCGGACTACTTACCGAACATGCACTGAGACGTGGCTCTCATTCCGGATCCGTCCCGCTTCTCGTGGAAATAGAAATGGCGTAACCTCCGGTTAGCAAGAACCAAACCCGCCTGGAAAGGCGAGGAGGAGGATTGCGCCATGAACAAGCCCACCACCATATCGAACGACGCGGTAAGCGAGCACCGGGAGTTCGTGCAGCTGCAAACAAGCCTCCGGGTTCGGATGCGACGCACATCTACCAGCGCCACGGCTTCCTCGACGAGATGCGCAGTGCTCTCCAGAAATGGGCAGACCACCTACGAACCACTCTCCCGACCACACGGAAGTGCCCTCCCTCACCTCCCGCGCGGGTCCGACCACCTTAATTTTTTCGATCCTCAGGAATAGATCATGCACTCCAGGAGGTTGCCGTCCGGTTCCCGCACGTAGAGGCTCGTGCCGGTGGCCGTGCCGCGGGAGCACGCAGCGTGAACGTCTCGCGCTGCCACAGCGCGGGACGGTGAAAATTGCTCTTCTGGTCCCCGAAATGGACGGAGCAGACCTGGGAACCTTCCTTCACCTGTAAGCCGAGGGCGCGGTAGAACGCAACCATCGCTTCCGTGTGTCGCATCGGAGCGGCGACGTGGTCGAAGCTACGGATACCTTCCGGTCGCTGCGCTTGCGCGCCGGAGGGGTGGGGAAGGGCTCCCGAAGCGGATACCGCCGCGCCTGCGGCGAGGGCCTTGAAGAATCTCCGTCGACTCTTTGGACCTCCCATGCTGTGCACCTCCGCGCCATCGCAGTTCTGATCTCGGTCAGTCCAGACCCACTTCGGATGTGGCGCGGGTCTTGATGGATTGAAGGATGCGCTTATAGAACTCGTTCGAGGCTCGACCCTGATGCCACCGCCAGACCACGATCAGGTCGTGCTCGGGGTCGATCCACACCGTGTTCGAGCCATTGCCGCTGGCGCGGAAGGCGGTCTTGGGTGCCTCAGGCCACGTGTCACCCTCGGTGTTCAACCACCACAGATACCCGTAGTCCCGCCCGACGGTCCCTCTAGTGGTGGCCATCCGAATCCACTTCTCCGAGATGATCTGCCGATCCTTCCACTTGCCGTTGCGGAGAAACAGATATCCGAAGCGAGCATGGTCATACGAGTTGATCCAGATGCCCGCGCCCCACCGTGTCCCTCCCGTGACCGAGCGCATCACCTGACCGTCGATCGCGCCGTCGGCGTTGTCGTAGCCGAGATACCGCCAGCTGTCGGACGCACCTATAGGATCCATGACCTCGTCTTTGAGGACCTCTGGAAGCGGCTTTCGCCACAGGCGCAACAACGAGAGCGCCAGCCGATTGATACGGATGTCGTTGTACTCATAGTACGTCCCGGGCGCTTGCAACTTGCGGGGCGGGCGCTTGGCTTGGCCGAACGCCTCGTGCCCGACGAAGTCGTCCTTCCTGTCCCACATGATGCCTTGCCATTCGCTCGTCTGCTGGAGGTGGTGATACCAGGTGACCATCGCATTGTGGGGCGACGCGTAGCCGCCGTCGTCCACGTAGTCCGCTACCGGATCGTGGACGTCGGCGATGAGGCCGCGATCCACGGTGAGTCCGGCGATCGTCGACAGGTAGCTCTTAGCGGCGCTGTAGGTCGGGCGACCTTGGTCGTGTCGCCAAACTTGGCGACGATGTAGCCACGGCGAATGACGAGGCCATTGGTGTGCGCGCGCAGCGTCGGGATGGGACCCAGTAACTTGCCAAAGATCTCCTCCTGATCGGAGAAATCCATGGGCTTGCTCGCTTCCTGCGACTTCGCGTACTCGATGGCCGTCGCCAGCAGGCGGGAGTCCATCCCGACCTCCTCGGGCTTCTTGTGCTCCCACTCTCCCGGGGGCGGATAATAGACCTCCGACTGCGCCCAGGTATCAGCCGATGAGGACAAGAGGGCCGCGAGGCCCAGGAGAGAAAAAAGGCGAGCCGGTTTCATTTTCGACCTTCCTTCCGCTGGAAACAGAGATGCGTGCCCAGGTACGTTATTTCTTGACGAATTTGTTCAGGTTCCGTCCCGCCACTTCTCCCGCGTATACGTTGCCCATGGCGTCCACCGCGACGCCCTCGGGAAGCGCTTGATCGGATGAAGCTAATGAGCGAGAGATCGAGACCTGTAGGGGATTGTATCGGCCCCTGAGCAGAGGTTCAATCGGGATCCGGAGTAGGCTCGAACGAGCTGGATCGGATGCCTGGCCAGGTTCTTCGCGAAACGGCGTACCGAGAATCCCGGCCAACAGACCGCCACGCCGCGCTGCGCGAAGAGAATTGGCCTTGTTGGCGTCCTGAACCGCCCACCCAGCCTTTTCCAGGGCTGCGTCGATGTGAACCCCTGGCTTCTTGCTCCGGGAACTTCCTCACGCGCCACGAAGCACTCCTGCTTTGCAGAGGAAACGCCACGTTTAACAAATACGACCGTCCAACTCGAGTGTGGCGATAGCTCCGCACTGAGCGCCCGCTCGATCGGCTTTGGTGGATCATCAAGACGATGCCGGCGCCCATATCCAGCGGTCGACGTTTGCGAAATAGCCGGAGGGCTTTGGATTGAAATAGGCGGCGCCGATCATCGAGAACGATTGGATATTCATGAGCAGGATGCTCAGGAAGGTGGTTGAAGCGTGCCCGTCGTGCGCTCCGTGTCGAAGCGCACCTCGAAGGGCAAAGATTTCGGATTGGTCCCGCTCCTCGGAGACACTGACCGAGCCTTCTAGGTTGCCTAGGTTGCGCGCCGAAGCTCGGGGCCGGCGTGGGAGAGCCACTTGGCCATCGTCAACGCCGACACTCTCGCGCGGTGGAATCGGAATCGATTCCGACGAAACTGGACTCGGAGCTCAATCAGGCGCTATCCAAGCCAAACTCCGCCGCCCACGGATTGATGCCGAGATTCGTCGGCCCATCCGTACGATAGCGAACGATGCCTTGATTCGCCGATGGACCGCTCTCCGCTTCGCCACCGCGACCGCGGAGAAGAAGTTTCGGCGAATCAAAGGCCATCGCCATATGGGCGCTCACGCGCTCAGAAGCAAACCGAAACCCCTTGAACAGCGATGAGTTTGCTGCCTAAGAGTATTTACAGGTGACTCAATCAAACAGATTATTCAGGAATTAGTATCACCCTCACCAGCGGGTCTTGGAGAAGTTTAATTACTCTCTGCCCTAAGATGAAGGTGCTTACCATACGTGCGCTACGACACGCGCGCTACGATGCCTTTGGCAATCACTGCGAGGGCAGCGGCGTTGATCAGAGAAGAAACGCCACCAAGAATGCCGGTGATATGGGTACCCACCGCAGGAACCTCATTCAGCGCTCCATGAACAGCCGCCAATGCTAAAGCAGTGACTAACACTGTGACTTGATCTGAGTCATCGGTAATACCTACGACTAGACCTAGTACAGCCAGTGCCACAGCTAGATACGGGATTCCGGCAAAAGGGGCAACGACTGCTACGACCAAACCCAAAATAAGCGCAATCTTTCCAAAATTCATTTGTGAACTCCTATCTTTTGTATTAGAACTAACATTGTCATCGTTAGCCGAACCACCCTGGCCTGGTGCTTCGGCTTGCCGGTCGGAGGTAGCCGTTTCCGGAACTCTTCCCTCCTCGAGGCTAGAGCTTCATCCTTCTCCCATAGGTCAACACCCTCCCTGCCCTTATTTGTTAAATAAACAGACCAATTTGTCTCCTTGTAACATGAAAAAAGGAAGATAACAACAAACGGATGCGTCCCCAATGTGGGGATGTCGCGGCCGCTGTTGAGAGTGTGCCATTCTGAGTTGGAAATTGAAACGGCTCCCAACCCCGTAGTTTGATGACGTTGGCAAAAACAACATCAAGCCGCAAGAGAAAGGAGCCGAGATGGGAAGTCTGCTACGTCCAGCCAAGAAACACAAGAAGTCACGTCGTTTTGGTAAGCCCGAGGTAATGGCGCGCGAGGAGTACGGGGAGCTCGAGGTGGACGTCAAAATAGAGATGATCCGTTCGCTAATCCCGCTTGGGTTAATGCACGTTCACGAGCTACTCGCCGACGAAGTGAAGGAGTTGGCGGGAGAGCGATACGCTCGTAAGGACGAACTGGAGTGTGGCCGCCGCCACGGAACCAACCCTGGCACGGTAGGGCTTGCCGGCCAGCGGGTACCGATCCGTGTGCCACGGGTTCGGAGCCAAGAGGGAGTAGAGATACCGCTTCGCTCCTACGAAGCACTGAACGACGGCGGAGAGGTGAATGATCTGCTGCTGAAACGAGTGCTGTACGGAATCTCGTGTCGCAACTACGAGGCTGCTGCGGAAGCGATACCGGGCGCTATCGGGCTGTCGAGCTCGACGGTGTCCCTAGGTTTCGTACAAGCGAGCGCGGCGAAACTTCGTGAGATGCAGGAACGGGATCTGTCCGGCGAAGATGTGGTGGCGCTGTTCCTGGACGGGAAATCGTTTGCCGACGCAATGGTGGTGATCGCGCTGGGCATCACGCTTTCCGGGGAAGCCAAGCGATACCACTAGGTAGCACCGAGGAAAACGAGGGCCTTTGGTGGGCGAGGACGGAATCGCCTGTAGACGCCTGGCCTGGCGTCAGGGTTTCCCGAAGTTGTGGACGAAGCTAGCCGCTGCGACGCTCGGACCCTAGTCGAATCCTCGTAACCCCTGTACTTTGGGGCCCGTTTCAGGTTTGGCCTCCTGACCCCATGCCCGTCGCCGGCGCGGCTTTCGAGTCCCGTTCGATGGCGCATGGACGAGATCAATTTCGGCCGTCGGGTCCTCGCCGAAAGGTTCGTCCATAGCTTTGGGGAAACCGCGGAGAAGACGCCTGACCAGCCCGTGCCCTTGGTCGGGTCTGAGCCTGGACGGTGAGCGGGGCGAAGCAATCAACCGCAACCGCGAGCTCGCCCGCGATCGAATGAAAGCTCGATATAATCCGACACCATGCCGCACCCAGAGGCGTTCGCCGGCCCGATCCCGACGTTTTTCACGCGCTTCAACCTCTTTCTCGCATTGGCCGGTCTGTTCTGGCTGGTCGGCTTTCCCCTCGCCATCGACGTAGTCGCGTTCGCGCTGTTCGCACTGCTGGCGGCGCGGGCGGCCACGCCCCGACTGCGGCTCCTGCTGGGTGCCATAGTGCTCTCGCTCGCTTTATGCGAGGTCGCGACGCGCTTCCTCCTCCGGGGAGCGGGTTCTGCGGCCTACTACCGGCCGCACGAGAAACACGAAAGGGTCCGGGGATACGAGCGCGACGTCGACGAGACGTTCTCGATGCCTCACGGCGACCTCGCGGCCATCGATCCACTCGTGTCGCACACGATCCGGCAACCGCGGGTCGTGCATTTCGAGACCGACAATCGCGGATACCGCAACGACTCCGACTACGCGGGCGCACCGCTCGCGCTCGCCGGTGACTCCTTCTTGGTCGGCACGGGCAACGACCAGAAGGACATTCTCGTCAACGTGCTGCGGCGCGAGCACGGCGTCGACGCCTATTCGATCGCATCCGCGACCGGACCTCGAGACTACTTGAACGCGATCAAGATGTTCGAGGCGAACGCGGCTCCGTCTATTCACGCGATGGTGTTCGTGTTCGAGGGCAACGACTTCCGGGGACCCGGGAGGGGCCTCACGCGGCCGAGCACGTACGATCAGCTCAAGGTCCGTAGCTGGAACGCCGTCGGCGCCGTGTTTGGGCTCGGGCGGCTGGTCTTCAACGGGACCAGGCTCCTCGGCCGCATTCTGTTTCCGCCGGTAAACGCCGCGGTCGAGATCTACCGCGTAGGACGGCACGATATGGGCTTCTATGGGAGCTATATCGACAAGGCGACGGCGAACTCGCTAGAGATCGAACTGGGCTCGGCCCTTCCTGGAGCCGTTGATCACGTCGAGGCCGTCTTCTTCGTGCCGACGAAATATCGCGTCTACCATTCGCTGCTCGATGCTCCGGGACGGCGTCTACGGGTTCCTTCTCCGGGCCACGCCACCCTCGAACAAGTCTTCTTGCCGTACGGCATACCGGTCATCGATCTCACGCCGGCTCTCATCGAAGGAGCCCACTCTCTTCTCGAACGAGAAGAGTACGTTTTCTGGAGAGACGACACACATTGGAACGCGCACGGCATTCGCATCGCCGCACGCGAAGTCGCCGCGTTCGTCCACGCCTCGACTTCTCGATGAAATTTTGACACCAAGTCACTTTTCCGTCACGCCTAGCGCCGTGGACGAATGCCCAAGCGTTTTTGGTCGGTCGGAGCAACCTGTAGCATTGCACGTCACCGTTTTCGTCGATACACGCAAGCGCTCCCGACAAGCCAGGGTCAACGCCTATAAAAACGCTCACGCCTTCACCGCTTCAGCGTCGTTCTCCGGAACACCCTCTCCGAGGTCGTACTTCACTCCGAGGATGAACTGGGCGTCCGCGTCGCCCTGCTCTGCGGCCAAGCGAAGCTGTTTAACTTTTTCAGGAACTGCAGTTTCTTGGCCGGCGTTTGCAATGCTCAGAAGAACGGTTGCTGCGACTGCGGCGGTCCAGTTACTTCGACGATTCACATCTCGCACCGGCGCCCCACGCCCCACTTCCCATCGGGCGAAAGCTGCCAGTGGGTGAGCTGCGCGTCCGGCGTTTCCTCGTAGGGCTCCACAACGACGTAGCTGTAGCAAGGAGGTAGGTCCTCGGGACCGAGCTCTTTCAGGAGGTCGGTCGTCGTCACACCTCTCTCTTGCTTCATAGCTTCGAACCTCACGGGCGTGATGACTCTTTTGAATGCGCCGCTGTTCAAAATCCGAGGCCCATCAGCTTGTGCTTCGGGAACGAAGCCCCGATCCGGCAGATGCGTATGGCCGTGGACGTAGACGTCCGGCGCGCTCGAGAACGACGCTAGTCGTTTCTCGTATAGAGCGTCGCGTGAGCTCCAGAAGTACGAGAACGACGGATTCCGCGTGTGCTCGAGCCGCGGGCACTCCGCCACGACTGGGCCGACCCTTGCGAGCTGTGTGAGACCACGCTCCATGCGGCGCCTTGCCCTCCGCACGGCCGCACGGTAATCGCAGACGAGGCGCAATTCGTCATCGGTGAGCTCGCTCGCGGACAGGGTGGTTCGGCGCCACGCTTCATAAAGCGGATCGTCTTCCGGGATAGACTGGAGCAGAAACGCGTCCCCCGTCGAACGGACCGCCGCCAAATCCCATTCGGGAGTTTCGACCTCGAGCTCGAGATCGCGACGAAATTGCTGCCACGACACGTTCAGCAGGAGAAGCTTCAAAAGATCATCCGGCACCGGCTTGCCACGCTCGGATGACAGCGCGTATTTGAGTCCCGCCAGACGTTTGGCGAACCCATCGATGACGAGTCCGTCTGGAACACGCTCAACCCAGCTACCCCGGGGAAGCTGATGGCCGTGCTCGACGAGGATGCGCTCGTCCTCGGAGACCCAGAATCCTTGCCGCTCGACCCCGACGCTTCCCAGACGATCCCGGAGGCGCTTGGCCACCCCGGGAAATAGCAGGGCGGCATCTTCGTCGCCCGGAACGAAAACGATCTGGTTCGAGCTTGCGAACACTTCGAGCCGATCGAGGAGTGCCGCGTGTGACTCGAAAATGCCCTCGAGCTTCGAGAGGGCCTCGGCTTCCGTGCGTTCGCGGAGCTCGAACGCATCGCCGTTCATGACGAGGGTTGTGGATCCACCGGAAATCTCGCCCAGAAAATGAGTGAATGCTGCGTCGCGACTCCCGGGTTCCAGATGGAGATCGCTCACGATGATTGTGAGCCGTTTCGAAGCGGCCTCCGCCTGCGTCTGCAAGCAACACAGCGTGAGGCAGACGATCGAAAGCCGCATCACGGACTGGCGAGCGATGCTCTCAGGATCTCTCTATCGTTCCGAACGACGATGTGGCGGTTCGCATAGGCTGGATGCGACCAGTGAACGGCATTCAGCTCACGCCTCCGCACCGTAGGCGACGTCGGCTCGATCAGCTGCGTGCGGCTGAGTTCGTGAAAGCCTTCCGGCGAGAATCGGGCGATGATGAGCTCTCCGCGATCGTTGTTGATGAAGTAGCGATCGCCGTGGCGTACGAAAAACGCGGTCGCCCATCTCTGTTTTTCCCGGGTGACGTCGAGGCTTGCCCAGACACGCTTCCCCGTCTCGAGCTCGAGACAGCGCATCTGGCCGTAGCTATCGATGCCGTACAGATAGTCACCCTGGATGACGGCCGTATTGATCAGGGTGTGGACCTTGTCGGACCGGACCTCGCTCTGGCCCGAGCTTGCCCAGAGAAGCGTGGCTTGCGCGCCATCCTCGTCGAGCTTCCACATTCGTGCGCCGTCGTAGAACGAAGAGACGAAAAGGTGACGGCCCACCAGGATCGGCGTCGAGACCGTCATCCCCATGCTCACGATGAAGGGCTGTTCCCACTCAACGGTTCCCGTGACAGGGTCGAGCACGCTCAACGCTCGCGGATGCCAAATCATGAGCCGGCGTTTGCCGCCCGGATCGAAGATCACAGGCTGGCTGTATCCGGGCTCCCAGTCGGACGACAAGGCTCGCCAGATCTCTCGCCCCGTGTCTCGATGGAGCGCAACGACTTTCGCATTGGGCTCACCGGCAGCGAGGACGATCACGCGCTCTCCATCGACGAGAGGTGCACTCGACATACCCCATACCGGCAGCGAGGCTTCGAAGTCGCGAACGAAGTCCTTCTGCCACAAGACCTCGCCCGTTTTGACCGCGAGCGCGAGGAGTTGCCCCATTGCCCCGAGCACGAAGATGCGATCCCCGTCGACCGTGGGCGTCGCTCGCGGGCCGATCGCGTAGACGAGCTGCAGGCCGGTGTAATTGACTTCCCACTCGTGCTCCCAGAGAACCTCACCGGTCTCCTCGTCGAGAGCAAGAGCCCGTTCGAAACCCCGGTTGTGCTGCGTGGGTCGAAAGTCGGCGACGAAGATACGGCCGTCCGCGACGGAGGGGCCGGCGTAGCCGCTCCCCACGGGCCTACGCCACTTCACGTCGAGACCTTCCTCGGGGAAAACGTCGAGAATCCCGTCCTCGGTCCAGACACCGAGGCGGCCTTTTCCGCGCCACTCCGGCCAATCTTCGGCTGTCGCGGCCTGGTTCGCGACCAGAAGAACGAGAAGAGAGGCGGTCGCCCTACCAACCAATGGCAATGGATCCTCCCTTGGGGTCGTAGCCTCCCATGATCACACCGGTCTCCAGGTCGATCACGAAGCCCTCGAGTGTTCCTGGTCCGCGCCAGGGGTCGGCCCGCACGAGCTTGTGCCCGCGGCTTTCGAGCGCATCGAGCACATCGGCGGCGATGCGCGAGTCGATGCGGACCGAATTCTCCAGAGGATTGGCCGCGAAACGCGCGGCCTCGATGGCCTGCTGGATGTTCAAGCCGAAATCGATCACGTTCACGATGCCCTGAAAGACCGTCTGGCGGATCGTGTCGCCTCCCGGGCTCCCGATGGCCATGAACGGCTTGCCGTCTTTCAAGACCATGATGGGTGTGTGGCCGATGTTGCCCCTGCGACCCGGCGCCACGATGTTCGGGCTCCGCAGGTCGAGCGCAAGCCACCACGTGCGGTCTTGAAGCAGGAGCCCCGTACCGGCGATGACCTCTTTCGAGCCGAACCAGCCTCCGAGCGTCGTGGTGGTCGAGACCATGTTGCCCTGCTCGTCCACGACGACGAAATGGGTCGTGTCCTCGGTCTCGTAACGTAATGGATCGCCCGCGGGAAACTTTGGCTCGATGGCTCGATCCATGTCGATCAATTCTTTCCGTGTCGCGGCGTACTCTTTCGAAATGAGACCCGTCACCGGCATGTCAACGAAGTCCGGATCGCCGCCCATCGCGCGGCGATCGGCGCCCGCGAGCTTTGTTGCCTCGATCATCACGTGGAGCGCATCGGCGCTGTGGTAGCCCATCGCGGCGAGGTCGAACTGCTCGACGATGTTCAGCTGCTGGAGGACGTGGATGCCGGCAGTGGGTGGCGGCGCTGCGATCACCTCGTAGCCCCGATAGTCGGCGCGGTAAGGCTCCCGCCAGATGACGTCGTAGCCGGCCATGTCGTCGAGCGTGATGACGCCGCCGTTCTCCTGAACATAGTCGACGATCGCCTCGGCGATCTCCCCTTTGTAGAAAGCGTCGAATCCTGTCGCAGCGATCTTTCTGAGCGTCGCGGCGAGATCTTTTTGAACGAGCACGTCACCGGGCTCGAGTGCCTTGCCGCCGGGGAAGAAAATCTCGGCGGTCGACGGATATTTGCGAAGGGACGCTTCCATGGCTGAAAGGCTCTCGACGAGACCGCTATTGACGGGGAAGCCCTCTTCAGCGTACTCGATGGCAGGTGCCAGCACGTCCGTGAGAGAAAGTGACCCGAATTTCTCCATCGCCCGCGTCCACGCGGCCGCGGTGCCGGGGATCATGGACACGAGGACGCCGTCACCGCGCGGACGAAGTCCGGTTTCCTGGGTGGCGGTGCGGGGTTCCTCGCGATAAGCCTCGGGATTGCCTTGCACACCTGGAAGCGCTTCCAACATATTGCGAAGCTCGGGATTCGCCGGAACTTGCGAGTAGGCGTCCATCGTGACGAACTTGCCCGTTTCCGCCCAGTAGATCAGCATCACCGTGTCGCCACCGAGCTGGCAGTTGTTGAACCACGTCACGTTCAACGCGGCGCCCATCGCGACCGCGGCGTCGACGGCGTTGCCGCCCTCCATGAGGACGCGAGCTCCGGCAAGGCTCGCGAGCGGCACCGAGCTCGACACCATAGCTTTGCGGCCCCAGATCTCGACTTCGGGGCGGTAGCCTTGCTCTTTCTGATAAGTGCGGAGTGCCGAATCGACAGCAGCCTCGTTGGCGGCGTCGGTGCTTCCGAGCTGCCAGATGGAGAGGCCGACGAGAAGCGCGAGGATCGCGCCAGAGAGGCGTGACAGAAAGGTTCGGTAGCTCATGGTCGCTCCTCCTTCGTCCCGACCAGGACGGTGTCATCTTAAATGGTGTTGCCACAAAAAAGCCATCCCGTGGCCGGAACAAAAAGACATCGCGGTATTCTATACACGAAGGCGTTCCGAAAGACGACCCCGAGGCCTTTGGTGAGGCGATCTATTTCTGCCACCTCGTAGCCTGCCGAGTCCGTCGTATCAGAGTTCGAAGCCGGAGGCGTCGCCGGCTCGGGAAGCGGTATCGCGAAAGGGAGCGGGTATCCCATTTTGGTGCCGGTGATGGACCTGGTCGAAGTCGGGGCGGGCGGTGGCAGCATCGCCTGGATCGACGCGGGCGGACTCATGCGTGTGGGGCCGAAGAGCGCCGGCGCGGATCCGGGTCCAGCGTGTTACGGAAAAGGTGGACGAGAGCCGACGGTCACGGACGCGAATCTAACTCTTGGCCGGTTGAACGCGGACTACTTCCTCGGGGGCGAGATTTCTCTCCATCGGAAGTTGGCGCGCGACGCCATCGCCGCTCGATGCGCCGACGCTCTATGCCGTCCCGTGGAATCGACGGCCATGGGGATCGTCGAGATTGAGAATTCGACGATGGTCGAGGCCATGTGACTCGTCTCGGTTCAGCGCGGCTACGACCCACGCGAGTTCAGCCTCGTCACGTTCGGCGGTGCCGGGCCGGTGCACGCCAACCGGCTCGCCGCTGAGCTCGGCATTCCTGTCGTCGTCGTGCCCCCGAGCCCCGGCGTGGCCTCGGCGATGGGAATGCTCATCAGCGATCTGCGTCATGATTATCGAATCACGCGTCTCACGGACCTCGGTCCGACCGGCTTCGATGCACTGAACGAGATTTACGAGGATTTCGAGTCCAAAGCGTTTGGCGATCTGTCGAACGAAGGTGTGGACCGCGAGAACGTCACGCTCGAACACTACCTGGACATGCGCTACGTGGGCCAGTCCTGGACGCTTCGAATCCCGACTCCGTCCGAGCGACTGACGGAAGACAGGCTCGCGAAGCTCGAGAGCACCTTCCACGATTCGCATCACCAGAGCTACGGCTACTCCGTCCCCGGCGAACCACTCGAAATCGTAAACGTCGGTCTCCTTGCAGTGGGGCGCGCTCCGAAACCCCGCCTCGAGAACGTTCCCGATGGCGTCGGCGCACGCTCTTAAGGGAGAGCGCCCCGTCTATTTCGAGGAGGCGGCCGTGTTCGTCGACTGTCCCATCTACGACCGCTATCGTCTCCAGCAACACAACGTCGTGGCCGGCCCGGCCGTGATCGAGGAGGTCGACTCGACCACGCTCCTCCATCCAGGGTACCAGGCCGAAGTCGGCATCTATGGAGTCCTGTTACTAAAGAAGAAGGAGTAAGCGAACGCGATGAACGTCGCCTTGCACGAGGATCCTGTTTTCCTGGAGGTATTGCGCCATCGATTGACAGCGACCGCAGACGAGATGTGCGTTGCCCTTCAACGAACGGCTTACTCCACCAACATCACCACTCGCCAGGATTTTTCGTGCGCGATCTTCGACCGCGCACAGCGCGTGATCGCCCAGTCTTTTTCCCAGCCCGTGCACCTCGGCTCGCTCGTGCACTTCGTCCCGCGAATCATGGACGCTTACGGCGTCGAGCGGCTCGAGCCCGGTGACGGGATTCTATGTAACGACGGTCTGAACGGCGGCGTCCACATGAACGACGTCTGTCTCGTCTCGCCTGTGTTCTATGATGACGAGCTCGTGGCGTTCGTCGCGACGATTGCCCATCACCTCGACGTAGGCGGCTTGACGCCGGGAAGCATCGGCCTCGCCAAGGAGATTTACCAGGAGGGATTCCGAATCCCTCCGGTGAGATTCCTCAATCGAGGCGAGCTCGACGAAAACATCTTCAATTTGTTTCAAGCCAATAGTCGGTCTCCGAAGGAGACGGGTGGCGATCTCAGGGCACAGATTGCCGGCATCCACACGGGAACCCGGCGTCTTTCCGAAACGTTCGACAAATACGGCGTCGACACGTTCGACCGCACGGTCTCAAAGCTCATCGAGTATAGCGAACGCCGGACGCGGGAGGAGATCCGAAACATCCCGAACGGCGTCTATAAGGCGGAAGGGTTCATGGACGGCGACGGGTTCACCGAAACGCCTATCAAAGTCGTCGTCGCGATTACGGTCGAAGACGAGAAGGTCGTGTTCGATCTGACGGGCTCGGACGCGCAACGCAAATGCCCGATCAACGCGACGTACGCCATGACGCTCTCCAACTGCGCCTACGCGCTCCGGGTCATGATGGATCCCGGTCTTCCGATCAATGAAGGCTTTTACAGAACGTTCGACGTCATTGCTCCCGAGGGCTCGATCGTGAACGCGCGGACACCGGCCGCGATCGGAGGCGGTTGGGAGACGGCGTTCCGGGTCTGCGAGACCGCACTCGAAGCTTTCGGGCAGTGCATGTCCGAGCGGCTCGCCGCGGGCTCCAAGGGTGCTCTATGCAATATCTCTTTCGGTGGGATTTCCCCGAGGACCGGTGAGTACTACGTCTTCTACGAGGCCATGGGCGGAGGCTAGGCGCAAGGGCTTCTAAAGACGGTATCGATGCCGTTCAGCCCCATGGCCAAAGCACCGAAAACGCCCCCGTCGAGGAGACCGAGGCGTGGTATCCGGTTCGTATCTCCCGCTACGAGTTGATTCCCGACTCCCAAGGCGCGGGGCGTTACCACGGCGGCCTCGGACTTCGCCGCGACTATTTCTTCGACCATGAGGTGGTCTTCTCCGTGCTCTCGGACCGCGGCAAGTTTCCCCCGCTGGGGTTGGCCGGCGGACAGCCCGCACGGTGCGCGAAGTACAGGCTGAACCCAGATTCGGAACTCCAGGAGCATTCCTCCAAAACCTCGGTCGAGCTCGCGCCCGGAGACACGTTCAGCGTTCAAATGGGGGGGGCGGCGGCTACGGCTCTCCTCTCGAACGAGAGCCGTCACTCGTGCTTCAGGACGTTTTGGCCGGACGGGTGACGCCCGCGCGCGCGAAAAGAGTGTACGGGCGTGGTTCTCGATGAAGCTGGTGGCGCCGTTGACGAGAAGCGAACCATCACAGAGCGTGAGAGGCTCAGCCGTGAGTAGGAAGGTGCGGTGCCGGACGATCGCGGTTTTGCTCATCGGATGCTGCGCCGCGGGAGCGAGCGCGGCGGCGGAAACGTCGGAGCCCGTGCGTCTGCGGCTTTTTACCTATTTTCCCACCAACGATCAGGTGGCGCATCTATACCGCGAGCTCGCCTTCGACCTACGCAATGATAGCGGCGGTGCCCTGAGCCTTCAGGTGTTTACCGCCGGCGAGCTTCCCTACACGCCGTTCGACATGATCAAGATCGTTGCGGCCCATCAAGTCGATCTCGTCGACGGGAGCGTTGGTCTCTTGGCGGGCGACGTGCCGGAGCTCAACGTCTTCGGCATGCCGTTTCTTTGCGTCAGCTTCGATGAGTTCAACGAGGCCGTCGGGGGCACCCGCACTATTTTCGCGGACCATTTGAACGAGAAAGCTGACGTCCGCGTGCTCTTTCATTGGACGATGCCTCCGCAGAATGTGTGGACGGACACACCCATCGAACGTCTCGAGGACCTGAAGGGCAAGAAGATCCGGGTCTGGAATCAGCAGCAAGTCGAGATGTTGAAGACAATCGGCGCGGTTCCGGTGTCCATCGCGTCTGCCGAGGCTCGATCGCCCTCCAACGAAAAGTGATTGACGGCGTCATCACGTCGGCTCTCTCCGTGCGTGATTGGAAGCTATACGACTTTATCGAGCACGGCTACATGCTTAATCTCTCGATGGGACATCAGTTCGTGCTCATGAGCCAGAAATCGTGGAGCGAGCTGCCGGCCTCGCTGCAAACAATCCTGCAGAGTAACGCCAGAGATTGGAGCGCGACCTTTCGACGACAGATCCCCGCCATGGACCTCGACGCGCGGCGGGAGCTGCGCGATCAGGGCATGACCCTAAGAGAGCCGACGCCTTTCGATCTCGCGAAGGCGCGACAGTCCGCAGCGCCGATGTGGCTTGAATGGGCTGCCCTAGATCCGGTTTCGGAAGAGCTGCTATGCTGCGTTCAGACAACACCATCCGATTCGTGACCCATTGCCACATTCATGACGATGACGTTGGTCGCGTCGCCGAAGCGTTCGCCACAATCGTGCGACGAAGCTGAAACGACAGCCTAACTTAGGCGCTCCGGTCAGCTCGTGAGGGCGGGCCATCCTCCCAAGAATGGTCTTAGCGCTGTAGCGGCGCACGAAATCTTCGTCGTGGTCTTGTTCGACGCCGCCGGGCGTAAGGGCGTTCACCCTGATGTTCCTCCGCGGTAATAGGCAGCGAGGTAGCGGGTGAACCCCAGCACAGCTAATTTCGTCACCGAGTAGGTGGTCCGCTTGACGAATGTCATCTCCTCGCCCTCGTTGTAGATTCGCTGGTCCGGGCCCATGAGGCCATACGTCGAGCAGATGTTGATAATGTTACCCGACCCTTGTTCTTCGAAGACCCTGCACACCGCCTGGGTCAACAAGAATGTTCCGGTCATGTTCACGTCTAGAGACTCTTGCCAGTCTGAGAGCCTGAATGATAGGATGTGTGAACCTGGCAAAGCGAATTACCACCATGGAAGAGTACCGGGACCCAAACACTGTCAAGGTCGTGATAGACGGCAGTGGCAATGCACTGTACTTCTCGCGGCAAGCGATCCCTACCAGCCCTCCATCGGGATTAGCTGGAACGCCGGTGCACAAACAGGTGTGTGTCATCCCGTTCCGGCGGGAGACGCTTCTCGAGTACGCGCGACTGGACCCAACGCCGCTGGAGTGGCCGAATCCGTCGACATGATGCGTCTGTTGGAACACGGCTATAAGGTCCGCATGGTGGAGACCGAGCACAGCAAGCCACGCGGTCGACACCGAGGCTGACCGTGTAATGGTCCAGTCGCTGATGAAGGAGGACCCGCTCGTGAGTCAGTATGCACCCGGTCGAGATGAGGTCAGGGCAGGGTGAAGAGTAGCCTTCGTCTCGGGCCCCGCGTAATCTGGCATGGCCCTTTTCGGGTCTCGGCCCGAAGCGGCGAGGCGTCGGTGTGAGCCCGACCCCAGAGACGTCTGTACTGGTACGGACGTTCAACGAGGAGAAGCACCTTCCAAAGCTACTGGAGGGGCTGGCCACCCAGTCCTACCGCGACTACGAGATCGTCTTCGTGGACTCCGGGTCGTACGACCGGACCAGGGACATCGCGGCCCGTCACACCGATAGAATCCTGCGAATCGACGGCAGCGATTTCACTTACGGCTACTCGCTCAACGTTGGCATGGAGGCATGCGTCGGGCAGTTCGTTGCCATTGTGTCGGCCCACACCAAGCCGCTGAACAACGACTGGCTCGGCAATCTCATCGCCCCCCTCCGTGAAGAGAACACCGCCATGGTATATGGCAGGCAACTTGGTTGGGAGGCGACAAAGTTCAGCGAGGCGATCGACTTGCGGCGTACATTCGGGAGCAAGCCAAAGCTGCTAAAGCCGCCCAATTTCTTCGCCAACAATGCCAACTCGGCTATACGCAGTGACCTGTGGCAGACGCACCGGTTCGACGAGGCCCTGCCGGGCCTGGAAGACATCGAGTGGGCCAAGTACTGGATGGAACGGGGCCTACACGTGAAGTACGAGCCCCAGGCGGCCCTCTACCACATACACGAAGAGAACTGGCCCCAGGTACGCCGGCGATTCTATCGCGAGGCGGTGGCGGGGAAGATGATTGGGTTGACCGGCCAGCGGAAGGTCCCCGTCGAGGTAGCGTGCGAAGCCGGCCGATTCTTCATCGACCTGTACCGTGCCACGCGAGAGGACAACGTCTGGAGGCGGGCACCGGAGATCTTCTCGTTCCGAATGAACAAGGCCATTGGAACGGTCAGGGGCCTGTTGGATGGCGCCGCTGTGGCGGACCTAGAGAGCAAGGATGCCATGTACTTCGCCCGGCGGCGCTGCCAGGCCGTGGTCGCGCGGGGCCCTGGGCAGGCGGCCCTGGAGGAGATCGATCTCCCCAGGCTGAAGCCGGGAGAAGTGCTGGTAAGGGTCGCGTACGCCGGCGTCTGCCAGGCAGACCTCGAAGTGCTCGACGGAACGCACCGTTACGTGAAAGAGGGGTTCGCTCGGTACCCCATTGTTCTTGGGCACGAGTTCAGCGGACGCGTGGTAGCCACGGGTGTCAACGTTGACTCCTGGATGGAGGGCGATCCGGTGGTCGGCGCCTACATCCAAGGGTGCGGCAGGTGTGCCGAGTGTCGCCGTGGCTCCGAGATAGGCTGTGCTGAGCGGGTCGAGATGGGCCTCTTCGGGCGCAACGGCGCCCACTCCGAGTACGTGGTCCTGCCAGGCCAGTTCGTGGCTCGAATCCCGGACGGCGTCGACCTCAGGTCCGCCAGTCTCGCGGAGCCCCTGGCCACTGTGCTCAAGGGCCTGAAGCGTTTGCAGAGGGCAATACCGCCGTCAGCGAGTAATCGTCATTTCCTTGTGGCAGGCGCGGGCCCTCAAGGACATTTCTGCGCACAGGTGCTGGCGCGCCAGGGCCACGTGGTCACGGTCTATGATCGCAACCCGGCCCGACGGGAATACCTTGCGGCTTCGGACGTCCGCCTCACGGACACGCTGGACCACCTTGAAACCTTCGACGTCATGGTCGAGCTGACGGGCGATTCGCAGGTGTTGGAGACCATGCTGATCCAGAGCCCGGCCGGAGCGACGATTCTGCTTCTGGAGGTCCCGTCTGCACACGAGCGATTTTCTCTTCAGGACCCGGTTGCCTACGACAAGACACTCGTGGGCTCTGTTGGAAGTGGTGTCGCGGAGATGGAAGAGGCACTGGGCGTGCTCCCCAGTCTGGAGTTGGGCGCGTATTTTCAGGACATATTGCCGCTAGGGGAATTTCGGGATGCTCTGGCCGGCTCCCGTCGTCGTGACCACCTTAAGACTCTGCTGGAGGTTGACACCGAGTGAGCGCAACACTCCCTCGGGAGACCGCCTCGGGCCGGGAAACGGAAATATCGCGCGAACAACAAGACTACATTATTGAATCAGTGAACAACTTCTTTCGCGATTAGCCCCGAGTACGTAATAGAGAAATATCAACCTGGAAGTAGGGTAAAGGTAGGGATTCAGATGCACGTTGTCGTTACCGGGGGCTTGGGATTCGTTGGTTCTCGGATTGCATCCAGGCTTGTAGAGGAAGGCCACCAGGTCACTATGCTCGACAGCTCGGTCACCTCGGTTGTAGAACGCGTACCGGGTGCCACTCTCGTCCAAGTCGACCTGAAGGACGCAAATTCTGTCGCGGCCGTGAGTATATCAAGTGCGGATTGCCTCATGCATCTGGCGGCAGCCGAATCGGGTCCCTCATCGGCCAGGAACCCCGTAGGCACGGTGGCCGATGGCTACCGGGTCGCCTACAATGTCCTTGAGCTGGGCGCACGGTTGGGTGTCGAGCGCATCCTCCATGCGTCGAGTATGACAGTCTACGGCAACGTAACTATTGAGCAGAACCCGGTGACGGAAGATACGCCCTGCCTGCCCATGTCCCACTATGCTATCGCGAAACTAGCGTGTGAGCGGCTGGTTCACATCTTTTGCAGCGACCGGGGAATCTCCTTCAACAACCTACGCATGTTCAACGTCTATGGTCCAGGGCAGGATTTGACCCGCATGGACCAGGGTCTGGTCAGCATATTCGTGGCGATGTTGTTGAAAAGCCCCAGGATCGTATCTCGGGGCCCACTGGAGCGGTTTCGTGACGTCGTGCATATTGACGACGTAGTCACGGCATGGATGTTATGTGCGACCCAGAACGAGACTGATGGACCATTCAACGTGGGCTCTGGTGAAGCGATGACTATTAGGCAGCTCAGTTCCGCTATCGCCGACGAACTAGGCGTTTCGGACCAGCTTACAGTTGAGGTGGCCGAGGGCACCCCGGGCGACATCTTCGGCATCGCCGCTGACATCTCTACCCTGCATTCTGCGACTGGGTTCACACCCTCCTTTCCACCGTTACGGGGCGTGCGTCAATTTACACGCTGGGCTATGGAGAGCGGGAGATAGGCGCGCGGTGTCCGATCCCTACCAAAGCATCCGGTAGAGATTCCCTACAGACTCGCATGGCAGTCGCCCGCGGCTACTTGGATGCCAACTCATCACCACTCATACAACATCGAACTCCATTCTGAACATGCCTCAGCTATCGTCGGCCGAAATCGATGGCCTGATGCGGACGTTCATCTGTTACGTCCAGTTCCCCAAAGACGAGTGGCCCAAAATACGCCAGGCGGAGAGCGATACCGAGGAGGGCAACCGCATCTTAGACGAGTACCAGCAGAAGTATCGGCTGCGCTTCTTCCAGGGTATGCAGGAGACGCGCATGGATGACTGGGACGACCCCAGCGAGTACGTGGCGCCACCCCAGGAAGACGAGGCCAAGTCCAAGGAGGCCTGGGCCTATAACTGCTGCGTCGAGCAGAGAGAGTACGTGGTCCCTCCTCGTCAGACGGCTGGCTGAACCCAGGATCGGTTCCTCGTTCGGCTGGCGCCCCCTTACCCCCGCAATGCACAGGATTCCATCGAGCGTAAGAGGATACGCAATAATGATGCCCGACAGACCCACCAAATCGGTGCATGAGGGCATAGAATAGAATGCCTGTCAGGCAGCTAGCCGACATCGCCCGTCGCTACAAGCTAGCGCTCGCGACCCTGTTTTCTCTGGCTCTCGCGTTGCCGTCTCTGGAGACGGCGACTTTGACGCTGGTCTATCTGTTGCTTACCCCCGACCAGGCAGTTGACCTGGTGGCCAAAGTATTAGAAACGGTGGGCTGGGATGTCGCGATCTCTGATGGGTGGGTTCCCGCCATCCTGCTGGTTCTGGCGACCGTGGCAGTCGGCCTGCTGGCATTGGCCCGTCGGGCAAGGGCGTTCGATTTCCACAAGGTGATATCCGTAGAGAACGGTCGAGTGGCTGTATCCGAGGGCCGCGCCCCATCAGAGGTGTCCGCGACGTGAGGCAGCTTCGAGAGCTGTTGCGAGCATCGACACGAGAGTGGAATTCGTCGCTCATATCTGAAAAGTTGCAAGTTGTACGGAAGCTACAAATGCACCGTTCGCCAACTGTGGGAGAACACGTGCCGCCAGCCCCGCAAATCGCGTCTCATCCCAGGCCAGATGCCAGCTACGCGCCCGAATTCGATCTACAGGGCGATATTGTTGACAGCTTCGTTCCCAGACTCTCGGGAGGCGCGTTATGATCACAGGGCTGAAGCATAGATTCGAGCGCATCAGGAGCAGACCAAGAAGGCTGCGCCTACTCGCCGCCGCGAACGACTATATGGGCAAGACACCAGGACTTAAAGACATCCTGGCGTATGCCAACGTAGCATCCCCATCCGTCGGCGTCAGTACTACCGACTACGTGGCCCTGTACAGGAAGATCAGGACCGACCGACCCAGCTTCGTCCTCGAGTGCGGCACTGGCAGGTCGACCATGATCATCGCACAGGCCATGTTGGAGAACCTCAATGGGACTCCGGCTGACGGGATAAAGCTCGTCTCGATGGAGCAAATCCGATCTGGTATGAGCATGCGCTGTCGGCGCTGCCCGACCAGTTCAAGCCATTCGTCGAGATACGGCAATCACCAATCGAAGTGTACTCTTACTCGTTCGTGCGGGGGCACGTTTACAAGGAGGTGCCCGATTATCCATACCAGTTCGTGTTCGTGGACGGGCCTCCCCAGGGCGTGGATGGCAAAGCCGTGATGTGCGACATGGACTTCGTTCGAGTGGTTGCCGGCTCGGAAACTCCGGTGAGCGCGTTCGTCGACAACCGGAAGCACTCGGTCCTTGCCTACAGCCTGATCTTCGGACCGAACAAGGTCAGCTACCACTCGGACCTGTCTCTGGGCGTGGTGAAGGAAGTGACCTGCCAAGACATGGTCCTGGACGACAAGGACCGGATGAGAAGGACGGTCTTTCAAAGCGACATCGTCCGCAAGGTGCATGGCTCCCCTGTTTAGGGGGGCTGGCCGTCGAGAGACCCTCTAAACGAGTCGTGCGATGAAATGAAAAAGGTGTGCAGGTACGAGGACGATTCTTGGCCGTGTCGGAGAGCTGCGTCGCGCACTTTGAACGAGTAAATTCCGAAAGCACGCAGCCGGATGGGGCCGAGCTCGGGGTCGCGCATCATGACCGGGTTCGATGTACCCCATTTTTGGTCCGTGAACAGGCGCGCGGACACGAAGTAGATTTCGGCTTTGAACGGCGATTCGAAACCGTGCTTCCACGCGAGAAGTTTGGTCAGGACGGGCATGTTGCGCGTCGCGAGGCGGTGCCGGTCCGGCTCGAAGGTGTCCGCGATGGGCCCCTCGTTCACGAAAACCGCCAGCTGGCCCGCTCGCACCGTGAGCTGGGCGCCCATCTTGATTTCTTGCCCCTCGACAGGGAAGCGGTAGACCAGCGTGTCGGTCGAGTCGTCCACCCACTCGATGACCTCGACCAGCTGCGATTTGACGAAAGGCTTCAAAGCCACGTTGCCTCCCCCCTGGGGATGCCTGGGAAAGACTGTAAGTTTTGTTTGGGGATGCTTACTTCGATTCTAGCATCTTGTTTCTGAGCTTGCCTGCGTAGACCTGGCGATCTTCGCGGTCGAACGAGCGTTTCATCAGAAGGTTTAGCCGGAGCACTTTGGCGTTGAGCTCGCGGGCGAGGCGACAGCGCTCGTCTTCGTCCCCCTCATGGACGGTTCGGAGAAGGTCCCCAAGCGTCGTGATCTCCTTCCGAAGCTCTATCTCGGGAGGCAGGAAACCCGCGTCCTTGAGGAGTTTGTAGGTGAGCCTCAGATCTTCGGGCACGAGGCCGCGAGGCTCGAGCCCGAGGGGCTTTCCAGAGAGGGGTAAATTGTCGAGCTCGCCCCGCTCGATGGCGGCCTGGATCTTCTGTTCGGCGAGACGTTCGAGAAAAAGCACCTTACGACCATTCTACGTGAGCCATCCGCCGCGCGCTCCTCGATGCGCACCTGTTTTCAGTTGAGTTCCTCAAAAAACTCCGAGCAGCGGGCGAGGGCTTTCTCGAGCACCTCTTTGTGGTACCCATAGCCGAGACGCATGTAGTGGTCCATCTCGAAGTGATCCCCCGGCACGATGAACACGCCCTTCTCGTCGCGGAGGCGCTCCATCAAGGTCGTGGAGTTGATATCCCAGCTATAGCGGATGAAAGCGATGGCGCCGGCTTTCGGCTTCACCCAGGACATGTGGTTGCCGTGCCGCTCGACGAAGGCCGCGAGAACCGGCTGCTGATCGTTCAAGATCGCGCGCGTCCTCTCCAGGATCTTGGTACGGCGTGCCGGCTCGAGCGCGTGGGTCGCAAGGCGATCCGAGAGCGCGGAAGGCGCTATCGTCGTGTAGTCCTTGTAGGACCACAGATATTCTGCGTGTTCCTTGTCGGTGACCACCCAGCCCATGCGCAGGCCGGGAAGCCCATAGGCCTTCGAGAGGCCCGCGGTCACCATGAGCTTGTCGTACCAGCCCCAATAGGTCGCGGAGGGCTCGCCGTTGAGCTCGGCGCCGAGATAGACTTCATCGGAGAGGATCCAAGCCCCGACGCTTCCGGCAATTTTCGCGACATCACGCATCGCGTTCTCGCTCATCACCGCGCCTGTTGGGTTGTTGGGATTACACACGGCAATGAGCTTTGTCTTGTCCGTGACCATTTTTCGAAGCTCGTCGGGGTCGATCGCCCAGCCCAGCTCTTCGTGAAGAGGGAGCAGCTTCACGTTCGCGCCTATCGAGCGAGCGAGGCCCGCTACTTGCATATAGTTCGGAATCATGACAACGGCCTCGTCGCCGGGCTCGAGCGTGCTCAAGACCGAGATGTAGTTCGCTTCGGACGTGCCGTTCGTTGCGAGAACATTCTCGGCGACCGAGCCGGGATAGAGATCGCTTATCGCGTCGCGCAGCTCCGGAGTGCCGTTGGTCTGGGGGTAGATGAGTTTCGTGTCGTCGATCGACGCGCCGTCGAGCAGCTCTCCGAGTGTGAGCGGGGTAACGCCGCTTTCCGAGATGTTGAGCTCGACCTGGTTCTCCCAGACGGATTGAGTGCGCTCCATGACGAAAGGTACTAGCTTCATTCGAGGATCTCCTGATTTCTGATGTACGGCCCGCCCTTGTTGGGCGTCCGTCAGCTCGTGGCGGCGAGAGATTCGATGGCGCGGTAGAGTTTTTCCTGAGTCTCCTCGTCGAGGTTGCGAAACACGAGGCCATAATGGTCGGTCTCGTCCTCGGGTGAGACGGCGTGCCAGCGGATGGCGGCTTCGAGCGTGAGTGGCGCTTCGAGGGTCTCGAGGTCGATGATCAACTTGACGCGGTTGATGCCGAAATCGCTGCTGGATTCGAGAAACGCGCCTCTGGGGGAGACATTGTGGATTTGGCCCTCCTCCCGGCCTTTTTCCCACTCCACCAAACATTTGATGGCGCCGTCAGGCCTGAGGTGAGACTCAGAACGCTTCTCCATGAATACTCCTCCGCTCACATGCTACGCCGAGTGGAGCCTCTTAGTAAAGTCCGAAATCGGCAAGATTTATGGTCGATCCATGGTGTTCCGGGAGCCTGGAACACTACAATAAGGAGGATGACCTTACGGCGGAGCTCGACGCGAAGCGTCTCAATAGGAAATGTCACGATCGGCAACGGGTTGCCGGTCGTTGTGCAAAGCATGTGCGCGACCAAGACCCAGGATGTCGACGCCACGGTCGAGCAGGCGGAGCAGCTCCGCCGGGCTGGGGCGGGCGTGGTTCGTATCGCGGTCGACAGCGTCAAGGACGCGGAAGCCGTCGCGGCCATTCGCGAGCGCACGAGCGCGAACCTCTCTATCGATCTTCAGGAAAGCTATCGGCTTGCTGAGAAGGTGGCGCCCCACGTGGACAAGATCCGCTACAACCCAGGCCATCTCTACCATCACGAGCGGGAAAAACCTGTGCGCGACAAAGTGGCCTTTCTCGTCGACATCGCGGGTGCTTCTGACTGCGCGATGCGGGTTGGCGTCAACAGCGGCTCGATCGACCCGGCCCGCGCCGACGAATTTAGCGAGGACTCGGTGGGTGCTATGGTGGCTTCGGCGCTCGAGCACGCTGAAATGCTCGATGCTCTTGGCTTCACCCGCTACTGCGTCTCCCTTAAAGATTCCGACCCGGCCAAGGTCATCGAAGGCAATCAGCGTTTTGCGGCCGAGCGTCCAGACGTGCCGCTTCATCTAGGGGTTACCGAAGCCGGTCTACCGCCAGACGGCATCATCAAGACGCGTATCGCGTTCGAGCAGCTTTTGACGCAAGGCATCGGCGACACGATCCGCGTCTCGCTCACGCTGCCGAACGCAACGAAACACGAAGAGGTCGAAATAGGGCATCGCATCCTCGAAGACATCGCTTCCGGCCGGTTTCGCTCGGTACCCAAGACATTGAGCCACTCGCTCAACATTATTTCTTGCCCGTCCTGTTCGCGGGTCGAGAATGAGCAATTCGTCGAGCTTGCGCAAAAAGTGCAGGAAATGACGCGCTATGCGAAGGACCACGCGATCACGATCGCGGTGATGGGCTGTCGGGTGAACGGGCCGGGCGAGACCGACGACGCGGATCTGGGCCTTTGGTGCGCTCCGCAATACGTGAACTTGAAAAAAGGAGGGGACGGCCTCGGCGCGTTCTCCTACGAGGAGATTCTGCCTCGGCTCAAAGAGGAGCTCGACCGACTGATCGAAGAGAGAACAGCCGCCGGCTAGTCTTCTTTTTTCCCAGTGGTGGTCGCGCCGGAGGCCTTTTTCTTCTTATTCTTCGCCTTGGGACGGATCTTGCCAGTGGTGCCTTGGAAGATCTTGCCCTTCTTTGTTCTTCGGTCGCCTTTACCCATAGGATGCCTATTTTAGCGCTTTCGGCGAGTGAAAGCGAAGTTATACAATCGCGGCATGCGCATCGATCTCAACTGCGATATGGCGGAGAGCTTCGGCATCTACCGCATCGGCGCCGATGACGACGCGATGCTCGAGCTCGTAACGTCGGCCAACGTGGCCTGCGGCTTTCACGCGGGCGACCCAAGCATCATCGACCGCACCGTTGGCCTCGCTGCGAAACACGGGGTTGCCGTGGGCGCTCATCCGAGCCACCACGACCTTCGAGGTTTCGGGCGGCAGAACGTGGCGGCGAGCCCGGATGACGTGGAATCCGATATCGTCTATCAAGTGGGGGCCGTTTTGGCTTTCGCGAAAGCGCATGGCTTGCCGCTCGTCCACGTCAAGCCGCACGGCGCGCTTTATAACCAAGCCGTCACCGATGAAGAGCTCTCCGGTGCTATCGCGCGCGGGGTGGCGCGCGTGAGCCGTGACCTCATCTTCGTGGGCCTCGCCGGGTCTGCGGTGATGCGCGCGGCGGCGGAGTCGAATGGGCTGCGCTATGCGGGCGAAGCCTTTGCCGACCGCGTCTACAACGCGGACGGGACGCTGCAATCGCGGAAGATCGAAGGCTCTGTCATCACCGACCCCGAACGTGCTGGCGCTCAAGCCGTATCGATTGCAGCAGAAAAGCAGGTCACCGCGCATGACGGCACAGTGGTGCCACTCGATGCGGAGACGCTTTGCCTTCACGGCGACAACCCCGCCGCGCTCGACAATGCGAGGATCGTTCGGGCCGCTCTCAGGAAGAGTGGCGTCGACGTTCGCCCCATCGGGTGATGTTGGGCTCTCCCGAATGCCCACCAGGTGGGTGAGGGCATGAGCGAGCGTCGCTTTCTTCGGGCGGGCGACGCTGCCGTCGTGATCGAGCTCGGAAACGCTATCGACCCCGGCTTGAACGAAGAAGTCCGTGCGCTCGACCAAGCAATTCTCAAAGCACCCTTCGATGGCTACATCGAAGCCATACCAACCTACCGCTCGCTGCTCGTGTTCTACGAGCCGGCGACTGCGAGCTTCGAAGCTATAAAAGCGCAGGTCCAAAACCTGGCGAAGAAACTCGACGCCTCGCCGACGCGACCGCCGACGCGTTCGCACGAGGTTCCCACTGTTTACGACGGAGAGGATCTCGATGACGTGGCGCGGCTCGCTGGCGTCACGAAGAAAAATGTCATAGGGCTTCACAGTGGGACGGAGTACCTCGTCTACGTCGTCGGCTTTACGCCTGGCTTCGCTTATATGGGAATGACGGACGAAAAGCTTGCGCTCGGACGCCGCAACTCCCCGCGCACGCGCGTGCCAGCCGGAGCGGTGGCGATCGCGATGGGACAGACGGGCATCTATCCGCAATCAACGCCAGGAGGATGGCATCTTCTCGGCCGCGCGGAGCACCGAACGATGTTTGACGTCCATTCTGATCCTCCGAGCCGCTTTCTTCCGGGCGACCGCGTTCGCTTCGTGCCTGTCAAAAGGCTTCCGGCATATGAGCCTCCGTCGCCCGCGAATCCAAAGCTTCCGACGACGAGCCCCAGTCTTGCGGTCGAAGACGGCGGCCTCTTCACAACGGTGCAGGATGTCGGCCGCGTCGGCTATCAGCGCTACGGTGTCCCGGTCGGGGGTGCGGTTGACGCTCCCGCGCTTCGCGCGGCAAACGAGCTCGTGGGAAACGAGCCCGTCGCGGCCGCGCTCGAATGTACCGTCAGCGGGCCGAGGCTCCGCTGCCTCAAAACGACGATCGCTTCGGTGACGGGGGCCGACTTGGGCGCGGTCGTCGAGCGCCGCGACCTCGAGCGCTGGCCCGTGCCCCCTTGGAGCTCCTTTCGGCTCCGTCCAGGCAACGTCTTGACCTTCGAGGGCCGGCGCTCGGGTGCGCGGGCCTACGTTGCGTTCTCGGGCGGGATTGACGTCCCGCCCGTTCTCGGCTCGCGCTCCACCTATGTTCCTGCCGAGATGGGCGGCTTTCAAGGCCGCGCGCTTCAAGCGGGCGACGAGATGTCGTTATTAAGAGCCGAAGCAATCGCCGTTGGCCGTGTCTCGTCGTTGAAGGAGCGGGCCGAGACGAGCGAAGCCGACGTCACGCTCCGTATCGTCTGGGGTCCGCAAGACGACTATTTCACCGAGGAAGGACGCGCGACGCTCGTGACATCGGCCTACACGGTTGGGCCTGCCTCGGACCGCATGGGCTATCGGTTGGAAGGGTCGATGCTCGAGCACAAAGACGCTCAGGAGATCATTTCCGACGGGATGATGCTCGGCGCCGTCCAGGTGCCCCCGAACGGCCTTCCCATCGTGATGCTGGCCGACCGCGCCACCACCGGCGGCTATCCGAAGATCGCCACTGTGGTCGGCGACGACGTCGCGAAGCTCGCGCAGCTTCTACCGGGCGAGCGCGTTCGTTTCCGGGCCGTCGAGGTCTAACGCGCCACCGCTCGAGCTCGCTGTTCAGGAGAACCTCCCTGCCGATTTGCTCGTCTGGCGGCGATACTCTATTCTTGGCGCTTGATGAAACACTAAGCTCGACGATCGGCCGATAGTGTAATCTCGGCCAGAATGTCAACCTGGGAGCGAACAATCTCAATATGGAGTTCATCGATTTAAAGGCCCAGCAGCAGCGCCTGCGCGAGCGCATCGAGGAGCGGATCCGACGAGTGCTCGATCACGGGAAGTACATCATGGGACCGGAAGTCTTCGAGCTCGAGGAAAAACTCGCGGACTTCACTGGGGTGAAGCACGCGGTGAGTTGTTCTAGCGGCACTGACGCGCTCCTCATGGCTCTTCTCGCTATGGACGTCGTTCCCGGAGACATTGTTTTCGTACCCGCGTTTACGTTCGTGGCCACTGCTGAGGTTTTGCCTCTCATCGGTGCGACGCCGGCTTTCGTCGATATAGATCCGGAGACGTGGAACCTGGACGTGGAAAGCTTGCGAGATGCCATCAACCGTGTGCGTGATGAAGGACTCGGCTGCCCGCGTGGGGTCATTGTGGTGGATCTCTTCGGCCTCGTTGCGGATTACGAATCGATCCACGCGCTTGCCGAGGAGCAAGGACTTTTCGTGATCCAGGACGCGGCCCAATCCTTTGGAGCAACGGCCTCGGGCCAACGCGCGGGGTCGAACGCTCCCATCGCAACGACGTCGTTCTTCCCAGCGAAACCGCTCGGATGCTACGGAGATGCCGGGGCGGTTTTCACGAGCGACGATGAGGTTGCGGAAACGCTGCGCTCTCTGCGGGTCCACGGGGGAGGTCGTGACAAGTACGACAACGTGCGTATCGGTTTAAATGGCCGCTGCGATACGTTTCAGGCGGCGGTGCTTCTCGAGAAGCTCGAGATATTCGAAGAGGAAGTCGACAAGCGACAGATTGTTGCCGCCCGCTACACGGATCGCTTGAGTGGAGCGCGAACGCTTCAGAAGATCCCCGAGGGCAACCGGTCCGTATGGGCGCAGTACTCGTTGCTAAGCGACCAGCGCACCATCGATCGCGAGCGCCTGCGAGAGGCGGGGGTTCCCACGGCGGTCTACTACCCTAAGCCTTTGAATCAGCAGGAGGCCTTCCGGGATGTCGCGCTCTGTCCGGTCTCGCTCTCGTGCGCCGAAGAGACATCGCGCAGGATCTTCAGTCTTCCGATGCATGCTTATTTAGGAGAGGACGATCAGGACCGGATCGTCGAGGTTCTCTCCGATCTCTCGAGTGAATGGGAAAAGGAAGGCAAGCGGGTGGGGTAACCAAGAACGGGGGGCAGAATGAAAGCAACGCTGTTTCTCCTCTTTCTGTTACACATCCAAGTGGCGGGTGCGGCGGCCAAGCTCGACGTGGCGTATGCGTCCGTCAAGAGCCTACGTTGGTTCGCGGGCGGGATTGACGTTCCGCCCGTTCTCGGCTCACGCTCCACCTATGTCCTTGCCGAGGTGGGCGGCTTTCAAGGCCGCGCGCTTCAAGCGTGCGACGAGCTAACGTTATTAGGAGCTGAAGCAATCGCCGTTGGCCGTCGTTGAAGGAGCGGGCCGAGACGAGCGAAACCGGCGTCACGCTCCGCATCGTCTTGGGTCCGCAAGACGACTATTTCACCGAGGACGGACGTGCGACGCTCGTGACATCAAGCTGCACGACGAGCGACGACAGCGAGACGAGGCGGAAATATAATACGTTCGTGCTTGCATGTTTTGGCTCTCGCTCAATACGAGCTATAGGGGGTTTCTTTTTTTGAGCCCTCGCCTACGAGTGCTCTTACTGGTAGCGGCCGTCGCGGGCTCCTTTCTCGAAGCTTTCGACCTGAATCGGGATCCGAAGGAGAGACGGAACCTCGGGCCGATTTGAGCTCAGCTCCTTCGAGAGCCACTATGAGCAGACCGTGGATCGCACCGGGCTTTTTCCGAGAGCGTGCATCCAACGAGCGAGCTGGTACGTTACCTCTCGGGGGTTCCGGTTTTTCGATTTGCGTTCACTCATTGGTATGATGCACGCCGAGTCCAGCAAGGAGAGTGGCAATGATGAAGGCGTTCATGGCGGTGTTGCTCCTTTTTCTCTTACACGTTCAAGTGGCGGGCGCGGCGGCCAAGCTCGATGTGGCCTATGCGTCTGTGGAGCGGATCCTCACGACGAGATTTTTGACCGAAGGTGGCCGGCGCTATCTCCAAGGAGCGCCGGAGGACATGTGTGCTTACGCGTTCATCCAGGAGCCCAGGGTCAGCGCGGTCGGGGAGCGGCTCCAGATACGGTTTCTCTTTGCAGCACGCGCGGGCAAGGAAGTCGCCGGGACGTGCGTCGGGCCTGGAGACAATTTCGACATCGTCGTGAGCGGCGTTCCGAGCTATGGGGACGGGGAGCTCTTTCTCGAGGCGCTGAGATTCGAAGCCGAGCACAAGCTTTTCGACGTTTTCTCGAAGCTCATCGAGCGACAGCTCACTCCGCAGATGAGGATCCGGGCGAAGCCTTACATCGAGAGCTATATTGCCGAGCTCACCGCGGGGCCGGGCGCGTGAGCCTCGAAACGTTGAATCTCCAGAATGTCGAGTTCGGCACTAGCTCCGCGGTGCTCGAAGCGGACTTTCTCATCAACGTTCAACCTTGAGGAGGCAGGTTGTGCAAGACCGGCACTTTCCGAATGAGTCCAACTTATGCGCGCCGCGCCCTGGGAATCTTAGTTACGTCGCTCGGGAATCGGCGAGCTCAGCGAGGGCCTGTTTCGCTGCCGCGGCCACTTCAGAATAGGGGTCGAGCCGAAGTGAGCGCTCCCAGTAATGTGTTGCTCTCTCGGAATCCGCAAGCGCGGCGCGAATACATCCTGCGTGATAGAAGAACTTCGCGTCCTTGATGCCGGGCGCGAGCGCGGTCTCCATCTGCACCCACGCTTCCTCGGCGCTTCCGGCGCGGAATCTGAGCTTTTCGGGCATGGCGAGCTCGCCCGCGAGGGCCTCTATCGAAGAATGCGACGAGCTTGGCGCGGATTTGATCGCGAACCCGGCGGAACGATTCGAGGATCTCTTCTTTCGACCCGACGACACCCGCGGGGTCGGGGTAAGGCCAATGGAGCTTTTCGACCTCCCCGGGGAAAACCGGGCAGACCTCTTCGGCGCAGAGTGTGATGACGGTCGCAACGTTCTCTTTCGGGATGTCGTCGACCGACTTGGAGTGATGCGCCGACAGGTCGATGCCGATCTCGCTCATCACCTCAATCGCGTAGGCGCTCACCTGAGCCGGCATCGAGCCGGCGCTCAAGATCGTAATCCCTTCGGGCGCGAGAGAAAGGGCCAGCCCTTCAGCCATTTGGCTCCGCGCCGAGTTGGCGACGCAGAGAAAGAGAATGGTTGTCGGCGTGGACGTGTCAGTCACGTGGGTAGTGTAACCGTTTCCCGCCCACAATCGAAGCGTCCCGCGGTCGTGATAGATTGATGGCTGGGAGGTGTTCGCTATGCCGGCTTTTGCTTTCGTTGTGCTGCTCACGGCCGCTGTCGTTCGCCATTATTAATCGGCGCGGGAACTGCGGGCTCGTGTGCCCCGACGACGAAGAAGAAGAAAGTAAGGTCGACGTGCGTGAGACCGCGCCACCGTCACGTCGACTGCGGACTTGATGATCGGAAAGCAAGAACGGTCACGGCTTCGGGCCAAGCGACGTGCGCCACTGGAAACGGCGAAGAAGCCATACAGCAGCCGAAGCGACACCGTCGGCAACGTGAACAAATCCATCGCTGCGATGTCGTCCTTGTGGTTGCGCAAGAACGCGACCCAGCGCTTCACTTGGTCGGGCTCGGCAGGCCGGCGCGGCATGTAACGCGATACCGTCACCTCCGACACGATGAGCCCGAGCTTCGTCAGTTCCGCGAACGTTCTTTATCGAAATCGCGGCGACGGCACGTTCTTCGAAGTCAGAGAGGCCTCCGATGGGCGATTTGGCACGAGCGCGGCTTTTTTCGACGCGGACGGTGATGGCGATCTCGACTTGTACGTTGCCAATTACGTCGATCCAGACCTGTCGAAGATCCCGGCGCCCCGCTCGGATCCGACCTGCGTGTGGCTGGGGCTGCCGGTCATGTGCGGGCCTCGTGGCTTGGACGGGCAAAGCGATGTCTTCTGTCGTAATGAGGATGGCCGCTTCGTGGAGGCCACGAAATCTGCCGGGCTTCACGATCCCACAGGGACCTACGGGCTGGGCGTCATCGCGGCCGATTACGACGACGACGGTGACATCGACCTCTATGTTGCCAACGACACATTGCCGAACTTCCTCTACCAAAATGACGGCCGCGGACTCTTCCGCGAAGTAGGTCTGCTCTCGGGGGCTGCCTACAACGCCACCGGAGATACCGAGGCTGGGATGGGCGTCGATTTCGGCGATCCCGATGCGGACGGGCGTCTCGATATCATCGTCACCAACTTTTCTCACGAGACGAACACCTTCTATGAGAGCTCGGGGGACGGGCTCTTCACTGACGTTACCGATGAACTGGGCCTTTCTACACCGAGCCTAGGGAAGCTCGGCTGGGGGACACACTTTGTTGATCTGGACAATGACGGCGACGAGCTATCGACAGGCGAACTAGATTTTCCTGAACCGCGGAGATGGTACCTTCGAGGAAGAAACGATTTTTGCGGAAGCGGCTCCGAGCCGGGGCGCGGCCTTCGGTGACGTGGACGACGATGGAGACGTCGACGTCGTGGTCGTCAATATCGACGAGGCGCCGTCGCTCTTGCGCAACGACGTTGTCGGCCGGCCTTGGGTGAGTCTTTTTCTCATCGGGCGTGAGAGCAATCGTGACGCCGCCGGCGCCCGCGTGTGGCTCGAGAGCGGAGGGCGAACCCAGGTGAAGGAGGTCCACGCCTCTGGAAGTATTTTCTCGTCCAGCGATTCGCGCCTGCATTTCGGGCTAGGCGCGGCGACGGTCGTCGACGAGGTCCGGATCCGCTGGCCGAGCGGAGAGCAAACCGAGCGCGTGAATTTAGCGGCCGATCGCTACCACGTGGTGATCGAAGGGGTTCTGACTGAAAACTGAGAACTGATTCAGGAGAGACTTGCGGGGACTTCGACCTCGCCATAGGCAACGTCATCGGATGCGGGGCCGCGCTCGATCTTCTGGCCGCGGAGGTTCGCGCAGATGCGAAGCGTTGCCTCGGGGCGATTCAGCGTGTAGAAGTGGATACCGGGGGCGCCGTTTCTGAGAAGCTCCTCCGACTGGGTCACGGCGACCTCGACGGCGAACTCGAACTGGGACTCGGGATCGTTCTCATAGCCTTCCATGCGCTTTCGGATCCAAAGCGGCACATCGGCGCCGCACTTCCCGGAGAAGCGAAGGACTTGCTCGTAAGGCCAGATGGGCATCAAACCGACGACCATTGGTATGTCGAGGCCGCGCCGGCGCACTTCGTCGACGAAATGGAAGTAGGCGGCATTGTTGAAGAAATATTGTGTGATGGCGGCGTCCGCCCCGGCTTCGACTTTACGGATGAAGTTGTCGATGTCGGTCTGCAGGCTGGGCGCTTCAGGATGCCCTTCAGGGTAACAGCCGACGAGAATGTGGAAGTTACCATGACTCTTGATGAAAGAGACGAGCTCGTCGGCATAGCGGAAACCGCCGGGCGGGAACGAAATTTCTGTGCTTTCGGCATGGATGGGGACGTCGCCTCGGAGCGCGAGAATTCGTGTGAAACCCGCGTCGTGGAACTCCGCTAGATGTGCTTCAATCGAGTCGCGGGTCTGGCCGATACAGGAGAGATGGGGCACGACGTCTGCCTCGAGCACGCTTTGGACGCTGAGGCAGGCTTCCAAAGTTCGAACGTTACCGCTGCCGCCGGCCCCGAAGGTTACGGAGGTGAAATCCGGTTCGTACTCGGCCAATTGCGCCGCGGTCTGTTTGAGCTTGTCCCAGCCTGCCGGCGTCTTCGGGGGAAAGAACTCGAACGAGACATGGGGCGGCTGACGTGAGACGAAGGAGCGCTTCGATGAAGGTAGCCCGCTAATACTCCCGCCTGTGCCCATAAATCTATCGTATAGCGCCTCCGATGGCTCGCGCAACTATGTAGAGCCCACGTGCTCGGTAGCGTCAGCGCGCCGCGACCGCTTCCACTTCACGCATGACGCGCAGAGTGTTCTCGCCAAGCACCTTCAGAATCGTCTCCTCGTCATAGCCGCGCTTCAGAAGCTCGTAGGTCACGTTCCCGAGCTTCGAGATGTTCTCGAGGTCGACGGGGGCCGGGGCCGTATAGCCGTAGTCGAGCCCGATGCCGACGTGATCCGCTCCCGCGACCTCGATGGCGTGATCGATGTGATCCATGAAAACCGAGATAGGCGTGTGCTCGCGCTCGATCGGATCGATATATTTTATAACCGCGTTGATTTGGATGACGCCGCCGTTCTCCGCAAGGGCGCGGAGCATCGCATCCGACATGTTGCGGGCGTGCTCCTTGACGCCGTCCACCGATGAGTGCGGGGCGATGACGGGAGCTTTCGTCACCTCGATGATGTCGAAGAACGTCGCATCCGCGACGTGCGAAACGTCGACCACCATCCCGAGGCGGTTCATTTCTTTGATTACTTCCACACCGAAAGGACTGAGCCCGCCATGTCGTTCGGGAACGGGCCGTCCGGTCCCGGAGGAGTCGGCCCAATGGATGTTGAAGGCGTGTGTGGGTGCCATGTAACGCACACCCAGCCTGTGGAACATGCGCAGGACTCTAAGGTCGTCCTCGACATGTGGCCGCCTTCGAGGCCCATCAACGCGGCCACGCGTCCCGAGGCAGCGATGGCCCGCACTTCATCTGCCGTGGTTGCCAGCGCAATATCATCGGGATATTTTTCGCAAAGCGCGTGTACGGACTCGATCTGCGCGAGCGCTCTCTTGACGGCCATCCCCGGGCGCGGCTCCCGCTCCATATAGATGGCGAAGAACTCCGCATCGAGACCGCCTTGCCGAATGCGCGGTAAATCCATGTAGCCGTCAGCGTGCCGTTCGGCAAAGCTCCAAGCGCCCGGCGGGAAGCCCCGCATCCACGGGCTGCGGATGGGTGCGTGAAGGAGGTCGTCCTTCGGGAAATTGGCGTTACCCGCCATACCCGAGTCGGTGATCTCGGCGGGCTTGGTGTCCTTCATGATGAAGGGCGTCAGGTCGGTATGGGTATCCACCACGATGGCGCTCTGATGCAACCGGGCGGCCCGGGCACGGAGCTCGTCATCGGATTCTTGAGACGAGCAGAGCGGAGCAACGGCGAGCGTCACGGACACCCACAGAAAAAGACTCGATCGCGTCATGATTCCTCCATCTAGTCGACAGCAGGATCATGATATACCGCGCTGTCCGCGAGATCTCGGCGGGGACTAGTGCGCGGCTTGGCGAAAAATCTCGGCCACCTTCGGCGCGATGACACGCGCCGAGTAGCGGGTCACGACGGTCTTGCGCGCTTCGGCGCCGAGCCGGTGCCGCAGTGCCGAGTCGAGCATGAGGGTTTTCAAGTGCGCGAGCCAGGCTGCGTCGCTGTCCGCGACGAGACCGTTCTCGCCGTGGGCGACGATCTCGGTGTTCACGCCGACAGGAGAAACAATGGCGGGGATGCCGAGAGCCATATATTGAAGAGCCTTGAGCCCGCATTTGCCGCGTGTCCACGGCTCGTCTGGAAGTGGCATGACCCCGATATCGATATCGCTCAAGTCCTCGACTTCCGTCTCCGCGGTCCAGCGGCGCGGCACTACTTCCGCGCCGGGCACGTCGGGGGGTTGTGTGCCGACGACGACCAAACGAAACGGGTGGGTGCGGGCAAGCTCCGCGAGCGCAGGGACGAGACGCTCGAGATGCTGCAGTGTGCGATGGCTTCCGGTCCAACCGATCGTGACAGGAGCGCCGGAGCGCGGGCGGTGGAGCTCCGGGCTGTAGATTTCCGTATCGATCGTCGTTGGGATGACGGTGACGGCGTCGTTTAATCTTGTGGCGTAATCAGCGAGGTAGCGATTACCGGTCATGACATGCCGAGCCCGGCGGCAGATCGTCGCCGTTTTGCCGGGGAATGTGAGATAGCTCAAATAGCCGTTGGCCCGGCTTCGATAGCGGAGGAACACGGCGTCGTCGAAATCGAAGACGATCGGGGTGCCGCCCGAGGCAATGGGCCGCTCGATGATCGCGGCCTCACGAAAGATGTAGACGAGATCGAAATGGGTTGATTCCGAAATCGTGCTCAATTGGCGCCAAAACGCCGAGGTTACGCGGGCCACTTTTGGAACGTGCCTCCCGCCTGATACAGAAGCGAGCTGAGGCCATTCTCCATGAACGGCGCGTGGGTGAGTGTTATCCCTTCCGCGCGCAGCAGGGGATCCCACTGCTCGATACGGTAGCGCTGGCCGGGCGAGACGAATCTCGGCCCCGGCGTCACAGCCAAAACTCTCATAGGATGCGGTCGATAAGAAATTCTAACGCGAAGCGGCTCCGAATTCGACCGCTGGCTCGAGATGGTGCATTCTGGAACCGTCCCTTGCAGCCTGTCCTTGTGTACTACTGGCTGACACCCGCCTTTTGGCTCGCCGACGAGTTTCTCGGCGCGAATTTCAGAACGGCGGCGCTCGAAGGCCACAGTTTCTGGAAAGCCGCCTATTACGTCTTCTGCGTCGGGATTGCTTTCGTCGGACCGGTTTCTCCCGACTGGATGGCCCGGCTCGGGCTCCTCGAAGCACGGATCAACATAGCGCTCCTCGTCATCGGGCTCTTTGTACCGCTCTATGGGTTCATCTACGAGACCGCGGGCGGCGACATGCCGACCGAGCCGCCGATCACGATGGCCAAGATGGTGAACTTCATCCTCGCGGCGGCGATCTGGGGTATCGCTCTTCAGATGCGAGACCGCAAGTGATGTAGGCTAGGCTGGATGCCATGACCCAAGGACTTGCCGCGCTAAGGCGTCACCAAAGGCGTTTGAGCCAATGCACCCGTTGCCCAAAGATGCAAGGACCCGTTGTCATAGGCGGACCTGTGTTCTCGCCCGTGCTCCTTGTCGGCCAAGCACCCGGTGACAAAGAGATTGTCGTGAGAAAGCCTTTCGCGTGGACGGCCGGCAAGACGATGTTCAAGTGGTTTCAGTCGATAGGTCTCGAAGAAGAGGCGTTCCGGAGCGGGGTCTACATGGCTGCCGTTTGCCGCTGCTTTCCTGGGAAGAACCCCAAGGGCGGAGACCGCGTACCTGGACCCGGAGAGATCGCGAATTGCTCTTCGTGGCTCCAGAAGGAAGTCGAGCTCTTGCAGCCGGAGCTCGTATTACCGGTGGGGAAGCTCGCCATCGCGCAGCTAACGGCTTTCGACAAGCTCGTCGACGTCGTCGGTGCGAAATTCCGGCTCGACGTCCACGGTGTGGAGGCGGACGTCATCCCGCTCCCTCATCCCTCGGGGGCGTCGACGTGGCATCGCATGGAGCCTGGCAAAACGCTGCTCGGCAAAGCGCTGGCTCGGATCCAACGCCACCCGGCGTGGAAGCGCGTGCTGGCTTCCGCTCGGCGAAGCCCTTAGAGCTCCCATCGTGATGCTGCATGCCCTGTTGGATGCCATACGTGCACATTAGCACGGAGTCAGTGACCAAGATAAGCTTTAACACCATGTTTGGACACGAGATCTCCGGCCATCCCGAAGTGTTCTCGGGAACGACCGTGTTTGCCCGCTTTGTCGACGGGCTCGCCTTCCGCTATCACTGGGCCACAGAGGGGCTTCGTCCGGAGGATTACGCGTTCCGGCCGTCGAGGGACAGCATGAGTCTGCTCGAGCTGCAAAAGCACATGCTGCATCTCGTCTTCATGATCAAGCAGACCGTTTTCGACGCCGACGAGCGCGAGCGGTTCGCGAGCGAGGACCCAGATGTCTTGCGCGAGGCTATCCTTCAGAACTTGCGAGCGATTCGCGAGCATCTAGACGAGCTTTCCGACGACCGCTTGGCGACCCACGAAGTATTGCGGCGGAGCGGCGTGCGCTACCCCGTCTGGAACGTCATGAACGGCCCCGTGGCCGACGCGCTCACCCATGTCGGGCAGATCAATTCCTGGCGCCGGCTCAGCGGGAACCCGACACCGTCCGTCGACGTTTTCGAGGGGCGCCCCTAGAAGTTATGGTGAAACCCTGCATCTCCTGGTTGCGCGCCCACATGCCCATTCTGAACGCGCTGTCGACGGAGCTCTCCGAGCGCCGGCCTTTTTCACGGTTGACGATCGGCATTTGCCTGCGCATCGAGCCCAAAACGGCCGTGCTCTGCTCGACGCTCCAAGCCGGAGGGGCGTTGCGCTAGCCGAGTTCGATTTCGAGCCCGTTATTGCCGCGCTGGGAATGTTCCACCGAGCGCTTCACGCGCGTCATGGGAATGCGAACGAGCTCGGTGGCGTCGTCTTTGGGCTCGGCGAACAGATGGATCTGGCCGGTGGCGGATGCGTTGTCGGCGGTCTGTTTTTCGGCCGCCGTGAGAAAACCGAGAAGGAAAACGCTTCCGTCCGCAAGCTTGTGGCCTTCGTAGCAGCGTAGATTGCGCTCCTTGAAGAGCGGAAAGTTCTCGACCGCGGGGGAATAGGTGAAGCCGTACACGCCCGTGGCCAGCCGGTCGACGCCGGTGCCGCTCTCTTCGTCCGTCACGGAGCGAAGCTCGTGATCGGAGCGCAGCGTTTCGAAGGCTTGTTGGACGTCCGTGGCCAAGGATTCAGGATTGGTGAGTTTTGCCATTTCTCTTCCTTTTCTGTCTCTGTGCGGGCGGATTCTAGACAGAGTGCGCGGTTTTTTCAAGCGATTCCTCTGGCGTCAGGCGGAAGGGATGGTTAGTGTAAGTCCATGCGGCTAATTGGCGCGTGGATCGCGCTTTTCTGCCTCGTGGGCTGTGACGAGCCCCCGGTCGAGCAAGCGCCTCCCGAGCCGCCCGCGCCTGCCGTGGCCGAGCAAGCTCCGGCCGACTCGGCCAACCCAAATCGTCACGACCAGCGCAAGATCGTTGTTTTCGGCGACAGCCTGACCGCCGGTTTCGGCATCGGTTACAACGAAGCCTACCCCGCGGACCTTCAAGCGCTCGTGGATGCGGCGGGCTATCCTTACGAAGTGATCAATGCCGGTGTTTCTGGAGACACTTCCGCCGGGGGCGTCCGCCGGCTCGAATGGGTTCTCAAAGATCGCGACGTAGCGGCGTTCGTCCTTGCGCTCGGAGGCAATGACGCCTTGCGCGGTTTGCCGCCGAGCGAAATGAAAAAGAATCTCGGGACGATCATCGACGGTGTGGAGGCACGGGGCATCCCGGTGCTCCTCGCCGGGCTCGGCACGGACGAAACGCCGGACGACCGCTACATTCAAAATCTGCTCGCTGTCTATGCTCAGCTCGGCGAAGAGCGCGACGTTACCTTCATGCCCAATCTGCTCGAGAACGTCGCGGGTGTCGCGACGCTCAACCAGTCGGACGGGAAACATCCCACCGCCCGAGGCGCTCGTATCGTCGCCGAGAACGTCTGGAAGTACTTGAAGCCGATGCTCCAATGATCCGCCTCGAACAAATCAAGAAAGTCGTCGTTAGTGGCTCCGAGGATCTCACGATTCTTCACCCGCTCGATCTCGAAGTGCCGGAGGGGCAGTTCCTCTCCATCGTGGGCCCGTCGGGAAGCGGCAAGTCGACGCTCCTCGGTTTGATTGCCGGGCTCGATGCGCCAACGGAAGGCAGAGTTCTCATCGACGGAGTCAATCTCGTCGAGCTGGGCGAAGACGAGCTTGCCCGCCTCCGGGGAGAGCGCATCGGCTTCGTGTTTCAGTTCTTCCACCTGCTGCCGTCGCTGACGGCACTCGAAAATGTGCTCGTGCCGATGGAGATCTTCGGCATCGCAAATGCGGAAAAGAAGTCGCGCGCGCTTCTCGACGAGGTCGGGCTTTCGGAAAGAACCCACCACTACCCGTCGCAGTTATCGGGCGGCGAGCAACAGCGCGTGGCCATCGCGCGCGCTTTGGCGAACGACCCGCCTATCCTGCTCGCGGACGAACCGACGGGAAACCTCGACAGCTCGAACGGCAAGCACGTCATCGACATCATCCTTGGCGTCCACGAGCGGCGAGGGATGACGATCGTGCTCGCGACCCACAACATGGAGCTCGCGCGGATGTCAGACGTAACGCTCGCGCTAAAGGACGGGCGCATCGACCACCCAGAGACTGCCAACGGCACCGTAGGCGCCGCACCTGACGTGCCCGCCCAGGACGCCCAGACGCCCGCGGCCGGGAGCTCGGGCCAGTGAGATTCGTTCTACGTATGGCGGGGCGCGAGATGCGCGCTTCGTGGAGCCGACTCGTCTTCTT
>CAUZCL010000017.1:0-88431 GCA_963578475.1 Acidobacteria bacterium bin61 | reverse complement strand
GCTCATGCTTTTGCATGCTTCTCTCTCGGTCTTCCGGAAGTCCGCATCGTGCCCCCTAGGTGCCCCCTATTCGCCTTTTACCGTACCACCTAGCGCCTGTAAACTATTGATTTAATTGGTCGGGGCGAGAGGATTTGAACCTCCGACCCCCTGATCCCGAACCAGGTGCTCTACCAAACTGAGCCACGCCCCGACCTAGGCAAGGCTATTAGTTTACACCGGAACGCGCTTGGTCAGAAGCGGTTCTCCGGATGTCGGCGCTTATTCAGGATTCGCTTGCTGCTCAGCGAAATCTCCGATGACTGGGAGTTTGAACATCTGGCCCTGGAACGCCTTCACGAAGCAGATGACCCAGACCACGAACATCGCGAGCGGTAGGAACATAAGCACGATCCAGCCCAGGATGGGGATGAACCCGAGCACGATCTTGAGCCCCATCGAGACGACTGAAAGCGCAATCGCCTGGATCGAGTGGAATCGCACAAATTTATTGTTCTTGTAGGGCTCGAGGATCAACCAAACGATCGCGATGATCACGAGATAGGACAGCGCTCCAGCAACGTTTTCGTCCATACCGCCCACTTGTGCTTTTCCGGAACTCGCGGCTTGTGGCGTTGGTACGGGCGGTGGTAATTCCGATGCCTTGCTCATAGTTTTCTCCCCCGTCGTTGGCTTCTTGGGATCGCTCATTGTAATCGAACGTAGGAACCGAGCTCAAGCGTCGCGTGCAAAAAACTTGAATCGCCGCGGTGGAGCTACTTCGTGCCGTTGAAGCGGAGATCCCAGGACGCGAGCTCGTCGAGCGCTTTGTAGTTCGTGAAGTCGAATTGGAGGGGCGTGACAGAGATGTAGTGGCTACGGAGTGCATGGATGTCCGATATTCCGTTTTTTTCCCAGCGGCTGAAGCCTTGTTTGATCCAGTAGTACACGCGTGAGCGCGGGTCGACGCGCTCCTCGACTTTGGCCCAGAAGTCGCGCCGTCCCTGGCTCGTGACGCGGACACCGTGAACCTTTCCTCTAGGGACGTTGACGTTCAAGAAGGTCCTCCGGCTCCAGTCCTTCTTCTCGGCTAAGGTGCGCACGACCTCGGCGGCGAAGCTTGCAGCCGCACTGTAGTCGGCATCTTCGTCCTTGCTCGCGAGCGAGATGGCGACCGACGGAACGCCTAGCATCGCCGCTTCGCGCGCTCCCGCCACCGTTCCCGAATAGACGATGTCGTCGCCCACGTTCGCGCCGCGATTGATGCCCGAGACCACGATGTCCGGGCGATTCGGTAGAAGCTTTCCAACGGCCAAGTTCACGCAGTCCGCGGGTGTGCCTTCCACGAAAAACGTCCGGTCTTCGAGGTGCTCGAATCGCAGCGGTGCCGAAATCGTTAGCGCGTGGCTCACGGCGCTCATCTCGCGCAAAGGCGCCACAACGGTGACGTCGCCTATTTCGCGAAGTTTCTCAGCAAGCGCCTTGATCCCAGGCGCGTGCACGCCGTCATCGTTCGTGACCAGGATGTCCAGAATGGCGACACTCCTTCCGTTTGCCGTTGTTCCGTTTGGCCGTTTTGGAGCTCGAAGCTTCGGGTAGCGTCCCTTCAACTACCCATCTGAAACGTGGGTCTCAGAATGGTCGGGACGGCCGGATTTGAACCGACGACCACTTGCACCCCAAGCAAGTGCGCTACCAGGCTGCGCTACGTCCCGATCCCATTCCGCATGTTGCGCCGTCCTCGTGGAGGGTCGCGCGGTAGGATCGCGACGATAGCACGTCGTCAGATCAACTTCAACGCTACTTCTGGCTCGCCGTCAAATCGCGGTCGAGCATCTCGAGTATTCCGTGTAGCTCTGCCTTGATCTCTTTGACTTCGTCATCGAACGTGGCCTCACCGTTCGACTTCTTAGCCGCCGGTGTTGGCACCGCGCCCTTTGATTGCTCTTTCATTTCTTGCTCCAGCTTCTTTTTAGCCCCCGCGATTGTGAATCCCTCTTCGTATAAGAGCATTTTGATTCGCTGGATCGTCTCGATGTCGTGACGGCGATAAATGCGCTGGCCTGAATTGTTCTTGGCGGGGGTCAGTGCCGGAAACTCCGACTCCCAGTAACGAAGCACGTAAGGTTGGGTGTCGGTGAGCTCGCACACTTCCCCGATCTTGAAAAAAAGTTTGCTCGGGATCATGGAATCCATTTAACGGCGACCTGCTTTCACGAGAAGCCGTTTTGGACATTCTTGGAGGGCCGGAAAACGACCGACTTGCGAGAGCGGAGGATCATCTCCTCTCCCGTTTGGGGGTTGCGCCCTTTGCGCTCCTTCTTCTCCCGCACGAGAAAAGTCCCGAAACCGCTGATTTGTACTTTTTCGCCGTCCCCGAGACCCTTCTTGATGAGCTCGAGCATGAGCTCCACGAGCCCGGCGGCTTCTTTGTTCGAGATGCCGCCATGGCGGTCGTAAACGACGCGTGCTAGGTCTGCCTTCGTCATGGAGGGTCAAGGATCCGGCTTTCAGACCACAGGAATTACGGCGAAGATACTAAGTCTTGACTTACAGGATTATTAGGATAGAAGTTAAAACCAGGTACCTAAATTATTATATGAGACCCTGAAACGAAGTCAAGCGTAATCATTGGTCCTTTGCCCGCCCTCGTTTTCGGATCGCGACGCGAATCGGGGTCCCTTCGAAACCGAAAGCCTCGCGCAGCCGGCGGGCGAGATAGCGCGGATAGGTAGCGTCGAGCTCGACGCGGGCGCGGTTCGAGAAAACAACGAAGCGCGGCGGGGCGACCCCAGTCTGGGCAGCATAATAAAAACGCACTTCCTTGCCGTCCCGGGCCCGGGGCGGCAAACGCTCGGCAGCCGTCTCCAAGAAACGATTCAGCTCCGGGGTTGGAACGCGCACCAGTTGCTGCTCGCGGACCCCGCGGATCCTCGGAAAGAGTCCCTTCATGCCACGTCCCGTCAGCGCGGAGAGAAAAACGATGGGAGCAAAAGAGAGATGCGGGAGCTTTTCACGAGTGTCGAGCTCGAGCTCTTTGGCTTCTGCTTCGCGGCCCGATACGAGGTCCCACTTGTTGAAAACGATCACGGCTCCTCGCCCCGCTTTCTCGATCTTGGCGCCGATGGACGCGTCTTCCGTGGTCACGCCTGCCGTAGCGTCGAATACGAGCAGGCAGATTTGCGCGCGCTCGATGGCGCGCTCGGCATACATCACTCCGAGTCGGTCCGCTTTGTTCGGCGTCTTCCCTTTCCGCCTTATGCCAGCCGTGTCAACGAAACGGTAGGTGTGGCCGTGCGCAGTGAGGACGGTATCCACGGCATCCCGCGTGGTTCCCGCCATCGCGCTCACCACCGCGCGCTCCTCGCCGACGAGCCGGTTGAGTAGCGACGACTTTCCTACGTTCGGACGCCCGGTAATGGCGACGCGTAGCTCTTCCACATCCTCCGTCTTATCGTCTTCGGGGACTTCCCCGAGGCGCTCCACCATCGCATCCATGAGCTCCGCGACACCAAGTCCGTGCTCCGCCGAGGTTTCATATAGGTCCCCGAACCCGAGTCGGTGAAACTCAGCTGCCTCGGGGATGTGGCTCCCTTCATCGATCTTGTTTACGACGAGCAGCACGCGGACGGAAATCTGGCGCAACCTCTTCGCGATGTATTGCTCTTCCGCTAGAGGACCCGTGCGTCCGTCGACCACCCAGCAGATGAGCGCCGCGCGCCCGATCGCGGTGTCAACTTGTGCGCCGACCTGCTCGTCGAGCGGTGTCTCAGCGTCTTCCATGATCCCGCCCGTGTCGACGAGCTCGAAGCTTCTTCCTCCCCATTCCACGATCACGGCGTTGCGGTCACGGGTCGAGCCGGCGACGGGATCCACGATCGCTTTGCGCGATCCGAGCATACGGTTGAAAAGGGTAGATTTACCGACGTTGGGGCGGCCCACGATCGCGACTCTAGGCAGCGTGTTCACCCATATCTCCTTGATCTAAAAAGACTTCCGTAAGAAGTAATTATAACACCGCCGGACCGAACGGAAGGAGCAGCCTAACTCGAACGTTTAGAGCATGATAAGAGGAGATGACGCTTGACAGGTCCGAGTACGGTTCCTTATAATGAAACCGTATCCCTTGGGAGGTCAATATGATAAAGGTGGACATCATCAACGAGGTGTCTGCTACCGCGAGCATCACGAAATTGAAAGCCGAAAAAGCTGTGGAGGCGGTGCTGGACGCAATGAAGAACTCGATGAAACGGGGCGAGCGCATCGAGCTTCGTGGCTTTGGGGTATTTCAGGTGAAACCCAGGAAGCGCGGAATCGGTCGCAACCCGCGCACGGGTAAAGAAGTCCGCATCCCCCCCGGCCGAACGATCCGATTCAAACCGGGCAAAGACCTCCAGAACATATCCTAGCGCATCTAGTCTGAGCCGCGCTTGCCGCGGCGGACAGCAAAGAATCGGGCACGCCTCTGTCGCTCCGGCATCTCGTCGTTGTCGTCTTGTTTCGGTTCGCAACGAGCCGAGCGCTCCCTCTTTTCTTCTTCCTCCTCACCATTGCCTCGACGCTCTATGTCGGCGGCTATCACGGTTTGGGATTCTGGGCTCCCGAACGCTTGGCGGAAGACTCGGTCTCTCTTCGGGACTGGCTGTTCTACGGTTTCCCTTTCAGCTGCACCATTCTCTTGATCATCGGGACGCACGAGATGGGGCACTACCTCACGGCGAAGCGCTACCGGGTCGATACATCCCTTCCCGTCTTCCTGCCGTTTCCCATCTCGCTAATCGGTACCCTCGGCGCCTTCATATTGATCAAGTCGCCGTTTCCGAACCGGCGTTCACTGATCGATATCGGCCTCGCGGGACCCTTTGCCGGGTTCGTCGTGTGCGTACCGGCACTGCTCATCGGAGTCGCAACGTCACGTCCTAGCGTCGAGACAGATTCCGGAGGCATCGGGCTAGGCCTGCCCCTTCTGTTTCAAGGGGCCGTCAAGCTGCTGTGGCCAGATCTTCCGGATGAGCAAACTTTTCTTGTCAGCCCGATCGGGCTTGCGGCCTGGTTCGGGCTACTCCTGACGGCAATCAATCTACTCCCCATCGGCCAGCTCGACGGCGGACATGCGAGCTACGCGCTCTTCCGCGAGAAAGCGCATCGGCTGTCGGCTATTTTCTTCTTCTCTCTCTTACTGCTTGCCATCCTGACGCCGTCATGGCTCTTCTTCGCTCTGCTCGCCTATGCAATCGGTATCCGCCGTCCGCATCCAAAAACACTGTTCGACGATGAGCCTCTCCCGCGAAGCCGCTTCGTGATGGGTTTTCTCGCCCTCGTCACGTTCGCGCTTTGCTTCACGCCCCAGCCCATCCAGATCTCGTGGAGTGAGTTTCTCGCCGCGTTCCGCGACCTCGCTTAGTTATTCTGACTCTCGTCACGAAAGCGTGGTCGGATCCACGTCCACGAGCATCGCGCGTGCGAGCGTTTCGTCTTTCATGAGCCCGCGCAGCCAATGCCGGAGCCGCGCGTGCTCGCGGCGCGACAGCTTGATCAAAATCTGACACCGATGGCGACCCGCGACTTTCGAGCGCACAGCAAAAGCCGGACCAAGAATGCGTACGCCCTCGACCGGTTCACGCTCGAGAAAACTCGCGGCACGGCGGGCCTCCGCCGTCGCTTCCTGCATCGAGCGGCCCTCGACAATGATGTTGATTAGGCTCACGACGGGTGGGTACGAAAGCTCGCGCCGAAACTTGCTCTCGGACTCGTAGAAGCCCCGATAGTCCTGCGCCTGGGCGAACTGCAAGCTGTAGTGATCGGGCTGGTAAGTCTGGATGAGCACTTCGCCCGGGCGGTCCCCCCGTCCAGCGCGCCCAGCCACTTGCGTCAAAAGTTGGAACGTTCGCTCCGCGGCCCGGAAGTCGGGAGCGCCAAGACCGTTATCCGCGCCGAGCACACCGACGAGAGTGACCGCAGGAAAATCGTGCCCCTTGGCCAGCATCTGAGTGCCGACGAGCACGTCGATCTTACGTGCCGCGAACTTTGCGAGGAGTACCTCGTAGCTTCCTTTGCGCCGCATCGTGTCGCGGTCCATGCGAGCGACGCGGCTTTCGGGAAACATCTCCTTCACCAGGGTTTCGAGCCGCTCCGTCCCGTAGCCGACCGTGCACAAGAACTCCCCTTGGCAGACATCACACTTTGTCGGCTTCGGACGCCCGAGTCCGCAATAGTGGCAGACCGCAAGCGATCCGCCCTTGTGAAGCGTCATCGTAACGCTGCACTCACTGCACATCAGGGCGAGGCCACACTGCCGGCAAAGAAGCTGGCCGGCAAAACCTCTTCGATTCAGGAGCACGAGTGCCTGCTCGTCGGCTTTCAGTCGCGCTTCGAGCGCGGCGCGAAGGGGGGCCGAGATGATGGTGTCGGGGCCCTCTTCGCGCACCACCTCCTTCATGTCGATGAGCTCCACCGCCGCAAGGGGTCGGCTCGCAATGCGCTCGGGCAAGCTGAGCAACCGGTAACGTCCTTCTAGAGCTGCCGTGAACGATTCGAGGGACGGTGTCGCGGAGCCGAGCACCACTACGGCGCCGTCGTCCCGCGCCCGCACGATCGCGACGTCGCGGGCGTGATAGCGCGGGCTTTCTTCCTGCTTGTACGAGCCCTCGTGCTCTTCGTCCACGACGACGAGGCCGAGATTTTCGAGCGGCGCCAAAACAGCCGCACGCGCACCGACCACGACGCGCGCCTCGCCATGCCGGATACGCCACCACTCGTCTCGCCTCTCTCCCGTCCCTAGCGCACTATGCAAGATGGCAACGCGCTCGCCGAACCGCGAATAAAGAAGTGCTGCAAGTCGGGGCGTGAGCGCGATCTCGGGGACGAGGATGAGAACGCTCCGTCCGCGCTCGAGTGCGTCTTCGGCCGCGTGTAGATAGACTTCGGTCTTCCCGCTTCCGGTGACGCCGTGCAACACAACGGGCTCAAAGCTCCCCTTGACGATTGCTTCGCGGATCGCGGCGACCGCCACCTGTTGGCTTTCGGCGAGCTCGAGCTTCGCCGACGGCTCTGCCGCGAGACGATGCCAAGGTGTTTGCAGCACGGCCTGGTCGACGAGCTCGATGTACCCTTTTTGCGCGATTCCCAGAAATGGGCCCCGCTCAATGGAGAGCTCGCCCCGTATCGTATGTACTGGGACGGGATCGGTGGCGACCGAAAGAAGCGTGAGGATTCGGGACGTTGTCAGGTGCAGCTTTTCCGTCTCGAGCGCTCGCCGTCCCGCCTCGGTGATCGCGGCCACGCGCATCTTTCGGCCGCCTTTCGTTCCGCTCGGCGTCCGGCGGCGGATTAAGCCCTTTCTCAGAAGCAATGCAATCGTCCCCGCGACGTTCTTCTTGGACACAGCCTTCGCAATGGCCCGCGCGGTCATCGGGCGCTCGAGCGCGTCGAGAACTCGCTTCGACAAACCTTTCGCGTCAGTCTCAGTCAACTCACCGCGTTCATAGAGCGCTCTCTCTTCGCGCGGTGTCTCGGGCGGCAACATGGCGCGGCAAACGAGCCCCGGTGAGGCCAGGTAGTAATCCGTAACAAAGCGACTGAGCTTCAGCTGCGACGGCGTCAATACAGGCTCTTCATCAAGAAGCGTCAAAAGCGGTTGTAATGTGATGTCGGTCGGAAGCTCAGGCGACTCCTCAGAGATCTCGGTGATGCAGCCTATAAGCACGCGGCCGGAAAATCGGACGCGAACCCGCATCCCTGGACGCGCTCTCAAAAGAGGGTTGGGCACCCCGTAGGAGAACGTTCGAAGGAGCGGAACCGGAAGTCCCACCTCCGCGAAAGCGGAATAACTAGGATAACTGCCCATCGAGCAGTCGTCGAATGAGCTTCATGTCCTGCCAGCACTCACGCTTTTTTTCCGGATTTCGAAGCAAATAAGCTGGATGAAAAGTGGGCACGAGCTTGGCTCCGCGATAGGGGTACATGCGCCCGCGAATCCGGGTGATCCCTTCATCCGTCCGAAGCAAATTCAACGCCGAAACGCGGCCGAGGGCACAGATGACCTTAGGACGAATAGCATCCACCTGCCGGTCAAGAAACGACCGACATTCCTCGACCTCCTCGGGCTCGGGATCCCGATTCCCAGGCGGCCGACACTTCACAACATTCGCGATATAAACATCGTCCCGGCTCAAATCAATAGCTCTGATAATTTTCGTAAGCAGTTGCCCCGCGGGCCCGACAAAGGGAATCCCCTGTCGATCTTCTTCGAAGCCCGGGCCCTCCCCGATAAACATCAAATCAGCGCTAGGATTACCTACCCCAAAAACAAGGTTCGTCCGCTTCTCGTGAAGCACGCAGCGAGTGCAATCGCCGAGGTCCGCCCGCACTTCCACGAGCGTCTCCCGAGAGAGTATTGCCCTCTCCGGAACACTCGGCTCGACCTTTTGGACCGGCGTTACCGCAACCGCCCGCCGCTCGAACCCGAGATTCGTCATCGACCGATAGAACAGGAGCCGCTCCCGAATCTGCCCCACCACCCAGTCCCGCTCACTCATCCTTGAACGACTCCACAATCGGCCGAATACGTTCCTCGAGCAGCCGCGGCCGCGTCCTCTCGGCGAGGACGATCGCCTTCAGTAGCTCGGAAGTTCGCTCCACGCTGTCGTTGATGAGCACGTAATCATAGTCCTTGTAATGGTGAATTTCGTGGCGAGCTTCTTCTAGCCTTCCCAGGATCGCCTCGTCCGAATCCTGACGCCGTCCGCGGAGCCGCTCTTCCAGAACGTCGAATGACGGAGGCATGACAAAAAGAGAGATGGCATCCGGCTGGGCCTTGCTCACTTGGGCAGCGCCTTGGACGTCCACGTCCATGAGAATGTCCTCCCCCGAGGTGCGCACCTGCTCGGTCACGACCGTCGACGTCCCATAGAAATTGCCGTGGACTTCGGCCCATTCCAGGAACTCGCCGCCTTCGATTTTGGCGCGGAACACATCCTCGGGCACGAAGTGATAGTCCACGCCGTCGCGCTCGCTCCCGCGGACGGGACGCGTCGTGAACGACACCGAGAAACAGACGTCGTCGAGTGTGTCGAGGAGGCGCCGAACGAGCGTAGTTTTGCCGGAGCCCGAGGGCGCCGAGATCACGAAGAGGTTGCCTCGCCTTACGGTCCTCATTCGATGTTCTGAACCTGCTCCCGGACTCTCTCGATTTCGGATTTCATCGCAATCACGTGCTCCGCAATCTTGGCGTCCTGGCTTTTCGAGCCTATCGTATTTACTTCGCGGTTCATCTCCTGCACGATGAAGTCGAGCTTCTTGCCACAGGGCCCGGAGGAAGACGTCGTACCTTTCCAAAGCTCGAGGTGGCTTCGGAAGCGCGTTAACTCCTCGGCGATATCGGCGCGCTCGACGAGACGGGCGACTTCCATCGCGATGGCCGGAGGCTCGAGAGCAGAGCCCACGAGCTCCGCGACTTTGGCCTCGAGCTCCTCGCGCCGCTCCTCGCGCCTTGTATTGGAACGCGCTTCGATGTCATCGACTAGAGTCGCGAGTTCCTTCAAACGACGCTCGAGGTCGGCCGCCATCTCGGCGCCTTCGGCTGCGCGCATGTGCTCGAGCTCCTCGATAGCCTGGTCGAGAGCCGGCTCGAGCGCGTCCCAGAGGCTAGCGCCTTCAGAGAGGTCGCGCTCTTTCACTTGAAAGGCCGGCGAAAATCCTATCAAATCCCGAAGCTCGAGCGACGCCTCGACACCGAGCTCTTTCCCGAGCTCGGTAGTCACCCGCACGAACTCCGCAATCAACGGGCGGTCGACCTCGATTTGGTGCGTGCTCGCACCTTTGGGCTTGAGGTAGAGGCTGACGTCGACTTTGCCGCGGCCGAGCGACTGCGCGAGGCGATCCCGCACTTTCTTGTCGACCGTCGTGAGCCCCGCCGAGCCCCGCGTCCGTACGTCGAGATATCGGTGGTTTACAGTTCGAATCTCGACGACGACTTCATAGGCGTCGTTCTCGATTCGAGCTCGAGAGAACCCTGTCATACTCTTCAGCATCATTTACTCATGAGCTCGTGACGGGCTCGGCCGCACCGCCTACGGAGAACTGAAGCTCGTAGAGCCGTCGATAGACCCCTCCCGAGCGGACGAGGAGCTCCTCCTGGGTTCCTCTCTCCCTCACTTCGCCACCCTCCATGACGACGATCAGGTCCGCTTTTCGAATCGTCGACAGCCGATGCGCGATCACGAGCGTTGTGCGGTTCGCCATCAAATTGTCTAGAGCTCGCTGGAGGAGCGCTTCCGACTCCGCGTCGAGCGAGCTCGTGGCCTCGTCGAGGACTAGAATAGGAGGGTTTTTCAAGATGGCGCGGGCGATGGCAATCCTTTGCCGCTGGCCGCCGGAGAGCCGCTCGCCACGCTCGCCGATAACGGTGTCGAAGCCGTCCGGGAGCTCCCGAATGAACTCGAGGGCACAAGCGGCCTCCGCCGCCGCCACGAGCGCACCTTCCGATACCGAGCTCAAGCCATAGCCGATATTGTTGCGCACGGTGTCATTGAAAAGAATCGTCTCTTGCGTCACGAGCCCGATTTGACCGCGGAGCGACGATAGGGTCGCTTTGCGGATATCCACGCCGTCGAACAAGACGACGCCGCCCGTCGGGTCGTAGAAGCGCGGAACAAGGCTCACGAGCGTGCTCTTCCCTGCCCCGCTCGTGCCCACGAGAGCCACGACTTGCCCTGCTTTGATGGCAAGGTTCACATCGCGAAGCGTCGCGCCTTTGCCGTCGTCATACACGAAGTCCAGGTTCTTGAACTCGATGCTCCGCGAGAGCGGCGGGAGCTCGACGGCGTCCTCGATTTCCTGGATGGAATATTCCACGTCGAGCACCGCAAAAATCCGACTCGCGGCCGAGAGCGCTTGCTGGAGAGTGGCATTCACGCGGGAGAGCTTCTTCACCGGCATGTACATCATGAAGAGCGCCGCGATGAAGGACGAGAACTCGCCTGTCGTCATCGTCGAAGCCGCTATGCGGTTGCTCCCGTACCATATGGCTGCCGCCATCCCGACCCCGCCGACGAGCTCCATAATGGGTGGCATCATCGAGATGACGCGAGTGATGCGCATATTGGTCCGGAAGAGACCGTCGGTAGCCTCGACAAAGCGTTTCGTCTCGGACGCCTCCATGCGGAAGGCCTTCACGATGCGGCTTCCCGAGATCGTTTCGTGCAGAACGTTCGTGATGTCGCGCCAGCGCTCGAGCCCTGTATCCGTCCGGCGCCGGAGCTTGCGGCCGAGCGTCACGAGCGGGTAGACCGCGAGGGGTGCTATCACGAAACAGAAAATGGCGAGCTTCCAATCGTAGTAGAACACGAGCGCGCCGTAGCCGAGGAGCGCGAAGGTCTGCATGAGCAGGTCGCCCATAGCACCCGAGACCGCTTGCTGGATCTTCTCGACGTCGTTCGTGATGTGGCTGATGAGCGTTCCCGTCGACTGGCTCTTGAAGAAACTCACCGATTGCCGGATGACGTGCTGGTAGAGGACGTTCCGGAGGTCCATGACCGTCCGCTGCCCCACCCAGCTCATGAGATAGGTCGAGAAGTACGAAAATATCCCCTTGGCGATATAGATCACGATGATGAGCACGGCGACCTGCGCCAAGTTCTGGTTCTGGATCAGGACGTCGTCGAAAACAGGCTTGATGAGATAGGCGAGCCCACCCGAGGTCGCACCGAAGCCCAACATCGCAATACAAGCCAATAGAAACCGGCCCCTATATGGCCAAGCGTAAGTAAGGAGGCGGCGGAGCTCTTTCACGTCGGATTCATGCTATCAAGATTCTTCGTATTTCGAGCTGCTCTCAGCTTCCAGCTACCAGCTTCATGGGACAGTTTCTGACGAATCCCAACAAAATCATTCGCGGAAATTGAACGAAAAAACGGCCACAGAGGCACAGAGGTTCGGAAGATGTCTTGGTGCTCTATGGGTTTAAAAGCCTCGCGATCGGGTTTATTTCTTATCCGTCTGTGGCTCTGTGCCTCTGTGGCTGGTCTTTTTTCATTATCCGGGAATAAATTAGTCGCTCATGGCGCCGCTCAGCCGGCGGATCGCTTCTTCGATTTGGTCTTCGCGGACGAAGCTGTAGGAAAGGCGCAGATAGTTGGAGCCACCGCCATCGGGGAAAAAGGGCGGGCCGGCGACGAAGGCCGTTTTCTGCTCTTCGGTCGCGCGGCGCAAGAGCGCCTCGCTATCCGTACCTTCGGCCAGGCGGACCCAGATAAAGAACCCGCCACCGGGGTGGACCCAACTGGCATCCGAAGGAAAATGGGCGGTCATTGCACGCTCCATGGCGTCGCGTTTGCTTCGGTAGAGCTCGATCGAGCGCTGCACTTGCGCGTCGATGAGACCCCGCGTGCCGTAGTCGTAGACGAGACGTTGGGTGAGCGTATTGGCGCACTGGTCCGTGCCGAGCTTGCAAAGCCCGAGCCGCTTGATGAGCGCGGGCTCCGCCGCGACCCAGCCAAGCCGCGCGCCCGGACCGAAGATCTTCGAGAACGTATGGATGAAGAGAACGTTCTCCGGATCGAGCGCTTTGAGCGGCGGGAGCGCCTCGCCGTCATAGACGAGCTCACCATAAGCGTGATCTTCCGCGATGGGCACCCGGTAACGCCGGCAAAGCTCCACCAGCCTCTCCCGCCGCGGAAGGTCTATGGTGCGCCCCGACGGGTTTTGAAACGACGGATTCGTGTAGAGAAGCCGGGGCCGCACGCCTTTGTGGTCGAGCTCCGAGAGACGCTGTTCGAGCGCATCCGGGTCGATACCCTGCTCGTCGAGCGGGACCGGGACGATGCGGGCTTCGTAGGTGCGGAAAACGTGAAGCGCCATCATGTAGGTCGGAGCTCCGACGAGGACGGTATCCCCTTTGTCGAGAAGCGCCATCGCGCATAGGTTCAATCCGTCGACGCCTCCGGAGACGACGAGAATGTTCTCGGGCGACAACGAGACGCCGCAGCGCTCATCCATCCGACCGGCAATCCACTCACGAAGCGGGCCATAGCCCGCATTGGGCCCGTAATTGAGCGCCGCCGCACCCTCGTCGCGCAAGACGCGGTCCATCGACTCGCGAACCGTATCGAGGTCGAAAACCGCAGGATCGGGAAGCCCGCCGGCGAGCGAGATAATGTCGGGACGCTCGGCGAGGTCAAGAATCTCCGTGACCGAGCGCGAGGGCTCGAAGAGGGCCATGCGTCGTGAGAAATCAGTCGCTTGGGTATCCATCAGGAAAATGCTCCTTGAACGCCCACGCGGTCTCGACGATCCGCTCGAGCGATGCGAATCGAGGCTCCCAGCCAAAAACGCGACGGATTTTCTCGGACGTCGCCACAAGACGGGGCGGGTCGCCCGAACGCCTAGGTGCTACCTCGCGAGGAACGTCCTTGCCGCTCACACGCTCGACCGCGTCAATCACTTCGAGAACGGAATGGCCCGTCCCAGTGCCGAGGTTGAAGCTCGCCGAAGCACCTCCACCTCGCAGGTGCTCAAGCGCTTGCATGTGGGCAACCGCAAGATCCTGAACGTGTATGTAGTCACGGATGCAGGTGCCATCGGGTGTGTCGTAGTCATCGCCGAAAATGGAGAGGTGGGCGCGCTGTCCCATCGCCGCTTCACAGGCAATTGGGATCAAATGCGTCTCAGGGCGATGGTCTTCCCCGAGGTCGCCTCTTTCGTGCGCGCCGCAGGCGTTGAAGTAGCGCAGGTTGACGTGGCGAATGCCTTGTGCGACTTCGAAATCTTGAAGAGCCCACTCGAAGACGAGCTTCGTCCGTCCGTAAGGATTGATCGGCCGTTGTGGATGGTCCTCGGCAATGGGAACGCGCTCTGGGTTCCCGTAAGTCGCGCAGGTCGACGAGAAGATCAGTGCCGGCACCCCATGGCGCACCATGGCGGAGATGAGCTCGAGCCCGCCGCCGACATTGTTCCGGTAGTACTTCTCGGGATCTTCGACCGATTCCCCGACATAGGCTTTAGCGCCGAAATGAAGAACGGCGTCGAAAGACTCGCGGCCGAGCACTTCGTCGAGGGACTCCGCTATGTTTGGCCCGGCTAAATCCGCGCGCACGATCTCGGCGCCGCCCGCGGCGACGACGTGGCCAGCACTCAGGTCATCGAGAATAACGACACGCTCGTCACGCTCGAGAAGCTCGCGCACCGTATGGGAGCCGACATAGCCGGCTCCCCCGGTGACAAGAAGCGCGGCCACGCTAGCGACGCCCCACGCCGAAATAGGTGAACCCGAGATCTCTCAGCTTGTCTGGATTGTAGATGTTGCGCCCGTCAAAGATAACGGGCTCTTTGAGCAAGTCGCGGACGCGGCCGAAGTCGGGCTCGCGGAACTCGTTCCACTCGGTGACGAGCACGAGACCATCGGCGCCGTCGCAAGCCTCGTAGCTCTTCTTGCAATACGTCACGCTGCCTTCGACGCTTGCGAGATGCCGGCGCGCCTCGTCCATGGCTTCGGGATCGTAGGCGCGGACCGAGACCCCTTCATCGACGAGAGCATGGATCAGCGCGAGCGCCGGTGCTTCGCGCATGTCATCGGTGCGGGGCTTGAACGCAAGCCCCCAGACCGCGAGACATTTTCCTTTCAGGCCATCGACAAAGTGATCGCGGATCTTAGAGACCAGATAAATCTTCTGAGCTTCGTTCACCCGCTCCGTGGCTTCGATGAGCTCGAGCTTGACGCCGGCGTCGCGCGCCGTCTTCAGAAGCGCGCGGATATCTTTCGGAAAGCAGGACCCGCCATAACCGACGCCGGGAAAAAGAAAAGGGTGTCCGATGCGGCTATCGGTTCCGAGAGCCAGGCGCACGTTCGCCACATCTGCTTCGACCTTCTCGCACAGCCGTGCGATCTCGTTCATGAAGCTGATGCGGCTCGCGAGTATCGCGTTGGCGGCATATTTTGTGACTTCGGCGCTTTCAGGGTCCATCACGAGGACGGGATTACCGGTACGCATGAAGGGCCGGTAGAGCTCTTTCATGAGCTCCGCCACCGCGGGATCGTCCGTGCCCACAACAACCCGGTCGGGGCGCAGAAAGTCGTCGATCGCCGCGCCCTCTTTCAAGAACTCCGGGTTCGAGACGACGGCAACCGGGTGGCGGGTGATTCCCGCAATGGCCTTCTCGACAGCGCGGTTCGTGCCCACGGGGACCGTGCTCTTGAGGACGACGATCTTGTATTCGTCCATGGCGCGGCCGATGCCTTCGGCAACGCCGAGAACGTGCGACAGATCCGCGGAACCATCTTCACTCGTCGGGGTGCCGACGGCGATGAAGAGAATCTTCGACTGGCGCACTGCGCTATCGAAATTCGTCGAGAAACTCAAACGTTCTTCGTCGACGTTCCGCTTCACTAGCTCCGCAAGCCCCGGCTCGTAGATCGGGGTTTCGCCGCGCTGCAAGCGAGCAATTTTCTCTTCATCGATATCGACGCCGATAACATGGTTCCCGTTCTCGGCCAGACAAGCGGATACCACGAGGCCGACATAACCGGTTCCTACAACTGAAATATTCATCTACCCTCTTTCTCGCGTAGCGGGCCAAACGGGTTATTTTATCGCGCGAACATATGTACTGCCAGGCCCCGCTAACGGACGGGAGGGCTGCGTGAAATGCTAACATCGCACAAACATGGCGAAGCTCACCATCGGAGTCGATTTCCGTCCAGCGCTGTCACGCGCGACAGGCGTCGGCCGTTACTTCGAGGGACTCGTCGGAGGTCTAGGCCGCATCGACCGTGAGAACAATTACGTACTGTTCTCGAGCTCCTGGAAAGAGCGCCCCGAGCCGCGGCCCCGACCGGATAATTTCCGGCTCGTCGACCGCCGCGTTCCCGTCCGAGTTCTGAACGTGCTCTGGCACCGCTTCGAGATCCCGTCACTCGACTGGCTCGCCGGCGAGCATTTCGACGTAGCTCACTCGCCGAGCCCCCTCATCCTGCCCTGCCGTCGCGGCCGCACCATCATTACTATATGCGACCTGTTCTTTCTCGAGCAGCCCGAGGCCACGAGCCGGGAGATTCGACGGGATTATGTCAGCCTAGTCCGCTCCCACGTAAAAAAGGCCGACGCCGTCATCGCCATCTCGGAGACGACGGCACGTGACGTCCGAGACAAGCTCGACGTCCCTCCCGAGCGGATAACCGTCATCCACGCGGGACTCGACAGCAGATTCTCGGGCCCCACCAAGCCGGTCGCGCCCTCCGCGCGAGAAGACTACATTCTCACGGTCGCCTCGCTCGAACCGCGCAAGAACCTCCCGAGGCTCCTGGAAGCGCTCGCGCTTTTGCGGGAGGGGGGCTTCGATGGTCGCTTGTGTATCGCGGGCGGCGACGGACTCGATACGCCCCGCGTCGACGAGACTATCCGCCGGCTGAAGCTCGAAGACAGCGTTGACAAGCTGGGCTATGTGGACGCGGCGGCTTTGGTATCGCTCTATCGGTCCGCGCGCATCGTCGTGACGCCATCCCTCTGGGAAGGATTCGGCCTCCCACTTTTGGAAGCGATGGCCTCACAAACGCCTCTCGTTGCCTCCGACATTCCGGTCCATCGCGAAGTAGCGGAAGACGCGGCACTCTTCGCTCCGCCCGGGAACGTCCGCGCACTCGCGGACGCCATCGGGTGCCTGTGGTGCGACCAGGAGCTCCGTGCACAGCTCGTCGCACGAGGCCTTCAGCGGAAACAATGTTTCTCTTGGGACGCGTCCGCCAAGAAAGCACGCGCCCTCTACGAGCGCGTCGCAGGTAAAGCCTGATGGAGCTCACCATCGCTATCGTGAGCTATAACGCTCGGGACGAGCTTGAGAATTGTCTCCGTTCGATCCTCGAGAACACGGACGGGTGCAAGCTCGAGATCATCGTCACAGACAACGCCTCGACGGATGGCAGCGTTGCGCTCGTCGAGAGCGCGTTTCCGAGCGTCGCTATCGAACGCTCCTCTGAGAATGTCGGTTTCTCGCGGGCATCGAACTGTTCTTGGAGGCGGGCCCGTGGGGAGCTCGTGTTGTTCTTGAACAGCGACACCATCGTCCCGAGAGGCGCCATCGCGACGATGGTCGCACACATGAAGGCGCGGCCCGAGATAGGAGCGCTCGGTCCGCGCTTGCGCAACGCGGAAGGGGCTCTCGAGATGTCCTTCGGAGCGATGTTGTCGCTCGCCGCCGAAGCCTGGCAGAAACTTCTGAACGCAGGTTATCGCAACGGCGCCGGTCCGCTGAAGGGTTTCGTCGAGGCCAGACTCGCGCGCGAACGGGACGTCGATTGGGTGAGCGGTGCTTGTCTGATGACGCGCCGGGCTCTGCTCGAGACGATTGGCGGGTTCGACGAATCGTTCTTTCTCTATTCCGAAGACGTCGATCTGTGCGCACGCATCCGCGCCCAAGGGAAGAAGGTCGTTTTCACCCCCGATGTCGAAGTGACCCATCTGCGAGGCCGCTCGACCTCAAAGCTTCCCAACAAGGCGTTCGTGGAGTCCCAGCGCAGCCGCTTGCACTTCTACGCGAAACATTACGGCCAGCCGCGCCTCGGATTGTTGAAGCTCTACATGGCAGCTGGGCTCGGACTCGCATATCTTTTTCGCCCGTCTTTACGGGACACCTATGGGAAAGCCCTGCGCCTTTTGGTACAAGGAGACCATTAGTGAACGCGTTTCGACGAGCCGAGCACAGACCAACGCCATTTCAGCCATGAGAAGCCAAGATCATTCAGCAACACGATGAAAATCGCGATCACCACACCGGGAAGCGAGCCGTCTCTCCACGGGCAAGTGACCGGAAACCAGGTCACTGCACGTCGATGGGAAGAGTTGTTGCGAAAGCTTGGCCACGATCCCGTCATGCTCGAGAAATATGAGAGCGAAGAAGCCGACCTTCTCATAGCACTCCACGCTCGCAAGAGCTCCGGGTCGATCGAAGCGTTCAAAATGTCTTTCCCCAATAAACCGCTCGTGGTCGCGATGACCGGCACCGACCTCTATCAAGATTTACCGGATGACGAAACCGTTCTCCGCTCGCTCAAGCTTGCGACGCGTATCGTCGTGCTCCAGCCGGGTGCCCTCAATATTCTCGATCCATTGCTGCGCCCGAAGACGACGGTGATCTATCAATCCGCGCAGCCGATCGCGCGCGCGATCACGAAGGCGGCCAATTGTTTTCAGGCCTGCCTCGTGGCACATCTCCGCGAAGTCAAAGACCCGCTGCTCGCTGCCGAAGCCATGGCCCTGCTTCCGAAAACGTCTCGGGGGCAGCTCGTGCACGCTGGCGCGGCGACGTCTACAAAGATGGAAAAGCGAGCGACAGAGACCGCGACCAAGAACACGCGCTATCGCTGGATCGGCCCGGTCTCGCACAAGGAAGCCAGGCTTCTCATTGCGCGCAGCCATATCCTTTTGTTGACGTCGCGCTCCGAAGGCGGCGCGAACGTGCTCTCCGAAGCCCTCATCCTCGGCACCCCCATCCTCGCGAGTCAGGTGCCAGGCGTCGAAGGTCTACTAGGTGCGTACTTTCCGGGATATTTCCCCGCGGGAGACGCGCGGAGCCTGGCAACACTTCTCGAGCGGGCGGAGCATGACGATGTGTTCTACAGGAGGCTCGAGCTCGCCAGTGAAAAGCTCGCCGCTAAGGTCGCGCCCTCCCGGGAGCTTGATTCCTGGCAAGAACTGCTCGACTCTATGGCGTGACGGTCGACCTAGAAGAACCTCGTTCGTCTCCAAAATGAAAGGGATGAAAGGAGAAACGACATGCAATATGCGATGCTGATTTATTCCGACGAGGCGAAGGAACCGAAACCCGGCACAAAAGAGTTCGACGATTATATGGGGGCCTATTTCGCGTTTTTCGACGAGGTCAAGAAAAACGGCATGTTCCAGTCTGCAACGCGCTCGAGGGCGTCGCCGCGGCCACAACCGCGAAGGTGCGCGACGGCCAGACCACGACGATCGACGGTCCGTTCGCGGAGACCAAGGAACAGCTCGGCAAGCTCTACGTTCTCAAATGCAAGGATCTCGACGACGCGATCGAATATGCGAAGCGGATCCCGACGGCGAAGCACGGCTCGATCGAGATCCGGCCGATCCTGAATTTCGATCAGGATGACGGTTCCGCGCTCGACGCCCGCACCCGACGACGAAGACGACTCTGATATTGCCGATGATCAGCTCAAGCTCATCTTCACCGCATGCCACCCCGCACTCTCTCTGGAAGCTCGGGTGGCTCTCACGCTGCGCACGCTCGGAGGGTTGACCACGCGAGAAATCGCGCGCGCGTTTCTCGTCCCCGAACCGACGATGGCGCAGTGGCTCGTGCGAGCGAAAAAAAGGTCCGCCTTGCCGGAATCCCGTATCTAGTCCCTGACGCCGCTAAACTTCCGGAGCGGATCGACGGCGTGCTCGCCGTGCTTCACCTCATTTTCAACGAAGGCTATGCAGCGAGCGCCGGCGACGCGCTCGTTCGACAAGAGCTCTCATCAGAATCCATTCGCCTCGGGAAGCTCGTCTGCGAGCTCGCTCCCGACGAGCCCGAGGCTCTCGGCCTCACGGCGCTCATGCTGCTTCACGACGCCCGCCGAGCGGCGCGCGTCTCGGATTCAGGGGAGCTCGTGACGCTCGAAGAGCAAAACCGGACTATCTGGGACAAAAAGCAAATCTTCCTCGGCGTCACCTATCTTGATCGCGCGATGCGACTCCGGCGGACGAGACCCTACCAGCTTCAGGCGGCGATTAGCGCTTGTCATGCGAGCGCGGCGTCCGCTGAGGCGACCAATTGGAGACGTATCGTCGAGCTCTACGATCATCTGTGGAAGCTCACCTCCTCGCCCATCGTCGCCTTGAACCGGGCCGCCGCCATCGGCATGGCGCGCGGGCCCGAGGACGGCCTGAAAGAACTGGAACAGATCGCCAGCCTGGGCGACTACTATCTTCTCCACGCCGCACGGGCGGACCTTCTGCGCCGCTCCGGCCGATTGCAAGAGGCCGCCTCCGCCTATGACAAAGCCCTCATTCGCGTCACGAACTACACTGAACGCAGCTATCTGGAGCGACGTCGCCGCAACCTGCAGGGAGTGCGTTGACAAGGACGTAAGGACCCCGGCGACCGCCGCGGTCTTCCAGGATGGCCAAAAACTCGCCTACGGGTTCGTCATCAACATGTCGGTCACGGGCGCTTGCATCGTCACCGATCGCCGGCTCGTGGAAGGGCACGATATGACCCTCAAGCTTTCGCTGTACAGACAGGCGGAGCTCTTCGAAATCTCGGCGCGCATCGTTTGGGTTCGAAAAGGCGGAGCGAAAGAGCTAGGCTTCGAAGGGCTGCAGGTTCACGGCGTCAGGTTCACAGAGTCGAGCGCGACCCTCAAAGCCCGCCTTCCTTCCATTCTCGGCGGCGACGCCTTCGTTGACGTGTTCAGCCCATCGACCGAGTTCGACGTTCTTCAGAGCGAGCTCGCGGTCGAGCTCAAGAAACTCGGCGCCAAGATGAATCAAACGACAGGCGCCGAATCGTGATAGTGTTCCCTGAGTTTGCATGGAGCATCTGGGCCGATGGAGGGCGTAGCGGATCATGCGGATCGCAATCGACGTCCGCAAGATCAAAGATTTCGGTATTGGGACCTACCTGCGAAATTTGATCCGGCACCTTCCGGCGCTCGACTCGGATAACGACTACTACCTCCTGGGCTATAAGCATGACGAGGCCCTCCTCTACTCATTGTCCTCCCTATCCTCAAAGTTCGAGATTTCCTTCGTCAAAGCGCGTAACTATTCGCTCTCGGAGCACATCACGATCCCGATCTTGCTCAAGCGAATACGGGCCGACCTCTACCACGCGCCTCATTACGTGCTTCCCTTTTTTACGCCGTGCCGCTCCGTTGTCACCATCCACGACGTCATCCACCTCTTGTTTCCGCAATACTTGCCTTCGGCCTCGGCCAAACATTACGCGAAATTCATGATCGGCCGAGCGCTCGAAAAAGCTCGGGTCGTCATGACGGTCTCGAAAGCCTCCAAGCGCGACTTGCTCGGTTTTTTCGATCTCGACGAAGCGAAGATCCGCGTCATCCCGAACGGCATCGACCCCATCATGACGGAGGAGCTCGAGCCGGGCGCGATCGACCGGTTGCGGCAGCGCTTTCAGCTCACAGGCAGGAACGCCCTCTTCGTCGGCAACATCAAACCTCACAAAAACGTCGAACGCGTGATCGCGGCCTTGGCCAAGCTGCGCGATGACACGTCGTTCTCAGATGTCAACCTCATCGTCGTCGGGGACGAAATGTCGAAATATCCCTCTCTGCGGCGCGCTGTCGAGCGACACCAAGTGCGCCGCAATGTTCGTTTCTTTGGCTTCGTTCCCGAGCTGACGCTCGTAGCCCTGTACCGCGCCGCCGACATCTTCGTATTTCCATCCTTGTATGAAGGCTTCGGCCTTCCGCCGCTCGAAGCGATGGCAAACGGTACGCCGGTGATAACGTCCAAGATTTCGTCGCTTCCCGAAGTCGTGGGCGATGCCGCGCTCACCGTCGACCCCTATAACGTCGAGGAGATCGCTGAGGCCATGAAGACAGTCCTGACCGATGAGGCGACGCGTGAGCGGCTAAAGCAGAAAGGCCGTCTTCGCGCCGAACGTTTCTCGTGGGAGGAGGCGGTGGCGCAGATCCAAGAGACCTACATGACCGCTCTCTCCTGATATGCGGGTCGCCCTCGTCCACGACTGGCTCACCGGCATGCGCGGTGGCGAGAAAGTACTCGAAGTTTTCTGCGACCTCTTTCCGGACGCGACGCTTTTCACATTGCTGCACGTGGCGGGCTCTACGAGCCCCCGGATCGAATCGCTTCCGATCCGTACCGCTTTTACGCAAAAGCTTCCGGGCGTTACGCAACTATATCGCTGGTATCTGCCGCTTCACCCGTGGGCCATCGAATCGCTCGATCTCAACGGATTCGATCTCGTGCTCTCGAGCTCGCATTGCGTCGCCAAAGGGGTCCAACCGGCCGAGGGCGCACTTCACATTTGCTACTGCCATACCCCCATGCGCTACGTTTGGGACCGGTTTCAGGACTATTTCGGCTCGGGGTTGAAGGCCAGGCTTCTCTACGGCCCTGTGGCAAAGAAGCTTCGCGCCTGGGACCGCGCCTCGGCCAGCCGTGTCGATCATTTTGTCGCTAACTCGACTCATGTCGCAGAGCGCATCGACAAGTATTACGGCCGCGCTGCCGATGCCGTAATCCCACCGCCGGTCGACACCGACTTCTACGTGCCGTCCGTGTCGGCTGGCGAATCCGACGGCCAATCCTTCTGCCTCGTGGTCTCCGCTCTCGTGCCGTATAAAAGAATCGATCTCGCCATCGAGGCATTTCGCCATCGGACAGACGAGCTCGTGATCGTCGGAAGCGGGCCGTCGGAAGCGCAGCTAAAAGCAACAGCCCCCCCAAACGTCCGCTTTCTGGGCTGGACTGATGATGCGACTCTGCGCGAGCTGTACCAAACTTGTCGGGCTTGCTTGCTTTTGGGAGTCGAGGATTTCGGAATCGTGCCTCTCGAGGCGCAAGCTTGCGGAGCGCCCGTCGTCGCTTACGGCGAAGGAGGCGCTCTTGACACCGTGCGGGATGGAGAGACAGGCGTGTTTTTCAGAGAGCCCATACCCGAAGCCCTGTCGCTCGCCATTGACAAAGTATACTCGCTAGGAGTAAATAAAAAGCTGCTCCGCGAGTGGGCGCTCCGCTTCTCGCGAGAAACGTTTCAAAACCGCATGAGAGAGTTCATTGAGACCCGTGCCAAAGCGGCCGGTCTCTAACTGGTCATCTAGATCTAGTCATCTAATCTGCTAAATGGTCAAACAGCAAAGCCGGATTTGGACAGGCATTTATGTTGCCGGCGATCTCGTCGCCACGTGCTTTGCTTTCGGCTTTGCCTATTTCGTACGGTTCGAGAGCGGCTTGTTCCACGTCACCAAAGGCATCAACCCGTTCAGCCAGTACTTGCTGCTTCTGCCGCTCATCCTTCTTCTTTGGCCTCCCCTGTTCTACGCGCACGGGCTCTACAGCTTGAAGCGAATCCGCTCGCGTACGGACGAGGTGTGCTCGATTGTGTGGGCGGTGACGATGGGGACAGCCGCGACACTCTTCGCGGCGCTCTATGCCCGCGTTTACTACCTCTATGGTCCGCCCGAGATCTCCGGACGGTACGAGTTCTCCCAGCTCGTGCTCGGGCTTTTCGTCATCTTCGACATTACAGCGCTCACCCTCGCGCGCACGGTCATCCGCCGCGAGCGCGAAGCCCGCTGGCGCCGCGGCGAGGGCCTCCGGAATATCTTGATTGCGGGCGCCGGTCAGCTTGGACGCACGGTCGCCGACAAGTTGATCGATCACCAAGAGATGGGTTTCCGGGTAACCGGATTTCTCGACGACAAGCTACGCGGCGAGTTCACGGGCCATCGCGGCATCCCGATCCTGGGCGCGGTCGACGACATAGGCGACATCGTCTCGAGCGCAACGGTGGACTCTCTCTACATCGCGCTGCCACTCGAATCGCACAAAAAGATCCGCCACCTCGTCGCCTTCGCGAACCGCGAGGCGCTCGACATCAAAGTCGCCTGGGACTACTTGACCGATGCGGCGCTTCACGCTGGGGTCGAAGATCTCGACGGAATGCCAATCATCAATCTCTCCCAGCCCCCTATTCGCGGCTTCAATTGGCTCGTGAAGCGCGTCATGGACATGGCGGTCTCCGGCGGACTTCTTGCCCTCCTCTCCATCCCTTTCGCCATCATCGCCGTGCTCATCAAGCTCACCTCCAAGGGTCCGGTGTTCTACACGCAAGAGCGAATGGGTCTCGACAACAAGCCCTTTACAATTTTCAAGTTTCGGTCGATGCAAGACGAAGCCGAAAAAGAAACCGGACCCGTCATGGCTGTTTCGGAGGACCCAAGACGTACAGGCTTTGGCCAGCTTCTGCGCCGCTTCAGTGTCGACGAGCTGCCTCAGCTCTATAACGTACTCAAGGGAGACATGTCCCTCGTCGGGCCGCGGCCGGAGAGGCCGAACTTCGTAAAAGAGTTCAAGAACCGCATCCCGAAATACATGCTCCGCCACAAGGTCAAATCCGGAATGACAGGCTGGGCACAAGTGAACGGCTGGCGCGGCAATACTTCCATCGAGAAACGGATCGAGCACGACCTCTACTACATCCAGAATTGGTCGCTCACGCTCGATCTCCAAATCCTCTGGCGCACTTGGCGCGCCGTTTTGCAGAAGCACGCCTTTTGACTAAACGCACGCTCATTACCGGTGCGGCCGGATTCATCGGCTCGCATCTCGTTGACTATCTCCTTGCGCGGGATCACGAAGTCATCGGGATGGACAACTTCATCACCGGCAACCCGAGAAATCTCTCGCATATCGGAAATCCTCGGTTCACGCTCGTCGAGCACAACGTCACGGAAGAGATTCCCATCGACGGTCCGCTCGATTACATCCTTCACTTCGCGAGCCCAGCTAGCCCCATCGACTATCTCGAGCTTCCCATCCAGACTCTGAAAGTCGGATCGCTCGGAACGCACAAAACTTTGGGCGTCGCGAAAGCGAAGAATGCAGCCTTTCTTCTGGCCTCGACGTCGGAAGTCTACGGCGACCCGCTCGTTCATCCGCAGACGGAAGATTATTGGGGCAACGTCAATCCGATCGGACCACGCGGTGTCTATGACGAGGCGAAGCGCTTCGCCGAAGCCATGAGCGTCGCCTATCGCCGCTACCACAGCGTCAACGTAAAGGTCGCGCGCATCTTCAACACCTATGGGCCGAGAATGCGCGTTCGAGACGGCCGCGCCATCCCCGCCTTCGTGAGCCAAGCGCTCACGGGCGAGCCGATCACCGTGTTCGGCGATGGACAACAGACCAGAAGCTTTTGCTTCGTGGAAGACCTCGTCGAGGGTCTGTGCCGCCTCTTGTTTTCGGAACATCCCGGCCCAGTGAATATCGGCAACCCGGCTGAGATGACGATGCTCGAGCTCGCGAACGTCATCGTCGAGATGACGGGCTCGAAGAGTGAGATAACGTTCAAGCCGCTGCCCGAAGACGACCCGAAAATACGCCAGCCCGACATCACCCTCGCGAACAAGCTCCTGGATTGGAGCCCGAAAGTCAGCCTGGAAGACGGCTTGACGCAGACCATCGCTTATTTTAGGCAAGCGCTCGGGCTGTGAGTCCGAGTTCAGCATTCAGGTTTCTCGTAGCCGGGATTCAGTCGTCACGGAGAGTCCGCCCTGCGCTGGGATGTACCGGAAAGCTACCCTTATTATTCCTGATTGCTGATTGCTGATTGCTGAACGTGATAGCATCCTCGATTTAAGGGACTCTGATGCGCACAGTCGGCTGGACGGTTCTGCTTGCGGCGTCTTTTCTTGCTCCGCAGGTTCTGCAGAGTCAGACACTTTCCTTTGCGACCGGCAATCCTTCTGGAATCTATTATCCGCTTGGTGGAGGGCTTGCTTCCATCTGGTCTCGCTACGTCGACGGCATCAATATCAAAGCCGAGGTGACGGCGGGGTCCGTAACCAACCTCGTGCAGGTCGCGAAGCATGAAAGCCATGTCGGCTTCGCCCAGGGAGACTCGGTCGCGGACGCGGTCGCTGGGCAGGGGCGCTTTCCTTATGCGCTTCCGCTCGCGATCCTCGGCAAGATGTATCCCAACGTTGTTCACCTCGTGACGGTCGAGGGCTCGGGCATCACATCGGTCGAGGATTTGAAGGGCAAGAAGGTCTCGGTCGGCCCACCGGGCTCGGGGAATTTCGTAACCGCTTGGAACATCCTCGATGCGCTCGGGATCACCGAGAGCGACTTTACGGTTCGCCAGCTCAACTATTCGGAGACGTCGAACGGGCTCAAGGACGGTACGATCGACGCGGGTTTCATCGCCGGCGGGCTCGGCATCGCCGCGGTCGTCGAGCTCGCGGTCACGCGCAAGATCGTTCTCGTCCCCTTCACCGATGAAGAAATGAAAAAGGTGACGGCGAAGATCGCCGCTTATTCCGCGTTCTCCGTGCCGCCCGGGATTTATCGCGGCGTTGACAAGCCGGTACAGACCCCGACACTCTGGAACCTCCTGGTCGTCCATCGTGAAATGGATGAAGACGTGGCGTACCGGCTCATCAAAGCGTTGTTCGACTTTCGGGAGAGCTTGGAGAGCATCTCGCAAGTCGCCCGGTTCATCGTCCCGGAATCCGCGGCTTCAATAGGCTCCCTGCCGCTTCACCCTGGCGCCAAACGTTACTATGACGAGAACCTCGGACCCAAACGAGCAAGAGCAGCCAAGTAGCGCATCGGCCCGCCTCGAGGAGACTCTTTTAAAGATCGCCTTCGTTGGCGCCATCGCGCTCTCTTGCTTCCAGCTGTGGCAAAGTGTCACCGGCTCGATCGGCGGCACGTTCGTGCGCCCGGTCCATCTCACCTGGGTGCTCGTGCTCACCTTTCTTTACCATCCGTCCGTGCGCGATCCAGCCTCGAGCCGATTCCGCCTCGGCCGCGCCGTAGACCTCGTGCTCGCGGCAGTCGCGCTCTATAGCGGCTACATCATTCTGAGCTTCGACTATCGCGCGATCGACCACATCCTGAACGGTCTAAAACCTCACGACTTCATCGCCGGGGTCTTGTTCATGGCACTGCTATTCGAAGCGACCCGGCGCTCGGTAGGCTGGATCATGGTCGCTATCGGAGGTCTATTCATCCTCTACAGCGCCTACGGAAACTTTCTCCCCGACCTCGTGGCCAATCGAGGCTTCACCTTCGAGCGGATCGTACGTTTTCAAGTCTTTTCCGGCGCCGGTATCTTCGGAACGCCTCTCGGAATCGCCGCGAGCACCGTGTTCATGTTCGTGTTGTTCGGTGCGTTTCTCGAGGTTACGGGCGCCGGGCGTTTTTTCATCGACCTCGCTTTCGCCGCAGCGGGTCGCTACCGCGGCGGCCCCGCCAAAGCCAGTGTCATCGCCTCCGCGGCGATGGGCTCGATTTCGGGCTCCGCCATCGCGAATACGGTCACGACCGGCGCGCTCACGATCCCCATGATGAAAAAGCTTGGCTATCGCCCCGATCAAGCCGCCGGCATCGAGGCGGCGGCATCGACGGGCGGACAGATCATGCCGCCCATCATGGGGGCGGGCGCTTTCATCATGGCGGAGTACACGAGAACGCCCTATAACGACATCGTCCTGCTATCGATCGCTCCAGCGCTCCTGTACTTCACGTGCACGCTTCTCTTCGTGCACTTGATGGCGGGGAAGCTCGGGCTTCGCGGCCTCACCGACACGCCGGCGCTCGCGAGAACGCTTCGGGACGGCTACCATTTCTTCGGGCCGCTCATCGTCGTCACCGTGCTCCTGCTCTTGAACTATTCGCCGCCCATCGTCGGTGCGATCGGAAGCGGCATGGTCGTCCTCACGGGAGCGCTCCGCGCCCGCACCCGAGTCCGTTTCCGAACCATCCTCGACGGCTTGAAACGAGGCGCGGTCATGGCGCTTCCGATTTCCGCCGCCTGCGCCACCGCGGGCATCGTTGTGGGCGTTATCGGTCAGACCGGGATCGGCTTGCAGTTCACGGAGTCGGTGGTCGACCTCGCCGGCGGCGCGCTCTGGCTAGCGCTCGTCCTCATCGCCGCGGCGGCTCTCATTCTCGGGATGGGGCTCCCCGTGACCGCCGCTTACATCGTCATTGCCGTCATGGCCGCTCCCGCGCTTTCGAGCCTGGGCTTGCCTCTCATCGTCGCCCACATGATCATCTTTTGGCTATCTCAAACTTCGAACGTGACGCCGCCGATCGCTCTGGCTGCCTTTGCGGGCGCGGGTATCGCCGGAGCGTCGCCGATGCGAAGCGCCGTCGAAGCGCTCAAGCTGTCGGCGGGTTTTTTCATCATTCCGTTGATGATGGCATATTCGGGCCTCTTGATGATCGACAGTGTCTCGCTGGCTGAAGGGCTCTGGTCGGTCCTCGTAACCGCGGGACTCATCGCTGTTGTCGCATTCACCGCTGAAGGCTATGCGTTTGTTCCAACCAAGCTCGTCGAAAGAGGGCTCTTCGCGCTTTCCGCCGTCATGCTCGCCTATCCCGATACCCGTAGCCGAGTGCTCGGGCTCGCGCTCGGGCTCGCGGTCTTCAGCATGAACGTGATGCGAGGAAAGGCAACACCCAAAGGACAACTGGAGACACCCAATTACTCATGATACGTATGATACGTATGTCGTTGGTCTCGTTCGTCGTCTCTTGGACGGCGCTTGCGAGCGCCCAGACGAATCCACTTTGGACCGAGAAAAAGGTCAAGAACTATCTTCCGCACATGAGCTGGCCCGAAGTCGAAGCACTTGCCGAGCGCACCGATATGGTAATTATCCCGGTCGGTTCGCTCGAGCAGCATGGTCCTCAGCTTCCCATTGGAACGGACGCGTTGAACGGCATCGAGCGAGCGAAGCTCATCGCACAAAAGACTGACGTGCTCGTCGCACCGATCCTGCTGCCCGGCAACTCGCCCTATCACATGGAGTTCGCGGGAACAATCACGTTGTCGCTAGAGACAATCCAAGCCGTCTATGTCGAGGCCGCCGCGTCGCTCATGAAACACGGCTTCACCCGTTTTCTCATCTTGAACGCGCATGGCGGCAACCGCGTCGTCTCACGCTTCATCGCCGACCGCATTAATCACGAGACTGCCGGGATCGCGGTCGAGCTCGGCGAGGCTGCCGGCCCGTTCATGGCGCCGCGGGCCTCGACACAGCTGGCGCCGCGCCCATTCGATCGTCACGGCGGTGTCGGAGAAACATCGAACGCTCTTTATTTGATCCCGGAGCTCGTCGAGCTCGAAAAAAGCGAGCTCGCCAAGTTGTCGATCCCGGAGCACCTCCAAGCAATGATCCCGTCGATCCTCGAAGGCGACGAGACGGCGCTACGTGTATTTCTCGCCGAAGCCCTCAAGGCGGAGTCTACAGGCAAGGGCACGACCGCGCGGGACATGTCGACGACCGGAGTGTGGAGCCTACGCAATCCCAATGAGGCCACCGTTGAGCGAGGTCGCGGGGCCGCCGAGCGCTTTGTCGACGCCGCCGTAGCGTTCATCGAGCGATGGAACGAGCTCAGACCTCCTGGCCTTGGCAGAGACGCTCGACCTCGTTGAGCTCTTTGGGAACCGCTTCGGTCAAAACACGCCGCCCGCTTCTCGTGACGAGAACGTCATCTTCGATGCGCACGCCGATCCCGCGATAGCGTTCCGGCACAGAACGATCGCGCGGGCTGAAGTAAAGCCCGGGCTCCACCGTCAAAACCATCCCGGCTCGCAGGCGGCGTGGCTTGCCGTCCGGATCGACGTAGCCGCCCGCATCATGGACGTCCATCCCGAGCCAATGGCTGGTGCCGTGCATGAACCAACGGCGGTGGGCCTCTTTCGCAATGAGCCTCTTCCGCTGTCCTTTCAACAGGCCGAGCGCACGAAGCCCATCGATGGTCGCGCGGATGGCGGCCTGGTGGGGTGCATTCCACAGGCGCCCCGGCGAGACAGCGCGAAGGGCCGCCTTCTGAGCTCGCAGGACGATCCGGTAAATCTCGGATTGCGGTTCGGAGAAAGTTCCGGAGACCGGGAACGTGCGCGTGATGTCCGCGGTGTACATATCGAGCTCGGCGCCGGCATCGAGAAGCACGAGCTCCCCGCGCCGCATCTTCCGATCGTTTGCGACGTAGTGAAGGACACAGGCGTTTTTCCCGCTCGCGACAATCGACTCGTAACCGTTTCGACGCGAGCCGAGCCGGCGAAACGTCGCTTCGACCTCCGCCTGTAGCTCGTATTCCATGATCCCGGGTCGGGCGAACGCCATCGCCCGCCGATGCCCCGCGGCGCTCAACACGGCGGCCCGATCGAGTGCTTCAATCTCGTCGCGATCCTTGACGAGCCTCTCGGTCGCGACCTTCGGCCCGGGATCTTCGATGACGGGATGCGCGGACGGGTTCCCTCGATAGCCGGCAATGGCCAGCCTTTCGAAAACACGCTCGAGCGAGCGATCCATGAGCCCATCCGCTCCGAGCGTGTAGAACAAGCGCTTCGTTTTCCCGAGAATCGCCTCGAGCCGTTCAAAGAGCGCGGCCATGGGATAGGCCTCGTCGAAACCGAGCTTTTTCACTGCGCGACGGGGCCCCAAGCGCGGACCGTCCCAGATTTCGCGCTCTGGCTCGCGCGGCCGTAGAAACAAGATTGCGTGATGCTCGCGCGCGCTAGAGCGTGTCGCAACGAGCACGGCTTCGGGCTCGTCGAAGCCCGTCAGGTAGTGAAAATCACTCCCGGGGCGAAAGGCGTGGGGGACGTCTCCATTGCGCAAGCGGACGGGTGCCGTGGGCAAAACGAGAACACCGTCGCCGAGCCGGTTGAGAACACGTTGACGACGCGCCCGAAACGGCTCAGATGACATTGATCTCCGGGACGACGGCTGATTGAAACCGCTCGATAGCATAGGGCGCGATATCGATGCTCGATGCAGCGCCATCGACGATGAGCTCGGAGGTGACGAGCCCGACGGCGGGCGCGTGCTGCATACCATGCCCGCTGAAACCATTAGCGCAGACGAAATTCTCGAGCTCCGGAACCGGCCCGAGAATCGCGTTGTGATCGGGAGACACTTCGTAGAGCCCGGCCGCCGTGCTTTGAATCTCGGCTGCCTCGACCCGGGGGATGCGGGCGATCGCATGCTCCGTCACCTTGGCGAGAAACTCCCAGTCCACTTGTTGGTTGAAGCTCGGAGGCTCGTTTCGGTCCGACTCGCCAATCAATAGCCCGCCGCTCACTTTGTGCATGTAGACGCCACTCCCCCAATCGATGAGAAGCGGAAACCTGTCCGGAACCCAGTCCATGGGCTTGGTGATGAAGTATTGGCGTTTCACGGGATCGACCGGAACCTCTACACCCACCATCGCGCCGACGCCTCGCGCCCAGGGGCCCGCGGCGTTCACCACCCAATCCATCTCCCAGCGCTCGCTTTGTGTCTTCAATGCGCGGACCCGGCCACGGGCAACCTCCATGCTCGTCACCTCCGACGAGCGCATGATCTCGACGCCGAGCTTGCGGGCGTTCTTCGCATAGCCCTGCACAATAGCGTGAGGGTTGGCGATGCCATCAGTGCCACAAAACGTCGCACCGACGAGATCGTCGATGTGGAGAACGGGAACGATGTCACGCGCTTCTTCCGGCGTCAGCACCTCGACGGGCACGCCGAGCTCCCGTTGCTTCGCCGCGTTGCCTCGAAACATCTCCAGATCGCGCTCTTTGGTCAACACGAACAAATAGCCATTGCGCTCGAAGTCGATGATCTCGCCCATCTCGTCTTCGAACCGCTCGAAAGCCGCAATGCTGAGACGCGACATCTCGACGTTCACGGTCGTCGAGAACTGAAGCCGCACGCCGCCAGCGCACTTCGCCGTCGAGCCCATCCCGAGCGCCTCCTCGCGCTCGAAGACAACGATGTTCTTCACCCCGCGTGCAGCAAGGTGATACCCAATCGAGGCTCCGATGATCCCGCCGCCGATAATGGCAACATCGGTTGTTTTCGTCGGAGTCGGCATCACTCAGTGAAGGAACGACCGATAGGCGCAAGCGCTGAACACAAAATAGAGAGGAGCCTTTTCATATGCTGTTTCTATCACGTCGCAAAAGACGATAGGTACAGTATCTGTCAAGCGCGGCAACTCCGTCCAGAATACCCCAGCCCACCAAACGCGTTGGCGAGTCTGCGTTGCTCGCGGTCGAGCGAAGCGCCCGCCGGACGCGCATGACATTCCAATCGGGATGAGCCTGCAGTATTAGCGCGACAACGCCCGCGGCGAGCGGGCAAGAGAACGACGTTCCGTTCGAGAGGGCGTACTGATTCCGTGTCGCGGCATTGATCCCCTTGACGAGCACGCCTTGCGCCATGACGTCGGGCTTGATGCGACCGTCCGCCGCGCGTCCCACCGAGCTGAAATCAGCGCGCGCACCGAAGGCATCCACGGCACCGATAGTCAGGACCAGTTTTCCGTCAGCGGGTGCGTTGAGTGTGTTGCGATCCGCCGCAAAGCCTGCATTGCCAGCCGAGGTGACCACGAAGTTATCTTCTTCGACAGGCGTTTCGCTCTCCGTGTTCTCCTTTTTCGCGAGCACCTATCGTCGCCTCAAATCGTGACGACCGCAACGCTGGGCGTGTCTCTCCGCGGGTCGGTGCGGAAGCCACGAACGAGGAGGAGCTTTTGCCCTTCGACTCCGAAACCGAGCTCGCGAGCGAGATTGCGGGCGAGCGCCTGCGGGTCGTCGAGCTCGTTTGGTTCGACCACGACAGGAATGACACCCCAGAGAAGCGTCGCCATACGGCAGGTGCTCGCTTCCGGCGACGTCGCCACGACCGGGGCCGCAGGGCGGGACGAGCTCATCACCGCGGCCGTGCGACCGCTTCTCGAGATCACTAATATCGTACGCACCAAAAGATCCCGCGAGAGTTGGGCAGCCGAGCGCGCCAGCGCGTCCTCGATTGCTAAAGGAGAGGGAGCGTCGTACGTCGACGAAAGAAAGCCGAACGCCCCATGCTGCCACAGATAAGCCTCGGTTTCACGCGCGATCGTGTCCATCATCGCGACCGCTTCGAGCGGGTAGTCTCCAGCGGCCGACTCCGCGGAGAGCATGACCGCATCGGCTCCGCTTCTGACGGCCAGCGATACATCGGAGACTTCGGCGCGCGTGGGGCGCGGCTCGGATACCATCGACTCGAGCATTTGTGTCGCGACGATGACCGGTTTGGCGCACGCCCGAGCGAGGTCGATGAGCTGACTCTGAACGAGCGGCACGGACCATCCGCCTCACCTTCACGACGGACGGTGCGGTCAAGCTTCGGGTCCAGACGCCTGTCCGTGTTGTCCGGGAGTAAAGCGGCTCAAGCGCGAAACGGCTCGGGAGGGCGTCGGTGGTGCCAATCCGTCTCGCGTTGATAGATCATCGCGAGGTCCAATAGCACCTGCTCTTCCCAGGCGCCGGCAACGAGCTGAATCGACAGCGGAAGCCCTTCTTGGTCGAAACCGCAAGGAATACTGACCCCGGGAAGGCCAGCAAGGTTCGCGGCATTGTGAATTTTTAGCCTCGTATGAGTAGCGCCGCCGGGCTCGAGCTCGGGGTCCGCCGGAACCGGCCAACCATCGACGACCTCGCGAAGGGCCGCACCGGAAGGCCAAGTGGGCGCAACCACGATCGGGTAGCGGGAGACCAACTCGTCGGCCTCTCGGATCAACTCGCTGCGAACCCTCTGCGCGAAAAGATAATCCGAAGTGGGCTGAAGGCGAGCCGCCATCCAACTCGCAATGCGCGCTCGATTGTACGGGAAACATCCTGCGATGCGACCGTTTTCGAAGTAGGGCTCGAAGAAAGAGCCACTCTCACAACCTACGAGCTGGGAGAAGATCGGCCCGTATGGACGGTCTGGCAGAGTGAAATTTTCGAGCTCGCATCCGGCGTCGCGGAGAACGTCGAGCGCGTCCTCGAAGACGCGGCGGTCCGCCGGCGCGGCGAGCTCGAAAGCGGCCCGCTCCACTCCGACCTTGGTCCCCCTCGCGAACGTGGGCTCTCGCCGAAAGGAGAACTCACGTCTTGCAGTGGCGTTATCTCGGCTGTCATAGCCGGCGATGGCCTCGAGCACCAGGCCGCAATCTTCGGCCGTTCGGCCCACTGGGCCGAGCTTGTCCAAGCTCCAGGACAAAACCATCGCGCCATAGCGGCTGACGCGTCCTAGAGTCGGTCGCAGTCCCGTCGCCCCGACCGACGAGCACGGGTAGACGATCGAGCCACCGGTCTCGCTTCCGATCCCGAAGGCGATAAAGCCCGCCACCGTCCCGGCGGCCGTCCCGCTCGAGGAGCCAAAGGTGGTTCGATCACGTTTCCAAGGATTGAGGGCGTTGCTCGTATTGCCGCCGGCGAACTCCCCCATCGACATCTTGGCCATGAGCACCGCACCGGCGGCTTCGAGCTTCTCCACCACGCCAGCGTTTCGCTCCGGCACGTTGTCGGCGAAAATGCGCGAGCCCCAAGTCGTTCGCACACCCCGTGTGTCGAGTAAATCCTTGACGCCGTATGGAAGTCCATGGAGCGGTCCCCGTCGTTCGGTGGTGTCGGCGCGCCGGGCAGCTTCGAGTGCCTGCGGCCGTGCGAGCGTAATGATGGTCGCAAGCTTCTCCCCCGAGCTCCGGCTAGGATCGGCGGGCAGGTCGAAGTCGGGCTGGTCGAGACGCTCGATGCGATTCAGGTAGAGCTCGGTAAGCTCGACCGACGAGAGCTCCCGAGTCTCGAGAAGGCGTGAAAGCTCGGTAATCGACGCATAGTGAATGTCGTTCTGCATTCTAGTACCGTACGAAGGTGATCGTCGGTTCGGCGGCGGCCGACAAAGCGTAGTGTCTCAAGCTCGCCCGCGTCTGCGCATTCAATTCGATGGCGTGGCGCAATAGATCGAGCCACTCGGAATCCGCGAAGAGGCCTCGGCCTCCCTGCGCGTCGAGCATCGCTCCCACGCTTTCAGTGCTGAGACGCTCGCCTTCGATATTCTGACTGGAAAGACGGACAGCGCTCGCTGAAACGAGCGCCGTGAATTCTCGGCGAGAGAGAGTCATGGGTTTACCTCCCCCTGCTCGTCGTCAATGGTGATGGTAAGCTCCGCGCCAAACAACAAGGTTCGATCGTTGTCTCGCGCCGCCCATCTGAGGAGTGTTTCCACGCTGGCCTCGAGAGGCTCCTCGAAGGACATCGCACCGTTCGTCACCACTGTGACGGGTTCCGCGAAATCCACCACATCGGGCGAAAGCAATAGGCGATGGCGCTCGACGCCCTGCGCGGTCACATGGAACACGTTCCCGTCCCGTTCGACCACGACCTGGCCGAAAGGCGCGCGATGAGTAAAGAGCCCACCGGCTGGCCGTCCATCCGCGAGCGCGTCGACGAGAAGCCAGTGCACGCGTCCGAAGTGTCGAACGTCTTCCGTCGCCCAAACGAGTCGATCGGGAAGAGGGTCGCGCGGGTGCTCGTTCATGAAAGCCTCCATCCGTTGACTCTCCCCGTTCCACCAACGCGTGCTGTGACCGCCGGGACGGGCGCGAAAAACGATCGTGGCTCCCTCTTGGCGCAATACTTCCACGTAAGGCAGGACGCAGGCAGCCGGATAGAGGCGGTCCGTCTCTCCGTTGACGATGTAGAGCGCCTTACCGGCTAGATTGGACTCGAACATCTCGCCTTCCACACCCGTCGCCAAGTTGGCGAGCACAGACGGATGTCCTATGAACGGGAAAAAGGCGGCCCAAATCGTCGGCGCCTTCATAGCGTGGTAATACGCGCCGGTGCCGCCGTCCGAGACGCCGTAGAGGAACACTCGATCCTCATCAACGTTGTAAGTCGTCTTTACGCGGTCGAGGATCGCAGCGAGGTTCTCGATCTGGCTCGACTCCCACCACAGCGAGTCGCGCCAGGACGAGGGGAACACGGAAATCTGGTCGACTCCATCGAAGCGATCGAATCGGCGCCACCACTCTCCGCCTTTGCGCCACGGGTCGGGTCGGGACACGCCGCCGTGAAGATAGAAACATACTCTGTATCGTTTGGTGGGGTCGTAATCTTCCGGAACGAGGACGACGTATTGATGCCGCCTTCCGCCATTGCCTTTGCGGCTCCAGTCGAGCCTCCCGGTCTCGACGTCCGTCCGGTAGACCCGCCCCGTCCAAAGGCGCGCAAAGATGACAGCGAATTCCGGGTCGGCTCGAAGCAGGGGCCTCGCCGCTTTCTCTCTGTCCGAAATTTCGGGGGCGGCGAAAAAATCGGCGAGTGCGCTCTCGAACGTCACGTCTCGCGCAGAGGTCACGGGCGCCGCGAGCAGAGCCATGACGAAAACGGCGCGTATCATCGCTGAAGCTTAGGGTCCGCGAAAGAATAAGTTCATATTTTAGGGCGCCGAGGCGCCAGGCTGGCAAGGCGCGAGGAGTAATAATATCCGAATATATTACCGACGAGCAACGCATTCAAACGGGATGCATCGGCGTCCCAAAATGGGTAGTTATTCTTGGGCGGGCCCTTAGCACTCTGGCGCGCGGAATGATCTCGTGCAGAGGTGTCCATGAAAGCCCAGTCAACGCTACTCGTCTTCGCTCTGAGCGCCGGTTGCATCGGTTCCGATCCCAGTACCGAGACCGTTGACGTCGCCATGGCGGCCCCCGAGACGGCCACGCAAACGGAAGCAGAGGCCGTGTCGAAACCTCTCATCCTCGCGGCCAGCGGGGAGGCTTTTCCGGAGGACCTTTTTCCGCGCGCCCGGAAATGGACGGGAGACTTCGACGGCATGACCGAGCGCCGCGTAATCCGGGCCGTCGTCACCATCAGCATGACCGGGTATTTTCTCGACGGCGCCACTCAGCAGGGAATCACCTACGAGGCGCTTCAAGCGTTCGAAAAAGCACTCAATGAGAAACTGAATACAGGGCACCTCAAAGTCCATGTCGCCATCATCCCCGTCGCCAGAGATCAGTTGATCCCGGCGCTCCTCGACGGCCGCGCCGACCTTGCCGTTGCCAAGCTCACGATCACAGAAGGGCGTCAGAAGCTCGTAGACTTTTCGGAAGCCGGATGGACGGGTGTTAGCAAACTCGTCGTCACCGGGCCGAGTGCGCCAGCTTTGAACAAGCTTCACGCCCTCTCCGGCCAAGAGATTCACGTGCGGGCGTCGAGCAGCTATTAGGAGAGCTTGCAGTCTTTGAACGAAGAGCTCCAAGCTGCCGGGAAGGAGCCCGCCCGCCTCGTGCTCGCCGACGAGCACATGGAAGACGAAGACTTGCTTCAAATGGTCAATGCCGGGCTCATCCCTATCGTCATCGTCGACAGCACGAAAGCGGAATTCTGAGTTCAAATCTTTGACAACATCACCGCTCATCACGACCTCGCGGTGCGCACCGGCGGCGAGATCGCCTGGGCCTTTCGTAAGAACAGCCCGAAGCTCGCCGAGGCAGTGAACGCCTTCATTCGTCCGAACCGCAAGGGCACGCTCCTCGGCAACTTGCTCTTCAAGCGCTATCTGAAGAACACGAAGTGGGTCGAGCACGCGCTCTCGAGCTCGGATATGGCCAAGTTCCGTGCGACCATCGATCTCTTCCGGAAATATAGTGGCCAATACGATTTCGACCATCTCATGCTCGCCGCGCTCGCCTATCAGGAGTCCCGCCTCGATCAGAGCGTGCGTAGCAGTGCGGGAGCGGTCGGCGTCATGCAGCTTCTTCCAACAACGGCAGCGGACCCGAATGTCGGCATTCCCAACGTCGAGATCCTCGAGAACAACATCCACGCGGGCACGAAATATCTACGCTTCGTGAGAGACCGCTACTTCGCGGGAGAAGACATGGACAAGGTCGAGCAAACGCTATTTTCGGTCGCGTCGTACAATGCAGGACCAGCGCGGGTGCGCGGATTGCGTCGCAAGGCAGAGGCAAGCGGGCTCGATCCGAATGTGTGGTTCGATAATGTCGAAGTGATCGCGGCTCACGAGATCGCGCGCGAGACGGTAAAATATGTCAGCAATGTCTACAAGTACTACATCGCCTATCGCCAAAGCGAGATCCGGCGACAGCGCAAAGAGCAGGCGCTCTCGCCCCCGCCTTCGCCCCAGCGATCGCGTTGATGCTCATGGCGACGAGCTGTCGATTCCCGGCACCGTGTCCTCTTCGCCAATAATAGCTTGTATCGTATATAGGTAGTGGAGCGCGGAGGCGACGACCAGGACCACCACCGTCCCTAGTAGATAACCGGTCAACACATGGTCGGTCCCTCGAAAGTTGCACGCGATCACCCATAAGATCGTAACGATATGGACCACCGTCGTCGCTTTTCCCAAGAAACTCGGAGGGAAACTCCGTCTCCGGATATAGACGTTGAAGACGAGCACGGCCACTAAGATCCCCGCATCTCGGCTGATCGAGAGGATGGTGATCCAGACAGGGATGGGCACGACGAGCGAGGCGCTCGGCCAGGACAAAACAACCAGCGAGGACGTCACGAGGAGCTTGTCAGCTAGCGGATCGAGCATGGTCCCAAGCTCGGTACGCTGGTGCAAAAGCCGGGCGGCGAGACCATCGAGCGCGTCCGTCACGCCGGCGATCGCGAAGACGATGAGCGCCCACCCATAGAACCCGTAAACCAGCAGGATTACCAGCCCCGGCACGAGGCACATCCGCAAAATCGTCAGTTGATTAGCCAGGGTCACGACAGAACTACATGATACAACTATGTTTATGCAAGCGATCGCATTTGGTGATCCGTGACAAATTCGACTTCAAATTCCTGGACGAAATCAGTATACTCGACGCACCCTTTATCCAGATTTGAAACTGACGACCCAACACCGTCTAGTAACTGCCGGTTGGCATAGGCGCTTGGGGAGAGTCTGATGACCAGAATCAAGATGGTGAAGTGTACGCTCCCTTCTCCCGGAGAGGCGCCCGCTGCGAGATTCGTGCCGTTGCGCGAGTTCCGGCTCTGGAAGTACTACGTGACTCACGCCCACGACAAGATCGTGGACGCTGAGGAGATCTCTATCTGGGTCGACGCGGAAAGCTATTCCGAACAGCCTCCCGCTCAAGCCGGTCCGCTCGAAGCCGTGATCCGGATCGGTCTCCAGTACTGGGACAAGTCCATGAACACCGCCGCGTTCAGCCAGCGCTATTTCCCCGCTCGAGGATTACGACACGATCCGTGACGTCTTCCTGGAGCACTATCCCGACCGTCCCAACCCCGATGGTCGCACGGTGGCGCGTAAGAAAATTACGGAGACCCGGGGTTACTATCTACATCCGCGGATTCCGGAAGCTCGGGACTCCTGAGTGCCAAAACGTCCTCGACAAACTCCGTGAGCATGGCCTCGTAGGCCTCCGCGTCCGTCCGATAAGCGGCACCGTGCCGCGCGTCCGGGAACGAACGGAAGCGGCTCGTTTCGCTCACTGACGCCTCGAACACGCGCTCTTGGAGCGCGAGCGGCATCCTTTGGTCTTCTTCGCCCGCGACAACCAAAACAGGGCGCTCGCCCATCCGGGAAACGGCTTTCTCGAGGTCGAAATCTTCGCGGTCGAACCCGGCTGAAAGCTCGAGAGCGAGCAAGAGAGAGCTCCCGAGCAGAAAGCGCGGCAAACCGAAAATCAAATCTAGATGATGGATGACGGTGTGGTCGATGTTGAGAAAAGGACTGTCCGCAACGACCGCGTCCACTTCGGCAATCTCGCTCGCGGCGAGCAGCGCCGCCACGGCACCCATGGACACGCCGTAGAGCAGAACTTTCGCGTCCGGACGCTGCTCACGAAGAAACCGCACGGCGCTGCCGAAGTCATTCTTCTCGTGATAGCCGAGAGTCACTCGCTCTCCTGTGCTCTCGCCGTGGCGCCTGAAATCAAAGACGAGCGTGTCGAAGCCTTGCTTTCGAAAAAACGCAGCACGATCCAAAACCTCGCGCCTCGAGCGAAAAAGCCCGTGACCGCAAGCGACAACGAGCTTCGAGTCAACGCCTCCCATGTACCAGCCGGAAAGCTCGACACCGTCAGTGGACGTGAAAACGACGCTCTCATAGTCGAGGTCGTAATCCGCGGGCGTCGAGGTGAGCTTCAAGTCCATCGGGCGCGTGCCGGCGCGCGTGACGAGCCGTACGAGCGCAAAAGGCAGCCCGACCGTGATCCCGAGCACGAGCAAGAGTAGAAGACCGAGAAGGATTTCCTTCCAACGTTTTCGTTTGGCCAACGGTTTACTCTTGCTCTTTTTTCGACTCTGGCTCTTCGATGAGGAGGATCAAGATAACCGCCATCGCGCTGAAGCCGGCGGTCAACCAGCAAATATATTGAAAGCCATACGGATAAAGTATGGACGCGAGGGCCGCCGCCGTCGCGTTACCGCACTGCGAGAGCGTGTTCCGTAGAGCCACGAAAGCACCTCGATGCTCGCTCGTCACGAGCTGGGTCACGAGCGATTGTAGAGGTGCCACGCGCGTCGCGGCGGACAAACCAACCATACCCAACGCCGTGTACATCACGAAGCCCGCCGTCGACGGAACCACCACGAGAAAAACAACCATCGCCGCACTGCCCGCGAGCGCGACGCGCGTTTTTCCTATGCGATCGGACAGGCGCCCGGCCGCCAGTGCACCGAACAGACCGGCGAGACCGCTCAAAGAAAAGACCAAGCTGACGCTGCTCAATGAGAGACCGACCTCCGTGCGCAAGTGGGCACCGAGAAACAGCAAGAAGCCGGTCAGTCCGCCGGTCACAAAAAAAGCCGACAGCGCCCCCGCGGCAGTCGAGCGTGCTTTCATGAATCGTAAATAGCCAGGCGAGCGGGCCCCACTATAGGATCGGATCTGCGGTTCGTCGAACCATAGGGCAACAGCGACAGCAACGAGGCACGCGGCGAACGTGAACCCGAGATAGATCGTTTGCCAGCGCGCGTTCTCGGCAATTTTGGCGGCGACGGGAATCGCGACCACCGGCGCTGCGTAGGCCACGCCGACCCAGCCCATAGCCCTTCCTCGTCTCTCGTAGGGAACGGAGTCAGCGATGGCCGCAACCGTCAGTGCCGATATCACGCCGGCGGCAGCGCCCGTGACCATACGCGCTACGACGAAAACGCGAAGGGAACCGGAAGCGACGACTAGAAGGCTACCGAGTGCAAAAACACAACCGGCACCGATGAGAAATCGGCCCCGTCCCGTGTGGTCCGACACGGGACCGGCGATAAGCGCCGCGAGGGCGGCGCAGATCGCATAACCGATGACGGTGCGTCCGATGGCCTCGGGCGACGCGTCGAGGCTCGCGGCGATCTCAGTCAGTATCGGTGACAGTAATTGCGCGTCGACGAGACCGAGAGCAAGAAGGCTGACGAGCGTCGCAACGGTCCGCTTCTCGGTCGACGATGGTGATAGCTTGCCCGTCACGTGAACATACTAGCGCAACTAATCTTGCCCGCATTCGGACTGCGATGGTAGGATGCCTCCCGGTTTCAAACTATGAATTACGGCTTCATCATCGACAATCGAAAATGTATCGGCTGCCACGCCTGTACGGTAGCGTGCAAGTCGGAGCACGACACGCCGATCGGCGTCAATCGCACCTGGGTGAAATATATCGAGAAAGGCAACTTTCCAAACACCCATCGCTCCTTCAGTGTCATGCGCTGCAACCATTGCGCCGAAGCTCCGTGCACGACGATTTGCCCGACGACGGCGCTCTTTACGCGCGGCGACGGCATCGTCGACTTCGACAACCGACGCTGCATCGGCTGTAAGGCTTGCATGCAAGCATGCCCCTACGACGCCATCCACATCGACCCGTCTACCGGGACGGCGGCGAAATGTAACTATTGCGCTCACCGCGTCGAGGTGGGGCTCGAGCCGCCTTGCGTCAACGTATGCCCGACGCACGCGATTATCTCCGGTGACCTCGAGGACAGCTCGAGCGAGATCGCAACGCTCTTGGCACTCCACCCGGTGCAAGTGAGAAAACCCGAAAAAGGAACAGAGCCGAAGCTCTACTACATCGAAGGGGACGCCGCGTCGCTGACGCCAGGGGCAACCGATAGCGCCGGGAGTTACATGTGGACCGATGCCCCACCTTCGGGTGTCGACCTCGAGGCGTGGAGGATCGCATCAGAGCGCCACAGCCAGGAGGAATCTGCTTACGCGACGAAAACCGAGGGCGCCAAGAAAGTTTACGCAGCGCCTGAGCCTCATCGCGGAAGTTGGGGAAAGACCGTCTCCGCTTACCTCTTCACTAAATCCATTTCGGGCGGTATCGGCCTCGTGCTCGCGTCTTTGCTTCTTCTAGGAGCACCTTTGTCCTTCGCCACCATCTCGACGGCGCTTCTTGCCTCGATCGCTTTTCTCGGCTTGACGAATTTTCTGCTCGTGTACAAGCTCGAGCGGCGCGAGCGGTTTTTCTATGTCCTGCTGAAACCACAATGGGGCTCGTGGCTCACGCGCGGCGCCTACATTATGACGGCCTACGGACTGCTCGCGACCCTAGCACTGCTACTCGCTCTCGCTTCAATCCGTCCGCCGCCTCTTCTGCTCGTCCTCGTCCTCGTCGGTGCTTTCGGCACCGCCGTCTATAGCGCGTTTCTCTTCAATCAAGCGAAGGGGCGCGACTTGTGGCAAAGCCCGGTGCTGCCGCTCCATTTAATTGCGCATGCGGTCGTCGCGGGCGCCGCAGCGCTCGGGCTTCTCTCTAGCAGCGAGGCAACGATATCACGGCTTCTCGCGGCCGGACTCGCCATGAGCCTCTTGGCACTCGGGGCGGAGTTTTTCTCTCGACACGCCACGGCGGACGGTGAAGCCGCAGCAAAGATGATCGTCTCAGGACGGTTCCGCGTGCGGTTCTGGCTGTGGGTGTTCCTGCTCTGCCACCTCGTCCCGATTTTCCTACTCGCGGCGGGAGCTTTCACGGGAGCGGCGATTCTCGCGCTCATTGGCATCGCCCTTTTCGAGGATATGTTCGTCGAGGCAGGCCAATCCCTGCCACTCGCCTGAGGTTGCATGAAGATCCCACGCCTGACACCACCCGGTAAGCTCACGAGCTATCCGCCGTCGGAGAAATGGGACGACTGGGTCGAGTACGATCCGAAGCGCTGGCCCGAACGTGTACCGCGGCACTACACGATCGTGCCCACGATTTGCTTCAACTGCGAAGCGGCTTGCGGTCTGCTCGCCTATCTCGACAAGGAAACGCTCGAAGTGCGCAAGTTCGAAGGCAACCCATACCATCCGGGGAGCCGCGGAAAGAACTGTGCGAAAGGCCCAGCGACCATCAATCAAGTCAAAGACCCTGAGCGCATCCTTTACCCGCTCAAGCGCAGTGGCGCCCGGGGCGAGGGCAAATGGGAACGGGTATCGTGGGAGTCCGCTCTGGACGATATCGGCGCGCGCATTCGTAAGGCGATCGATGAGGATCGACGAAACGAAGTGATGTACCACGTGGGCCGCCCCGGCCACGAACGTCACATGGATCGCGTTCTACAAGCGTGGGGCATCGACGGACATAATAGCCACACGAATATTTGCTCCTCCGCCGCGCGTCTCGGCTACGCGCTCTGGTTGGGCTCCGATCGTCCGAGCCCGGACCACGCCCATGCGCGCTTCATCTTGTTGCTCTCGGCGCATCTCGAATCCGGGCACTACTTCAACCCTCACGCGCAGCGAATCCTCGAAGGCAAGCTTTCTGGGGCAAAGCTCGCGGTTATGGATCCGCGCTTGTCGAACACCGCCTCGGTGGCCGATGAATGGCTTCCGACATGGCCGGGAAGCGAAGCAGCGGTGCTCTTGGCGATGGCGCGCACCTTGCTCGTCGAGAACCTATTCGACCGTGATTTCGTCCACGATTGGGTCAATTGGCAGGACTACATGAAGGCGTGCCACGGCGAGGATGACGCGAGCTTCGACGCTTTCATAGAAGCGCTCGTCGAGCACTACGCGGAGTTCACCCCGGAATTCGCCGAAAAAGAGTCCGGGGTTCCCGCCGAGCAAATCACGCGCGTCGCACGTCAAATCGGCGCTGCCGGCAATCGCTTCGCCTCGCACGTCTGGCGCGGCGCCGCCTCCGGCAATCTCGGCGGCTGGCAAGTCGCGCGCGCTCTCCAGTTCTTGACGGTGCTGACGGGGAGCGTCGGCACGAAAGGCGGCACCCTCCCCCACTCGTGGAACAAGTTCAAGCCGGAATTCTGGGAAGACCCAAAACCTCACCAACAGTGGAACGAGCTGCTATTTCCCAAAGAATACCCGCTCAGCCATTTCGAGATGGGTTTCCTCCTTCCGCATCTGATCCTCGATGGACGCGGCAGGCTCGAAGTCTATTTCACGCGTGTGTACAATCCCGTCTGGACGAACCCGGATGGTCTCGCGTGGATGGAGCTCCTGAAGGACGAGAAGAAAATGGGTCTACACGTGGCGCTCACGCCGACGTGGAACGAATCGGCGTTCTTCGCCGACTACATCCTTCCCATGGGGCTCGCGAGCGAGCGTCATGACATTCAGAGTCAAGAGACCCATGCCAGCAAATGGGTCTCGTTCCGCCAGCCCGTCGCGCGGGTAGCGATGGAGGGGCGCGGCCAGAAAGTCGAGCTCACTCACGAAGCCAATCCTGGGGAGGTCTGGGAGGAAGACGAGTTCTGGATCGCGCTCTCGTGGAAGATCGACCCTGACGGCGCGCTCGGGATCCGGAAGCACTTCGAGTCTCCGTATCGCGAAGGCGAGAAGCTCACCGTCGACGACTATTACCGTCACGTTTTCGAGAACTCCGTGCCCGGTCTACCGGAAAAGGCCGAGGAAGAAGGGCTCACGCCGCTTCAATACATGCGCAAATACGGAGCCTTCGAGATCGAGAACGATGTCTACGAGCTCTACCAGCGAGAAGTCGACTCGAGTAAGGGCGACGACGGCGTCAAGGTCGGGGCCAAGACCCGGCGCGGCTTCGAAACCCCGTCGAAGAAGCTCGAGCTTTATTCGAGCACGCTAGCCGAGTGGGGATGGCCGGAATATGCGATGCCGGGCTACATCCACTCGCACGTCCACCCGTCCAACATCGATGGCTCGAAGGGCGAGTTCGTCCTCATACCGACCTTTCGCTTGCCGACGCAGATCCACACCCGCTCGGCGAACTCGAAATGGCTGAACGAGATCTCGCACCGCAACCCCATATGGATCCACACCGGCGATGCGAAACGGCTCGGGGTCAGCACTGGGGATCTTCTTCACGTCGCCACAGAGATCGGCTATTTCGTCAACCGCGCGTGGGTCACAGAGGCCATCAAGCCTGGCATACTCGCGTGCTCGCATCATCTCGGCCGCTGGCGCTTGAAGCCTGATGAAGGCAGCCGATGGACGTCGACCATCGTGCGCTTCGAGGATTATGGCAGCGGCACGCGTCTCCGGCACGTCGAGACACTCTCCACGTTTCCGAGCAGTGACCCGGACTCCTCTCGCATCTGGTGGAGCGATGGCGGCGTTCATCAAAACCTGGCCTTTCCCGTCCAGCCGGATCCGATCTCCGGAATGCATTGCTGGCATCAGAAAGTAACCGTTCAGAAGGCTCGGGGGGAGGACCGCTATGGGGACGTCTTCGTCGACTGCTCGAAATCCCGCGAAGTCTATCATCGTTGGCTCGCCGAGACGCGGCCGCCCACCGGAAAACTGCGTCGACCTCTCTGGCTCGGGCGCCCGGTAAAACCGGCGCTAAAGATGTTCGAGTTCTGAACACTAGCCAGTGCTCAGGAGTCAGGGGTCAGGGGTCAGGGGTCAGAGATGCTAGGCAGCGTTCTATCTCCATTCTTTCCATCACGCGGTCGCACGGGACGAGATTGAGCGCTTTTTCGAGCGGGTCTCTGGCTTCGCGGATGAACCCGCGCCGGATATACAGCTCGGCAATCCATTTCAAGTACTGCCAGGCATTGTCTTCGTCGTTGACCATGAGCCGGTCGCAAGCTGCGAGCCCCGCTTCCCAGTCGTGACCGTCGGACAGGACGAGCTCGACGAGCTCCTGGTTGTAGCGGATCTCTTCGGGTGCGAGATGGCACGCACGGTTCAAAAGCTCGAAGGCGGCCTCGGAATCACCTCTTCCCCGCAGCACATCCGCCGCCTCGAAAAAGGCTTCGTGGAAACGCGGCTCCAGCTTGACCGTCTCACGAAATTTCTCAAGAGCAGCGTCGTTTTTTTTCGCGCCCGCGAGGGAGCGGCCGAGAAGGAACGTAATGTCGGGGTCACTCTCGTCCCGGGCAAGGACCTCGAGACGCTCGTGCGCCTCGTCGAATCGTCCGAGCTCGATGTTCACGGCGGATAGCAGCATAGAAACTTCGACGTCGCTCGGTGCGGAGCGCTCCGCGAGTTTCAGAGCTTCGCGCGCGTCGTCCATGCGCCCAGCAAGGCTCCACGCGCGCCCAAGCTCGAGATTCACGACGAAGGAAGAGCTGGCTTCCTTTGATGCCGCAAGAAAGCTCACCGCGCGCTCGGCATTTCCGTGCACCAGAGCGACATATCCGGCCTTGAAGTTATCACCCAGCACGCGATAAGCATCGATGCGGCCTTGCGGCTTGTCCGCGATCGCGAGCTCGAAGAGGTCGTCGATACCCGGATGGAACCCACCCTCCTCCCTGTTGTCAGCCACGTCTTCGACAGAAACGTCAAGGACGTCACGAGCAACGACGCTATGCACCATACCGCTCGAAGCTCGAAGGCCGGCGAGAGCGTCGCATTCGCGCAACAGCGCCTCGATCGTAGTCGCCCGGTGGTCGCCCTCGCGAAGCACGGCGCGCGCTCTCCCATATTCCGTGCGCGCCCTCTCGAACTCCCCCAAGAGGAAGAGACGGTCGCCACGATGGCGCAAGCGTTCGTAGCCGTAGAGATAATCGAGAAGTCGAGTAAACAATATTACCGTCTGGGTCGTTCGGGTACGAGTGGGTCCGCCTCGTCCGGCTGTTCCGGCAGCAGGAGCTCCCAATTATATTGGTTTTCGCGAATCTCATCGAGGCGATACTCGGCGATGGCGAGACGCTCATGGACACCGTCACAGTCAACCGCGATGGGCACGAAAAAGTAGTGGCTTGCCGCGCGACATTGAAAGACGTGGTCTTTCTCGATTTCGAACTCTCCCTCAGCCGCTTGGAGCTGTTCTTTCCAGACTCGGCTCCACGTCTCTCGAAGCTCGCGGACCTCCGCCGCCCCCAGCCGTCTCGAGGCCGGCGGCCCGGGCGGAGTTGTGTCTACGTTTACTTCCGCGGCTTCCGTGGAACCTCTTGAAACGGCCGAACCGGCTGCGACCAAGCGGCCCATCACCGAAAGTCCCGCCCCCTCGGAGGCCTCGAGCTCTTGCTCGCGAATGACCACGACGTCTGTCTCGGACGCGGATTCGGCGCGCCGTTGTCTCTCCTTTCGGGCCACTTCCCCAAGGCTCTGCGCCCATATCGGCCCGCACAAGAGAAACAAGGCCGCAAGCCCCAGCATCCAGCGCTTCCCCGCCATGCCTATACTTTGCCGCAGAAGTCGTCAGCACTGCAACGAACACCATATGAGCAGGCTCACAGCGTTCTGTCACGCCCTCCTGTTCCATAGAACGGCCGCGTGTTTTGAGGTATAGTGATGCCTTGGCACCGCTCGAAATCCCCACCGAGCATCAGAGATAGAATCCCACGGGACCTAGGACTCCAATGAGCCTGCTGAACCGTCGCCGCCCGAAACTCAGGAACAGCGATCCGGACGTTCGCGCAGAGGCTGTCCGTGAGCTCGAAAAAGAGGAGGTCGATCTTTTGACCGCCGTCGCCCAGACAGACACCGATATTCGCGTCCGAAGGATCGCGGTCAAGAAGCTCGAATCGCCGCGGCATCTACTCGAGATTTCCGAAAAAGACGAAGACGAGAGCTTGCGCGCTTTTGCTCGAGCACGCGCCCGCCGGCTCCTCGTTCAAATCGGATGCGATAACCGTGATGTCGAGGAATCGCAGCGTGCGCTGGGCCTGCTCGAAGCACCAGGCGATATCGCAGCCGTTGCAGACAAGGCCCATTTCGACGATGTCCGCGCCAGTGCATTCGAAGCTCTAACGGACGATAGCGCCCTGGCCGAGCTCGTGCGTCGCTCGAAGAATCCCGAGCTTCGCTCGCGCGCACTCGCGCGTATCGGCGAGCCGGATGCGCTCAAAAGCATCGTCTTGGACGAAGACTCCCGCGATCTGGCGATTGCGGCGCTCGGCCAGCTCGACGACATCACCGCCTTGGAAACGATCGCCGACCATGGAGCGGCGGGCAAAACCGTGCGTCGCCAGGCCCTCGCCAAGCTCGAGAAGCTCGTGCCGGAAGATCATCTCCTCAAGGTTCGGGAACGTGACGAGCAGTACAAAGAGATTTTGAAGCAGTTAAAAGCGCTCGACGAGAGCGGGGACGCCGATCAAATAGCGGATCTCGAGACGCTGGTGTCGCAATGGAACGCGCTCAGAGTGCTCTCCGAGCCGAGTGCCGCACTGGTCGAGCCTTTTCAGAAAGCGCGGGAGAGCATCCGCGAGCGCGCAGAAAAACTCGCCAAGCGCAACCAGCATGAGCTCGAAGTGTTCCACACCGACAACGCGAAAGGCGAAATCGCGGAACCGGAACCTGCGCTCGCGGACGAAGAGCGGCTCGCGCTCCTGCGTAGCGTTTCTGAGCCTCCGGAGGACAATCTCGAAAAGACTCTAGAAGCCGCCCGGGCCCAATGGAACCTACTCGGCCCATCTCCAGATGACGCCCTCACACAAAGGTTCGAAGCTGCGATCGCGAAAGGCGCAAACCGTCTCAGCACCGCAAGAAAAGCCGACGAGCGCGGTCGCGCGCTAGTGGAGTTTCTCGAAAAGGCGGAGAGCATAGTGAAAGGCGACAAGCTCCTCGCCACGATGCGCGAGTGGCAGAAGGTCGAACGAAGTTGGCCGAGCTTCGACGGAATCGCCGACGCGGAATCCAAAGCCCGCTTTGCCCGCGCCGAGGGCGTGCTCACCGATCGGAAGGAAAAACAGCGCCTCGACCGCGGCGAGCAAGACCAGACAGCACTCTCCGACATACAGGCTCATCTAAAGAAAATGGCGGACCTCGCCGCCATGGATGTGGTGTCGATCAAACAAGCCGAGAAAGAGCTCCGGTTGACGCAGGAGCTCTTGAAGGCCATGGGGCCCCTCGCGCCGAGCGTCAACCGCAAGAAAATTCGTCGTGAGATCTCTGAAGCGCGCGAACAGCTCTTCAAGAAGACCCAGGAGACACGCGACATCGAAGAATGGAAGCGCTGGGCCAATGTAAACATCCAGAACGGTCTCATCGCCCGTATGGAAGCGCTTCGCGAATCAAAAGACATCCCTAAAGTCGCCAAGGAGATGCGCGACATCCACGAAGAGTGGAGAAAAGCTGGATCGGCTCCCGCGCAAAAAGCCGAGGAGCTCTGGCAAAGATACAAACCCATCCGGGACCAGCTCAAGGCTCATTGCACAGAGTTTTTCAAGAAGCAAAACGCAGAACGCGGCGTCAATCTCGAGAAAAAAATAGCTCTGTGCGAAAAAGTCGAGGCGCAGAAAGACTCGGAAGACTGGAACAAAACGGCCGACGCCATCAAAGAGCTACAGAACGAGTGGAAGACGACCGGTCCGGTCCCACAAACAAAGTCCGACGCGATGTGGAAACGCTTCCGCAAAGCCTGTGATCACTTTTTCGAGCGACGCAAGGAACACTTTGACGACATCAAAGGCGAGCGCGACGAAAATTTAAAAAAAAAGGAAGCGCTTTGCGAGACCGCCGAATTACTGTGCGATTCGATCGATTGGACGAAGACCGTCGCGGAGCTGAAACAGCTCCAAACCGAATGGCGCACGATAGGCGCCATCCCGAGAAAGGAGTCCGATCAAATTTGGAAACGCTTCCGCGGAGCTTGCGATCATTTCTTCGAACGATTCAAGCGTCGGGACGAAGTCGATGCCGAAGACAAACTGAAGCGAAGAGAGGAGCTCGTCGAGAACGCCGCGACCTTTGCCGCCGACGACCCGAACGAGCCTGATGCCATAGCTGAAAAGGTGAACGAGCTATGGACAGAGTGGAAGGGCGTCGGCCGGCTTCCCGATTCGGGGGGCGACGTTCAAACTCGGTTCGAGAAAATCGTCTCCGAGCTCGTTGCGAAAGCACCAGCTGCCTTCGCCAAAACCGATCTCGACCCGGCCGCAAACCGCAAGAAGCGCGAGAAGATCGTCACACGCCTCGAGTCGCTCCTGAGCGGTTTAAAACTCGACGAGCCCTCGACCGGCGAGCGCGACGAGCTCGCCGATCTCGCCGCGCGTCTGAAGGACGCGCTAGCGACCAACACGATCGCGGGAGCCAAGTCGCGCGACCGAGGGCAGGATTGGAAGGACGCGTCCGTGGAAGTGCGGCGCCTAAGAACAAACTGGCTGCGAGTCGCACCCGTCCCCGGCGACGAAGGCCGTCTGCTCGGAGAACGCTTCGAGAACGCCTACCGTGACTTCTTCGAGAATAAACCGTCCGCGAGCCGCTAGCCTCCCTCGCCCCCGAGCCTGACGTGCCAGAAGCGGGGCTAAAAAGACGCAGCTCTCATCCATTGGCTTTCACCGGGGCTCAACGTTTCTAAAAGCAAGGGGATAAAAACTGCCTTCTTCTATCTCCACATCCCCTTGCTTTTCATTTGACACTTCGCGCGGTGCACTGCGCGCAGCTAGGCGTTGTGCAGGCGGAGGGCGTTCGTGACGACCGAGACAGAGCTCATGGCCATCGCAGCCGCGGCGATCACCGGGGACAACAACACGCCGAATGCGGGATAGAGGACGCCCGCGGCGATGGGGATTCCGAGGGCGTTGTAGAAAAAAGCCCAGAAGAGGTTCTGGCGGATGATGCTCATCGTTTTTCGCGAAAGACGGATAGCGTCCACCACGCCACCGAGTTTGCCGTTTACCAGCGTTATGTCCGAAGCCTCGATCGCGATATCCGTACCGCTTCCTATCGCAATGCCGACATCTGCCTGAGCAAGCGCGGGCGCATCGTTGATGCCGTCTCCCACCATCGCCGTACGCTTGCCGCTCTTCTGGATGTTCACGACTTCCTCGGCCTTCAGTTGCGGAAGCACCCCTGCCATGACTTTGTCTATCCCCACGCTCGCGGCAATTTTACGGGCAACGACTTCGCTGTCGCCGGTGATCATGACAATCTCGAGACCGTCGGCTTTCATCTCGCGGATAGCTTCCGCCGAGCCCTCCTTGATGGTGTCGGCGACTCCCAACATCCCAACGAGATCACCGCCCTTAGCAACGAACAAAGCACCCTTGCCTTCGGACGCAAGATGCGCGGCGCCGTCCACGAGACGACCGAGCTCGACACCCCGCTCCTCCATCAAGAGCGCATTCCCAACAAGAATCTCTTTGTCGCCAATCCGCGCGCGCACACCCTTGCCCGGAAGTGCTTCGAACTCGAACGGCGTTTCCAGCATGTCGCCGCTTCCACCAGCATAAGCGACGATCGCCTGCCCGGCCGGGTGCTCCGAATCCCTCTCGGCCGCCGCGGCATAGGCGAGAACGAGCCGAGTATCCTCATCCCCAGCGGAGACGACGTCGGTGACCTGGAGCGAGCCTTTTGTGATGGTGCCCGTCTTGTCGAGCACGACGGACTCCACCGCGTGCAGGAGCTCGAGGCTTTCGGCCGATTTGATCAAGATGCCCCGTGTCGCGCCCCGGCCAGTTGCGACCACTATCGCGGTGGGCGTGGCGAGGCCCAAAGCGCACGGACAAGCGATGATGAGAACGGCGATCGCGTTTCCTAATGCCATCGGAACGGAAGGCCCCCACACCATCCACACGCCGAACGTCACCGCCGCAATCGCGATGACGCACGGGACGAAAACACCCGAGATCTTGTCCGCAAGCCGCTGCACCGGCGCTTTCGAGCCTTGAGCGTCTTGAACGAGTTTCACAATCGACGCCAACGTCGTTTGCGCGCCCACGCGCTCGACTTCGAACTGAAAGGCGCCCGTCTGATTGAAGGTGCCGCCCGTCACCGTGTCGCCTGGGCCTTTATCGACCGGCAGACTCTCGCCAGTAAGAAAAGACTCATCGAGCGTGGAGCGGCCGCTCTTCATGGTTCCATCGAGCGGCACTTTGTCGCCGGGCCGGACCGCAAGGAGGTTCCCGACCCGAACGTCGCCCACGGGCACCTCCCGTTCTTCCCCGTCCACTCCATCCAGAACGAGGCGCGCCGTCGCCGGTTGAAGCTCGAGGAGCTTTTGGATCGCGGACGAGGCTCTTCCCTTCGCGCGCGCCTCGAGAAGCTTTCCGACGAGCACGAGGGTAATGATCATGGCGACCGAGTCGAAGTAGAGGACGGGCTCGACACCGCCCGCCTGCAAGAATCCGGGAAAGACGGTCACGGCTACACTATAAAAATAGGCGGCTCCGGTACCGATCGCTATCAAGCTATCCATGTTGAACGAGAACGTCGTAAGCCCCGCCGCGAAGCCCAAGATAAACTGACGGCCACACCAGAACAAGACGGGCGTGGTAGCAATCCAGAGTAGGACCGCTTGAAGACGGGCGGTGGCTCCAATTGTCTCGGGCGACACCATGCCAAGCATCATAATGACGGCGGAGAGAAGCGCCGAGACAACCGTCTCCGTCTTGAGCATCTCGTATTGCTCAGCGCGGATGGCTGCCGCAACTTCGTCCGCGTCCTGGCTCACAGGCTCTGAGGCCTTTCCAAGTCGTCCAACGATGAGACGATAGGGGCCCGCCGAAGACACGGCAGACTCGATGCGTGAAAGGTCGACCCGTTTCGGATCGTAGTCGACCGAGACCCGTTCGGTCGCAAAATTAACCGAAGCTCGTGAAACGCCCTCGAGTTGTCCCACCGAGCGCTCGATCGCGCCCACGCAGGCGGCACAGTGCATCCCTGTCACCGGAAGGTCGAAGCGCTCACCCTGCAGTTTTGCCGCGCTCGCTGTTGTCGAGCCTCGGGACTGAATGAAGGGAAGCGCGACCAGGTCTTGCATATGGGCGCTCGAGGGAGCCTCCGCCTTCAAGAACGCCTCCGGATCTTTCTCGAACGCGGTCTTGCAACCGGCAGCACAAAAAGCGTAGGGCTCGTTCTTATAGGTGGACTTGTGGGGCGACGTCTCCGGGTCCACCAACATTCCGCAAACGGGATCCGTCAACACTTTCGCCGCAGCTTTCATGAAATCTCGAAGCGCATCGAGTCTAGCACACGAGCCCGATACGGCACTTGCCGGCGGGGTTCTTCCTGCTTACTCTTGAATGCGTGAACGACGCTCAGAGGCTCGCCCACGAAATCCAGTCGCCGCTGACCTCACTCGAAGTGCAGCTAAGGACTCTCATCGAACAAAGCCCTGCGAGCACAGTCGTCGAGAACTGTTTGCACGAAGTCGAAGTGCTCAAATTGCTCGTTACGAGATTCCTCGAGCTCGACATGCCGGTCGCGCTTCACGAGCCTTGGCCGCTTTCGGCCGTGCTCACGCGGATCGAAAAACGCTTTCGCCCGATAGCCGAGACCGCGCACATTCGGCTCGAGATCGATCCCGCCGAGGCCGAGGCTCGGGGCGACCCGCTTGCGACCGAACGCATCCTCGCCAACCTCGTCGATAACGCGATCAAGTTCTCCCGAGAAGACAGCCTCGTCCGTGTGCTGGTTCAGCATCAAGATGGCCACCTCCACATCAAAGTCAGCGACGAGGGACGCGGCATTCCGAGCGAGGCACGCGAGCACGTCTTCGAGCCTTTTTTTCGCGTCGACCGTGAGGCGCCGGGCGCCGGGCTCGGGCTCGCGATCTCGAAACGGCTTGCCGAGGCGCAGAATGGCACTTTGCAACTCGATGCGACGGGGGAAATCGGAGTGTGCTTCCTTCTGACTTTGAAATCCCCGTGATCGTGAGTGATATTGACTAAAACTCCGTAACTAGTGTAGCGTCGACGACGATGACGTTGAGACCCATCTTGAAGTTCGGTGCCCCGGAGCTCGACATCCGCTCCGAAGAAATCAGTGCTTTTCCCGACGAGCTCGAAAGCCTCGCGAAAGACATGGTGCAGACGATGTACGCCGCGCCTGGTGTCGGCCTCGCGGCACCCCAGATTGGATTGAACACGCGCCTCATGGTCATCGACATCACTGTTGGCGAGGACGCGAAACAGCTGATCGTAATGGCGAATCCCGTCATACTCGAGCAAGAGGGTGAGCAGCACGAAGAGGAAGGCTGTCTATCGGTGCCGGGCCATGCAGGCGTCGTGTCGCGCCCCGCCTGGGTCAAAGTGCGTGGACAAGATTTGAAGGGTAAAGAGGTCACGATGGAAGGAACGGGGCTCCTGGCCCGCGCCTTCTGTCATGAGATCGACCACCTAGACGGCAAGCTTTTCATCGAGCGTCTCGGTGTTTTGAAGCGAGATCTACTCAGGCGGAAGCTTCGGAAGCTCATTCGACAGGGCGAGTGGTAAAACCGCAAAAGATGAAGCTCGTCTTCATGGGCTCCGGCGCATTCGCGGTGCCTTCGCTCGAGCAACTCCTCGCGTCCTCGACCTATCGCGTCACGGCACTCTTCACTCAGCCCGACAAGCCGGCCGGCCGGGGACACCGTCAGAGACCTCCAAGAACGAAAGAGGTTGCGCTCGCTCACAGCATTGACGTGCACCAGCCCGCCAAAGTGCGAAGCCCGGAGAGCATCGCGCTCATCGAAGAGCTCGCGCCAGATTGCATCATTGTCGTCGCCTATGGGCAGATCATTCCCAAAGCGATCCTGAACGTCCCAAAGCACGGCATCATCAACGTCCATGCTTCGCTCCTCCCGCGCTATCGCGGCGCGGCGCCGATTCAGTGGGCCATTGCACAGGGCGAGACAGAGACCGGGGTCACGACGATGTTGATGGACGAGGGGCTGGATACTGGCGCGATCCTTCTCGTGGATACTTTGGCGCTAGGCCAAAAAGACTCGACGGCGACCCTCTCGCCCAAGCTTTCTCTCATGGGCGCCGCACTGACCGAGCGAACGCTCGACGCATGGACAGAAGGAGGGCTCACGCCCATCCCACAAAATGACGCCCAGGCAACGAAGGCGCCTCGTATCAAGAAGGAGGACGCGCGCATCGACTGGCACCAGGCCGCGCCGCAGGTCGCGTGCCGCGTACGTGCTTTCGATCCGTGGCCGGTCGCCTTTACCGAGCTTCGAGACGCAGTCCTGAGAATATGGAGAGCAACGCCATCGACCGCAACAAGCTCGGCGCAGCCCGGGGATATTGTCGGCGTCCATGCAAACGGGATCGACGTCGTCTGCGGCAAAGGCACCGTCATCCTCCTGCAGGAGGTTCAACTGTCCGGTAAATCTCGAATGGCAGCGGCAGACTTCGCTCGCGGCAAGCGCCTGGACATCACGAGCCGCTTCGGATCTCACTCGGAGCCCCCGCGATAGAATGTGGGCGTGCGATTTCTCCGCTGGGCGCTCCGCTTCCTCGCGCTATTGTTCGTTTTGTACCTCTATTTCGCGACCCTCCATCCTCACCAACGTATAAGCCATCACGTTTTCTTTGACGCGCCGGGACCGTGGGCCATCGCTCACCGAGGCGGCCGCGGTCTATGGCCCGAGAACACGCTTTACGCGTTCGAGCACGCGCGCGATCTTGGAGTCGACCTGCTAGAGATGGATCTCCGCATGACGGCAGATGGTCACATCGTGGTGATGCACGACCGCGCGGTCGACGCCACCACGAATGGTCGAGGCCTCGTCTCCGATATGACGCTCGACGAGCTCAAAGAGCTATACGCGGGCGCTCGCGGAGACGGAGATTTTCCTTTTCGAGAACGCGGGCTTCGTGTACCGACCCTTCGCGAGGTGCTGACAGCCTTGAGTAGCTCTCGGCTGAATCTCGAGATGAAAGCATTTACTCCCAAAGAGGCCACGTCGCTTTGCCGCCTGTTGCAAGAATTCGATGCCGAGGCGCGCGTGCTCGTCGCTTCGTTCGGACAAGAGCCCATGTTGGCGTTTCGCGAGGAGTGCCCTTCCGTCGCAACGAGCGCGACGTTCCGAGAAGCCTTCGTCTTCGTTGTACTTCACCGCGTCGGGCTCGGGAGCCTCTATCGAAGCCCCGCCGTCGCGTTTCAGGTGACCGAATATTTTCGAGAGCTCCATGTGGTCGAGCCCAGCTTTCTCGAAAGCGCCAAAGATGCCAATATCCAAGTCCAGGTCTGGACGATCAACGAGCCCTCCGACATGAAACGCCTCCTCGACATGGGCGTTCACGGAATCCTGACGGACTATCCGGACCGACTGTTGAGGCACCCCGCCTTCGCTAACGCTTCGGCGCGGAAGAGACTGATGCCTCTGGGGTTAGGTCTCGGGGGGGTCTGAGTCGACGTCGGGGTCTTTGTCGTCGGCGCCGTCTTTTTCCGTTTCGGCGTCCTTTTCGGCTTCTTTTTCGGGACGGGCGGCGGCGCGGAGGTCACGCGCCATCTGAGCTAAGCGGCGCTCGACCTTGCCATAGACGCTGGCTTCGGGGTAGGTACCGTCTTTGCCTTCGACACCCGCCTCCATGCGCGTCAAGATTTCGATACCTTGCTCGATTGTTGAAACGGGATAGACGTGGAACTTTCCTGCCGCCACTGCTTCGACGACGCTCTTTCGGAGCATCAGGTCCGAAACGTTCGCCTGAGGGATCATCACCCCTTGGTCCCCGGTCAGGCCCAAGGACACGCACGTGTCGAAAAAACCCTCGATCTTCTCGTTCACACCACCAATCGCTTGCACTTCGCCTTTTTGGTTCACCGAGCCAGTGACGGCGATGTCTTGCCGCAGCGGAAGCTCCGAGAGGGCCGAGACGAGCGCATAGAGTTCGGTCGACGACGCGCTGTCTCCGTCGACGCCGCTATAGCTCTGCTCAAAAGCCAGGCTCGCGGACAACGTCATCGGGCGCCTCTTGGCGAAACGCGAGCGCAAGTAGCCGGCCAGGATCAACATGCCCTTGTTGTGACTGCGTCCTGACAGGTCGGATTCGCGCTCGATATTGATGATACCCGCTCGGCCAGTCGCGACCGAAGCCGTGATTCTCGTGGGACGCCCGAAGCGATAGTCACCCAAATCGTATACCGAAAGGCCGTTCACCTGCCCTTCCCGAACGCCATCGCTCGAGATCATGATGACGCCCTCTCGGATCATTTCCGAGATACGGACCTCGATCAAATTCCGGCGTTCGACACGCTCCTCGAGGGTGCGATCGATATGGGAGGCCGTGATGATGTCTGCATTTTCCTGCTGCGCCCAATAATTGGCTTCGCGGAGCAGATCGGCGATATCACTGAAACGAGTGGAGAGCTTGTTTTGGCTTCCGGAGAGGCGGAGACCCGCCTCGACGACCGCGGCTGTTGCCGAGCGATCGAATGGCTGAAGCTTCTCGACCCGTGCGGTGCGAGCAATGAAGTGCGCGTAGCGCTCGATAGACTCGGGCGTGCGCTCCATAACCGTGTCGAAATCTGCTTTGACTTTGAACGTCTTGCGGAAGTCGGGGTCGTGCTGGTAGAAAATCTGATAGGACTGCGCATCCCCGATGAGCACGACCTTGACCTGGACATCAATGGGCTCGGGCTTGAGTGCAGAAGCCGTGAACATATGGGCGGGGTCGTAGCCTTGGATGTCGACTTTCCCGTTCTTGAGCGTGCGTTTGAGAGACTGATAGACGCCGGGCTCGGACAAGACTTCCTGAAAGGAGAGCACGAGGTAGCCGCCCATGGCCTTCAACAAGCTCCCTGCCTTGATCCGGGTGAAGTCCGTATGGGGGGACTGACCACTCCGGTCGAAGCTACGCTCGACCGTGCCGAAAAGGTTCTTGTAGGTAGGGTGCGTCTCAACCACGATGGGTGGGCTGGTGATTCCGGAATTGTCAACGAGCAAGTTGACGCGGTAGCGGATAAAGCGATCGGTCTGCGCTACGAGGAGCGCCGCGATCCCTGCTTGCTCGGGCGTCTCGGGTTTGCGGACGAACTGTTCGAGGTTGTCGAGAACGTGGTGTCGGAGATGCTCGAGAAACTGCTCCGTTCTCTCGCCGGGAAAACGCGCTTTGAGGTCTTGGATCCTGGGGTTTAGGATCTCGGCGCCGAAACCAAAGACCAGAGCTGTGAGCGCCTCCGAAATCTGGCGCTCGGCGTCCCGCGCATGTTTCAGCACGTCATCTAGCTCTTCAGTAAACCCGTCCCGAATCTTGTCGACGCGCTCGTACTCTTCGCGCTCGATCTCGCCCTCCGCGAGCATCTGCTCGAGCTCCTCGCCTGGACGAGGCTTGCCGTCGACGATGGGAGCGAGTTCGGTCTTCGTCATCGGCCCAAATCGAATCTCGACGAGCACGAAGTTCTCTTTCTTGATGCGCTCTTCGAACTCTTTGATGACCTCGCGGCCTTTCGAGCCTTCACGCTCGACGAGCTGAGCTCGCCGCTCCTTGAACTCGTCCGATTCGAGCACGGCGGGTACGGTACGGTCTAGATAGTCGACGAGCGCATCCGTCTCTTTGCGCAACTGCAAGCCATCCCCCGCGGGAAGATAGAGGGCTATAGGGCAGTCCTCGTCGTCAAAATTGTTCACGTAACAGATATCCGACGGGATCTCGGTAGAGCGATCCTGGATCGTCTCGAGGATGCTCTTGACAGTCGTTTCCTTGCCAGTACCCGTTAGGCCTTGAACGAGGATGTTGTAGCCTCGGGACGGCACCATGAGGCCGAGCTGTATCGCTTTGATCGCGCGCTCCTGGCCAATGATCTCGAAAGGTGCTTTGATCTCTTCCGTCGTTTCGAACTTGAAACTATCGATCGAGCAGCGGTAGCGCAGCTGCTCGGCGGAGAGATCGGGCATATTGGACGAGGACACGTTTTCTCTCTTTCTCAGATGACACCGAATGATCTAGCATTCACGGCTATGGTTTCAAGAGCGTCTCCAGCACGCCGAATGGCATTCGAGGTGCTGCGCGGCGTCGAAAAGAAGCGCGGCGAGCCAGCCGCGCTCCTCCATTCCTCTCTATACACCGCCCTCTCCGCCACCGATCGAGACCTAGCCACCGAGATCGCGTACGGCGTGCTTCGCTGGCGCAACAGGCTCGACTTTGTCTTATCACACCATAGCAAAAGGCCCCTAGAGAAGCTCGATGGCAGCATCCTAACGGCGCTCCGCATCGGCCTCTATCAAATTCGTTTTCTCGACCGCGTGCCCGACCGCGCCGCGGTCGACGAGGCTGTGCGTCTGGCGCATGACTTCGCTTCGGGAGGGGCGGATTTCGTCAATGCGGTGCTGCGCAACGTGCTTCGCCGCCCGGGCGAGCCTACGCTGCCGAGCCGGGACACGGACCCCCTGGGATATCTTCGTTACAGCCTCTCCCATCCTGAATGGCTCGCCCGACGCTATCTGGAAAAGCTGGGCCTCGACGACGCGGAGACACGTTGTCGCCGACAGAACGAGCCGCCCCCAGTTTACGTGCGCGTCTCGCGTCGAATCAACCTCGACAAAGCGCAAGAGGAGCTCGGTGTCGAGTCCGAGCGCGTCGCCATCCTGCCCCACGGTTTGCGAGCCTATTCAGGCAAATTGCGGGGCAGCAAACTCTTCAAAGAAGGTCTCGCCATCATTCAAGATGCGGGGTCGCAGCTCATCCCGTACCTTCTCGAGCCCTCGGAAGACGATGTCGTTCTCGATGTTTGCGCGGCCCCGGGCGGCAAGGCGACGGCTCTCGCGGAGATCGCCCACCGTGGCAGGGTCATCGCGCTCGATCGAAGACAGCGGCGCGCGGTCGTGATGAAGGATTTAGCTTCTGAGCTCGGTGTCACGAACCTCGTGGCCGTGGCCGCGGACGGCCGCAAGCTCCCGCTTAGACAAACGCGACCGTTTCACCGCATTCTTCTCGATGCGCCTTGCTCGAGTCTCGGAACCTTGCGGCACAATCCCGACATCAAGTGGCGCGTGGCGGAACGAGATTTGAAGCATCATCAGAAGCTGCAATTGGAGCTCCTGGAAGCTTCCGCGCGCGCTCTCGAAAGCGGAGGCCGGCTCGTCTATGCGACCTGCTCGAGCGAGCGCGAGGAGAACCAAGACGTAGTCAGGACATTCCTCGAAAACACCCCCGGCTTTCGCGTCGTATTGGCTCCTGAATCGCTGCCTGAGCAGGCGCGACACCTCGTCTCGTCGGAAGGCTTTTTCGAGACGACGCCCGAGAGAGACGACATGGACGCCTATTTCGCCGCCATATTGACCCGCGACTGAACTAGCCCGACTCGAGGTTCTAGAGATTAATATTCATCATCTTCGGGGCGCGATAGAATAGGGCTGTGACCAGCAAGTACCGCGCGGGCGAGCGTAACCTCGAGAAAGATAGGCCCACGCCGTCAATTAAGCACGGGCGTGGCCGTGCCGCCAGGGAGACCACATCGAAACGCAAGAGGGTGCACACTATCTTCGTGCGCATTATCGAGACGCTCGCCATCGCCGGGGGCCTGCTCGCCACAGCAGTGATCGCAGCTGCCGTGTCCTTCAGCCTCGCAGTCCGGAGCAACGACGTCATCGTCCCGGACCTCTCCGGTGCGAGCTTCGATGTCGCGCGTAAAATGCTCGCCGCGGTCGAGCTAAACGTCGTGCTTCAGGGAAACCGCTTTCACGAAACCGTCCCGCCGGATTTCGTCGCGCTCCAGGCACCGGACGCTGGGACGACGCTTCGGAAAGGCCGCTCGATACGGGTCTGGGCCAGCCTCGGTCCAGAGCGACGCTCGGTGCCGCGGGTCGAAGGAGAGACACTGCAATCGGCGCAGCTCATCCTCGAGCAGTCGGGCTTCAGCCTCGGCCGCGTCGTCGAGATCCACAGCGACATCTACGCTCCAGATACAGTCGTCGCACAGTCACCGCAGGCTTATGACGAGATCGGCGACGATACTGTCGTCTCCGTGCTACTTTCTCGTGGCTACCTGGAGGAAGGTTTCGTGATGCCCGACTTCATCAGCCGGGACTATGTCGAGCTCCTCGACAGGCTGAGCCGAAGCTCGCTCAGAGTCTCTCAAGTCAGGCTCGTCGATTACCCAGGTGTTCCGAAGAACGTGGTCGTGCGCCAGTCCCCATCATCGGGCACGAAAGTGTTCAGGCGTGACCGTATCATTCTTTATTTGAGCAAAGGGTCGTAAAGCTATGCGCATCGCTCCCTCGATTCTATCTGCCGATTTCACGAAGCTCGCTTCCGAGATTGAGCGCATGGACGAGGCCGGAGCGGGCCAGCTCCATCTCGATGTCATGGACGGACACTACGTCCCGAACCTCACCTTCGGCCCGATGGTCGTCTCGGCCGTACGCGAATGCACGTCTCTACCGCTCGATGTGCACTTGATGATCGAGCATGCGGATCGATGGGTGGAAGCGTTCATGGATGCGGGGGCAGACATGATCGCCGTGCATCCGGAGACCCTCTACCATCCGCATCTCGTGTTGAGCTCGATCAGAAAACGCGGAAAGAAAGCCGGGTTGGCGCTCAACCCGGGCTTTTCCTTCTCGACGATTGAAGCTCTCCTCCCTCTCGCGGACTACGCCATCATCATGTCGGTAAACCCGGGATGGGGTGGACAGAAATTCATCGAGGGCAGCTTCGAGAGAGTGCGCGAGCTCCGTCGTGTCGCCGATGCGGCCGACACCGAGCTATCCATCGAGATCGATGGAGGGATGAACGCCGAGAGGATACCCATGGCTGCCGAGGCGGGCGTCGACGTGGTAATCGCCGGCTCCGCGGTCTTCAAAGCCGAGGACCCCGCCTCGGTCCTGCGCGACATGCTTCTCGCAGCCACCGAAGCTTGAACCCTAGCTTGCGCGAGATCAGCTGTCAGGTACGTGTCCGCTACGCAGAAACCGACGCTATGGGCGTCGTGTACTACGCCAACTATTTGGCGTGGTTCGAGGTAGGACGTTGTGACTTGCTCCGGCAGCTAGGGTCGAGCTATCGGGATATCGAGCACGAGGACCAGATTTACCTTCCGGTCGTCGAAGCACATTGCCGCTATAAGAGCCCCGCGCATTACGACGACGTTATCGAGATCAAAACGACGCTGAGCCGGCCTTCGCGCGTCCGCATTCGATTCGATTACGAGCTCGCGCACCTCGAGGACCAAACGGTGGTCGCCACCGGCTCAACCCTGCACGTCGCCACCACTAGAGCCGGCAAAATTTGCAAGCTTCCCAAAAGACTAGCGGGGTTGTTCACATGACAACATCTCTTGTAACCGGCGCTGCCGGATTCATCGGCTCCACGCTCGCCGAGACGCTCGTCGCGAGCGGAGATACGGTCATCGGTATCGACTCGTTCCTCGATTATTATGAACGAAGCCTGAAGGAGATGAATCTCGAAAAGCTTCGTGAGAGCAACCAGTTCGAGCTCATCGAAGGCTCCCTCCAAGATCAAGGTCTAGAAGCCCTGTTGAGACGATGCGACCGCGTTTTTCATCTCGCGGCGCAGGCTGGCGTGCGCGCCAGTTGGGGCAGCGAGTTCTCTATCTATACGACGAACAACATTCTCGCCACCCAAAAACTTCTCGAAGCCGCCGTCAGTTCGGGTCTTTCCTCCTTCGTCTTCGCCTCGTCGTCATCCGTTTACGGAGATAGTGCCGCACTTCCCATGGTCGAGGATGTACCGCTTCATCCAGTCTCGCCTTACGGCGTCAGCAAGCTCGCCGCCGAAAAACTTGTCGAGCTGTATCACGTTACCGATGGCTTGAACACAGCGTCGTTGCGATATTTCACCGTCTACGGACCTCGCCAGCGCCCCGACATGGCCTTTCACCGCCTCCTGAGATGCGCAAAGACAGGCGACACTTTTTCGCTTTTCGGAGATGGGCGTCAGACGCGCGATTTCACCTTCGTGACCGACGCGGTGGCCGCGACGATCGCGGCATCGGAGCGCGGCCGCGCCGGAGCGGTCTATAACATCGGGGGCGGCTCCCGGGTCTCGATGCTCGAAGTCATCGAGACCATAAAAGACGTGACCAAAGGCGAGCTGAAAATCGACTTCAACCCTAAACAAAAAGGTGACATGCGCGACACTTACGCGGACACGTCGGCGGCGCGAACGGATCTCGGCTACGCGCCGTCAATAGATCTGCGCCAGGGTTTGGTTCGGGAGTGGGAGTGGATTCGAGAATTGTAGGGCTCGGCAAGTGGCGCTCAATATCGGACGTTGCGACCGGGCCTCAGCTCGTCTATTCTAAGGCATTGAACCATTGATCTCTCAGAGCGTATGATGATGAAGGACCGATGAGAATCAGTTTTGTGTTGAGACGTTCCCAGCTCCTCGTGATGGCAGCGCTCGCAACGAGTCTCGCTTGCAGCGGCAAGTCGAAGCAAATGGTCCCAGTTACCGCGCAAGGCGACCAACGTTTGATGGCGATGGGACGGAGCGCTCTAGAAGGGAAGAACTGGATTGAAGCACGCGGCTATTTGCAACAGCTTTTGGATGCCTATCCTCGCAGCCAACTGGCAGGCGATGCGCGGCTCGGGATCGCGGATTCCTACTTCAACCAAAAGGGCAGGAGCAACCTCATCGTTTCGATCGCTGATTACCGTGACTTCCTTACCTTCTTCCCGAACCATCCCCGCGCCGACTACGCCCAATATCAAATCGGCTACGGGCATTATCGGCAAATCCAGAGCCCCGATCGCGACCAGGAGCCAACGGAGCTAGCTGTCGAGGAGTTCGAAAAACTCGTCCAGCTATACCGGAACTCGCGCTACGCGGAAGAAGGGCGGGTGCTGCTCCAGGAGTGCTACGAGACCCTCGCTGAGTCCGAGTTCCGCATTGGGTTGTTCTATTTTGAGAATCGAAAACATTGTCGCGCCTCGATCCCGCGCTTCCAACGAGTGCTTGACAACTTTCCGGCATTCAGCAAAATGGACGAGGTGCACTTTCGCATCGGTTCCGCCTATGACAGCTGCCGGCAACCCGCAGAAGCGCTCCCTCATTTTCGGCAAATCGTCGACCATTTCCCCGAGAGCATCTATCGCGAAGAGGCACAAACGATGCTCGCCACTATCCAAGTGGAGAAGATTGACGAGCCAAAGAAGCCACCGCAATAATCGTCGCCGACCGTCTGTTTTTGCTCGGTAGACCCCTCAAGTAGCACTTTAGCCGTTCCAGGGAAAAACGGTTTGACACCTGCCAGATCGAGTTGTTACAGTTATTCCACATCTTCGTTTCCCTACCATGTGGAGGTATGCCGTGACGACGCGAGCATCGCGGACCGCTGTCAACGGTTCGGTTTTCCTCAACTCTCGCTCTCGAGTGCTCTTCGAGACGTGTGGCTTTGTGGCCGTTTGCTTTTTAGCTGCGAGCACGCTTGCCCTGGCCCAGGACACGAGCGACAACGCACAAGAGATCGTCGTTGCCGAGCACTGGTCTCCTTACCAGGCACCAACGAGCTACCCCGAGGGCACCCAGCTCCATATTATGGTCGACGGCGACACGCTATGGGCAATCTCGGGGCGATATCTCGAAAATCCGTATCTCTGGCCGCAACTATGGGACGCCAACCGCTACATCGATGATCCACATCTAATCTATCCGGGCGACCCAGTCGTGCTTCCCGACGTGGACATGGTACGCCCCGGAGACGTAGCCGGCGCGCCGGGCGGCCCGGGCGTTACTGCGGGAGGTACGGGTGCAGCCGGTGCCGGAGGCGCTGCTGGCCCCGGTGCGGGTCCAGGGGGCGGGCAAGCGGGAGCCAGTGGTCCATTGGGGCCAACGTTTCACCCCGCGTATGAAGAGCACACCATCGCTTGCGCTGGCTTTTATGCCGAAAACGAAGATGACAGTTTTCGCATCATCGGAACCGAAGAAGGCGCTTCGAAAGTCGGCTACGCTATCGGTGACATCATGTATGTGGGTCGAGGCACGAATCAGGGTGTCAGTGCGGGCGACCGCTTCTACGTCCAGCGGCTCATCAACTTCAGCTGGGGGATGAAAGGCCGTCACGTCCGGCGCACCGGCGCTGTCGTTGTCCTGGCTGCCCAAGCTGACAGCTCATTGGCCGAGATCGTCGCCTCGTGCTCGGATATGAATGTCGGCGACTACCTGACGCCGTTTAGTCCAATCACCGTGCCCCTTCTTCCTGGGCAGCCGTCCGCGACGCGCTTGACGCCGGAGACGGGTGAGATGCGTGGCGAGATCGTAGCATCACTCGAAGAAATCACTACACTCGGCGAGGGGTATCTCGTGAGCATCGATGTAGGTGAGAACGACGGCGTCGTGCCAGGAAACTTGTTCACGGTCTTTCGTTACGTCCACCCGGACGCGCCACGGAAGGTTCTCGGTGAGCTCGCCGTCTTGACCGTCCAAAGAGAGCACGCCACCGCCAAAATTATGGAAAGCTACGACTTCATGGTGGTAGGGGATTTGATTGAGCTGAAATAGCGGATTCTCTAGGGGCTTGAACCCGATCTGCTAGCGTGCCAACTTGGCGATTTCCCAGACATCGCCGAGGTGCACCGAGATTCCTTTCTCCGTAACCACCGCGTCGCCCGGGACGAGCTCTCGAAGCCAGCGCGCGCGATGTTTCCGAAACTCCTCGAACGGCAGGCTCAGGCCCACCGCCTCCCACAGCCGGGGAGCCTCGTAGCGGCGCGCCACGAGCGTGTTCCAAGCGTCACCGGTGTGGGCATCCACGGCGAGAACGTCTATCCACTCTGGGCGCTTCGCGCCTAAGAGCACGCCTCTCTCCCCTGACAACGCGCGCTCGGCATCCGGCCCGACATAGACCCGAGGTGCCTTCTCGATCAGCCGGTGCGCTTCCGGCGGCACGCGCGTCATTCGGTTCTTCCGGCTTTGCTCGAAGCTTCGCGTCCGGCTAAACCTTCCATCGGGAGATCTCCGGAGACTTTCTTGTAGAAGCGGAAGAAGTAATCGACCCCGGACAATAGCGCCAAGATGACCGTGAGCCAGAGAGCGACGGGCCCGAGCACCGCGAGGGGGCCCATGAACTTTTCACCGAGGATCAAAAGAAGAATCGCGACGACTTGAGTCGCCATTTTTCCCTTCCCCAATGGGCTCGCCGGTATCGTGATGCCCTGCTGCACGGCAACCATTCGCAGCCCCATCACCGCGAACTCGCGGCCCACGATGACTACGACCATCCAAGCAGGCACGAGCTCCATCTGTACCAGGCTGATGAACGCCGCCGAGATCAGCATCTTGTCTGCGACGGGATCCAGCATGATCCCAAGCGTCGTGACCTCTTTGCGTCGCCGGGCCAGGTATCCGTCGAGCCAATCCGTAAGGGCCGCGACCCCGAAAATCGCGCCGCCGATGAGCTCCCAAAAATCCGCGCGCGTAAGGAGCACGACAACGAGCAGCGGCACGAGAAAGATTCGGCTCAGCGTGAGGGCGTTCGGCAAATTTGGAAGCGTCATCGTATCGAGGGGCGGAAACCACTTTCAACGCTATTCTACTGTGGACCTGAGAAAAAATTGGGAAGAACTGTGGCTCTGTGGCTCTGTGGCTGTTCTTTTCTGGTTTTTTCTCACGTTCTGTGTCATTTTCTTGGTCGCGGCTCGTGGACTCGCATCATGGCTTGAAGCTCCCGTCCCCCGAGTGCTAGAATCCGCTCCATTCGAGGCTTTAAGGTTTATGAACGCTGTAATTCTCGCAGGTGGCAAGGGGACGAGACTGCGTCCTCTGACGCTCAATACTCCCAAACCGATTGTCCCCATCCTCACCCGCCCATTCCTGGCGCTACAAATCGAGCTTCTCAAGAAAACCGGGATCGACAACATCGTGCTTTCTCTGTCCTATCAGCCTCGGCGCATCGAAAAGCTCTTCGGAGACGGTTCGTCTCTCGGCGTCAAGATCCACTACACGATGGAGCCCGAGCCTCTCGGCACTGCCGGCGCGGTCAAGAATGCAGAGGCGTTGATCGGTGGGCGTACCGTCGTCTTCAACGGAGACGTCCTGAGCGATCTCGATCTCGGAGCGGTGCTGAAACAACATGAGGAGACTGGGGCGAAGGCGACGATCGTGCTCACTCCCGTGGAAAATCCAACGGCCTATGGGCTCGTGGAGACCGAAGATGACGGGCGCGTCCGGCAATTCCTGGAAAAGCCGAGCTACGATGAGATCACGTGCGACACGATCAACGCTGGTGTCTACATCCTCGAGCCGGAGACCTTGGACCGCATCCCCGAAGGAGAGAGTTATTCCTTCGAGCGCGGTTTTTTTCCGAGTCTTCTAAAAGACAAAATTCCGTTCTATGCCTACGTGCATCGCGGCTATTGGATCGATATCGGCACCCCGGAGAAATATCTGCGGGTGCACCGCGATATTTTGTCCCGAGCCCTTCCCTTCGAAGGCTTCAACCCTAATGCAGGCGGCACCTATGTCGACCCGACCGCCACGGTCAAAAGCGGAGCCAAGATACAAGGGCCCGGTTATATCGGTGAAGGCGCGCTCGTGAAGGCCGGGGCTCATCTCGAGCCGTTCGCGGTCGTGGGGCCCAACTGCCGGATCGAGTCGGAAGCCATCGTGGGCAATTCGGTGCTTTGGTCCAATGTACGCATCGGAACCGAGGCACGCGTGCGCGGTGCACTCATCGGCCGGAGCGCCCATATCGGCCATCGCTCGGTTCTCGAGGGCGGCGTCGTTCTCGGAGACAAGTCCGTGCTCACAGATTTCAGCCGCGTGACCGCGCTAGACGCTGACGGATGAAGCACTGGTGTATACTTCTATTCGAAACGGGCGGGCGTAGCTCAGTTGGTAGAGTACAAGCTTCCCAAGCTTGGTGTCGCGGGTTCGAGTCCCGTCGTCCGCTCCATAGACTGTCCGCGGCTCGCGTTCGACCGTCAAGGGCCTCTAGGTCCGAAGCCGTGTTCTCAGCGAGCTGTCGAGCGAAAGGCTAGGGCGAGACCGAACTAGAAGCCGTCTTCTTCAAGCGAGCTTGCGAGCAGAGGGCTACGCCGTCCGGTCGAACTGGAAGGAGCATTCGTGGGAATCTTTAGTGGAAAACCGGAGAAGAAACCGAGTCCGGCAGCTGCCGTCGTACCCGAACGTGAGCAAACATCCACCGTGTCGGAACCCGCAGGAGAGCCCACGGTCATCGGCAAGGGCGCCCTGGTCAAAGGCGAGCTCAGGAGTAAGCACGACATGGTAATCGATGGCCGTGTCGAAGGCACAGTCCAGGGCGGGCAGCGTGTGGTCATAGGCAAAACCGGAAAAGTACATGCGAATATTTCTGCGACTGTCGTCTCGATCCGGGGAGAGGTCCAAGGCGACTGCACGGCGTCCGATAAAATCGAAATCACCGAAACAGGCAGAGTGTTCGGCAATATTTCAGCCCAGGTCATCCGCGTCGCCGCAGGCGCTACTTTCCGCGGCTCGAGCAAGATGGCGAAATCGTCGCAATCGAAACCCGTTCCACCACCGCGCAAACCAACCGAGCCCAAGGGCTAGCGGCAACCCGAGCTCTTCGTCGGGCGCGAACTGAAGCGGCCCCGGCCGATTGACGATCGAGGCTGATCCGCTACACCCAGGAATCTACACGAATGAAAGTCGGAACCATTACAGAAATCAAAGACAACGAATATCGCGTCGGTCTCGTGCCGGGGGGCGTCAAGGCCCTTGCGGCGGCCGGACACGAAGTCTTGGTCCAGGACGGCGCAGGGCTCGGAAGCAGTATCACGAACGAAGAATATGTTTCGGCGGGCGCCACGATTCTGCCTTCGGCAGACGAGGTCATCGCCGCGGCGGAAATGATTATCAAAGTCAAAGAACCGCTCACCACGGAAGTCGAGATGTTGCGCGAAGGACAGATCCTCTTCACGTATTTGCACCTCGCGCCGCTGCCGGAGCTCACCGACGGGCTGCTCGAGGCGCGGGGTCACCGGAATCGCCTACGAGACCATCACGTCCCATGACGGGCGCTCGCTCCCTCTTCTAACACCCATGAGCGAAGTTGCGGGGCGCATGTCGATTCAAGAAGGTGCCCACTACCTCGAAAAAGCCGAGGGCGGCTGCGGGATACTCGTCGGAGGCGTTCCCGGCGTCCCGCGAGGGAGGATCTCGATCATCGGCGGCGGGGTCGGCGGGCTCAATGCTTGCAAGATGGCGGTCGGGCTCGGCGCTCAGGTGACCGTGCTCGAGAGAAGCCTCGGGCGGATGCAATATCTCGACGATATCTTCGCAGGACGCATCACAACGCTCATGTCCAACCCCGTTACTATCGAGGAGTCGGTGCGGACAGCAGACCTTGTCATCGGGGCGGTTCTCATACCAGGCGCTTCAGCCCCCAAGATTGTGACTCGCGACATGATTCTAGAAATGAAGAATGGCGCCGTCGTCGTCGACGTAGCCGTGGACCAGGGTGGGTGCATCGAGACCACCCGCCCGACGACGCATAGCGATCCTACCTTCATCGTCGAGGGCGTGGTGCACTACTGTGTCGCCAACATGCCGGGCGCCGTGCCAAGAACATCGACCTTCGCTCTCACGAACGTAACCTTGCCCTTCGCGCTCGATATCGCGAATCGCGGCCTCAAAGGAGCCCTGGGGTCGGATCCGCATCTGCTGGCCGGCGTAAACACGTATCAAGGCAAAGTGACGTGTGTGCCCGTAGCGGTGTCGTAAAACCGGGACCATGAACGCATTCAAGAGCTTCTCTGATTGCGCAGGAAAATCGACGACCCGACCGAGCCGCCCCCCTGAGAGAAACGCGCACGACCCCAAATATCGCTCCCCAGAATGTCCGAAGCGCCGCGAGGAGCCAGTCCCGCTCGGTTGACAAGACGGGAGCCGCTTGGTAAAAAAGGAGTTGGCGGAATTTACGCTTTCAGGCAACCGTGCGCGTAAAAGTAAAGGTTAAACTAGAACCATGACAGCTCCGGCACTCGATGCCCGTAGTCGCGAGATCTTGCGACAAATGGTCCACATCTTTATCATGGCCGGCGAGCCGGTCGGCTCCCGAACGTTATCCACAATTAACTCCCGAGGCTATTCATCCGCGACGATCCGCAACGTGCTCTCGGACCTAGAAGAAATGGGGTACCTGTATCAACCCCACACATCCGCCGGCAGGGTGCCCACGGATCGCGGCTATCGATTCTATGTCGGCACGCTGATGGACGAGGAAGAGCTCACCCCAACCGTTCGCCAATGGATCGAGGATCAAATGCAGCCGACCGAAGCGGGGCTAGGTGGTCACGGGGGCCTCGTACAGCGCACGTCGAGACTGTTATCCACGATGACCGGGATGGTGGGTTTCGTGACGGGCCCCAATTCTCGCAACAGCGTGTTGCATCACGTAGATTTTGTACGGATGGCGCCTCGACGATTGCTCGTCGTGTTGGTTTCCCAAGCGGGCCACGTGACGAATCGCGTGATCGAGATCCCCAACGATCTCTCCGGTGATGATCTCGCCCAATGCGCCCGCTATCTCCAAGAGCAGTTCGTGGGCTACACGCTCTCCGAGGCGCGCGAGCTTCTATTGCATCGTTTGAAAGAAATCGAGGCAATGGTCAATGGCCTCGTTCGCAAAGCTCTGACGATAGCCGACGCGGCCTTTACAGAAGAGCCAGCATCCGAAATTTACGTCGAGGGCACCTCGCATATGTTGCAGAGGCCCGAATTCGTCAAGAACATCGAGCACGCACAACAGCTCCTCGAGACGCTCGAAGAGCGGCACAAACTAGTCGCGATCCTCAATGCATGCCTCGATGGCTCCGGTCTCCGGATCGTCATCGGCTCGGAAGCGCAGGTCCCGGTTCTCGAAGGTATCTCCCTGATAGGCGCCCGTTATTCGAATGGCAGCCAACCGCTCGGGTCCATCGGTATCATGGGGCCTACGAGGATGGAATATGCCCGATTTATTTCCGTTGTAGACTACATCGCGTGGTCGCTGTCCGCCGCCATTACGCAAGCGGGAAGCGAGCTAGCCAATTAATTTGTTCGAAAAGCGCAGGGTTCCCTAAAAACGGATTCGCGAGCCAATGGGTGAGCGCTCGAGACCAACGAACGCCAGCGCCATGAGCACTCATGTCTAGAAAAAAGCGCCATAGTAAAAAGAAACTCGAGAACGACACGACAACAACGGAAGCGGATACCGGTGTCGAGTACGATAAAGTCGAGGTCGAAGTCGATTCAGCCGAAGCTTCGGAGAGAACCGAAGAGGTGTCGAGCTCTGTCGACCAACAAGAACCGTCACCCGCTGGCTCTCCGCCGCCGGAATCCGACGGTCTCGACGGGGGCGACGAGCCGTCCGCGGACGCGCAGGAGCCCGACCGACTCGCCGCTGAAGCGCAGGAGATGCGGTTGCTCGCACAGCGCAAGCAAGCGGAGCTCGAGAACTACAGGAAGCGTGCCGAGCGCGAGCGCGCCGAAACGATTAAATTCGCGGCAGCGGATCTGATGAGGGAGATTTTGCCGGTACTCGACAATCTAGAACGTGCCATCGCTGCGTCGAAGACCGGCAGCGAAGAACAGCTGATCGAGGGTGTCGAAATCATCCACAAGCAATTCCGCGATGCTCTGACCAAACAGGGGCTGCTCGAGGTTGAGGCGATTGCCAAGCCGTTCGATCCTCACGTTCACGAGGCCGTCGGCAGAGTCGAGACGAGCGAGCAGCCCGAAGGCACCGTCGTGGAAGTTCTTCAGAAAGGTTACTTGTTCAAGGACCGGCTGTTGCGACCATCTATGGTTAGCGTGTCTCAGCCTGCCGAGGGTGGGCCGGTCGAGGACAACTATGACAAGAGCGTCCAAGAGGACGAGAACCGCGTCGTACCGCAGAAAGAATGAGCGTCGAGCGTGAAGGAGCACTACATTGAGTAAGGTCGTTGGAATCGATCTCGGAACCACGAACTCCTGTATCGTGGTGATGGAAGGTGGTACCCCTCAGGTCATTCCAAACCAGGAAGGGGCGCGCACGACCCCGTCGATCGTGGCTTGCACGAGCAAAGGTGAGCCGCTCGTTGGGCAAATCGCAAAGCGACAGGCATTGACCAATCCGCAGAACACGGTTTATAGCGTGAAGCGCTTGATCGGGCGCCATTTCAATTCGCCGGAAGTGCAGAACGCGCAAAAGGTTCTCCCCTTCATCTCGGCAAATCAGAGCGGTCCCAAACATCTGAACACGGTTCTCACCAGGACGAAGTTCGAGCAGATGATCGAGCCGCTTCTCGAAAGAACTCGCAAACCTTGCGAAGACGTGCTCAAGGATGCGGGGCTGACGGCCGCGGATTTGGACGACGTCATCCCAGTGGGCGGCCAGACACGTACCCCCAAGGTGCTGGAGACGATCCAGAACATTTCCCTCAAAGAGCCCAACCGTAGCGTCAATCCCGACGAAGTCGTCTCCATCGGCGCCGCAATCCAGACGGGCATCATGCAGGGCGAGGTAACTGATCTCGTCCTGCTCGACGTCACGCCCCACACGCTCGGTATCGAGACCAAGGACGGCACGTTCACATCGCTCATCGATCGCAACGCCAACATCCCGACAAAGAAGGGCCGTGTCTTCACAACGGGCACCAACAATCAGAACAAAGTCGAAGTGCATGTTCTTCAAGGCGAGGGCACCATGGCGCACGAGAACACATCGCTCGGCCGCTTCATGGTGACCGATGTCGCACCTGCTCCGAAAGGCGTACCGCAGATCGAAGTAATTTTCGGGATCGACGTAAACGGCATCGTGCAAGTGACCGCGCTCGATCAAGCAACGGGGCGCCAGCAGAACATCACCGTGCGCGCGGCAAGCGGTTTGACACAATCCGAGGTCGAGAAAGCGCGAACCGAGAGCGATCAACAATTGCAGGTAGAGGAAGGGCGCAAGGAGCGGGACCGCATCATTGGCCAGCTCCAGGGTCTCACCCAGAGCACACGGAAGACGTTCGAGCTGCTCTCCGCAAAGCTGACCGAGGAAGAGCGGAGCTCTGCGACCCAGGCGCTCACCAAGGTGGACCAAGCAAGGGAAGGCTCGCTCGACGAGCTTCAGGCAGCGCTCTCAATTTTAGAGACCACTGCAGAAGCTCTTGGGCAAGCCATGTTGCGCGGTTAGTGTCCGCGCAAGAAAGCATCTCTATCCGTTTAGTGCCGACGTTCGTTCGACCGAACACGAAACTCTATAATGGATCCAATTGGTCGGGAGATTCATTTTGCGTAGTACAACGAAACGCGATTTCTACGAAGTCCTTGGCGTCGAACGGCAGGCGAGCCAGCAGGACATCAAGAAGGCTTATCGCCGGCGCGCCGTCCAGTTCCACCCGGACAAGAACCCTGACAACCCAGAAGCAGAAGACTCTTTCAAAGAGGCGGCCGAAGCCTATAGCATCCTCTCTGACCAGCAGAAGCGCGCTGTCTACGACCGATACGGGCACGAGGGGCTCCGAGGCGGACCGCAAATAAACACGGACATCTTTCGCGAGTTCAGCGACATCTTTGGCGGCGGCAGCAGCATTTTCGAAGAGCTGTTTGGGGACTTCTTCGGCGGCGGGGGGCGAAGGCGGGGCAACACCCGCGGCGCCGATCTGCGCTACGACCTCGACATTACCTTCGAAGAGGCCGTCGGAGGCACCGAGACGCGCATTCTGGTACCGCGGAACGAGCTCTGCGAAAAGTGCGATGGCTCGGGAGCGACTCCGGGTACACGGGCAGCAGCTTGCCCCACCTGCGGCGGTCACGGTCAGGTGCGCTACCAGCAGGGGTTTCTCGTCGTCGCACGCCCGTGCGCGCAGTGTCAGGGGACGGGATCCTTCATACTGGACCCGTGCGCGCGATGTGCCGGCACGGGCCATGTCGCGCGGGAGCGCGAGCTCACGCTCAAGATCCCGGCGGGCGTCGATAACGGCTCACGCCTGCGGCGCACGGGCGAAGGTGAAGCGGGCGTCCAAGGCGGGCCGCCCGGAGACCTCTATGTTGTTCTGAGCGTAGCACCCCACCGTATGTATCGCCGGGACGGTGAGGAAATTCTTCTCGAGCTTCCGATCACATTCGCTCAAGCCGCGCTCGGCGCCGATCTGGACGTCCCCACCATCCACGGAACGCAGCGCGTCAGTATCCCTGAGGGCACGCAAACCGGCACCATCATCAAGATTCGCAACAAAGGTGTCCCCCGGCTCAGCGGTTCTGGAAACGGCGATCAGGTCGTCGTCGTGAACGTTGTCACGCCCTCCACGCTCACGAAAGAGCAGCGCTCACTTTTGGTAACGCTCGGCGAGCTGACACCACCGCCCAAAATTGGCGAACGCGTTTCGGGAACAGAGAAGAGCTTCTTCGAAAAACTCTTTGGATAATTATCCGATATTGGAGCTCTCGGGCACGGCGGAGGAGCTCGAGGATCCCGTAGAGACGGACCGCATGTTCCTGCGTCTCGACCCCGAACAAGCCTTCGTCGAAGAGTTCGACGCATTCATCGACGCCCTCTCAAAGGACTGCGTCATCAAAGAGCGACCGCAAGACGGCGAATGGGCCGCGCTCGCGCTCAAAAGGCCGTGCTGTTGACTCGAGAGCGTCGTTTTCTAGCGGAACAGCTGGACGCGCCGTCCGTGGAGCTCACGGGCGACGAAGCCCACCACCTCATCCATGTGCTTCGACTGAGTCCGGGCGACACGGTCGCTCTTTTCGACGGACGCGGCACGGCAAAATCCGCACGCATAGCTGGCATTCACAAGGACACCGTCGAGCTCGAGCCTGGCGATCCCCTTCCCGCCCACGAGTCCCCAATAACACTCACCGTCGCCGTCGCAGTGCCAAAAGGCGAGAAGATGTCGCTGATCGTCCAGAAGCTCACGGAGCTCGGCGTGACGGCCATACAACCACTCATCACCGACCTCGGCGAAGTGGATGAAGAATGGATCCAAGAACGCCTGGAACGCTGGCGCCGCATCGCATTGGAAGCCGCAAAACAAAGCGCCCGCAGCCGCCTCCCGCGCATCGAGACACCGAAACCATTCGACGACGTCGACATCATCAAGCGAGGCACTTTGCTCCTGAGACCCGGCGCTCCCCCGCTCCGAGAAAAACCCCTGGTCGATCCACTCATCATCGCCATCGGCCCCGAAGGAGGCTGGTCGAATCACGAGCTTACCCTAGCCCAAAAACGCTCCGTATTAGAACTGAGCCTTGGCCCAAGAACACTCCGCACCGAAACCGCCGCCATAACCGCCACCGCCATTGTGCAATGGCTATCCGGCGACCTCACGACAACCTAGCATTCAGCATTCAGGAACATGACCGCAGCAATGGCTCGGGCGCCGTAGTCCTGAGAGCATCCTGAATGCTGAATCCTGACTACTACTGCGATTCTCCGCAGAATGGGCAGCTCGGGCTTCGGGCGTGGAGAGGTTTGCGGCAGTTCCAGCAGAAGCCTGCGGAGATTTTCTCTCTTGCTCTCAGTCTCGAGCGGATGTCTTCGAGGCGGGAGGCGCGGTGGTCGATCTCGCCCGCGGTGCCGAGGTCGTCTAGCAGCTCGCCCGCGCGCTGGTAGCGGTCGGAGACCTCGGGCGCCAGAGCGCGCATGATTATCTCCTCCATCTCGACCGGGATGGCTTTGTTGCGCTCGCGCGGCCGCACGACGCGACCGGAGAGCACCATCTTCTCGAGCTGTCTCGGATTGGCACTGAAGTAAGGGAGGACGCCGGTCATCATCTCGTACATGATGACGCCGAGCGAGTAGACGTCGGAGGAGAACATGGCGCGTCCCTGGAACTGCTCGGGCGCCATATAGGGCGGGCTCCCGATGATCGTCGAAGCTCGCTCGGCCACTTCGAGGAAACGGGACGTGCCGAAATCCGTAATCTTGATCTGGCCCTCAGGTGTCACCAAAACGTTCCCCGGCCGCAGATCGCGATGGATAACACCTTGAGCGTGGGCATATTCGGCACCCGTAGCAAGTTGGCGCGCGAAGTCGGTCGCTGGCTCGATTCCGAGGCCTTTCTCACGCTCGATCATCGCTTCGAGACTCTCACCTGCGACGAACTCCATCACGATAAAGAAATAGTCGTCGGCTTTCTCGGCGGTGACGATGCGAACGATGTTCGCGTGGTCTAGCGCCGCAAGCAGCCTCGGCTCCCGCAGCAGCTCGTCGAACTCACCATTTTGCTTGTGCGGCACTTTGATCGCGACTTTCTTATCGATCCACGTATCGCGGACGAGATAGACCGTACCGAATCCCCCGCTCCCGAGAGTCCTGAGGATCTCGTACTTGCCGAGTTGTTGTCCGAGGAGAAACATTTGAGCGGCGCGCAGTATAACATCCGCTTTGTCTCGGCTCGGCCCTCGGGCTATCGATCGCTCGATGTGTTGACAATACAAGGGTTTTTACCTAGCATATCCGCAGACGAATCTTTTTCAGCACAAACGAGCACTACCGGATTCGTGTTCCCTATTCGGTCCACCCGGTCTATGTCGTCGACATAACCTCACCAGAAGCAGGAACAGAACATGCACATTAACGACTTGCTAAAAGTCGCATCGGAGCGCAAGGCCTCCGACTTGCACCTCAAGGTGGGAAGCCATCCTGTCATTCGTGTTGCCGGGGAGCTCGTCCCGCTGGTGGAAATGAAGGGGTTGATGCAAGAGGACACCATCGCGATGGCGTTCTCGATCATGAGTAACCGTCAGAAACAAAAGTTCAAGGACGATCTCGAGATCGATATCGCCTACAGTGTTCCTGGTCTCGGACGTTTTCGAGCCAACGTATTCCAGCAGCGCGGCACCGTGGGCCTCGTCCTTCGCGTCATCCCGGTCAAGATTCTCACGATCCGAGAGCTCGGCCTGCCGCTCGTGCTCGAGAAGATCTCGCAAGAAACCCGTGGCCTCCTCCTCTGCACCGGGACGACCGGTTCGGGAAAGTCCACCACGCTCGCCGCAATGATCGACTACATCAACTCGCATCGCTGCGAGCACATCATGACGATCGAAGACCCGATCGAGTTTCTCCACCGCGACAAAAAGTCGATCGTGAACCAGCGCGAGGTCGAATTCGACACGAAGACCTTCGCGGGAGCGCTCAGGAGCGCCGTGCGCCAGGACCCCGATGTCATACTCGTCGGTGAGATGAGGGACTACGAGACCATCGAGACTGCCATAACGGCCGCAGAGACGGGCCATTTGGTGCTCTCGACGCTCCACACCGTCGATGTCACGGAAACGGTCAACCGCATCATCGCTGTTTTCCCACCGCACCAACAGAAACAAATTCGACTGCAGCTCGCCGGTGTCCTGAAAGCCGTCGTGTCCATGCGACTGATCCCGCGCTCGGACGGGCATGGCCGCGTTCCCGCCGCAGAAGTAATGATCACCACCCCGTTCATCCGTGACTGCATCATCAACAAAGACAAAACGAAGCTCATCCACGAGGCGATCGCGGCAGGCGTCTCCCAGTACGGAATGCAGACCTTCGATCAATCCATCTTCAATCTCTACAAGAAAGACCTCATCACTTACGATGAGGCCTTGAGGCGCGCTAGCAACCCGGACGAGTTCAAGCTCAAGATCCAGGGCATCCAGACGACGAGCGACCTAGCTCAAGAGGAGATGGAACGCAGCATGACCCACTTCATGGACGAGGGCGGTGCCGGTGGAGGAAGCGAGTTCGAGCTCACCTGATGATCCTGTCGAGCCCGTTCCCAAACGCCCCAAGGCCAAAGCACGCGACTTTGCGCTGAGACGGCTCTCTCGCCGCGCCCATAGCGAAGGCGAGCTTACGCGTAAGATGGCTCGTGCCGGCTATCCCGACGACAAGATCGTCAAAACGATCGATGTTCTTCGAAAACAGCGCTATTTGGACGATGTGGCTTTCGCGCGCGATTTCGCGCGCGAGCGAGCGGAGCGTCGGCGCTGGGGCCCCGCACGCGTCGAGACCGCGCTAAAAGCGCTGGCACTCGCCGACCAACACATCAAGGCGGCGCTCGCCGAGGTGTTCCCGTTCGGAGAGCGCGAGGCCGGTGAGCGCGCGTTCCTCCGTTTTCTCGCTGGCGAGCGGAGGGCTCTTTCCCCCGCAAGACGCAAAGCGCGCGCTTATCGACACCTGCTGGCGAGGGGATTCACGCCGGAGACCTCTCATGAATTGGTATCGAGCCACGATTTCGGGGATACTGAAGGGTTAGAATCGACAAAAATTTGAATCCGACATGAGTATCATGAAGGTTAAAGACATCCGAAAGTGCTTCCTCGACTACTTTGCCCAAAAAGGGCATCGTGTCGTCGCGAGCTCTTCGCTCGTTCCTATTTCCGACCCGACCCTGCTTTTCATCAATGCGGGTATGAATCAGTTCAAGGATGTGTTCCTAGGCCTCGAGAGCCGCGATTACAACCGGGCGGCAACGGTTCAAAAATGCGTCCGAGCCGGCGGGAAACATAACGACCTCGAAAATGTCGGAGTCACCGCGCGGCATCACACTTTTTTCGAGATGCTGGGTAATTTTTCCTTCGGCGACTACTTCAAGAAAGAAGCCGTAGACTTCGCGTGGGAATTTCTCGTCGACGAGCTAAAGCTCGATCCCGAGCGGCTCGCCGTCACCATTTTCGAGGGCGATGACGACGTGCCGCGCGACGACGCGGCCTACGATTTTTGGCGCAAATATTTCGAGCCCGAACGCATTCACGAGCTCGGCCGAAAGGACAACTTTTGGTCCATGGGCGATACCGGCCCCTGCGGTCCGTGCTCGGAGATTCATTTCTTTCAAGGCGATCAATGGCCTTGCAACGAAACGGAGTGCCTCGGCGTCGCTTGCGAGTGCGACCGCTGGCTCGAGATTTGGAATCTTGTCTTCATGCAGTTCAATCGCACCGAAGATAAGAAGCTGCACCCTCTCCCCAAGCCGAGCGTCGATACCGGCATGGGCCTCGAGCGTATTGCCGTGGTCGTCCAGAATGTTCTCAGCAACTACGACACCGACCTCTTCACCGGGCTGCTAGACGCCATCGGCAAGCGCACCGGCAAGACCTATGAGCGGAGCGCGTCCGCGGACGACGTCTCTTTCCGAGTCATCGCCGACCATGTCCGAGCGAGCGCGTTTTTGATTTCCGACGGGGTGATGCCTGCCAATGAAGGCAGGGGCTACGTGCTCCGCAAGATCATGCGCCGGGGGATGCGCCACGGTAAAAAGCTCGGGGTCGAAGAGCCGTTTCTCTACGAGCTGACCGAAAATGTGATCGAGGAGATGCAGGACGCCTACCCCGAGCTCTTGCTCGCGCGCGAACTCGTGCGGCGGGTCGTGAAATTCGAGGAGGAACGTTTCTCGACGACGCTCGCGACTGGTATCGCCGCGCTCGAAGAAAAACTCAGACAGGAAGACGTCGCGAAGAGCAAAGAGCTTCCTGGCGCTGATGCATTCAAGCTCTACGACACGTTCGGCGTGCCCCTTGACCTGCTCGTCGACATCGCTGCCGAATCCGGCGTCACCGTGGATTCCGACGGCTTCGATCGGGAAATGGAACGCCAACGCAGCCAAGCCCGCGAGTCGTGGAAAAAGGCCGTGGCTGTGCCCGATCGATCTATTTACGGCGAGCTACGCGGGCGCTTCGAGACGCGCTTCGACGGCTACGCGCAAATGCAGATCCCGGAATCGCGCGTCCTCGCTATCATGAAAGACGGAGTGGAAGTGCCGGAGCTTCGCGAAGGGGAAGAAGGTGAAGTGTTCCTCGACCAGACGCCCTTCTATCCCGAAGGCGGCGGCCAGCTCGGTGACCGCGGGGTGCTCGCCGGCCCAGACGGTGTTGCCGACGTGGTGAACACACAGTCGCCGGTGAGCGAGCTCGTGAGCCATCACGTCCGCATGAGCAAAGGGACCCTTGGACAGGACCAAAGAGTCGTCGCGAGTGTCGACGCCACGTCGCGCAAAGGCGCGGCATCGCACCACACCATCACCCACATGCTCCACGCGGCGCTTCGAGAAACCCTCGGCCCTCACGTCAAGCAGGCCGGCTCTCTCGTCGCGCCCAATCGATTGAGGTTCGATTTTTCGCATTTCGCGCCTCTGACGCGCGGAGAGTTGCAGCAAATCGAAGGCCGGGTGAACGAGAAGGTCCAGGAGGATTTGGATGTTTCCACCGACACCCTGTCGCTCGACGACGCGCTCGCACGCGGCGCCATGGCCTTTTTTGATGAGAAGTACGGTGACCGTGTTCGCATCGTCGAGATTCCAGACTTTAGCCTCGAGCTTTGCGGTGGCACCCATCTACGCCGCACGGGTGAAGCCGGCCCTTTCGTCATCACGAGCGAATCGTCGGTCGCGTCCGGTATCCGGCGTGTGGAAGCTTTGACCGGTCTTGCCGCGACGGAGCATTGGCAGAAGCAAAGGGCTTTGATCGATGAAGCCAGCCATGCGCTCAAAACGCGCCCGGGCGAGCTCGCTCAAACGGCTTCGCGGCTCCGCGACGAGCTCAAGCGGAAAGAGCGCGAAGTGCAAGAGCTCAAGCTGAAGCTCGCAACCGGCGGCTCGAGCGGCGCCGATGCCGCTACGACGACGATCGGCGACGTTTTAGTGTGGACGCCCGCGCCTCTCGAGGGCTATGGAAAGAAGCAACATCGTCAAGTCGTCGACATGTTCAAGGAGAAGCACCAGAACGAGCCTTGGGTGGCCATTTCCACCGCGGTCAACAACGACAAGGTGTCTGTCATCGTGGAAGTCTCGAAAGGCCTCGTCGACCAGATTCGCGCGGACCAGCTCATCAAGGAGCTCGCCGCCATCATCGAGGGCCGCGGCGGCGGCAAGGCGGAGCGCGCGGAAGCGGGCGGCGGCTTTCCCGACCGTATTCCTGGGCTTCTCGAGCGCGGTCTCGATCGCGTGCGCCTGGCCCTTTCAGGACAACGTGCATGAGAGGCACCATTTACCTGCTCGCACTGGCCTGGCTCAGCTCGGCGGCTGTCAGCGAAGCCCAGATCTACGGCTATACCGACAATAACGGTGTGCTCATTCTCTCGAACGTCCCCTCTGATGACCGGATGCGAATGATCGCCGATGGGATTGCCGAGCCCGCCAGCAAAATATGGCGCTATACCGGACAATATGACCCGATGATCCTGAAAGCCTCGCGCATCCATGGCGTAGAGTCCGCACTCGTGCGCGCGGTGATCGCCGTCGAGTCCGCCTTCAATCGCTACGCAAGATCCAACAAAGGCGCCCTCGGCCTGATGCAGCTGATGCCGGCCACCGCACGCATGTACGGCGTGGTCAACCCCTTCGACCCTTGGCAAAACATCCGTGCCGGTACCGAGCATCTCCGAAGTCTCGTCAACGAGTTCGGCGACGTTCGACTCGCACTCGCAGCTTATAACGCGGGCGCCACGCCGGTGAAGCGTTATAACGGCATCCCGCCCTATCGCGAGACCCGGAATTACGTGACAAAGGTGATGGCCATTTATCACGCTGGCAGCCAGATCCAGATCGTCAAAGGCGATCGCGTATACAGCATCGGCCAGCCCGGAGGCCAAGCGCGCGTGACGAAATCTCACGGACACGCGGTTACGAGCGCGCAACCACCCGCAGAGGCAGCACCCGAGAGCCTCGGTGAGGTCGCGCGGCGGAACCAGGCGCGGCGCGCTGCCGCAGCCAACCCGCCTCCCCCTCCCGAAGCGCCCCCACCAGTGCCAAAAACCCCACGAGAGGTCGCCAATACTCCTTACTACCGCTACATCGACAGCGACGGTGTGGTGCGGATCACACGCGTGCGTCCCTCGAGCTTCCCCTACGACGTGCTAGAGCCTTGAGCGCGTGCCAGCCCCCCCCCAGAATGAGATAGTATTACCGAGCTCCGGTTTCCCTCACCCGATACGGTTATCTGAGCTGTCTCTTATGGCCAACCAATCGTCGACACCGTTCGACCAGGGCTTGTTCCTGGTACATCTGAACCGCGGGCGCGAGCATTTCGACCGACGGAATTTCATCGACGCGGCCGAGCAGCTCGAAGAGGCGCGCCGTCTTCGGCCTGACGACGACTCGGTCATCAACCTCCTCGGCCTCGCCTATTTCAAGCAGGAGAAGTACAAGGAGTCCGACGGCGTCTATCGCAAGCTCATCGAGCTCAACCCCGAATCCTATACCCTTCACTTCAACTTGGGACTCGTGTGCTTCACAATGAGCGATCTGGACAACGCGGAAGCCATTTTCCTTCGAGCTCTCGAGCTCAAGCCCGACAATCAGAAAACGCATTTCTACCTCGGCAATATTTACGCGAAGAAACGCCAGTACTACAACTCTAGCTTCCAGTATCGAAAAGCCGGGGCCAACATCATGGTCAAACGGGTGCAAGAGAAAATCGATCGCGAACGCGCTCCTGAGAAGGCTGAAACGGCTGAGCGGACCGCGCCAGCTGTCCAGGAGACGACGTCCCGACAAACCCCGACGAAACGAATCCTCCGCGGACTATTTCAGCGGCGATGTCTGACATGGAAGCCGGCACGACCGGGGGCATGCAAGCTCCGGATACACTCAAGAAGATCAACGTCGACCACATCGATCGCTGCCGCTTCTTGACCGCGCTCCAAAAAGGGCTCCTCAAAGGTAGACCGCCGCAAGACCCCGGAAGACTGACCGACGAAACGTCTCCTAACCTCGAGATAGGGGGTCCGCCGCCCCCACAACCCAACGTCATAGAGACGCAAGAAGTAGTTCTTTCGGCCGAAGACTAGGCGGTCATCGAGGAGACCCTCGACAAAATTGCCCCGAACAACGAGACCCCTCCCGCTGCGGAGACGATACCCAGCTCGAAAGGCACCCAACTGCGGCTAACCGAGCCTCTCGTGCCCGATCCGCCGCTCGAGGATGCCGCAAAAAAGAAGGTTCCAGAACGGGCGAGCTCGGAGTTGTTCGCCGATCGTCGCCACGGCGACCGGCGCGAAAGCGCCCTCTCCGCGAACATCCCACCCGCCCAACCTGTCTCGATCGGAGACTCGGATGCGCAGGGCCACCCGCACCACATCCACTGGCGTACCGCCGGTCACGAGAACGAATCCCGCGGCCGGTCGCAGATGCGCCGGCGTGAAGATACATTCCGCTACCTCGAGAACAACCTCATGGAGGTCAACTTCTTCGGGAAAGTGTTCATCAAGCAAGGCACGATCTACAGCTATAGCGGCAATCTAACGTTTTGGGTCAAACCACGAGGGGAAGAAACAGCCCCCGCGCTCGTCATCGTTAGCGGCACGGGTAAGCTGCTTCTGACCGATCGTCAACGCGGCATCACCGTGCTACAAATCGACGACGAGGAGATCTTCGTCGAACCATCCCACCTGCTGGCATGCGAGGAGAACCTCACGCCGCACTACGCCGTCATCGAGAAAACCGATAGCGAACCTTCTAGTGGCTTGCACGTGCTCATGGTCAAAGGCACCGGGATCATTGCACTCTCGGTCGCGACCAGCCCCCTCGTCATCACGGTTCAAGAGGACTACCTCGTCAACGTGTCGAGCGCCAGCCTGATTTCATGGTCTGGGAACCTGAGACCCACGCTCGTCCAAGACGAAGCGCTCGCTAAGATCATGCAGCCGGGACCCGAAGCGGGTGTGAACCTCCGTCTCGAGGGCGACGGCAAAGTGATGATGGAGAAGTCGGCGCCGCGTTGATTCAGCGAAACTGCGAACGAACGAACAACACTTCCTTGCCGCTCGACTCGAGCTCGTAGAACGCGTTCCCGATGCTCCCATCCATGTGCGTTACTAGCGCGGACTCGAACTCCCGCGCATCTTCGACGCTGTCCCAAACGCTACGCCAGACGAGCCGAAAGCCTTCGCTCGTGCGCAGGACAGCGAAAGCATCCCCGCCCCAGCCTGCGGCCGCGGCGTTGGCCTGGGCTCTCGCGGGACCGCCGCGCAGAAGCACTTGGATGAGAAACTCGCCGAGGCGCCCTTCGAAATCGACCTCGGCGTCGCGTGTCTCAAAGAGATGCACCGGAACGGGCTCATCCGCACTCCCCGGCCCGTCCAGATATTTCTCCGGATGGAGCACTTGCTCCATCGAGCGCGGTGGACGCTCCATGAGCTCGTTCAGTAGCGCGAATCCGCCTTTCTTGTAGGCGGCCATGGCGAGCGCTCGGCCTTGCGTGTACGGAGCGACAAGCTGCTCCTGCACAATGGGAGGCGCCGTCTTTAGAGCGGGTCCTACCCCCAACATCTCGGCGATGTCCGCACCGCTCAAGCCTTGATCGAGAACCTGGAATAGATTCGCCCTCTCGGGCATGTTCTCGGTGACGCCCGACGTCAGATACTGCTCCATCAGCACAGACGCGTCCCCCTCGAACAAGCAGAGCGCCGCAAGCCGGCGATCGTCGTAGTCGCTATCCACTATCAGCTTCTCGCGGATCACCACATGCTGATCCTGCACCGCATGCCGCAGCTCGTGGGAAAGTATGAGCTGATTCATCACGCCCAGGGTGCGCCCTGACGAAATGGCGAAAAGTTTCTTGACGCCTGGGCGCTCGTCGTAAAAACCCGCAATGTTCTCGTTGAGCACCTTCTCGCGAATCGTTCTCAAGTCTTGCCCGTCCTCGAGAAAACCGAAGCCCCGAAGAGCGCGCTCTTCTCGCTCGGCGAACTCGACCGGGTACTCTTCATCGAACAGCTCGCGGAGATATTGCGTTAGCTCTTCCCGCGACATGAAATCGATGGGAACCGTTTGAAGGAAACGAAGCTCTCCAATTTTCTCGACCTTCAGTAAGAGCTCGGCCGGCTCGACCGGAGCGAGCCCCAAGAGCTGGCCAAGCTGATCGAGAGCCGCGGCCATCTGAGCCTCGTCCATTTGTTCTGAACTGACAGCGCCAGCGACACAACACCAGGTAATCAGAACGACGAGCAGAATTCGCTTCATTTTAGTTCTGGATTCGCTATGAGCTATTCGCTTTCCGAGTTGAGCCACCCATCAAGCATACTGCGCGGGGTGCGGTTTGAAAAGACCGGGGACAAGAGCAGTCGAGGGAGGGAGAACTAGGCCGCTTGCGAGCGCTTCAGAAGCGTTTCGAATCGGCACTCGTCGTCACCCTGGCCCCGGCAACTCGCTTCAGTAACCGAGTAGCAGTGGATGTCCGTTTTCTCGAGTAGCCCCGCAAAGAGGCCCGCATAGAAGTGGCCACGCTTCTGGCCGCCATTCTCCGCCGGCGTATGGCAGAACAATGAATTCCCTAAATTCAGCAGGAGCTTCTCGCCATCCCGTTTTACTACCAGCTGCGCGTCTTTGTGGATGCTCCGGAGGCCCGAATGGAGAAGGTGCTTCACGAGCCGCTCACGGCCGAAGCGAGGCAAGCTTTCTAGAAGCCGCCGTTCAATCTGGGAGAAGTCACCATAAGCGCGTTCCGGCCCGCCGCATCGATCACTTTGGCGTAGAGCGTCGGATTACGACGCAAGTAGCCCACCGCGCCGACCACGGTCGCAACGTGAAAGTGAGTTTGACGCGTCGAGGGGTCGAACCACTGGCTCAAGACCTCGAGCTCCTCGGGCGCATGCTCCTCAATAGCCTTTTGAAGGCTGGTCACGAAAAGGCGCTCGACCTGAACTTCTTTCATTTCGGCAGAACGCCCCACGAGGTCGACGCCCCGATCCAACGATGCCCACCGTGAGGGCTTTGCCTAAGAACTTGGCACAGAGCTATCATAGGATTTTGGAGTTTCTGCGGACGAGTGTAGCATCGGAACTTGTCGGCCCAAAGTCCCATGATTCAGCTCGAAGGTGCCATCCTCGTAGGCGGTCGGAGCCGCCGAATGGGACGCGACAAATCCGGTCTCATGGTTGGTGGACGGCTAATGCTCGAACGGGTTGTGGACGCGGTCTCCCCGATAGTCGAGCGCCTGCGCTTAGTGGGTTCGAACCATACAGATACAGGCATAAGTAACGTCACGACAACACCTTACGATCAGCAGCCCGACCTCGAGCCTGGACTCGGGCCGCTTGCGGGCATTCACGCCGCCCTCGCAACCTCGAGAGTCCCTGCTGTCCTCGTCGTCGCCTGCGACCTCCCCTTCGTCACAGAGCGCTTCCTGAGGGGCCTCTGTGCGGCACTCACGGCATCGCATGATGCCGTCGTTCCAAAAGACGTCTCCGGCCGGCCCGTCGCTGTGTGCGCGGTCTATCGAACGTCGTGCCTGTCCAATCTCGAGCGTCGTCTGAAACAACAAGAGCTCGCCGCGCGAGACTTCGTCGCCTCCGTCCGTACGCACTACCTGGAGGGCGAGGCCCTTCGCACGCTGGACCCCAAAGACCTATGTCTGAAAAACATCAACACACCCGCCGACCTCGAGGAAGCGCAGCGCATCGCTGGTCTCTAACTAACTAACTGGCTCGCTTTTCCTAATATTGCTCAGTTAGAAATTCCCCGTTCGTCCAAACCCTCTAGCCAACGCCACGAGACAAGGCTACTCGAACCGGCGGGGCGGATCGCGCCTTTGTCCACGCACCTGTCGCATGAGCTGCGTGAGCCGGCGCTGGATCTCCGCCTCGAGTATACGGTAGCGGACCCTCTGGCGGATCTCGAGGATCTCATCAATCGCGGCGTAACGTGCTCTCTGGCTCTGCGAGAACTCGATTTCGAGGCTGTCGAGCTCGTCAAGCAAATGAGTGAGCTCATCCTCCCTCGCTTGGTCGCGCCGGAGCGTTTGGCGCATCCGACGCAGGAGGGTCATGCGGCCCTGGCGATAATTGCGGCGCGTGTCCTGAAGCTTCTTCTGGGCGACGACCATCGTCCCAAATTGCTCGTCGGTCAGCGAGAGACCGTCCTGGAGCTTGCTCAGGATATAGGCGTCCATCATGCCCTCGACCTCGTCGCGGTTCGGTCCAGAATCGCGCTCCTGCGCATTGACGGAAGCGACAAAAGTGACTGGGATAACCAGCGGCGCGATAAACCAAACGAGTCTCTTCATGACGAGCGAGACCTCCATTCTTCAGTGAGCTTCTCGACGAAACGGCGACGTTCTGAAGCCGTCCAATCGCCCGGATCAAGACCGGGCTCGACCTCGAAGGCCCGAGCCTCCTCCGGGTCCCATTCGTCGCCGAGAGCCTCCGTCAAAACCAAAAGGAGCTGAAATTCCGCATCTCGTTCCAAAGGCGGCAACATTTGCTCGATCGCCACCGCTTTGGGAGCCACCGGTTCCGAGACGTCGAACCTCCAGTAGAAACCTACCGTCGCGACGAGAGCCGCGGCCGCCACCGCGACCCAAGAGAGCCAGTGGCCGTTTCGGCCAACCGTCTGCACGCTCGGGGTCTCACTAGGACGAAACAGCAAAAGGGTCCCTCGAAGCTCGTCGAGCTCGGCTCGGCAATGCGCACACGCCGCGAGATGCTGCCGGTGGGACGCATCGACGGGAGCGGCTTCGAGCAAGTCCACGAACACGTCGGGAGCAAGATGTTCGTTTCGATCGGTCATCGTCTCACCATGCCAAGACTATACGATTCTCGTGCCAGCGGAATCGACGGCTTTCCCGAGGTGTTTCCTGAGATTTTTCAACGCAAAAAAGAAATTTGCCTTCGCCGTCCCCACGGGACAACTCATCGCCTCTGCAATCTCCTTGTGCGTCAACTCTTCGTAGACGCGCAATACGAGCGTCATCCGCTGTCGATCCGGGAGCTTCCGAATCGCCGCCTGCACGAGCTTCGTGACTTCCCGCTTGGCGAGTCGTTCTTCCGGCGAGAGGCCCTTGTCGACGAGGTCCGCTGGCAGCTCGTCCGTTCTTCCTTTGCGCGCCGAGATCCAGTTCAAGCAAGTGTTGACCGCGATACGATAAATCCAAGTCGCGAGGCTCGCGTCGCCACGGAACGTCGGCAGAGCACGATAGACCTTCAGGAGGACGTCTTGAGCAAGGTCATCGGCATCCGCCGGGTTCCCCGCGTAGCGGTAGCAGATTCCGTAGATCCGACCTCGATGCTCGCGCACTAGCTCCTCGAAGGTTTTCATCTCGTCCTCCGGCTCGTGCACTATCGAAAGCATCTCAGCTACACCCCCAGATGTCCAACCGCGGTCGTCTGTCCTACTAGGTTAGACCGCCTCGGCCGAACAGAAGTTTAACGGAGTGCTACAATAAAGCAGATTCTCAAGGTCTTGACACAAAACCCGTTACAGCGCTAACCTTTTTTCCTGGATTTTTATCTAAGCTCCCTGCTCACTTTGATTTAGAAACTTGACCGGGACCGTTCCGGTGCCTTTGGAGAGTTCCCTCTCTTCAGCGACATTGTCAAATTATCAAATTTAGCAGGGGATAGGAATCACGAAAATCGCTATCCGTAAGTCTCGAAAAAAAGCAGCGTTGAAGAAACGTCCCGCGGCTCCTGTTCGCAAGCAGACCTCTTCCAGATCCGCGAAGCCCATCCGACTCGACCTCGGGACGAGTACTGTCGTCGCCGTGCGTCCGAACGGAAAGGGTGTGAGCGCGAGCTCCGAGCTCAACGCCTTCATCGAGCTTCCGAAATCCCGTTTCACCGAACAGACCCTCGATCAAAACAGCATTGATTTCGTGCGTGAGAACGGACATCTCGTCGTCTATGGCAACGGCGCTTTCAAGTTTGCGAACATGTTCAACGCCGAGACGCGGCGGCCGATGCGGCACGGGCTCGTGAATGCGGGCGAGCCCTATGCGCAGAGGCTTCTCGAAGTCATCGTCGAGAAGCTCATCGGAAAGCCGAAGACAAAAGGCGGGCTTCTTTGCTTCAGCGTTCCGGTCGCCTCGTTCTCGACTTCGAAGGCCGGGGATTACATCGGAGGATGTCAAGGAATCAGTTGAAACCGTCATAAGTGACTCCTGGTCATTTCAGATCTACGCCCCTGACCCTACGCGGCCTCAGGCACCGCGTCCTCTCGTTGGATCGCATCGATGGCCGCAACCACTTCGCCGATGGATGCGTACCCCTTTACTCGTTTGAACTGTTGCTCGCAGTGCAGCAGCACAGCGGCAAGCCATCGCTGGCGCATTTTGGTGCTA
>CAUZCL010000016.1:0-97307 GCA_963578475.1 Acidobacteria bacterium bin61 | reverse complement strand
GGGTATGGGCTTGGCGATGATGGCCAACGCTCAGGGCTACCACCTGTCGACGCCCGTGTCCAAGGCCATACCGGCCGAGAAACGAGCCATGCTGCGCTTCTTCGGCTCGGAGGTCGAGGAGTTCGCAGACAGCCTCTGACCGGATCCAAGGTCCCCGGAGGGGGCCATTGCGCGGGCCGTGGAAATGGCCGAAGGGTCCGAATTCCACATGCTCAACCAGTACGAGAATGAAGCGAACGTCGAGGCCCACATCCAGACGACCGGCCCCGAGATCTGGCGCCAAACGGAGGGCAAGATCACCCACTTCGTCGCCAGTCTGGGCACCTGCGGGACCATCAGCGGCAACGGCAGCTTCCTGAAGGGCAAGAATCGGGACATCCAGGTCATTGGCGTGCACCCCCAAGAGGGCCACGACATCCCCGGAGTGCGCTCGATGCGTCAGCTGGAGCACACCAAACTCTTCCGACCGGACGAGTACGACACCCTCGTGGAGGTCGGCAACCGGGAGGCCTACGACATGTGCTTGCGTCTCACCCGAGAGGAGAGCCTCATCGCCGGACCCAGCTCGGCCCTCGCCCTCGTCGGCGCCCTGAAGGTGATAGAGGACCAGCCGGACGCCGTGGTCGTGATCATCTTCCCGGATAATGTTTTCAAGTACGCCTCCTCATTCGAGCGGCACTTTCCTCATGTTAGGGCTGCCTCCTCGGCCGACGCGCTCACGGGCGAGCCCAGCCCGAAGGAGCAGCTTCTAACCACCCTGGTGGAGAACTCGCGCAACCCGCACAACACCTGGGAGGTGGAGGACCTGCGCACGGCGCTCGAGGGGCAGGACTCGCAGCCGTTCCTCCTCGACGTGCGGAAAGCAGAGGTCTACGCGAAGCGGCACGTGGCGGGGGCGATGAATATCCCTTTCGCGGAGTTGGGTGACCGTCGCGGCGAGCTGCCCGAGCAGCTCGAGCACGCGATCGTTACGGTGTGCGACCGGGGCAACCTGTCGATCTCGGGGATGCTCTTTCTGCAGTCGCTCGGCTACCAGAACGTCCGGAGCCTGAACGGCGGGACCAACGCTTGGGCTGATCAGGGGCTGCCGACCGGCAGTCAAGAGCAAGCCGTCTGCGATTTGGAGGAGAGCCGGTAGACGTCGCCACGCTGGAGCCAAACGCTGGTGCTCGGACCTGCTAATCCTGCCGTCGGAACGCTCCGGGTCCTTTTCGGCGCTGCGTGCGCCATGGTTTGCACTGCGGCCTACGGCCTTGCCCGCCGCTCGATCGCAGATCCCCGTAGCCTGCGAAGGGGACCAGCTCGCTGCGGGAGGCGGCTCGGAATTGATGAGATAGCCGTTAACGCTTTCGTCTATTTATAGACGGAAGCGACCGGCCACTAGCGGGAGGAGCTCGACGCTCGATGTTTCAAAAATTAAATTTTCTCACGCTCGAACCGGGCATCCCGCTCCTCGTCCGCTTTCAGCTGAGCGTCGATTACCGCGGGATTGTCGTAGTAGTAGGACAATCCGGCGTGGATTTGAGCTAGGTTCAGAAAGTCATAGGCCTCGAGGATTTGCTCCGGCGTTTCGCCTTGCTGTTGAAGAACGACGACGTCCATCACCCGAACGCGTCTTCCGTCGATCGTTGTTTTTCCACCGCACACACCGGGGATTTTCGTGATGTGCGAGTAGACATAGTGTTCCTGCTTGACGAGCGAGTTCTTCGTCGTCGTGGCCATCTCACTTTCTATTCTATGGCTTTCTAGCGTGCCCCGCGCGGCGCGCCCGCTACGTCTTCATCAATCCGGACAGGCCGGTTGGCCCCGCGCCGTTGTTGGACACGGAGTTCTACGCTGTTTTTCGCACAGGAACAGCAGAAGGAGTCCGGGGCCGAACCCGCAGATCATCACCGTTGCGCCGAACACGAGACCCGTGCACGAGCCTCGGCGCACCAGCAGGCTACTGGAGACGACAAACCCAGGCGCTCCCGCCCGACTAGCCGCGAGCTGTTACCCCAGTGTTACCCCAACGGGCAGGAAACGCCCGGCGAACCCGTCCACGTTGACTCCCACCCTGCCGGGCATAACCTCCAGGGCGACCCGGACCATCCGCTCGAGATACTTGTCGTCAGTAGTTTGCGGGTCAAATCGGGCCATCGCCGCCGGTAGTTTGGTGGCCTTCGTTCGGCTCCCATCCGGGGTCCCATCGCCACGGATGAAGTGGTCGATGACGACGCCGTCGGCTACCTGGGCGATCCGCGCGAAGAACCCATGGGGCTCGGAAATCGGAAGAAGCGGGGACACCGTGATGAGAACGCGGAGCCCAAGAACCCGCAGGGCCGCCGCGGCCTCAAACCTTTTCTCCACCGAGCTCGCCGGTGGTGGTAGGCCAGGCAGGCGATCCCGATCGCTTTCGATGGAAATGTGAAACCGAAGCTCGCACCGCCGAGCCAACTGCCGGTAGATGTCGCTGTAGGCGCTAACCAGGTGGGTGTGCGTTTGGACAATGAGGACGTCCGGCGGCGACTCATTCATTGCCTCCAGAAGGCGCCGGGTGATCCCGAAAGTTTTCTCCTGGGGTAGGAAGGGATCGGTGGAGCTCGAGAGAAAGATACTGAAACCGCCGCGCGCCCGCCGCGCCCATCGCCGCTCCGTCTGGTACTGACTCCGATAGGCCTCGGGCGCGTTCGTCCGGACGTCCAGGAAACTCCCCCACTCCGCGCCGCGCGTCAACCAGTGATTATGCTGCACATAGCAGCCCACACCGCAGAGCGAGTTTCCGAAAGTGCACCCTCGGTAGGGCTGCATCGAGTGGGACGTGACGGTCTTCAGATATCCAGAGGTGCGGGTAAGAATGCTGCGCACTCGGGACTTTGTGATGGTGACGTGCATGCTGAATAGGTCCTTTGAGAAATTGTCGCTTGCCCGATCGACGAGGGCAATCCCTAGTCGGCGCTCGAGGTCTTCCCGATTCTGTCAGGTGACCCTGAAGCAACCGACTTGTAGATTGCACCTTCGACGGGGTGAGACTTCCTGGATCGCGGAGGCCGATTCCGTAACAGTGGATTTGTAGTCGATTCAGTGCTACAAGCGCTGGTCGAATGCTCCTTAGCAAGGGCGTGAGGTGATCATGCCGCAACTTAGAAATTTTCCCACCACACTGAAGGTACTGATGATTGAGTTCCGTAACAAGTTCCACGCCGGGCAGGTTATTCACCACGCGCTCTTCGACTACTGCGGAGTCATCGTCGAGGTCGACCAGACCTTCCAGTTATCTGATGAGTGGTACGAAGCGGTGGCGAGGAGTCTTCCCCCTAAGGACCAGCCCTGGTACCACATCCTCGTCCACGGGACCCACCAGAGCACCTACGTGGCCGAGCGGAACCTGGAACCCGGCCCCAGCGGGCAACGCGTCGAGCATCCGTTGCTCGACCGCTTCTTCGACAAGTTCAGCAATGGCTTCTACAGCAACTCCCGGAAAGAGAACTAAGACGCTACTGCTGCCACGGCTGAAGGAATCTAGGGCTCCGAGCCCGTTGCTGGGGGGAGCTCATGCGCCCCACGAGCAAAGCGTTCGTAGATCCGTCTGGCTTCGTCGAACTGCCCGAAGACGTGGTCCTTCTCCCATTGCGAGCGCCATCCCGGTGCGGCTTCCGCCATCGCGCGCAGCTTGTCGATCCACTCGAGCGAGTACTCGGCGGCTTTGAGATTCCGGACGGGGCGGTTTCCAACCGTTACCCAAACGGGGTTCGTGAAGCCCTGTGCGAATCCGGTATCGCGCGAAAAGCTGTCCTCCCAGGTTCCCTCCGCACGCACGTGAAACCAGCCACTCTGGGTCACGGTCACGGTCTTCGTGACATCCAAGCTCATCCGGTCTTCCGCCAAGGGCATCTCTTCGACGAGCTCGGCATCCCCGACATAGATGGTGCTGTCGATATGGGCTCCCGTGATGTCGATCATTCCGTGAGCACCGTAGACTCGCGCCATCCGCGTCAGGATGAACATCGCCATCTTGGGCGCAGGCCCGAGCTCGCCCGCGAGAAGCGCTTTGTCTCTGTCCGTCAAGGCAAGCGGCATTAGTCTTTCTTGAGTCTCTTCACCCAATAGGTGTTGGTCAAGAACAGCACGATCGCGAGGATTGCGATCTGTATCACCGCCGTACCGACACTTATCTCGCTCCGAAGCTTCCACCAGCCTTTCGGATCGAATTGGGTCGCGGACTGGTAGAACCACCACCCGATCATGGCGAGAAACTCGAGCGGCACCAGGATCGTGATCACCCAGACGAACCACCTGCCAATGGGGCGCTTCTCGTCCTCGGTATTGATGAGCTCTTCGCGAAACCGCGCGGCACCGTATTTGATGACGGTGAGTGCGATGAACAGACCCGACACCATCAGACCGATGCCCCAGACCCAGTCCTGATTTTTCAAGAAGCCCATGTGCCAAGCCGAAGGAAGCCCGAGCACGAAAGAGACTGCGCCCACTACCGGCACGGCTTTCCTGCGGGGCAGCCCCCAATCCATGAGCATGCGGGACGCCATCTCGAGCATCGCGATGAGCGACGAGATCGCGGCTGAGCTCAGCGCGAGAAAGAAGATGGGGAGAAAAAGCCTTCCTCCGGGCATCCCGGCGAAAAGCTGAGGCATCCAAATGAATGTCAAGCCTTCGTTCCCGGCGCCGAGAGCGGTCCGCGCTTGCGCTTCCGGGAGGATGGCAAAGACGGTGCAGATGACGGCGATGCCGGCGAGCAAAGATGCCGAGTTGTTGCCGAAAGCGGTCGTGAAGGTTGTGAGTGTAAAAGTGTCCTTCTTTCGGAGATAGATGCCGTAGGTCGTTACGAGACCCCATCCAGCGCCGGTGCTCCACGCCGCCTGTGTGAGCGCTGCGAGCCAGACTTGGTAATTTCGGAGGTCCGACCAGTTGGGCGAAAAGAGGTAAGACAATCCCTTGGTAGCACCCGGCAGCGTAATGGCCCGGATCGCGGCGATGATGAGCAGCAGAAACAAGAGTGGGATGAGGATGCGGTTGGTCCGCTCGAGCCCCCTCACGACGCCTCTGTAAATAATGAGGCAGCCGAGGATGAGGGCCGCGGCGTGAAAGGCGACGGGTTGAATCGAGTCGGTGGTAAAAGCTGTCCAATAGCTCTCGGCTGTTTGCTCCGAGGAGAACACCGTGCCAAACGATGCGATGAAATATTTCAGGCACCAGCCGGTGACCACGGAGTAGTAGAAGGTAATGAAGCAAGTAACGAGGCCAACAAACGCGCCGAGCCAGTTATAGCCTTCGCCGACGAGACTGCCCACGGCGCCCGCTGGGCCGCGGCGCGTGGTCTTGCCGAGCGCGAATTCCGCGAGCAGGAGCGGGATTGCCCAGACGAAGAGAAAAATGACCCAAGGGACCAAGAAAGCAGCGCCACCGTTCTCGGCCGCCACCCGCGGAAAACGCCAAATGTTCCCCGTGCCCACAGCCATGCCGATGGCCGTCATCAAGATGCCCCAGCGTGAGGTGAACTCCTCGTTGCCCGCCTCTTTACCCGATGTGCCGCTCATGCCTCACCTTTAAAAGCCGCGGCCTGCTACCGCGAGAAGCGGGCTTCCTGCGAAAAATAGCAAGAACCCTCGTCGGGATTGGAGCTTCGACATGAACTATCTCCGTGAGAGTTATTTGAACATTGCTTTCAACACATAGCCGGCAATGGCCGGATTCTTCCGGAGCCGGCGTATCGAATAGGGATACCAGCTCGGGCCATAGGGTACCGCGACGCGCAGCCGATGTCCCGCGTCGCGCACGATGCGGCGCAGCTCGCGCTCGACACCGTGGAGCATCTGAAATTCGTATTGGTGCGTCTTGAGCCCAAGCTTGTCGATGACGCGATAGGCCTCCCAGATGAGGACCTCGTCGTGGGTGGCGATGCCGACATAGCAACCTGCGCTCAAGAGCTCTTCGAGGAGCATCGCGTAATTGTTCTGGATGATACGGCGGTCGGTATAAGCGCACTCGCGAGGCTCGAGATAGACGCCTTTGCACAGACGCACATTGGCACCCGCTTTTGCCAGACGGCGCACGTCTTCGAGGCTTCGCCGCATGCGTGCTTGGATGACGCAGCCGAAGTTATCAAAGTCCTGTTTCGCTCGAAAATAGAGATCGAGCGTGTCGTCGATGGTGGGGGAGTCCTCCATGTCCATGCGTACGAAATTACCCTTGCTCTTCGCGTGCTTGAGGATGGCGCAGACGTTGTCGTAGCAGAACTCCTTGTCGAGCTTCAGGCCGAGATGGGTCGGTTTGATGTGGATATTGCTGTCGAGCTTCCGCGCATGGATTGCGTCGAGGGCGTTCTTGTAATCGCGCACCGCTTCCTCGGACTCCTCGCGGCGCGTCACGAACTCGCCGAGGATGCCGGACGCGACCATGAGGCCTTCGCCGTTCAACTGCTCTATGACGGGGATCTGATCGTCCAAGGTCTCGCCCGCGATATAGGGACCCGCGAAAACCCGCACGATCGGCTTGGGGACGATCGGAAGCGAGACGGCTATCAGTTTGTCGACAATGCTCACCTTACGCCTATGTCAATCCATACCGAGCCACTTCAAGACGCGCTTGAGCGCCTCGCGCGTCGGATCATCGAGCAGCGCCCCCGGTGCGCGGATGCCGGCATGGCTCAAAGCGCCGCGCCGCTTCAGCATCTCTTTGCGGATCGCCATGCCGATTCCAGGCTGGAACTCGAAGCGCATCAAGGGGCAGTGACGGTAGAAGAAGTCGGCTGCTTCGTCTTTCTGCCCAGCGTTCCATTTGGAGACGATCTCGACGAGAAGCTTTGGATAAGCGAACCCGGTCATCGCACCATTAGCCCCGGCGATGAGCTCCTCGAGGAGGTAGCCGCCCCCGAGACCACCGAAGATCGTGATCCCGATCCCGCCCTCGAGCTCACGGATGCGCGCTGTCTTGTATGGCGTCGGCGCGTCCTCTAGCTTGATCGTTCGCGCCGACGGAATCTCGCGGCAAATATCCACGAGGAGCGAGGCCTCCATGTGATAGCCGCAGATTGGCGGGAAGTCCTGGATGATGATGGGAAAGTCGAATTTCTCGGCGATGGTGCTGAAGTGGCGGCGGAGATAGTTGGAGTTGAGCTTCTCCATCCGCGGCGGGCTCACCATGACCCCGGCGGCGCCAGCTTCTTGCGCGGCGCGACAATAATCGAGGCACGTATCGAGGCCGGGACCGGTCGCGCCGACGATGACCGGAACGCGTCCTCTCACGTACGCCATCGAGGCTTCGAGTATCGTCTGACGCTCGCGGTCCGAGATGCGCGCCACCTCGCTCGTGACGCCGAGCGCGGTGAACCCGGAGACCCCGTCCTCGATGAAAAGATCGATGGCACGGCCTAGACTCTTGGAATCGAATTGGCCGTCATCGTCGAGAGGCGTCGGCAAAACGGTGTACACACCTTCTAGCTTTATCATGGAGGCCCTTTTCTATCACAACTTGCCTGAGCGGGCCCAACGCTTTAGGTGTACACACCTTCTAGCTTTATCATGGAGGCCCTTTTCTATCACAACTTGCCTGAGCGGGCCCAACGCTTTAGGATGTTGCGGCATGAAGCTTCACGTCATTTCCAAAGACGAGGTCCGCGAAGCCATTTCGATGGATCAAGCTATCGAAACGGTTAAAGCTGCCTTCGCGCAACTCTCCAAAGGGCGCGCCCGCGTCCCCATTCGCACGCAGCTCGGAGTCCCGCTTCATGACGGCGTGACGCTTTTCATGCCGGCTTATCTGGAACAGACAGATGAGCTCGGCATGAAGATGGTCTCGGTCTTCTCGGGCAATATCGAGCAGGGGCTGCCGACCATCACCGCCATGGTCACGCTCGTGGACCCCGAGACCGGCCTTCCCACAGCGATTCTCGACGGGACCTATCTGACCGCGCTCCGCACGGGCGCGGCCTCGGGAGCTGCCACCGATCTTCTCGCGCGCAAGGACGCGACGTCGGTGGCCGTTCTTGGAACGGGAGCGCAGGGAAGGACGCAGCTTCGGGCCTGCTGCGCGGTGCGGTCCATCGATCGCGTTTACGTATACGACCGATTCGAGGCCTCCGCTGTGGCCTTTCGCGACGAGATGGTGAGCTTTGGGGCACCCGTCCCCGCGAAGATCGAAGTGATGGATTCTGCCAAAAAAGCGGTACGCGATGCCGACATCGTGTGCACAGCCACGACATCGAAAACGCCCGTTTTCGCGCATAGCGATTTGAAGCCTGGCGCCCACGTGAACGCGATTGGCTCGTTCACCCCTCAAATGCAGGAGCTACCGGCGGAGACGGTCGAAAAAGCGCTTCTTGTCGTGGACTCGAGGGAAGCTGTCTGGGCGGAGTCGGGCGATCTCATCATCCCAAAACGGGAAGGACGCATATCGCAGGACAGCGTTCATGCCGAGCTCGGCGAGATCGTCGAGGGGACGCGAGAAGGGCGGACGAGCGACGAGCAAATCACGCTCTTCAAATCCGTCGGCAACGCGGTTCAAGACGTCTCGGTCGCCGCCCGTGTGCTCGTTCTAGCGAAAAAGAAAGGGTTGGGCACGATCGTCGAGCTCTAGCGCTAGCCAGGTAAACCTGAAAGCGTTCTAAATCCAAACCTTAGAGCTGACTCTCATCCCCACATCCCCTTGCCTTTAAAAACGCCGCTAAAAGCAAGGAGAGGTGGGGATAGGAGGGGATGTGGGGATAAGAAAGAATTTGCTTCAGAACGTGGCACAAAATCCTCGGTTCTGTCGGGTTAGAGCCGAGTGCTCGAACCCGCTATTGATCGCTCGGCGCGATCTCAGTACGATCAGGCATAACTTATGAAGGTTGTGCTTGATTACGGAACGGACGGGCTCGAAGTCGATCTGCCTGATGGGCGCATAACGGTCATCGAGCCGAACTACCCGCCCGGCGTGTCCGACGCGGCCGCGACGCTCCGGCGCGCACTCGGAAATCCTATTGGCGCGGCGACGCTCGATACGATCGTGAAGCCCGGCCGGCGCGTCGCGATTTCCGTATGCGACGGCACGAGGCCCCAACCCCGCGAGCCGATGCTCCGGGCGCTCTTCGACGCAATGCCCGAGGCTCGGCCCGAGGACGTGGTGATCCTCATCGCGACGGGGACGCACCGCAGAAACTCCGAAGAAGAGTTGCGCGCGATGCTGGGGGACGAGGTCATCGATCGATACCGCATCGTCAACCACGACGCACGTGACGCCGCAATGCTCGCTTCTGCAGGTAAGAGCTCTCGAGGTGTCCCCGTTTGGCTCAACCGTGAATGGCTCGACGCGGATATCCGCATCACGACGGGTTTCGTCGAACCTCATTTTTTCGCTGGCTTTAGCGGCGGGCCCAAGATGGTTGCGCCTGGGCTCGCGGGGCTCGAGACGACGATGGTGCTTCACGACGCGCATCACGTGGGTCATCCACAGGCGACGTGGGGTGTGACGGAGGGCAACCCCATTCACGACGATGTGCGCGACATCGCCCGGATGACGGGCGTCCATTTCGCGTTCGATGTGACGCTGAACGGTGACAAGCAAATCACCGCTGCCTTTGCCGGGGAGCTCTTCGCCGAGCATAGCGAAGCGTGCATCGCATCCAAGCGCGAAGCGATGTGCGAAGTCGTGGCCCCCTTCGACGTCGTTGTCACGACCAATTCGGGATTTCCTCTCGATCAGAATCTCTATCAGACGATCAAGGGGCTCTCGGCGGCCGCGAAAGTCGTCAAAGACGGAGGCGTCATTCTCTGCGCCTCCGAATGCCGTGATGGTCTCCCGGAGCACGGCCCCTATGCTGAGCTCTTGCGCCGGCGCTCTTCGCCCGAGGAACTCCTCGAGATGGTGCACGAACCGGACTTCGCCGTACCTGACCAGTGGCAAATCCAAGTCCAGTCGATGATCCAAAAGCGCGCTCGTGTTCGGATCAAGACCGGCTTTCTGCCTCCGGAGTCGCTGCGCGCCGCGCATTTCGAACCGATGGACGACGTCGCCGACGCGACGCGCTCCGCGCTCGCGGAAGCGGGAGAAGAGGGAACCTTATGTGTACTGCCTCGCGGTCCCCAAACGATTCCTTACGTGGCCGCTTCCTGAGCTCATAGGTCGAGTGAGCGCCGTTCGGGTTCTTCTCGTCAATTTAGGTACGACCGCCGCGCCGACCGAGGAGGCCGTGCGTACTTTTCTCCAGGAGTTCCTTTCCGATCCGATGGTGGTTGATTATCCGCGGTGGCTGTGGCGGCCGATTCTCGATAAAATCTTGCGCACGCGTCCCGCGCGCGTGGCCGAGCAATATCGGGCAATCTGGTCGGACGAGGGCTCGCCGCTCGAGACCGGCACCCGGCGGATTTGTGACGGGCTCGCGAAGAAGCTCCAAAGCGAGGTGCGTTTTGTGTACCGCTACGGAAATCCGTCGCTTCGCGAAGCGCTCGAATTTTCCGGCGAGCTTCGTATCGTGCCGCTCTTCCCGCAGCGAACGGGGGCGACCACCGGCACCATCGAAGCGCTCATCCTCGACGCGGGAGTGACGAACCCGATCCGGCAGATCGCCCCGGACGCTCCTGGCTATATTGAAGCATTGGCAGACGGTTTCCTCCGCGCGGCGTCTGCGAGTGCTCCCGAGCATCTCGTAGTGTCGTTCCATGGCATCCCATTGCGCTATGATCGCAGGGAAGGGAGGCGCTATCGCCGTGATTGTGAGACAACGCATCGAGCTCTCTTGTCGCAGCTCGGCTGGGACGACGCTCGAGCGACGCTCAGCTATCAGTCACGCTTTGGACCCGAGCCATGGGTCGGTCCGAACAGCGCGGCCGTGCTCAGATCGCTCCCACAATACGGTGTGAAGAATGTTGCGGTGATGACACCAGGATTCGTCACCGACGGACTCGAGACATTAGAGGAGATCGGTATTCGAGGAAAGAAGATTTTCGAGGAGGCAGGTGGCGAGCGTTTCCTGCTCGTCCCTTGCGTCGAGAACCATCCCGCTTTCGTCGATGCCCTTGCCGATCTCGTTTCTGACTGAGAGACTAAATAGACTGATATGACGGAACATCGACCTCTCGAGCGTGACACCGTCCAAGAGTTCGTCGCCAAGTACGACCGGCCCGGGCCTCGCTATACGAGCTACCCCACCGCCGTTGAGTTCTCGGATGATGTGGGCGCAGATATCTACGAGCAACGTTTGGCCGAGGCTGACGGTCTCGGTCCGGACGCGCCTTTGTCGCTCTATGGGCATCTTCCGTTTTGCGAGGAGCAGTGTTTGTTTTGCGCCTGTCACGTCATCATCAGCCCAGATCACGAGCGCGCCGCACCCTATCTCGAGATGATGCGCCGCGAGATCGAGCTCCTCGCCAAGCGCATGCCGAAACGGCGGAAGTTTGCCCAGCTCCATCTCGGAGGCGGGACGCCTACTTACTACAGCCCCGAAGAGCTGAAAACACTCGTGAAAGCAATCCTCTCCGAGTACGAGCCTATCGAAGGCGCCGAGATTGCTGTCGAGGTCGACCCCCGCGTCACCAGTTTCGAGCATCTCGACGTCCTCGCCGAGCTCGGCTTCAACCGAATGTCGATGGGCGTTCAGGACTTCACTTTGGAAGTCCAGGAGCGTGTCCATCGCATTCAGACGGCCGAGGAGACGCAGGCGCTCGTGGAGCATGGGCGGCGCCGCGGTTATCGCGGTATCAACATGGACCTCATTTACGGTCTCCCTCTCCAGACGCCCGAGACTTTCGAAGCGACCGTCGATCGAGTGCTCGAGATAGCGCCCGACCGGGTAGCGTGCTACTCCTTCGCTTACGTTCCGTGGATGCAAGGACATCAGAAAAAGCTCGATGAGACGGAGCTCCCGTCGCGCGAGGTCAAAGTCGAGCTCTTCGCGATCATACGCGAGAAGCTTCTCGGCGCGGGATACGAGACGATCGGGATGGATCACTTCGCCAAGCCGGATGACGAGCTCGCGATCGCGAAAGCCGCAGGTCGGCTGCGCCGGAACTTTCAGGGCTATGCAGTGATTCCAGGAGACGACGTTTTGGGCTTCGGCGTTTCCGCCATCGGAGATGTTCGCGGCGCGCTCATCCAAAACGAGAAAAAGCTCAGCCGCTATGGCAAGCGCGTTCTAGAGGGTCGCTTGCCGGTCGCCCGTGGGTTCGTGCGTAGCCGCGATGATGAGATCCGTTGCGACGTCATCCATCGCTTGATGTGCAATTTTGTCGTCGACATCCCTGCTGTCGAAGCCTTGTGGGCGATCGATTTTGCCAGCTATTTCGCGCCGGACCTCGAGCTTTTGAACGCTTATCAAGATGAGGGGCTCGTCGAAGTCGAGCCGGGCATCGTACGAGCGACGCCTGTGGGCGAGCTCTTTGTGCGCAACCTCGTCATGTGCTTCGACCTATATATGCGAGAGAAGCATCAGCATGGTGGAAAGCCCGTCTTCAGCCGCACGGTGTAATCTGAAGTCCCGTGGGTAAGGAATTTCAGTCTAGAAAGCGCCTCGTCGTCATCGGGGGCGGTATTTCTGGGACGGCCGCGGCGTGGACGGCGTCTCGAGAAGCAGCAAAGCGAGAGCTTGACGTCGAGACCGTCCTCCTCGAGAAAGAAACCGTTCTCGGTGGCAAGGCTTCGGCGATCCGAGAGGACGGATGGTTGTTCGAGACTGGGCCATTGGGCTATCTCAACAACGAGCCTACCGTGGACGAGCTGGTCCGCGGCGCGGGGCTCGAAGGAGATCTAACTCCGGCGAGCGACGCTTCATCACATCGCTTCGTGTTTCTCGATGGCCGCTTGAAAGAAGTTGCCTCGCAACCCGTTCGATTCCTGGCATCTGGCCTCTTGAGCCCGAGAGCTCTTCTCCGCGCTGCTTGCGAGCCTTTCGTGCGTGCGAAGCGTGACGGCCTCGACGAAAGCGTTTGGGACTTCGCGGCGCGCCGCCTCGGCACGGACGTCGCCGATCGTTTGATCCATCCAATGGTGCTCGGTGTTTTCGCCGGCGACGCGAAGAGGCTTTCGCTTCCATCGGCCTTTCCGATTATGGCGGAGCTCGAGCGCGATCACGGCTCGCTCATCCGGGCACAGCTTGCGCGCTCGAGTGCTCGCCGGCGCGGGACGCTCCCGCCGCGGCGGTCGAGCTTGGTCTCGTTTCGTGACGGGCTCGAAACGCTTCCGCGCCGCCTGTCGGAACGTGGGAGCTTCGAGACGCGGACCGCGTGCGTCGTTCAGACGGTGACGCGGCGCGAGGAGGATTTCCTTGTCGTGCTCGAGGGGGGAGCGTCCATCCCGGCCGATTCGGTGATAGTCGCAAGCGAAGGCTTTAGCGCGGCTTCGATGCTAAGGGAGGCGGCTCCCGACGTGTCGCGGGTACTCGCGGAGCTCAGCTATCCGCCTGTTTACGTCATAGCACTCGGCTATGGTGCGGAAGCAAGGAAACATATCCCTAGCGGATTTGGAGCGCTCATCCCGAGAGGTGCTGGCTTCCGTTCCTTGGGTGTCACGTGGGACGGCCACTTGTTCCCCGCGCGCAATGCCGGGGAAGGACTGCTCGTTCGAGTGCTTCTCGGCGGCACATTCGATCCGGAGATCGCGGAGCTCGACGAGAATGCTGCGGCAGCCATCGCGGAAGGTGAGATGCGACGTCTCTTTGCCGTCTCTGTCGCCCCGCGCTTCTTGCGAGCACGTCTCTGGCGCCAAGCGATTCCGCAATACGAGCTCGGGCATGGCGCGCGCGTGCAGCTCGTCGACAAGGCGCTCGCACGCGCACCCGGTCTCTTTCTTGCGGGTCACGCGCTTCACGGGACGGCTTTCGGAAAAGCCGCGGCGCGAGGCGTCGCTTGCGGCGAGCGAGCGATCGTTTGGCTCGCGGATCGAGCCCCCAAGAAATAGACACATCAAGAAGCGCTCGAAAAAGTCGCAGAGCCTGGGAACAAAGCATATTTTGTCTGTCTCGTCAAGTACCGGATTGAACCGAGTGCCGATCGTGTCTCTCGACGTTATCGCGCGCTCTTTCTTGGGAGTATTATTGTTCCTATGAAACTTATTCGCTTTGGCCAAGTTGGAGAAGAGCGTGCGGGAATGATTCTTCCGGGCGGAGCTTTGATCGATGCTTCGATTTTCGGTGAAGACTATGACGAGAAATTTTTCGCCAGTGACGGTATGAGACGGTTGCGTCGCTGGGCGTCGGCCTTCGCTTCCTCTCAGCCCAAGCTTCGTGTTCCCGCGCGACTGGGGCCACCGATCGCGCGGCCTAGCAAGATCGTTTGCATCGGGCTCAATTATCGCGATCATGCTCGAGAGACGGGGATGGCCCTTCCCGACGAGCCCGTGATCTTCATGAAAGCCTCTTCGGCTACCGCTGGCCCCTACGACGATCTCGTCATGCCGCGCAACGCGAGCAAGGTCGACTGGGAGATCGAGCTGGGCGTCGTAATCGGCAAGCGGGCGAGCCAAGTGGCCGAAGGTCGCGCGATGGACTATGTGGCGGGCTATCTGGTGGTGAACGACTTCTCGGAACGCTCCTATCAGCTTGAGCGTGGTGGGCAATGGTGCAAAGGAAAGAGCGCCGACGGCTTCGCCCCGATGGGTCCCTACTTTGTGACACCCGATGAAATCCCGAACGCCCACGACCTGAAGCTATGGCTCGCCGTCAACGGGAAGACCATGCAGAAAAGCTCGACCGCCAATATGGTCTTCGGCATCCCTAGAATCGTTAGCTACGTGAGCCACTTCATGACGCTCCTACCAGGCGACGTCATCAGCACTGGCACGCCGTCGGGCGTCGGCATGGCCCGCAAGCCCCCGCGCTACCTGCGCGCCGGCGACGTCGTTGAATCGGGAATCGAAGGCCTGGGAAGACAACGCCAAGAAATCCAGCCGTGGCAACAGCAGCTCACGACGAGACTACAACATTCCGCCTGGCTGTGAGGTAGCCGCATGCAGCAAAAAAAAGGCCCGCCCGCGACTGCGGGCGGGCCTTTCTCGAATCTAAACGTCGATCTGAATGACCGGTGCCTTCGGCTCCGCCGCGGGCTGTTCGTTCAAAACCTGCTCGCGGTAAAGCTGCTCCATGCGTTTGTCTTCGGCGGTGTGCACGAGATTCTTGTCGCGGGCGGCCCGCTTCTCGTCGCCCGCCGTCTTGGCGATGCCCTTCTCGTCCAGGTCCATCTGGACGCCCTTGTCGACGTCTTCCTGACGGAGCAAGATCTGGTGATCGACGGTCGGCAAATCCACCTCTCTGTTGCCGGCATAGATGAGATGACGGCCGCGCTCTTCATACCACTTGTTGATCGTGGCGTTCATGTGCATCTTCTCGACGATCTGACGCCAGCCGATACCCGTGTTGTAGGCGCAGAAGGAAATCTCACCTTCCTGGGTAGCGTAGGGAATGATGCACTGCTCGGTACGTCGGAAGTCGTAATTGAAGAGATCTTGAAACCACATACCCGCGATGAACAGAAAGTTCCAGCGATCTTGACGCCGCTTCTCGATATCGGCGAAGGTTCTATCCGGCGTGACTTTTCCGTAATCCCGATCCGTTATGCCGTAGGTCTTGTCGAACTTCTCGAGCATTGACATGAGCGTGAAGTGCGTCGGCGCCTTGAACGAGTTGTAGTTGCGAATCACCGTAAGGGCCATGCCCACGGAAGAGAGAAAGTGGCCTCGCGCCGCATCGGTGATTTTCTTGACGTCTTCTGCGAATCGGTCGCCGTTCAAGAACTCCGAGACCGGCACCGCTTCTTTGGTCTCCTTGTCGATCATCACGGCCATACCGATGCCGCAATTCGGATGGCAGCCGCAGCTGAACTGGCCCCAGTCGCGGTCCGGTCCGTGGATCAAATCGGCCCAGTCCGAGAACGTTCCGAGAAAAGAGATGGGATACCAGTCGCGTGCCGGCTCGCCGAGCCCCGTCTGTGCCTTCACGTCATGCGCGAGATGGGAGAGCGTGTAGCGCTGCGCGAAACGACGATCATTCGTGACTGCCTCGTCACGTCCCGTAAAAGAAACGGGCTGGAACGAGAGGAACGGGATTTTCTTCGGGTTGTCGAGCGCGAAGCGCACGAGCGCGCCGACTTGCTCGTTATTGACGCCGTTGATGAGCGTCGTGACGGGCACGATGTCGACGCCGTTCTCGTACAAGTTCTCGATCGCTTGGATCTTCACGTCGAAGAGGTTGCCAACGTGGCGATGCGAGTTGGCGGCGTTGCCGATGCCGTCGAACTGAAGATAGGCGTATCGCAAACCGGCTGCCGCAGCTTCGCGCGCGAAGGCGCGGCTCTTCGCGAACTCGATGCCGTTGGTCGCCGCCTGGGTGCTGATATAGCCGACCTTGCGCGCGTAGCGGACCGCGTCGAGGAAGTAAGGCGAGAGCGTGGGCTCGCCGCCAGAGAACTGCACCGACATCTGCCGCCTCGGCTTGATGGTCACGGCGTTGTCGAGCATGAGCTTGATGTCGTCCCAAGACAGTTCATGGACGAAGCCGACCTGATTCGCGTCCATGAAGCACGGATCGCACATCATGTTGCAGCGGTTGGTGAGGTCGAGCGTCAGAACCGAGCCGCGGCCGTGCTTGATGGTGCTGCTGCCGTGGTTGTGGAGCTTCTCGTCGTTATGGGCGCGAATGTCGCGTCCGGGGAAAACATCCTCGAGATGTTTGAAGAATGCGAGATCGATCGCCATGACATCTTCGAAATGTCCGTGGATGGGGCAGTCTTTGATCATCCAGATCTCGCCGTCACGTTCCACGACCTGGGCTTTGATCTCGCCGACTTTCTCGTTCACGAGGGTACTGACGTCTCCGTTACCATTCAAAATCTTCTCCCGGGCCTCGGGAATACATTTCGGGCACAGCGAGTCCGTCGTGCGCGGCCATCCCAGAGTCGGCTTTGTTTTCTGCCACGACTTGAGCAGTGGCTTGTCGGACCAGGCCGGCGTGAATGTCGAGTTCGGGCTGATGCGGTTGAGGCGCTCGAAAACGTGCCATGCGCCATTCGCTGCCACGGAGATGGCTTTCTCAACGTACTTGATGGGACGATGCATTGTGCTCTCCAGAGTCAATGAGTACGGGGAATCCAGGGATGGATTTCAGAACAGAGAGTAGGGCGGGATCCCGGCCTAAGCCAACATTTATCAACGAATTAGCCAATTCTTGAGCTGGTTGGGCTGTTCCAAGCGTTGAACGGACCCGTTTTTTTCTGGTGCCTTACTTGGCTTCCTAATGGAGGGTGCTCTGGCCCTCGACGCCCATGTTCTCCGGAATGATGTTTTTGTTGATGTGCTGGTCTAAGTCTATGACATACGTCTCTTTAGCCTCGAGGAGCACGGAGGAATGGGTCGCGGTAACGATGCGGAAGCCCTTCTTGTCCACGAGCTCCATCAGCATCTTCAAGATGCGCCTCTGATTGGAATGGCTGAGCGCCATTTCTGGCTCGTCGAGGAGCAGCATCGTTCCGTCTGGAAGCTTGGGAAAACTGTCTTTGAACATGGTAAGCATCACTTGGCCGTGGCTCGCCATTTGGAGGAACTCTTTCATCTCCGGTTGGTCCTCGAACAGGTGGAGCTGGTTTCGCGGGTTGTGCTGCTCGGCGTCGAAGAGATAAACCTTTTCGGGGTCCACGTTGACGCCGTTCGTCTGGTAGATGTAGCCGTCTACTTGCTCACCTTTCATGGCGTAGTGGAGCGAGTGCAGGAGCGTCGACTTTCCGGAGCCATTCTCACCCTTGAGCATGACCAGCGGATGGGACAAGTCGACGACCATGGGCATGTGGAAGTTCAGGCCCGTGAAAACCGGGTGCGCGAGAATCTTGAGAAAATTTTGAAAAGCCATGTCGTGCACGGTAGCACGAGCGCCTTCTGTGCGGCAAAAGCTCGTGCTAGGATGTTCGTCCGAGAGGAAGATCGTGACGGCCATGGAAAAGAAACAATTGCTCGGCTTCCTGGAGCAGAAGCCACAACAGGCGTGGCTCGAAGCCCTGGACGCGATCCGCGAAGACACTCATTCCGTGGATCGAGAGGCCACCCGCATTTGGTTTTCTTTCTGGCCGCTCGAGCTCTCGGAGGCGCTTCGCGCGACCGAAGGTGCTCTAGAGATGGCCCGACTCATGGACCTCGAGGGTGAGTGGAAGCTTGAAAAACAAATGGACGCCTCGGTGGCGTTTCTCTATGGGGCCCATCATTGGGTTGCTGTGAAGAATGCGATCTTGACGCAGAGTGAGAGCGACACGCTTGCGACGACTATCCGCGGCGTGGCTTTGCGCGTATCAGAGACGGACAAAGTTGCGGTAAGTCTCGTGCTCGGCATCAGCGCTGTGGGACTCATGGTCTTTCGACAAGTGGGGCAGGACGATTTCGAGAAAAGGGCGGACTCGCCGGCCGAAGGTGAGCTCCTCCCGAATAAGCCCGACCGCGTCGTCACGAAACGTAAGCGAGAAAGCCGCGACGGCGTTCTTTCTGTCCTGAAAGGCGTCAATCGAAAGTTCGAAGTTCGCTGGAACGAGCGTACGCGCAAGGGGACCTTTCGCGCCATCAACGGCCAGGACCTCGCCATGGCGGGCGCTCGAGCCGAAGGAGATTACCGAACGCTGGACTATCGCCGAATCGATGGCCCTGTGCCCGTCGAGTGCCGTGTGGGCTCCTGCGGCTATTGCTGGATCGGCGTCCTCGAAGGTTGCAAGAATCTTTCCGCCATCTCGGATTTCGAGCGTGAGCGTCTGCGCTACTTCGGCTACGACACCACAAATGATCCCGACGACGAGCAACCGCGAATTCGGCTCGCGTGCCAGGCACAATGCCAAGGCGACGTGACCCTCGCGATCGCACCGTGGAACGGTGAGCTCAAGCGCCGCCACCACCAGGGCCGCAAGAAACTCGGCACGGCTTAGTGTCTCACTCGGGGATGGTTGAAACCCCTCGCCTTTAGGCGATGGAGCGCACGCGCTTAGTTGGTGTTCAGCGTCAACGAATACAGGGCGGTACCCGGAAGCAGCGGTGTCGGGCGCCCTTGCTCCCAGTCCGCGTGGCCCGCTCCGTAAAACGGTGATAACGGATGCCCGCTCTGGCCGCCAGGCATGTGCAACAAGCCCTTCTCCTCTTGGCCAGGCGAGACGACGAGCCGCTCGGAGATACCGTGGGTCGCCCCTTGCGCGCGCGGCATGTTGCTGTCGCCGGGAATCGGACGAGACGGCATGTCGAGCCAGCGCGACAGGAACGGGACGGCGCGGCTGAGAGGATGTTTCACGGCGGTCTGGTTGACGTCGCCCCAGCGCCGCGAGGCGAGAGGCTCTTCCCACGAGGCCACCGTGCGCTGCACGATGTCCATCATCCAGGCGTCCCAGCTCGCGTATTCGTGAGGCACGAGGTGCTGAGGTTTTTCCGAGACCAACTTGAAGAGCGGACCATCCCACTGCCGTAGTGACCAGATGCTGAAGCGCTCGTCCGCCTCGCGTGCTTTCGCGGTGAGCGTCCTGAAGACCTCGTCGAAGATCGCGAGCCTCAGCTCTCGCACGATGCGATAGCCCGAGGCATCGATGGAGGCATGGCCAGTCCAGCCGTTCTCGATGGCCTCGCGCACCTGTGCCGGAACCCACGGGGTGAAATATTGGCGCCAAACGTCCATGAAGAGCGCTCGGTCGTCTAGCTGAACGTCGAGCATGTCCTGCTCGGTGGCGTTTTCGAGCGCGGCCAAAGCGTCGCGAATTTGACGGGCGCGGGCACCGAATGCATAGCCGCCATCGCCAATCTTTGCGAGCATCTCACCATCGACCACGCGCGCATTGGCCGTCCAAATCGCTCCTGATTCGGGGTCGCGGATCACGGGATAGTCTTCCGGCGCGAGCCATCCGTCCCACCCGCGGGTGCCGTCCGCCCAGGAAGAAGGGCGTCTCCCATCGAAGCCGAAGCGTGCCGGAATGCGGCCGGCGACCGTCCATGCAATCGCTCCCGACGCATCGGTGCCGACGAAGTTTTGAGGGGGCATCCCGCTTTGCTGTGCGATGGCGAGTGCGTCGTCGAGTGTCGTCGCGGTCTCGAGGGCGCCTACGCCCGTCGTGACCGCGTCGGTTTCATGCGCAATCCAGCGAATGGCGCGCAGACGTCCGCGATGATCTTCATCCAGGACGGGTCCCCAGATCGTCTCGCGAATCTCGAGCACTTCTGTAGCCGTGGCGCCGCTCACTTCGATACGCTCCTCGTGGATCGCGAACGGCTTCCATCCGTCCGGCGTTCGGTAACGTGTGGGGTCTTCTGGATCGAGCTCGAGCTCAACGAGATCGCTCCAGTCGCCGTTGGTGTTCGTGAATCCCCAGGCGATATGCGTGTTGCTGCCCGCCACCATGAACGGTGTTCCCGGAAGCGTGACGCCTACGACGCGGTGACCGCCCCAGCTCAGAAGCGCTCGGAACCAGATATTCGGCACCGAATGCGCGAGGTGCATGTCGTTTGCCAGAAGACCGCGGCCGCTTTTCGTGCGCGCGCCGGCGAGTACCCAGTTGTTGCTCCCGACATCCTCACGCCAAAGCTCTCGGGGGCAATTAGCGCAGCCTCCGCGCGCGTGCTGCACGGTTTCAGGTGTCCAGGAGTTCGCTGAGTCTGGAGACGGGATGGGGGGTGTAGGAATAACATCTCCGACGACGGGCGCATCCCAATCCGTACCGAGGGGAGACAGAAACTCCGCGAGCTGCGGTGGGAGGACGTCGTGAATCAAGCCTTGTGCCGCTTCGTATCTGCCCTCGGCGTCGTTCAAAACGAAAAACATCGCCGCCACCACTAGCAGAGAGTCTTCGACGCGCCAGGGCTCGGGCGTTTGCCGCAGCAACAGATATTCGAACGGCGGCGCCTCGAGTGCTTCGAGCCCAGCATTCACACCGTCCGTATAAGCGGTCAAGATCTCATCGTCGTTCTCGCGCGATAGCGAGACGCTCTTCTCCGCGCGCCTGCGCATCCGATGGAGGCGGTGGCGCCGGTCGAGTGGCAGCGCGGCTTCGCCAAAAAGAGCCGCGAGCTCGCCGGCGGCCTGACGTCTCGAGAGATCCATTTGGAAAAAGCGCTCTTGGGCATGTACGAAGCCCAGGACTCGTGTGACGTCCGAGCGGCTCTCGCCTGTGATGGTAGCGACACCGAGAGCGTCGCGCTCGACCGTCGCAGGTTTCGAGAGGCCAGGCAGGATCGCCTCGCCGTCGAGTTGCGCGAGGCTAGAACGCAGCGTATAGCGCGCCCAGAGACCCCCGAGCAGGACGACGATAAAACCGAGAGCGGCAAAACGCTTCACCCAGACCATGGCGGCCTGATATTAGTACACTGGTGTCCTTTAGGGCAGGGCACAAGGAAGGTGTCACGTGGGACTCATCAGTTTCTTGGTTATCGGATTGGTTGCGGGTTGGCTCGCCGGTCAGATCATGAAGGGCAAGGGCTTCGGCCTCGTGGGGAACATCATCATTGGCGTGCTCGGAGCTGTCCTTGGGGGCTTACTGTTCGGCCTCCTGGGTCTGTCCGCGACGGGCACAATCGGCTCGCTCGTGACGGCGACCGTCGGCGCGGTGGTGCTTTTTGCCGCCGTCGCACGTCTGAAGAAGGCCTAGCTCAGGAGAAGAATCCTTTCAAGATCTTGGAGCGAGACCTCCGCGTTTTTCAGCTCGACGAGCGCGCGGCGTGCTTCCAAGTAGTCGGGTTCGATGCGGAGCAATCGCCGAGCGCGGAAAGTAAGAACGTACCCGTCTCTTCCTGGACGCGGAGCCGGGTGGCAGCGTCATCGGGACCTACCTGCTCGAGAATGCCTGCACAAAGCAGCCCGTAAATGGCACGCTCGGTCTCCACTGAGCCCCCTGCTGACACGCTCGATGAGCTCGCCGCGCGAGCATAGGGGAAATCCTACATGTTGCCGGCCGTGTTAGGCTTGCCTTCAGATGCGCAGCTTCTCGCTCGCCGCGGCCGTACTCGCGCTCGGTGCCGGTTTGAAGACGGCTCAGGAAGACCACGTGACGTTTCTCGTGAAGGGTAAGAGCGCCAATACACGGCAGGCGCCCAAAGGAGCGCTCACGCTTCTCAACTATCACTTCTTTGCCGAGATATTCGTCAAAGATGGCGGGCAGACCGACCGTCCATCGACGAGGCAATGAAGCTTTCGTCGCTCGGCGCCAAGTTTACCGAAGAATCCGGCATCTTGCATTTGATGCACGACCTCGGCGACGCGCTCGCCGCGGGCAACGATATCCTCATGCTCGGTGGCGGCAATCCCGCCCGCATCCCGGAAGTCGAGGCGATCTTCACGGAGCGATTGCGAGAGATGCTGTCCGGCTCGGACGAGATAGAAAAGCTGCTCGCGAGCTACGACGCGCCGGCGGGAAACCGCGCCTTCATCGAAGCGATGGCCGCGCTCCTGAGGGGACATTACGGTTGGGAGGTAGGCCCCGAGAACGTCGCGCTGACCACAGGGAGTCAAACCTCGTTTTTCTTTTTGTTCAACTTGCTCGGCGGGGAATCGGAGGATGGCCGCCACCGGAAGATTCTCCTCCCGCTCACGCCCGAATATATCGGCTACGCGGATGTCGGGGTCGCGCGAGATTTGTTCGTTGCCGAAAAACCTGAGATCGAGCTTCTTGACGACGATTTGTTCAAGTATCACGTCGATTTCGACACGGTGCAGGTAAACGAGGACATTGCCGCGCTCTGTGTCTCGCGGCCAACGAACCCGACATCGAACGTGCTCACCGAGAGCGAGCTTCTGCGCTTGAGCGCGCTCGCGGCGAAGAACGACATCCCGCTCATCATCGACAACGCTTACGGCACCCCGTTTCCAAACATCATGTTCACGGAGACGGAGCCGATCTGGAACAAGAACATCATCTTGACCATGAGCCTTTCGAAGCTCGGCCTTCCCGGCGTTCGTACCGGAATCGTCATCGCAAATGAGATGATTATCAGGGCCGTCTCTGCGATGAACGCCATCGTGAGCCTGGCGCCTTCTAGCTTCGGGGCGCTACTAGCGCGCGATCTCGTAGCGAGCGGAGAGGTGCTCGAGCTCTCTCGAAAAAGAATCCGGCCGTTCTACGAGCGAAAGTCGCAACAAGCGCTCGGCTGGCTGCGCGACGCGATGAAAGGCTTGCCCTATCGCGTGCACAAGCCCGAGGGCACGTTCTTTTTCTGGCTGTGGCTCGAGAACATGCCGATCACGTCACAGGAGCTCTACGAACGGCTCAAAAAGCGCGGCGTTCTCGTGGTCCCCGGGCACTACTTCTTTCCCGGTCTCGAAGAGCCGTGGCGTCACAAACAGGAATGTTTGCGCGTCAATTACTCCCAAGACGACGACGTCGTCCAAAAGGGCATCGCGATCCTCACCGAAGAAATCCAACAAGCCTTCTCCTCGTAATTTTTCTTAATTATTGATCCTGCTCCGAATTCTGTTCCACGTTTCATGTTCTTTCTTGTCCCCATATCCCCTCCTGTCCCCACCTCTCCTTGTTTTTGAGCGGCCTTTTTAAAGGCAAGGGGATGTGGGGATAGGAGGGGATGTGGGGATTAGACTGATACAGGGGACTAGAAGTTAGAAATTGCACAAAATTTGCTTATTGCAAGCGGCGGCGTCAGTGCGCATAGATTCGGAGCTCGGTTGCGAAGCGGTCGGCGATTTCCAACGTGCGCTCGAGGTCGGGGTGGCGCACGATGATCATCCCGTCCGAAACGAGCGTCTGTTTCCAGTTGCGGCGGGGCGCCCCTATTGGAAGGAGATCCAATAACAGGACGTGCTCGCCGAGCTCCGCCATCAAGGGCGCGAGGCCGTCGATCTTGTAGATAACGCCTTCGCCTTCAGCGCGTTTGTAGATCCAGGCGGCGTTATATTTGCGATCGACGGCTTGTGTGAAGCGGCCGTGACAAATGGCCTCGGCCCAGCCCGTGAAGACGTCGATATCCGAGGCATAGTTGATGAGGCCGACGAGATGCGCGCCGGGTGGGCGAGCGGCGATCTCGCCGAACACGGCCTCGCCCAAAAAGGTTTTGAACCATTCCATGTGGGTGAAGCCCGTGCGAAAGTTCAATACTTTAATGACCGCCTCGCCCATCTCGCAGCCGGATCGAAGCGCTTCATCTTCGACTCGGCGCACGACGACGGTTTGCGGGCTTACCCACTCGTGAGTCCGGGCTTGAAGCGCCCGAGGTCGATAAAAGGAGATGCTGAAATGCTCGATCTTGCCGTTGATACAAATCGTCTCGTAGGTATAGTCGTCGCCGTCAATGAACTCCTCCACGCTCACCTCGGGCACATGGCCGAGCGCCGGGAGCACGGCTTCGAGCTCGTCGGCGGTTCGAAGGTGATAGGTATCGGCCGCGCCCGCCCCGGCGATGGGCTTGACGACGATCGACCTTTCCGGAAAGCCGATTGCTGCCGCGGCTTTGCGACAGCCGTCGACGGTGGTGACGCTCGCATGTCGCGGCGTACGGATACCGGCCTCGTCGAGGCGCTTTTTCATGACCTCTTTGTCGCGGAAGGGGATCGTCTCTTCGACCGTCATGCCGGGTAGGCCGAGATGCTCCCGAAGCTTTGCCGCGAGGATCATGAAAGGCTCCCAGAGGCATTCGATGCGATCGAGTCGCGCTTTTTGGTGGATGGCCTCGACTTGCCGAAAGATCGCGTCTTCATCGGTGAATGAAAAGACTTGGAAGTAGGCGCTCAGGCTTTCGCGCGCGAGCTCGGGGAGCGCGGATTGCGGTTGATCACCTATTCCGATGGCGTTGGCGCCGACGCGCGCGAGCCCGCGCGTGAAAAAAGGCATCTCCGCCGGAAAACCCGGGCTCATCATGAGTACATTGAGTAGGTTCGTCATGCCAGCTCCACGTAGATTTGCTCGATGACGCGTTTGATGCCGCGCTTCACGACTTCAGTGTCCTCGTGACGCAGGATGACGAAACCCTCGCCTTCGTAAGTTCCCGAAGGCGATTGGCCTAGCTCCGGAAGCTTGACCTCGACGACGAGATCGCCCACGTCGCGCTGGGCTTGTTCGAGCCCGCGAATGGCGGTAACGTGTTTGCCCGTGCCCTGACCACGCAAATAGGCCGCACCCACCGCGTATCGCCGCGGCGGCGGCTCGAAGATGTCCTCTACCATGAGCCGCGCCCAAGCGCTGTAGAAGTCAAAATCATGGGCATAAGAAAGAAGAGTCGCGAACTGCGCGCCGGGTGGTCGAGCAGCCACCTCGGAGATCGCAACACTTCCGTCCGTGCGCGCGAACCACTCCATGTGGCTCAGGCCATTCTCGAGACCTAGAACGGATAGAGCCGTGCCCGCGACCTCCCGGATGGCCGAATAACGCGGATGGTCGATCTCTATAGGCGAGACCACGCTCCATTGAATCCAAGGATGGCGCAAGACTTCGATGGGGGCGGGGTAGTAGTCGTTGATCGAGTACCACGTGAGCTCCCCGACGAGCATCACGCTGTCGAAAGAATGTTCCTCCCCGACGATGAACTCCTCGAGGAGCGTCGGCCTCGTATCCGAGGGCGGCATCGAAGCGAGACATTCCGAGAGCGCCCGATCGTCGTCGAGGCGAAACGTCGACTGGGCCCCTGCGCCCGCGGGCGGCTTGGCGACGACCGGGAAGCCGACCTCTTGCACGAAGGCGAATGCCTCTCTCGGATCGCGCACGAGGCGATGGCGCGCGCAAGGGAGCCCGTGGCGCGTAAGCACCGTTTTCATGAGTGCTTTGTCACGAAAGTTCCGCGCGGCTTCGGCGCCCATTCCGGAGATAGCAAGCTCGTCGCGAATCTGGCCGAGTGGCACTTGAAGCTGCTCGAGCGTGCCGAGCAAACGATCGACCGAGCCCAAGCTGCGCTTCATCGCGCGCGTGGCCTTCTCGATGGCGCTCCGCGAAAGACCCGCTTCGATGCGGTAATGGCCCGCGAGCTTTCTCCGCAAGCTGTCGGGGAGCTTTTCTTCGGGATCCTGGCTGATGAGTCCGAGCGTTACGTTTTGAAGACCTGCCGCGGCGCTCACAAAGCGAAGCGTCGTTTCGGCAAAATACGGCGCGACGAAAACTACGTTCGTCATGGGAGGGATTGTAATCCCTCCCATGGGTCGGATCGCTTTTCTCGCGTCCGAGCTCACGCCCTTCGCCAAGACCAGCGTCTCGCCGATGTGGCCGAGGCGCTTCCCAGAACGCTTGGTAAGCTCGGACATGACGTGCGTGTTTTCGTGCCGCTCTATGGCAGCATCGATATAGCCGCGCACGAAATCGAGCCCGTCGAAGTGAGCACGGAAGGCTTCGCGCTGAAAAGGGGGGTGCTCCCGCGCTCTAGCGTGCCGGTCTACTTCATCGATGCGCCTCGATTTTTCGCGCGCGAGGCCATCTATACAAATGACGAGGATGAGCCGTTCCGCTTCCTGTTTTTTTTTGCCGTGCGGTGATCGAGACCTGCCAGCATCTGGCCTTCACGCCGGAGATTTTCCATCTGAATGATTGGCAAACGACGCTCGTGCCCCTTCTTTTGAAGAAGGCCCGGCTCTTTGACAATGCGAAGACGCTCCTCACGATCCACAACCTTGCCTACCAAGGCGTTTTCTCCGCAGATGTCGCGAAGGCCATCGGCGCCCGGGATTCGAAGGACGGTATCGTCAATTTCCTCGAGACCGGGCTCGTGCACGCGGACCATCTTTCCACCGTGAGCCCGACCTATGCAGAGGAGATCCAGACCTCCGAGCAAGGATATGGTCTCGATGCGCTCTTGCGCCGTTGCCGCGACGACCTCGTCGGGATTCTGAACGGCGTCGATTATGAAACGTGGAGCCCCACCAAGGACACGCTCATCCCGTTCCGCTACACGGAAAAGAATCTCGACGGAAAGGAACAGAACAAAAAAGCTCTTTTGAAGGAGCTGAGCCTTTCGCAACCTCTGGACGTGCCGCTCGTCGGCATGGTGACGCGCTTGTCGGCGCAAAAAGGCCTCGACTTGCTCGTCGAGGCTCTTCCCGATCCTTGTCACGCGAGTCCTTCACACTCGTCCTCCTCGGCACGGGCGAGGCGCCATACGAAGAGCTCTTCGCTTCACTCCAAAGACACTACCCCGCCCGCGTCTATTTCTATCGTGGCTTTCACGACCCGCTCGCGCATTGGGTCGAGGCTGCAGCGGACATGTTTCTCATGCCGTCCCGCTACGAGCCCTGTGGGTTCAATCAGATGTACAGCCTTAAATATGGGACGGTTCCCATCGTGCGCAAGACGGGAGGTCTTGCGGATAGCGTGAAGCTCTTCGACCCGGAGACCGGCGAGGGCACGGGTATCGTGTTCGAGCACGACACGGCGGACGGGGTCCGTTGGGCTCTGGGTACCGCGCTCGAGCTCTACCGTGACCGCGCGTCCTTGTGCTGGCTCGTCGCGAACGGGATGGCTCAGGATTTTTCCTGGTAACGCCAGGCCGAGACTTATGTCGCGGTCTATCGGCGACTCGTGCAGGATTGAAAGGCCGCATCCGCCTTTTTGGGTTGTCGCCAAAGATCGCTAATTCCTGCTAATTCCTGATAGATTAGCGCCTCTTCTATTCCGTAGTGGGTCAGCGCTGTGCATGTCGTTCTCATCGAGCCTTGCTTTCCCAAGAACCAGCGGGAGTTTGCCCGAGCCCTCCACGACGTCGGCGCAACGGTTACCGGCATTGGCGAGCGCTCGAAAGAAGCGCTCGATGACGAGCTCCGGCGCTGGTTGACCCACTACGAGCAAGTGCCGTCGGTCGTGGACGAGGGCGCCGTTTCTAAGAAGGTTCGCTGGCTTCAGTCGAAGCTTCCCATCGATCGGCTCGAAGTGACAATCGAGGCCCATATCTTGCCTGCTGCCCATGTGCGGGAAGCCTGCGCGATCGCGGGGACGTCCACGAAGACAGCCTTCTTGTGCCGCGACAAGCCCGCGATGAAACAAGTCCTGCGCGAAGGCGGCATTGCTTGTGCGCAGTCGATGGGCAGCAGCTCCCGTTCGGAGATTCGCGACTTCGTCGCCGGTGTGGGCTATCCCGTCATCATCAAACCGCCGAATGGGGCGGGTGCTGCAGGCACCGCCCGCGCGGATGACGACGCCGAGCTCGACGCTGTGCTCGACGAGATGGGAGTGGCTCGAGGCGCGAGCGTGGCGGTCGAGGAGGTCGAGGAGTTCATCGAGGGCCACGAGGGCTTCTACGACACCATTACCATCAACGGTGAAGTGGCTCACGACTGCATCTCGCACTACTACCCGAACGTTCTAGAAGCGATGCGCGAGGGCTTCATCTTGCCGCAGTTCATCGCGACCAATCAAGTCGATACCGCCTCGGGCTACGAGCAAGTGCGGGAGATGGGGAAGAAAGTCATCTCGCTGCTCGGGATCGAGACCTCCTCGACTCACATGGAGTGGTTCTTCGGGCCAAAGGGTCTAAAGTTCTCGGAGACCGGCTGCCGGCCGCCTGGTGTCGGCGCCTGGGACCTCTATGGTGTCGGCAACGAGATGGACCTCTATCGTGAATGGGCGGTCGCCGTCACGTCGAAAAGCACAAGCCAGAAGGCTTCGCGTGCCTACGCGGCCGGTATCATCGCGCTCCGTCCCGAGCGAGATGGAACGATCATCGGCTATGAGGGGATCGCCTCGATCGAGAACGAGCTTGGCCAGTGGATCATCGACTATCATCTTCCGCGTGCGGGAGAGCCGACCAAGCCTGTCGAGGCCGGCTATATGGGAAATGCGTGGCTTCGCATGCGCCATCCGAATTACGATGAGCTTCGCGAAATGTTGAATCACGTCGGCGAAACTGTGAAGGTACGAGCAGAGTGACATACGAGAACCGTACGATCTGGCTCCTGGGTCCGCAGTACCACGAGCCGACTCTAGGCGAGCTCTACGAGAAGCTCGATCTAGCCGATGGCCCGATCGCCGTCGTGACCGCCGGTTGGCAGGAGCGTGAGGGCGAGGACGAAGAGCTCGACGGTCATCTCGGCGGCCGCTCGCTCGATCTCGAGCTCTATCGCCGCGCCGAGCGCGTGTTCCGGGAAGACCCGGAATTCCGCGAAGCCCACCGTGAAATGCAGCACAAGCTGAGGGAGGTCGAAGGGCTTTACGACTTGCGCCTCTCCTACGTCGTCGCGAGCGTCCGGCGCCTTCTGAAGGCCGAAGGGCACGAAGAGCTGCTGCGTCCGGAACAAGAACATGCGATCGAGCAACTGCGGGAGCTCGACGCCTGGCATTTGCAGCGCATTCTCGATATTCGAGGAGAGTTCGAGACTGCCTTGAAGCCTCTCGAGCGGGAAGTGATCGCACGCGAGCGCGAGGAGCTCCGCACGATTCTCGAGGGTGCGCCAGCGCTTGTCATCACCGGCGGCCATGTCGCGGTTCTTCTCAACCGGCTTCGTCTCTTCGGGATGAAAGAGCTTGCTCGAGACAAGACGATCGTCGCCTGGTCTGCGGGCGCCATGGTGCTCACCGAGCGGGTGGTGCTCTTTCACGACCATCCACCGCAGGGCCCAGGCAATGCCGAGGTCATGGAGGAAGGGCTCGGTCTCTGCCCCCGACTGGTGGCGCTTCCCGACGGCAAGAAGCGACTCGATTTGAGTGAGGAGGATGGGGTCGCCTCGTTTGCGAGCCGGTTCCTTCCCGATTATTGCATCGTCATGGGGGACGGCGACTGCGTCGCGTTCAATGGCGAGACGTTCTCGGCAGAAGAAGGAGTGCTTCGTCTCAGCCCGAACGGCACTGTGGAGAAAGTGACATCGTGGTAACGCGAGAGCGAGAGGACATCACCGAGCGCGAGCTCGCGATCCACGGCGTCTCTGACCAGAAACCGACGCGCATGGAGATCGACGCATTCATCGAGTCGCACGAATTTCCGCTCGTCGAAGGGTCGTACACAACGTTCGTCTACCGAGGACCCGCGGAAGCTGTCTTTCTCGGGCATTGGATCTACGGCCTTCCTTCGTCCCAACAGTTCAAGCACGTCGTAGGGACGGACCTGTGGTATCTCGTCATGGAGCTTCCGCCGGACTCACGCATCGAGTACAAGCTTCAGAGAACCCATCACGGAAAACTGGAATGGTTGCTCGACCCGCTCAACCCTCACAAAGCCTCGGATCCGTTCGGCCAGAACTCGGTGTGCCATACCGTGGGATACGAGATACCGGAATGGGCCCAGCCCGACCCGGAGGCGCGCCCGGGCACGCTCAAAGAAATGGTCTTCGACAGCCACGCGGTAGGAAGCGCACGAAAAGTAGTGCTCTATTTGCCGGCGCGATTCCGGACGACGCGGCGCTATCCGTTGCTGGTCGTTCACGATGGACCGGAATATCTGAAATATTCGGGCATGAAGACCGTGCTCGACAACTTGATCTATCGACTCGAGATCCCGGGCATGATCGTGGCGCTCACCCATCCGGAAAAGCGCTTGACCGAATACGCGAACCATCAGCCCCACGCCCGCTACCTCACGGAGGAGCTCGTCCCGTTTCTCGAATCGGAGCTTCCCCTTCTGAAGCAGCCGCGCCATCGCGGACTCATGGGCGCGAGTTTTGGCGCAGTGGCTTCGCTCGCGACAGCCTGGTGCTATCCGGGTTTTTACGGACGTCTTCTTCTGCAATCGGGCTCGTTCGCGTTCAGCGACATCGGTGAGCATCAGCGTGGTTCTGCCTTCGATCCCGTGGTGGAGTTCATGAACTCCTTTCGCGAGAAGCCCAAATCCGTGAGCGAAAAAGTCTTCATCAGTTGCGGGACCTATGAAGCAAATATCTACGAGAATCGATCGCTCGTTCCGTTCCTGCAGAAAACGGGAATGGAGCTCCGCTACGTCGAAGCGCGGGATGGGCACAACTGGGAGAATTGGCGCGACCGCATGCGCGAAGGGCTTTCGTGGCTCTTTCCCGGCCCGCTTTGGATGGTTTACGAATAGGTGACGAAGCTCAGGAGCGGCTGGTACTCACAGCGCGTCCGCGCCGACGTGGCTGTTGTGCGCTGGGGCGAGATGGGAACGCCGGTGCTCCTGTTCCCGACGGCGGGCGGTGATGCGGAGGAGATCGAGCGCTTCCACGTCATAGACGCTCTGGGCCCTCTTCTCGAAGCGGGTCGCGTGAAGATCTTTTCCTGCGACAGCGTTGCCGGCCAGTCGCTTTTGACGGAAGAGGGAACGCCGCAGCACCGCATGTGGGTTCAGAATCAGTTCGAGCAGTTCGTGTACCACGAGCTCGTTCCCGCGATTCGGGAAGATTGTCGGTCCCCGGATATCGGTATCATCACCGCGGGATCTTCGATTGGCGCGTTCAACGCACTGGCGGTTTTGGCCCGCTACCCGGACGCGTTCACCCATGCCGTGTGTTTGAGCGGGACCCACAATCTCGATCGCTTCTTGCGAGCCGAGGCGACGGAGGACAGGCTTTTCTCCTCGCCCCTCCATTTCCTTCCCGATCTCGAAGGAGAGCTTCTCGAGACGCTCAGATCACGTTTCGTGCTTCTGGCTTCTGGGGAAGGCGAGGCCGAGGACATCGAGGAGTCCTGGCGGATGGCGGAGCTTCTGGGCGGGAAGGGCATTCCGAACCGTGTCGATTCCTGGGGCGCCGAATGGCACCACGACTGGGTCACGTGGCGGAAGATGTTTCCGAAATATCTCGATGAGCTAGCGTGAAGCGGCCGCCCTGGGTTCTCTCATGAAAGGGCTCGTCGCGATGTGCCTTCTCGCGCTCACGCCCAACGATTATCTCGCGCTCGTGGAGAGCTACCGCTCGGGCTCGACGTACAGCGCGGTCGCGACACTTCGCGCGGCTGAAGTGGACGAGGTTAAAGCAGCGCTCGACGGGTCGGAACTTCCGGACGTTGAGCTCGAGATAGCGGCGATCCTTCTTCATACGGAAGTCGCCGTGGAAGTCGTCGAGAAAGAGCGTGTCCATCTCTTGGAAGCCGAGCGACTCTTGGAAGGACTGAAAGACACGGCGTTCGTGCGGTCGTGGCGTCTATGGATCGCCCGACACTTTCAAACGCTCATGCGTCCATGGAGCGCGATCCCGCATCTCGAGAAAGCGCGCGCTCTCTTTCCAGACGATCTTGTTCTTGCGATTCAAGCGGGCTCCGCCTACGAAGTGGCTGGGTGGTTGGGAAGTGACAAGGCGGTCGCACTTGCCGAAGATACTTTCCGCTCGGTGCTCGAGCGAGAGCCTGGCCATGCGGAGGCTCATCTCCGTCTCGGCCGCGTCTTCGAGCTCTCGGGAAAACCGGAGCAAGCCATCGAGGAGATCGAGAAGAGTCTTTCTCTGACCGATGATGTGCGGCTGCTGCTCCCGGGGAACCTTCTTCTCGGCGACCTCTACGAGGAGCGCGGCGATTCCGCACTCGCCCTGAGACACTTCGAGGCCGCGGTTGCTGTGGACCCGCTATGCCAACCGGCGGCGATGGCGTTGGGGTTTGCACTCCGGCGAAGCGGCCGGCCCGAGCGAGCGCGTCAAATCGTCGAATCGTTCTTTGCGGAAGGGGCCGTCCCCGCGGAGCGCGACGGATGGTGGCTCTATATCAAAGGTGACCACGACGCCTTGGCGGCGCAATTCCGTGAGCTTCGAGAGAAGGTGCGGTAGGCTTGAGCGGTCTCCTGTTTGCACTCGCGGCTCTGTGGTCTGCGCCCCAGGAATCGCCCCGCATCTACAGTTTCGATCTCGACGTCCACGCCGTCTATATCGACGTGTACGTCACACGAGACGGGAAACCTGCAGCCGACATCGATGCGTCACGGTTTACGGTCTTCGATAACGGCGTTCGTCAAAGTCTAGATCTTGTGACCAAGGACGTCACGCCGCTCAGCACGATGCTGCTTCTAGATATTAGCGGGAGCGTATCCGGTGAGAAAGTCAACGATCTCAGAGCGGCGGCACACTTTTTCGTCGACGGACTCGATCCACGAGACGAAGTCGGTCTCGTCAGCTTCACCCGTCGCATGCGGCTCGGATCTTCGATGAGCGGAGATTTCGCGCGCATCCACGCTGCGCTTGACGAGCCTATGGGTGCGGGGGAGACGGGGCTGAACGACGCCTTGTTCGCTGGGCTGTCGCTTCTCCATGGGAGCCCGGGACGACCGCTAGTGCTCGTCTTCAGTGATGGTCTCGAGAACACGAGTTGGCTCACGACATCCGAGGTGCTCGAGCAGGTTCGGGGTGCTCCCGTCGTGATTCATGTCGTTGCCGTCACGACGCCGCAAATCGCGTCGAGGTCGCTTTCCGGTCGCGCGCGCACACGGAACAAGACGGTGATCGCGGCAAAGTACCTCTCTGATTTGACGGAAGCGACCGGCGGCCGAGAGTGGTCCGCGGAGTCGACCTCTGAGCTCCGCGCGATCTATCTCAGCATCCTCGCCGAGATGAAGAACCGCTATCTCATCGGTTATCAGCCGCGAGGCGTGCCACTCCCCGGCTGGCACGAAGTCCGCGTCGAAGTGGACGGCTTTGGGCCCGACGAGGTGAGAGCTCGCCCTGGCTACTCGGTGCAGCCGTGAATAACGCTCTCGGCTACCTGCTATCGGCTACCCATCTCTCAGGACTCGATGACGACCGCCAGCTAGAGAGAGGAGCGCGGGGTAGCGGGAAGCTGGCAGCAGCGAACCGAACCCATTCGGCGAGCTTGCAACCATAAACTGAACCTTCCACAATAGGCCCCACGCTGGAGCCATATTCTTGAGTAAGCTAGAACAAGAGATTACGGAGCTTAAAGGTCAGCTGCGGCGGAATCACGTCTATCTCGTGGTAGCCCTCTCCGTGATCGGTCTCAGCGCGCTCGTGTCTGTGGGGCTGGTCGGCTTTGACGGCTGGCGACTCGCCGACCAGATGTGGGAGCTGAAGCGCGACGTCTCGGCGGTCAACGAAGACTCCCACACGAGGACGCGAGCACTGTCGCTCGACCTTGCCCGGCAGCAGCGGGAGCTGACGGCGATTCGAAATGCCGCCACACGGGATCTAACGGCCATTCAAGAAGCCCACAAAAAGATCGCCTCCGTCCGCGACCCCAAGAATGACCTCGCGGCGCTCCGCGAGGCCAATCAGGCGCTTTGGTCCGTCAACGCTCGGATCTACTCGTTGCTATCGAAGAGCGTGACCCGTCCGAGGCAAGCCGGCTCATCGAAAGCCCGGAGAAGCGATTTCGGCTAGGCGAAACGCTTTTCGGAGACCCGACGGTGGCAGCGAGCGAAGTACGCGGTTTCGTCGTCGAAGACGAAAAGGTCCACCAGGCCACCTCGCTTCCTGCCAACCCCGCCCATCTTCTGATCCAGCTGAGCCCGGACAAAGTCGCGCTGGGCGAAAGTTACGTGCTCGAGATCCGTCTCGTAAATCGCAGCAACCAAGCTTTGGACGCGACGAGCCTGCGTCTCGCCTGGTCCTTGGCGGGCAAGAAAACGGGGGCGCCGTGCCCCTCGATATTGCCCATGTCGACGCCCGTGAAAGCACGTGCTCTATTCGGTGTCGGGACGATGCTCGCCAGCCCACGAGAACGGTCCCGTTATCTTGACGGTGACCTTACCCTGAAAGACGGCGAGCAACTAGACAATTCGCTCAGCTGGACATATTGACTACTACTGAACAATGCGCTCGCGCATCAGTTCTTGGACTACGAGGCGGGCGACGTCGTCGATGACGACCCGTGAAGATTTCGGGTTCAGCGAGTTGGCTGTAGCTACCACCAACAAAGCGGGGGTTGCGGAGTTAGGGTGTGCCGTAGTGCTTTTTCTGAAAGGCACGATACTCCTTGCTTTTGTTCTTGATCACCTGCCACCATTCCGGGTTCTCGCGATACCACCGAACGGTTTCCTCGAGGCCCTTCGCGAAGAGAATCTCTGGTTTCCATCCGAGACCGCGCAGCTTTTCGGTGTCCACACTATAGCGGCGGTCGTGGCCCGGGCGATCCGCGACGGGCTGGATGAGGCTTTCGGGTTTTCCAAGGAGTGCGAGGACGGTCTTCGTCAGCTCGAGGTTGGTGAGCTCGTGCCCGCCGCCGATATTATAGGTTTCGCCGTCGATGCCGTGCTCTAGCACAACATCGATCGCGCGACAGTGATCATCGACGTGGAGCCAGTCGCGCACCTGCAGGCCGTCTCCGTATAGCGGCAGCGGACGGTCTTCGAGCGCGTTCGTCACGAAGAGCGGGATCACTTTCTCGGGATATTGACGGGGCCCGTAATTATTGGATGCCCGTGTCACGATCACGGGAACACCGTAGGTGACGAAGTAGGAATAAGCCAGGCGATCGGCGCCCAGCTTGCTCGCCGAATAGGGATTGCGCGGCGCGAGAATGTCGGTCTCGCGCGCCGAGCCCGTCTCGATAAAGCCGTAGACTTCGTCTGTCGAGACCTGAACGAAACGCTTGGGGCGATCCGCCGCGCGAAACGCTTCGAGCAGGACGTAGGTTCCGAACACGTCCGTAATGATGAAGTCGCCGGCGTCGTGTATCGAGCGATCGACGTGCGTTTCGGCGGCGAAGTTCACGACGCAGTCGGCTTCGGCAACGAGCGGGTTGACCGTCTCCCGGTCACAAATGTCGCCCTGGATGAAACGATAGTTGGGCCGGTCTTCGACTTCGCGAAGGTTCTCGAGATTCCCGGCATAGGTCAGCTTGTCGAGATTGAGGATCGACCAGTCGGGATGTGCGGTCGTGAGATAGTGAATGAAGCCGCTGCCGATGAACCCGGCGCCGCCGGTGACCAATATCGTTTGGCTCATATTTCCTGAGCGCGACTATAGCCCATCGGGCCAGGTTACTACGACGTCTTGACGGCTATTGGCCGGCGCTTTCGGTAACGGTCAACTGCTCTAGAATTTGGCCGCGACGGCGCATGAGGGCGGCGATGTGGCGGAAGCTCACGAAAGGCTTCAATACTTCCAGTTCTTTCTTATCGAGTAACCGAAGCGCGCGTATCAAGTCCGGATTACGACCCGCCGCTAGCTCGAGCTTCGGAGCGTTCGTGTAGAGACGGAACGAGCGTGTGTGATCGATGAACCATATGCGATCGTGGCTGTCGACGAGAACGTTTCCAGAATGGCGGTCGAAGTTGTCGATGAGCGCGTCGAAAACGCGCATCGTGTCGAAGACGCTCGGCCAGCGCTCGGGCGCTTTTGGGCCGTCCACGTCATATCGGTTCTGGAATTCCGTCGTCGCTTGTTCGACCCATAACTGCACCGAGCCTTTCTGGCCGTCAATCGTGCGCAGAACACACGGCGGAACACTGTCGATATCGAGCAGACGACTCAGCTTATAGGCCGCGCATTCATAGATATAGCTGTCATGGTAATCACGGATGGTGACGTTCCCCACGCGCGCGCTCGAGCGCTTCTTGTCGACAGTGCGAAAGATCGCCCGCGCTTCGACCCCGTTCTTGGACAGGGTGAGCTTGAGGGGCTTGTTGCGCGTTCCCTCGAGCTCCTTCAATGCAACGATATCGGCCGCGCGCAAGAAATCTTCGATTTCGGCGTCGCTCGTAAAAGGTAGGGGAGCGCCCTCTCGGCCGATCCATTGAGTGAAATGAACCTCGGACGAGGCCGCGAGTAAGAGCATTATCATTAGCTTCACGTCGAGATATACGACGTGGGAGCGTCAAAGTTCCTCGGAAACCTCACGAAGACGACGCGCCACGGCACGCATCCCGCCGTCCGTGATCTGTCTCACACGAATCGTTGTGCCGTCATAGGTCATGCGGGGGCTTCCCGCCATCAGCTGCTCACGCAGCTCAGCATGCGTCAACGGGATAAGCTTTTCGTCCCAGCTGAGATCGATATCGTCATAGCCTTTCGTGTTGACGGCGTACTCCGCCGTCAATCCTGGAACGTTCTGAAGCTCGTTCGCGAGCCATCGCGCTCTTTCGTTCCACGTGCGAATGTCTCGATCGTGGTCGCGCTTCACATAAGCCTCGAGCGCGACAACGAGCGCAATAATTTCCTCTTTGCCGACTTTCATACCGCGCCCGATATTGCCGTTCGGTGCGGCGTTGAGCCGGGCAGCTTCGATCAAGTCTTTGCGCCCCGCGAGGATGCCTGTCGATTGCGGGCCGCGGAGGCCTTTGCCGCCACTCACCACGACGAGGTGGGCGCCCGCTTTCACCCACCGCGTCAAGTTGGACGCCGGAGGCAGATCGGAAGCCATATCGACGAGCACGGGTACGCCTTTGTCTTTTCCTATGGCGATGAGCTCGTCCGGCATCAGGACGGAATCTCCCGGGGGAAGCGCGCGCTTCCTGGGTTTCGGCGGACCAAATTCACGCTGCTCTTCGACAGCCGCGAGCGCCGCGATCATCGCGGTGTTCCCGCTTATCTTCGCGACGAGCGCGTCGCGCGTTTCCGCTTCCACAATCGTCATCCCTGCTGCGCGATAAGCACGATCGTAGCTGAAGCGGTGGCGCGTTTGGTTCAGACATTCTCGTCTCGGCCAAGCAGGGTGAGGAAGCGCGTCCACTTTCTCGAGATCCCCTCCCGTCAAACAGGCCGCCGCGCCAAGGATCATGGACGAGAAGCCGCCTGCGGTCACCATCGCGGCTTCGGCGCCGAGTAGCTCGGCGACGCGCTTTCCTGCCGCATCGTTGAGCTCGTTCATCTCGACGAAGGAACGGTTCGCCTCGCGCATGGCGTCCATGACCTCCGGCGTCATGCGCGATCCGCTCAAGCGGGAGATATGTTCATGCGCGCCGATATGGGGCCGGACTCCGAGAAGGCGGGTGTAGATGTTGTCTTCGAGAGACTGCGCGACTTCGTCGGGTGATTCCTGAGCTCGAAGCGCCGTGCTTGCGCCGAGAGCAAGGGTGGTTCCGAGAAACTGACGACGACCGATTCCTTTTTTTATGAGACCTCCTGCTACTGCACCTCGATTTCTATCACGGCTTACGGCGGATAGAATCGGGTGAATGATGGAGCTTTGGACGGGAAAGGTCGAGGACGAATGGGTCGACTATAACGGCCACATGAACGTTGCCTATTACCACATGGCTTTCGACCGCTCGACGGATCGCTTCCTCGAGTCTCTCGGGCTCGGAGAGGACTATCTTTCACGAGAGTCGGGATCGATGTTCGCGCTCGAAGATCACTTGACGTACCAACGCGAGCTTAAGCTCGGCGACCCGATCCGCGTGACGCTGCAACTCCTCGATATCGACGAGAAGCGGGCGCATTACTTTCTACGCATGTATCACGCGGAGGAAGACTACCTCGCCGCCACCTGCGAGCATCTTTCGATCTTCATCGACATGCGCCGCCGGCGCTCCGCGAAGCTCCCCGACGAGGTCTTTGAAGCGCTCTCGAGGCTGCACGAAGAGCATCGCGAGCATCCTGTGCCCGAAGAAGCGGGGCGTGCCATGCGGATCCGCCGGCCCTGACCACGCTCTCTCTTCGAGGGAACCTTTGGGTGTTTTTTTTCGTTTGATTTTGCGTGATGCCTATTAGCCAACAGCTCAGTCTCGTCTGGCGAAAACTTCTGAGGAGCCCGGGTTTCAGCGCGATCGCGATCTTGACCCTCGCCCTCGGGGTCGGCGCCAATACCGCTATTTTTAGCGTCGTGCACTCGGTGCTCCTCACGCCGCTTCCGTTCGAGCGGCCGCAAGAGCTCTATGGGCTCTGGCATAACGGCCACGGGATTGGCATCCCCCAAATCGAACAGTCCAACTCGACCTATAGCGTTTATCGCGAGCTAGCGGAATCTTTCTCGGAAGTCGGTATGGCGGACGGCGATTTCTCGATGAGCTTGACGGAAATCGGGGAGTCTGTCCGCGTCGAAACCGGGGCAGCCACGGCGTCTTTGTTCGAAGTGCTCGGCGTATCCCCACTTCTCGGCCGCACCTTTACCGAGGAAGAGGATGATCCGGGCGCACTGCAAGTAGCCATCATGAGCTATGAGTTCTGGCGCGGCCGCTTCGGAGCCGATCCCGATATTCTGGGCCGGAGCCTTCGTCTGAACGGGACGACATGGAACGTCATCGGCGTCATGCCCGCCGGGTTCAACTATTCAGGCGAGAACACCGAGATTTGGATCCCGCACGTGATTGCGCCGGAGGATCTCGGACGGGTCAACTTCAGCTATGAAGCCGTGGGACGGTTGAAGCCGGGCGTCAGCGTCAAAGCGGCAAACGAAGAGCTGAATCGCCTTCTCTACCAGCTCCCCGAAATCTATCCGGCCGAGCTCACCGTGGGGCTCATCGAGAGTGCGGAGCTCGTCCCTTATATCTCGCCACTTCTCGAAGATGTTGTGGGGGGCATCTCGCAAGTTCTCTGGATTCTTCTCGGCACGGTCGGCTTCGTGCTCCTGATTGCATGCGCGAACGTCGCCAACCTCTTTCTCGTGCGCGCGGAAGGTCGTCAGAGAGAGATCGCCTTACGTGCCGCACTCGGTGCGAGCCGGGGAGACAATGTGCAGTTCTTTTTGACCGAGAGTCTTGCGCTCGCCGTGCTCGGTGGGATCTTCGGCATCGGCTTCGCCTATCTGGCGCTCCGCGGACTCGTCGCCCTCAGCCCCGACAATATCCCTCGACTCGACGAGCTCGGGCTCCACCCAGAAGTGCTTCTATTCACCGCCGGCCTCTCGTTGTTCTCCGGCGTTGTCTTTGGCCTCATTCCTGTTTTGCGCTATCGCCGGCCAAACCTCGTCAGCGCAATTAACGCCGGAAGTCTCCGAGCCTCCGCCGGCCGTGAGACCCATCTCGTCCGGGGCACGCTCGTCGTGGTGCAGGTCGCGCTCGCCCTCGTGCTCCTGACGGGTCCCGCCTTATGGCGCGGTCGTTTTGGGAGTTCAGGAACGTGCATCCAGCTTTCGAAGAAGACGGGCTGTTGACCATGCGCCTGTCCCTGCCCCGCGTCAACTACACCGAGGCTCAGGATGCCGCGGCGTTTTATCCGCGTCTGATGGCGGAGCTCGCGTCACTTCCGGGCGTGACACGAGTCCGCGCCATCTCGAATCTGCCCATGACGGATAGCCAAAGCAACAACGGCTCGGTGCTGGAAGATTTTCCGCTGCAGCCGGACGAGTTGCCGCCGATCGTGCGCACCAACTATGCGACGCCGGGCTATTTCGAGCCGCTACAGATCGCTCTTCGGGAAGAGCGTCTTTTCGAGCCGCGCGATCACGAGCAGCAAACCGGGACCGTGATTGTGAGCGCGAATTTTGCCGATCAGTTTTGGCCGGAGGCAAGCGCCATCGGGAGGCGCGTCACACCCGGGCTCCCGAGTGAGGATGCCCGCTGGTACACGATCGTGGGAGTCGTGGGCGACGTTCGAGACGACGGCCTCAGCGCGGAGCTGCCAACGATGATCTACTACCCCGTGGTCGGTCTAGGAGGTGATTTCGGAGACTGGGTCGTGCGCACGATGAGCGTCGCGATCCGCACCGAAGTCGAGCCGACCTCGCTCGCAGCCGCGGCACGGCAGAAGGTTTGGGTTCTCGACGCGCGGCTTCCACTCATCAGCATGCGCACCGGTGCGGCCATCGTTGCCCAGTCCGTGGCGCGCACGAGCTATACGATGATCCTTCTGGCTATTGCTGCCGGTGTCGCGCTCGTGCTCGGCGCGGTCGGCATCTACGGGGTTATCTCCTATATCGTCAGCCAAAGGACGCGCGAGATCGGGATCCGCATGGCGCTCGGCGCCGATCGCTCCGGCGTAAGCCGCATGGTCGTCGCTCAGGGGATGCGCATCGCTGCCATCGGCGTGGCCTTTGGCCTGGTCGGGGCATGGGCGGCAACACTGTTGATGACGGCGCTTCTGTTCGGCGTCGGGAATCATGACCCGGCGACCTTCGCCGTCCTGTCCTTGTTTCTTCTAGGGGTCGCGGCTCTAGCGAGCTACATCCCGGCACGGCGGGCCGCGAGCGTGAGCCCGGTGCGAGCGCTCCATTACGAATAAGGAGACGCGTTCGGCTTTCGGATAAGATGCGGGTTTTAGGAGGAACGATGAACCTTGCCCGATTTCCGCGCCGCCGGTACACGAACGGCCGGACCCCGATCGAAAAACTGACGCGACTTTCCGCCGAGCTCGGTGGCCCGACCATCTATATCAAGCGCGACGACCTGCTCGGCCTCGCCGCCGGCGGGAACAAAACCCGCAAGCTCGAGTTCCTCGTCGCCGATGCTCTGGCCCAAGGCGCGGACACGCTCGTTACGTGCGGCGCGGTCCAATCCAACCATTGCCGGCTGACCTTATCTGCTGCAGTGAAAGAGGGGATGAAATGTCGCCTCGTGCTGGAAGAGCGGGTGCCGGGAAGCTATTCCGAAGACGCGAGCGGCAATAATTTTCTATTTCGCTTGCTGGGCGTGGAATCGGTCCGAGTCGTCCCCGCGGGCTCGGACATGGCAGCTGAGATGGAAGCTGTGGCTGGCGAAGTCGAATCCGCGGGGCGCAAGCCCTACGTCATTCCCGGAGGCGGCTCCAACCCCATCGGCGCCACCGGCTACGTGGCCTGCGCTCAAGAGATTCTGATGCAAACGTTCGAAGAGGGGCTTCAGGTCGACCGGGTCGTCACCGCGAGCGGAAGCGCGGGAACGCATGCAGGCCTCGTCACTGGCCTCTATGGTGACATCCCTGTCATCGGCATCGACGTCAGGCAACCGAAGGACGTACAGGAAGAGCTCGTATACGGCCTCGTCGAGGCCACCGCCGAGCGTGTCGGCCGCGGAGTGATCCCGCGCGACGCCATTTTGTGCTTCGACGAGTACGTTGGGCCCGGGTACTCGCGGCCGACGCCCGAGATGGCCGAAGCCGTGCAAATGCTCGCGCGGATCGAAGGGATATTGCTGGATCCGGTCTATACCGGAAAAACGATGGCTGGCCTTATCGGTCTGACGCGAAAAGGTTTTTTTAAAGATGATGAGAACGTCCTCTTTCTTCATACCGGCGGTTCTCCTGCCCTGTATGCGTACCGAAACGACGTCCTCGGTTGAAGGTGTCGGGTCTCATTACGGTGAGCTGGCAACCGCGGCTAATTTCATGAAAACAAGGTGTTTGTAAGGGTGTCTTTTTTCGTGGCGTCGGAAAAACTTACGTCTCCCGTCGGTTCGTCGACGCTTTGACTCGTTAAGCTGTTGATTATAAACACACTACTCTAGCTGGTGCCGTCATTGCGTAAGCAACGACAACCGACGCGCGTGTTACGCTTCATCGAAGGAGACAGAGGTCATGGTTCAGAAGAAACATCTACTCGTTATCGCAACTGCCATCGGGTTCCTCATCACCGCTACTCCATCGCATGCGACGCTAATTCTTCATAAGTGTTGCCGCCGAGTTCACTGATGTGAACGGCACTGGGGAGGTCTTCGGTTCCACCTCCATCGTCAGTAGCCCTAACGAGCGGGAGTTCCCCTTCCCCTCCTCTTCATTGCCGAATACGCACACAAATGAAGCCGACTTCGGTTATCTTTCGCTGCCGCCGACAAGTGGTGATCCGATCAACCTCTTCCTACGCTGGTTTGATACAGGTTTGGTCGGAGCAGTGACGTGGGAGTTCACCGGTTTAACTGGGGAATGAGCGGGAAGATTCCTCAAACGGGCGTGGTTGCGGTTGCTGCAAACCCAAGCGGGGTCACTTCTGTGATCATTCCGCCAGATGACCAAACATTGCTAATTGGGCTGGACACAAGCAACATTACAGAGTTCTCAAGGACTTGGCAATTCCTAATCACACCGATGGCAACAAGCGCGGTGCCTGTGCCCGGAACGCTTCTCCTCATGGGCGCGGGTCTGCTCGGTCTTGCGCGGAGGCCTCGGCGCACCTAACCTAACGTCCACAACGCGTTATCAAAAAAGGGGCTCGGCCTTTTGGCCGAGCCCCTTTTTGCGTTTTACTGCTTGACCGCGATGCCCGTGAGCTCAAAGTGACCGTTCGCTAGTAGCGGGCCCGAGCCCAGGAACGCGCGCGCCGGGAAGTGGTCGTCGAAATAGGTGCGGTAGACGTCGTTGAACGCGCCGTAGAGCGACAAGTCTGGACAGTGGATGTTCACCATCACGAGGTCGTTCATGGACATGCCGGCCATTTCGAGCCGTGACTTCATACTGTCCATGACGATCTTTACTTCGTCCTCGATCTTCGGCGGCGGCTCCCCGGTTGCGGGGTCGATGCCGATGGCCCCGGCGAGGTAGAGCGTGTCGCCCACGAGAACAGCGTTGCTATAAGGATTGTTGTCACTACGGCCCGGGACGTTCATGAACTTGTGCTCGGTGGCGCCTCGGGTCTCTTCGACCGTGAGAACGACAAAGCCAGCAATCAAGACGAGCGCGAGCGCAGCTACCGTAAGGTTTCGCATGAATTTCCTCCTCAGCTGCTACTCTACACGCAGTGCGATGGCGGGGTCGACCGCGAGCGCGCGCCGGGCGGGGACGTAGGCGGCGAGAAGCGACACCAAGGTGAGAGTCGTTGCGAGCGCAGCGAAGGTCAACCCGTCGAGCTGAACGACGCCGAAAAGGGTGCTCTCCATGAGCCGGCCGATGAAAAGGGCCAGCACGAGACCGATGCCGATACCCAATGCTGTGGTGCGGAGCGCGCGCCCCACGGTCAGCTTTAGAACGTCGTGATGCGCGGCGCCGAGCGCAACACGGAGGCCGATCTCGTGCGTTTGCCGGCTCACCGAATAAGCCATGACGCCGTAAATCCCGACTGCGGACAATACCAGCGCGATGGCGCCGAAGATCCCCATTACCGTCGCGGCATATTTGAGGCCGATGAGTTGCTCCGACAAGAGAGTCCGCATCGTGCGCGCGTACGCCCGCGGTTACTTCCTCGGGCGCTCCTAGCGTTCGTATGGCTAGAAACAGCCCGAGCCTCGGGGCCTGCTCCATGGGCACGTAAAAGGTCGGCTGCGGCTCTTGCAGGAACCAATCGTGGAGCACATCGCCCGACACGCCGATGACGCTGAGCCAAGTTTCTTCCCTCCCGTAGCGGAAGCGCCAGCCTAGCGGATCTTCGCCCGGCCAGGATCGCCGCGCAAACCGCTCGCTCACAACCGCCACCATGGCCGTGTCACTTCGGTCTTCACTCCCGAACGCGCGTCCCTGCACGATAGGGATCCGCATCGTCTCGAGATAGCCGGCGGTCGCGATACGGAAATGGGCGCTCTGCCGCTCGGACGGGTTCTCGACGGGCTTGCCCTCGATATCGATGTTGCGGCCGGTATTGGAGCCGCTTGGCGGCAGGATGTTCACTGCGTCCGCGTCCGCGGCTACGACGCCTGGAAGCGCGCGCACGTCGCTGAGGACGGAACGATAGAACTGAAGGCGCGCTTCGTCTTCTTCGTACTTGCCTTCGGGGAGCGAGATTTCCATCGTCATCACGCCGTCTGGGTCGTAGCCCTGGTCAGCATCGGCCATCCGCATCGTTCCCTGGATGCTCAGCCCTGAGGCGACCAAGAGGGTCAGCGCCATCGCGACCTCGAACACGACGAGCATGTTGCGCCCGCGCTGGCGGGCGCGGCCGTCAGAGTGGCCCCGGCCACCCTCGCGAAGAGCGGCCGTGAGGTCGGACCGCGAAGCCTGCAGGGCTGGGATTAGGCCGAAAACGAGTGCTGTTGCGACAGCGACGATGGCGGTAAAGCTCAGGACATGCCAGTCGAGGTCGATCTGGTCCCAGCCGACGACGAATTTCTCGATATGGGCCGGCATATTCGAGCGCATGAGCTCGAACACCCCTCCCCGCGAGCGGCAGCGCTAGAAACGTCCCCAAGAGTGCCAGGAGCATGTTCTCCGTCAACAGCCGGCGGATGACGCGGCCACGTCCGGCGCCGAGTGCGAGGTGAAGCGCTAACTCCTTTTCGCGCTCCGCGCCTCGTGGGAGAATCAAGTTCGCCACATTGATGCAGGCGATGAGCAGCACGAAGACGGATGTCGCCTGCCACATCAACAAGAACGCGGGGGCACCGATATCGACGACCGCGTGGCCGAGCGCCATCGTATTGATACGGCGTCCGCTATTCGTGTCCGGATATTCCTGTTCGAGCGGCTGGGCGACTAGGTCGATCTCGGCGCGTGCGTCCTCGACCGGTCGCTTCCGGCGCGAGCTGTCCGATCACCTGAAGGTAATGGCTATCTCGAACGGCTGTTGTTTCCGCGTCGAACCAGAGGGGCGCCCAGATTTCCGTGCCGAAGGGGTAGTTGAAGCCCCCTTCAGCCACACCTACGACGTCGTAGCCCTCGCCATTCAAGAGAATTGTTTGGCCTAGGACGTCCGGGTCAGCGGCGAAGCGTCGCGTCTAGAGCGCGTGGCTCAGCACCGCGGTGCGTGCTCCAAAATTTTAGGCATTGAGCGCAAGCGTGCGTCCGATTTGGGTTTTTACGCCGAGAATATCGAGAAAGCCCGCCGTCACCAGTGAGCCTTGAAGCCTCTTGGGGCTGTCCCCTCCGGTCATGTTCACGTCCCACCACTCGTTGGCGACGAGCTTGTCGAGATGCTCGCTCCGCGCTTCCCAGTCGAGAAAGTTCGCCGGCGCGACACCGCCTCGATCCCAGTTGGAATTGGGAGCGACCTCGAAAAGCGCCACCAAACGATCGAGCTCGGGGACGGGGAAAGGCGGCAGGACGAGCGCGTCGACGATGGAAAAAATCGCCACGTTCGCCCCGATCCCGAGTGCGAGCGTCACGATTACGATGACCGAGAAGGTCGGGTTCGCGACCAAACCGCGCGCGGCATGCTGCAAGTCTCGTATCAATGTCGTCATCGGACGGTCTCCTTTTCGTTGTCGCCGTCGCTCCGGCTTTCTGTTCCAAAATATCCGGATCCCCACCCGAAGGCTCACGGCCCAGTACCAAATCGCGGCCGTTCGAGATAAGCGGCTTTCGGCACGAGCGTGGTATTCCTCGCTCAGATCTCCCAGGATGGCGTCGCCGTAAGCGTTTCTTGGTACGAGCCGCTCGAGGAGCGCTTCCGCTAGCCGCGGGGGCTCGTCATGTGATTTTCCCGAGCACCGATTCCAGGCCTCGCCAAAGCCCCACGATCGCGTCCTTCGAGTCCTTCAGCGCATTCACGCCGAGCGTGGTCACTTTGTAGTAGCGCCGTGAGCGGCCACCGCGCTCCGGTGTGGGGTCACCCATCCGCGAGGACAGGTAGCCCTTCGATTCAAGCCGCTCGAGCACCGTATACAGAGCCCCTCGCGCCACGTGCTTCCGGGCCCGCTCTTCGAGCTCTTCGCGAATGGTGACTGCGTAGGCGCTGCCTTCGAGTCTCAGGGCGGCCAGAAGCACCATTTGTTCGAATCCACCAATCATGAAGCGACCATACCCTAATGCCTACGTTGTAGGTAAAATAAAAGTTCAGGGTTTTCTCGAAAGAAGAGAGAGGGCGGATTTCCAGGGGCGGTGGTCGCGCGCCCACTTCTCGGCGTCCTTGGCGACCTCGCCTGCGACGCGTTTCCAAGTCACGAAGGCGCCCGCGAGCGCGACCTCTGACTCTTCGATGGTGGCGCCCGTCTCGTAGCGCACCGACAGAATAAGGCGGCTCTGGTAGTGCGTTTGCTTCAACGCACCGCCCCAATCGTTCTCACCGGACGGACGGACCTCGATACGGCGGTCGAGGATCACAACGAGCACGTCGGCGTCTTCGAGGTCCTCGGTCGACTCGATCCCGCGGTCGCGAAGCTTTTCGCGGACATCCCGCGCCGAGTCCGCCAAGTCGCGGCGGTTTCGGAAGAGAGCTTGTCGTGTTTTTCAAAGGCGACGTAGGCAGTGGGATTTTGTTGCGATGCGTCGAGCGCGGCCCAAATGAGTGAGGAAACCATGGTCAGGATCCACACTGGTTTCATGGCCGACACGTTAGCACGAATGGGGCACTCAGCTTCGGGCCTCTCGGATGACTTTGGAGGCTTCCGTCAGATCGCGGAACCGTGTGCAGTCCACGCCTTCCCAGTCGTCGAAAGGGTCGACGAGCGCGGTGTGAACGCCCGCGGCACGGCCCCCCTCGATGTCCGCGGCGTAGATATCTCCGATGTGCAAGGTCGTCGCCGAGTTCGCGTCCGTCTCATCGAGCGCGTGCTGGAAGAAACGCGGGTCGGGTTTCTCGTAGCCGACGATGTGAGAATCGAACACCCGCTCGAGATAGGGGCGCAGCCCAAGGTTTACGAGGACCTGTTCCACGGAACCGTCGGAATTGCTGACGACGACGAGGCGCAAGCCGAGCGCACGCAGCTCTTCGAGCGCTTCTGGAACGCCTGGCAGCACGTAGCTCCAGAGCTTCTCTCGCCCCGGACCGCGAAACACAGGTACGAGCTCGCGAACGAGCTCCGCTCTTCGTTCGGGCGCGACGCCGAGCTTCGTGAGGATCGTGTTCAAATAAAGCTCGAGCGTGGTGAGACCCTCGGTCGATGCGTGACCTACGATAGACCGCGATATGGTGGGTCGTGACGCCGCCTCCGCACGCTGTAGCCTATCGAACGGGACGACGACGCCGCGTTTCGCGAGCTCGTCCGCGATCCAGGCATAGTCCATCGAGACGAGGGTGTTCCCGACATCGAGGAACATCGTTTCGAGTTCGGCGTACGGGATTGGGGGATACGCCATGAAGGCGTAGATTAACTCAGTCTTCGCGAAGCGCCTCCATGGGTCTGATCTGGGCTGCGCGCCGCGCCCATAAATAGCTCGCTATGCGGACGATTATCGTTCGAGAGCGATACAATAGGGCGCGTTTTGTCGAAGCTAAAAACCAACTACCCGCGGACCGAGCTCGTGCTCGTGGGAGGCGGCCATACACACGTGCAAGTGATCCGCCGCTTCGCGATGGAGCCTCCACCCTCGACACACTTGACCGTCGTTGTCGACCATCCTGTCGCCATTTACTCCGGTATGGTGCCCGGATTCGTCGCCGGCCAATACCGCGCCGAAGAGCTCGAGATCGACGTCGTCCCGCTCGCGCGGCGCGCGATGGCTCGGGTCATCTTGTCGGCCGCGACCCGCATCGATGCGAAAGAACGCCTCGTGCATCTCGAAGGACGCCCGCCCATTCCTTACGATGTCGCCTCGGTGGATATCGGCTCGACCGTGGCCGGGCTGGACTTGCCTGGAATTCGCGAGCACGCTGTCCCTACGCGACCCATCGCGGAGCTCGTCCGGCGGACCGACGCCCTCGTCGAGAAAGTCCGGAGACGAGACGTGGGAATGCCTTTTCGCATCGTCGTCGTCGGAGGCGGAGCGGGAGGCGTGGAGCTCGCGTTCACATTATGGGAGCGTGTCGGCGCGCGCGACGACCCGACGATCCAGATGACCCTCGTACACGCGCTCGACCAGGTGCTCGCGGGTTATCCGCAGGGCCTCCTCGACCGCGTCTATAGGAACGCCGAGACGCGGCACATCGCCATCGTCCCGAACCGCCGCGTTCGGGAGGCGACGTCACAGAGCGTCATCTTCGAGGACGGCGAGACGATGCCCTGTGACGCACTCGTCTGGGTAACAGGCGCCGTGGGCCATCTACTCCCGCGCGCCTCCGGACTTCCTGTCGAGCACCGCGGGTTCATCCGCACGCGGTCGACGCTCCAAGTCGAAGGCTATGACGATCTCTTCGCCGCCGGCGATTGCGCCACGATGAACGACTACCCGAAGACGCCCAAAGCGGGGGTCTACGCGGTGCGACAAGGACCCTATCTGATCGACAATCTTCGCGCGCGGATCGCGGGCCGGCCGCTCAAAGCTTATCGGCCGCAGGGAGATTTTCTCACGCTCTTGAATCTCGGCGACGGAACCGCGCTCGGCGCGAAATGGGGACGCTCGTTCGAAGGCAAGTGGGTGATGGATCTCAAGGACTGGATCGATCGCCGCTTCATGACGCGCTTCCAGGTCTTGAATCGTGAAGGGGCCATGACCGAAGCGTTCGAACAGCTTCCGGACATGTCGAAAGAGATGGAGATGCTTTGCGGCGGTTGCGCGGCGAAAGTCGGCCAGAGCGTTCTCGAGCGCGCGCTCGGCCGGCTCGACAAACATAGCTCGGACGAGACGGTGAAGCTCGGACTCGAAGAGCCGGACGACGCCGCCGCTTACGAGACCCCCAAAGGCGATCTCATCGTGTCGAGTGTCGATGCCTTCCGCGCGTTTTTCGACGACCCGTATCTCGTGGGACGCGTCGCCGCTATCAATTCGGTCTCCGATCTCTACGCCACCGGGGCTGAGCCTCGCTACGCGCTCGCCATCGTCGCCATACCCAAGGACGCGCCGCCCGATCAAGCGGAGGAATTTCTGTATCAAGTGCTTGCAGGAGCGCGAGCCGTCTTCGATCCGGCAGGCATTACGCTACTTGGTGGCCATACGACGACGGCGACGGAGCTCATCGTCGGCTTCACCATCGACGGCTATGCCGGTGAGCGCCTTCTCGCTATCGATGGTTTGGAGGTTGGCGACCGCCTCTTGCTCACCAAGAGTCTCGGGACAGGCGTCTTGCTCCATGCCGACATGCAAGGTCGCGTGTCCGGGCTCTGGCTTCAAGCGACGATCGATGCGATGCTGTCGAGCAATGCTGAAGCTGCGCGGATCGCCGCCGAGCTCGGTGCGAAAGCGGTCACCGACATTACGGGCTTCGGGCTTTTGGGGCATCTCGCCGAGATGTTGCGCGCGAGCGGCGTCAGCGCGGTGCTCGACGTTTCGCAAATCCCCGCGCTCCCTGGAACCGTCGAGCTCTTGGCGCAGGGGTTCCGCAGCACGTTCCATCCGGAGAACGAGAAGGCCAAGAAGGGCATCATCATCCGTCCAGACGCGCAAAAACATCCTCGGCTCGAGCTTCTGTTCGATCCACAGACTTCGGGAGGGCTTTTATTCGGCCTGCCAGCGGACCGGGTCGGCGAAGCTTTTGCCAAGCTCTCTAATGTGACCGATATCGGAGAAGTTACGGCTGCGCGTGACGACGGAGCGCCTGTCGAGGTAAGGGCGAGCACGCTTGCTCATGTGAAACGCTCGGCGATGAGAGCGTAAACCGCGCGCATCCCCATCGCTTCACCACCCTCCGGTCGTCCAGGGCGCGAGCTCGTGTTCCACGCCATGAGGTCGATATGCACCCACGTTATCTCGGGCTCGACGAACTCTTGCAGGAACAAGGCGGCGGTGATCGAGCCTCCGAGAGCCGTGTCGGTAGCGTTCGTGATATCGGCGACTTTGCCGTCTATGAGCTTGCGGTAGGGCTTGAATAGCGGCATGCGCCAGAGTGGATCCGACACGTGGGTGCCGCACTTGTCGAGTGCTCTGGCTACGTCGTCATCGTTCGTGTAGAACGCCGGGAGCTCGGCGCCGAGGGCCACTCGAGCAGCGCCCGTCAGTGTCGCGAAGTCCACGATCAAGTCGGGCTCGTCGCTCGTGGCCTCTGCGAGCGCGTCCGCGAGAATGACACGACCTTCAGCATCCGTATGGCCAATCTCGATGCTGATGCCTTTGCGGGTGGGTACGACGTCGAGTGGTCGCAGCGCATTGCTGCTCACGCTGTTCTCGACCGCAGGGACGAGCACCCTCAGACGAACGGGAATATTCGCGTCCATGATCATGCTCGCGAGCCCGAGGACGTGCGCGCCACCGCCCATGTCCTTCTTCATGATCTTCATGCTGGCGGCCGGCTTCAAATCGAGCCCGCCGCTGTCGAAGCACACGCCTTTACCAACCAGAGTCACCTTGGGACTTTCGGCGTCCCCCCAAGTGAAATCGATGAGACGCGGGGCGCGGTCGGTCGCCGCGGCGCGACCAACGGCGTGGATCGCGGGATATCCTTTTTCGAGGAGCTCGTCGCCGACAAGGATGTGAATCGTTGCGCCACCGTCATCCGCCACGGCTTTGGCAGATTCGGCGAGCTCGGCGGGTCCCATGTGGGATGCGGGAGTGTTGATGAGATCGCGCACGAGAAACGTCGCACGGGCCGTGGATTCCACATGGGAACGATCGCATCCTTCGGGCCATGCGAGCTCGCCGCGCTTTTTGTTATCGGAGGCCCGCATGCGATCGAAGCGGTACGTGCCGAGCGCCCAACCGAGCGCGGCGCAGTTCGATTCGTCCCGTGTGAGCGCAGAATCGATGTGGTAAGCATGGGCGGGAAGCTCGTTTGGAAGCGTCGACCAGTCCCACAAGCTATCGCCGACGCCCAGGAGTACTTCGCGAATATTGCCCTCCTCGTCCGGGATCGCCAGACTCCGTCCGGCGCCCGCTTCGAACCCCACGCTCTCGACCCACCGTTTCACCGCGGCGGGCTGAGTCTCGAGCCAGCTCGAGAGTGTGTCCGTTTGGATCGGGCGAAGCGGTATCGACGATTCGCGGCGCTCGTTGATGAAGTTCATTTCACTCTCATTTCACTCTCACTTCACTCTTTAATGCGTTCGAACTGTGACCGGTAATAAGCGAGCTCCGCCATCGACGCTTGCACGTCGAAGTACGCGTCATGCTTGTCGCCCACGATGTCGTCTTGGCCGCGATAGTATTTTTTGATCTTGTCGGGGTGGCCCATCTTTTCGAATCGCGGACCGTGATGATGAAACGTCCATTCGATCTTCAGCGTGGTGACGTCAAGATGCCGATAGTTCAGATGGGACAGAAAATCAGGTAGAAATTTTCGCGCCAGGAAGTAGTCCGCATAGATACTGTTGCCGGCCATGACCGGGCGTGATCGCAGGTCTTGGCTGCTCGTCTCGGGAAATTCGTCGAGGTATAGCGCAAGATAGCGGTCGATCTCGGAGACTGGAAGACCCTCACTCTTGCAGCGCGCGAGAAGAAGTTGATAGTTCTCGAGCACGTGTTCCGAGATCTCTTCTTGGGGCGGCAGCGTTAAGCAGGCTGTGAACCCGTCACGCCTCAGAAGCTCCTGTGGAATAGCCTCGGGTCGCCGCGGGATCGGACGGAGCTCGGCGTCCGTTACGATGAGCGCGACCTCGAGGAGCTGAGCAGTCTCGAGCTCGAGACGGGTATATTCGGTATCGAACCAGCAGTAGAGTTGGCGCAGTCCGCTCAATGTTCCGATTCAGCGCTTTGTGTTTGGTTGTGCTGATCGGCTCCGCTACTCGGCGCGGCGTGGGGGGTGTTCATCGTAATCACGACGACAGAGGCGAGCATGGCAACGATGCCGAGCCAAAGCCAAGGGCTGGCCTGAAGCTTACCCCCGGACGAATAGACAGTATAGAGCGCCGTGATGGTCACAGCTCCACCGAAGACGACGGGCATCACCGCATGCGGGATGCGCGCGCCGCCGCTGAACATACACAATGTGAGACTCAATGCGCCGAGAGCTCCGAGCGTGCCGGCAGCGAGTCCCCAGAGCCCACCGGCCCCCGTCGGCTCGAAGCTATCGCCCTTATACCACATTCCGATGAGCCCGCCCGCGATGGCGATGACGAGATAAGCCACGCCGATCCCGACATAGGGCTTGAACGGTGAGAGAGTGGCGTCGGCGAGCCGTGCCTTGCCGAGCGTCGGGCCGTAGAGGCCCCAGCAAAGGGCGGTGCCGAGCGCAAAAACGAAAGGGAGGTAGCTCTTCATTTGGTTTCCTGTCAATTCGACGCTAGGAACGCTAGCGCGAAGCGTCTAACTATATCGCAACGAGTTTCGCGCGCCCACTCGTCCGCTCGAGAAGGGACTGCGAGATTTCGCAGAACCGATCTTCGGGCATGCGCAAGGAGAGCTCCACACGCTCTCCATATTGGCTCCCGACTATCGTCACGCCGAGCTCTTCGAGCGCTCGCCGGGCGAGCGACTCGTCCGGGTAGTCGAGTGCTAAGACGCCGTCGCGCTCCGCGACCGCGGCGACGCTTTCGAGCGCATCCATCGTCCCGCTCGCGGTCGAGCTATAAGCGCGGACGAGCCCGCCGGCCCCGAGCTTGATCCCGCCGAAGTAGCGAACGACCACCAAGAGCACGTCGCCGACATTCTTGTGTTGCAAAACGTTCAACACGGGCTTTCCCGCGGTTCCCGCGGGCTCACCGTCGTCCTCCGCGCGCATATTTGAGCTGTTGCGGGGATCCCCCAGCAGGTAGGCCGAGCAGTGATGCGTCGCGTCAGGGAACTCGAGCCGCAGTGCGTCGAGCGTCGCGGCGGCTTCTTCCGGCGAGCTCACCCGGCAACCGATTCCGATGAAACGGCTCCGTTTGATCTCTTGTTCAAAACGCGCTTCGCGAGCCGGAACGCGATATGTCAAGGCGCCGGCTTGAGCCAGCGGGGCACATAAATGATCGCGACCGCCGCGGCGGCGATGGCCCAAGGGAGCGCTACGACCGCCGCCGAGCCCACAATCAAGAGGGCGATGCCTTGCCGGAGGAGCGTTCCGAAAACGAGGTCGAGGACCTCGGAGAGACGGAGCACGGAAGCCGCTTCACAACCTGGGCATATGAGGTCGACTTGGGCAGGTGCTGGCGTCGACAAAACGGCTAGCAGAACCAGCGCGATAACGGCCCACGATCCCGGTTGGTATCTCACGATTATCGGGGATATATACAACTTCCATGCCACGGATACGATTGCGGTAAATTATTGGAAATAAATCAGTTATGGATTGCAATGCGAGCGGTGCCTGTAAAGGGTCTGTACGCTTTAGGACAGTTTCTTGTTCTTTGGCGGACACCTCGACCTACACGCGACACGGGAAGAGGATAGATGCGGGCACGAGCTGCGACAGCTCGGCTTCGCAAAACGCGCGCATCTCGGCCTCGAGCTCGCTCGCATAAGACACCAAAGAGGACTCCTCGAGCGGACCCGCAAAGAGCTTCTCCTCGGGGTAGAGCTTTCGCATGCGCTGGAAGTAATCGCGCGGCATCCGGAACGGTCCGAAGCTCACCGAGTGGAGCGCGTCCACTTTGATGGCGCCCAACACGTTCTGGAAAAGACCACGATAGTGATCCCGATAGTCTTTGGCATAGAGCAGCGGATCGAAACGCAGTCCGAGTCGGAAGCCTTTTTCGGCGAGGCGCGCCATCGCCTTCAAACGCACGGTAATTGGAGGCACGCCGTGCTCGAGTGATTCACTAGCGGCGTGGGGAGTGAAGCTGAAAGCCACGACGACGTTTTCGAGGGGCTCTAGGTTTACGAGCGGCTGCACCGCCGCGGATTTTGTGCGCAGCTCGAGCACCGCGCGCGGATGTCGCGCCATGAAGGGCAGGAAGGCTTTGACGAAACCGGTGATGCTCTCGAGCGCGAGGCTGTCGCCGTCATAGCCGGAAAAGAAATAGACTTCTTCCCCGGGATGGGCCTCGACCGTTTCGGCGATGCTTTCCTGAAAGTCCTCATAGTTCACGAAGAGAACGTAATGCGCCGAGCGGTACATCCCTTGAAGAAAACAATAGCGGCAGTCGTAGAGGCAGTTGAGCACGTGCGAAAAGTAGAAGTTCAAAACGCTTCCGATGCCGTAGCCTTCGGGGGCAGGCAATACTTGGTTGCTCTTCTTCTCGGCGAGGACCAGAGACGGGATTTTTTTTTGAAGCCGGAAGCTTTGTTGGTTGCGGTTGAAGACTTCGCCGTAGCGCGTGATCGGCACGATCGTCGCTTTCGCAAAGCGTGCAAGGATGGCGCGCACCCGTGGATGGGCACGCACGGCCTCTTCGACATAAATCGTCTCGATCACGAGCTCTTGACTAGCACTTGTACGATGACGGAAAGGCCCGCGCGCGCCGAAACGGTGAGCACCGCAGCCCGTGTATAGCCGCGATCGGGGATGGGTGCGATCCGTCGTGAGATCGCGAAGCCGGCTAAGACCCCTGGGAGAAGAAAGGCGCCGGCATAGAGCTCGTCGAGCCCCAAGCGGCCCACGAAGGCGAGCGCGCTCAGCGTCACGACGAGGCCGACCACGAAGAAGCTGGCCATCGTGCCGCGTATCTCGGCGCCTGGTGCGTTGTGATATAGCGCCGCGATCGGCGGTCTACCGATAGACGTCGTCGTTCCCATGAATCCAGACAAAGTGCGAGCGAAAAAGAGCACGCGCGGCGTTCGGGAAAGGTTCACCCCCGATCCAATGAGGCTGATGGCGACAAACACGATGATACCGACGAGGACGGTCGTGGCGTCCTGTGAAGCCACCGCCAACGTGGCAGCCCCGATGAAGGTTCCAGGGGCCCGCCCAATGAGCGCCCAGCCGATGCCCTTCAGATCGATCGAGGCGCGCTCGCTAAACGCGACAAGAAGGGTGAGCGCGAACGCGGCGAGAAGAAGCGGCGCCGGCACGAGACCGGGATCGATCAAACCGAGAAATGGAGCGGCCAGCATCCCGAGACCGAACCCCACCGAGCCTTGAAGGATCGCTCCCGCCATGACGACCGCGCAAGCACTGATCAGTTCCAGCGGCATGCGTTTAGAACCCACGCTCTTCGAGAGCCAGAGCCAGCGCGCGTCCGTCGAGCTCGCGCAATACGGCCGACGCTTTGGGGACGGCGTCATAGTCTTCAGGACGCGGCCGGTCGCCGAGGGCGAGACAACGGGTCAGGAGCCTTCGGAGCTGACGCTTCTCGCTCGTTGTGAACCGCCATCGATTCTGAAAGTGTTCGAGCGGCTCCGGGGCTCGTCGCAGCGGCTCGAGCTCCGCTGCGAGTGTACTCGAATGCGCCGTAAATTGGTCGATGATCGGCAGATGGGTGGCCACGAGCTCCGACACGTGCTCCTTCGAAAGCCCGCCACCGGCACCGGTAGCTGTCTCCCGGTTATCGCTCACGACTTTGAGGCACTGGATGAGCTCTGAAGTAGAGAAGCGAAGCGCGGTGGCGTAGAATGCGGACGCTTCCATGTCGTACAGCGTGTCTGCTGGAAATTGGAGCTCAGGGGTGTCGACGGTCGTGACCGCCGCGCTTTCTAGCTCTTTGAACCCGAGGAGCGTCGGGTAGTAACAATCCTTCGTGGCGGCATCCAGGATCGTGTGGGCGCGGACGAGCTCTCCCACTGCCCGGGTGCGATGGCCGGCGATCCCGACGTTCAAGAAGATGCCGTAGCGCACTTCGCCTGCGCGCGCGTGCAAGTAACCGGTCGCCGCCGCTGCGGCGACTTTGCCGACCCCGGAGATGACGAGCCTGTAGCCGTCAGACCCAAAGAGAGGAAACGCGCCCTCGAGACGCTCCATTCGGTAGTGCTCGATGAGCGGCCGCGCCTCTGATGCGAGCGCCGTGACGAAGGCGATCATCGCGCGAGCCTTTGCTCGTAGCCATCGGCTTCGGCGTGTTTGCCGCGCTTGCGCGCCCCGCGCGCGTAAATCGCGATCTTGTTCAGAAGCATCGCTTCCGCGGCAGCTTGCTCCGGCTCGCCGAGCTCGCCGCTCGCGAGGATCTTTTGGAGCGCCGTGATGCGAAAGCGATCCATACCCCAATATTTGTGCGACAGCTGGTCCGCGTGACCGCCATATTTCACGATGAGGGGCTCGTTGAGATAGAGAACGGGATAGCGCGCTGTCACACGCAGCCACAGATCGTAGTCCTCGCAGACAGGAAGGTCTTCGTCGAACAGGCCGATCGTCTCGAACAAGCTTCGATGCAGAAGTACCGAGGAAGGCGAGATCACACAAAGCGGGAGACAGCGTTCGAAGATGCGCCCGCCATATTTTTGGTGCTTTTTCATCGGGTTGACGCGGCGGCCACCGCGGATCCAAATCTCGTCCGTGTGGCACAGTAGCGTGTCGTTGTCGTTGTCGTTGGCCTTCTCAATGGCGGCGAGCTGGCGGTCTAATTTTTGCGGCAGCCACTCGTCGTCGGAGTCGAGAAGCGCAATGAAAGTCCCGCGCGCTTTTTGGATGCCGGTATTGCGGGCCGCACTGACGCCTCTGTTTTTCTGCTCTAGAAGCGTAACCTCGGGGAACGCGGCGCGTATACGCTCGATCGTCGCGTCGGTCGAACCGTCATCCACGACGAGGATTTCAGATGGGGGCCGGGTCTGAGCGCGTACCGATGCGAGCGCGCGCAGGACGAGATCGGCGCGATTGCAAGTCGGGATCACGACCGAGACGGTCGCGGTCGTGTCAGTTGGTGACATTGCCGTTGGGGTGGACGGTGAACGTGAAAGTGCTGTTCTCCGCAACGGAAAGAGGCAAGGCGTTCGCCGCGACACCCGTGGTGGTGCAACCGATGGGCGGCTCGATGCGAACCGATTGCCCGCCTACGGGGACATCCTCGAATAACGCAACCCAATTTCCCGGCCCAGCCGGGATCATGGTCGCGTGGGTGAAGCCCCACCAGCTCGGATAAATGCGTGCGACACCGGAGCACCCGAGACCTTCGGTGGACGGCACGTCCGTGGACGAAAAGATCGCCCCGTACTCGAACTCTACTTCAGCTGAGACCGCGGAAGGACCGGTAGGTATGGGGCTCCCTGAGCTGCCCCCCCCGCCACAGCCTCCGCCACAGACCATGACCACCGCGAGGGCAGAAACGGCCATGGACCCAGAACGTCTCATCTCGAACAAGTGTACTACGGCTACTAAACGAGCTATCGTCACAAGCTCGCGGCAGCGCTCGTCCTTTCTTCTCTCGGGCGTCTCGTTGACGTCGCGCCCGTTTGTCGCCATTATGGGCACTCGAGTCCATGCCCGTCGCCATCGAGCCCGAAGTGGCCGCCTTCGTCAGACGACAGCTCGTGGCGCGCCTCGCGACAGCGGATGCGCGCAGTCGTCCGTCCGTCGTGCCTGTTTGTTTCGTGCTCGTCGACGGCTATTTCTACTCGCCGATCGACGAGAAACGAAAGAGCGTCTCTTGGGGACGTCTGAAACGGCTCCGCAATGTCGAGGAAAACCCGGCCGTTTCGCTCGTCATCGATCACTACGAGGCCGATTGGACCTCCCTCGGTTATGTTCTCGTATCGGGAGTGGCGGAGACGGTGTCTCCCCGGGGCCGTTTCGCGAAAGAGCATGCCGAGGTGGTCCAACATCTCCGCGCCCGATACCCACAATACAAGAGCTCCCGGATCGACCAGCGGCCCGTCATCAAGATCACACCGCGGCGCGTTACGCTTTGGCACGCCACGAACGAATAGGTGTGGTATTCTCGCTCCACCGGGCTTGCGACGCCACCGCTTGGCGATCCTATTTCACACAAAGCAAATCAGTTATTCGTCCCGGTGGTTCTCTCTTGCTGGCCCGTTAATTGCGCGCGTCTGGGCTGGGGAGATCTATTATTGAGTGAATTCAATGCGAAAGCCGCACACGCCATGCGGAGCGTGTTCGATGGCGCCAAGAAAGGGGCCCTTGTTTGTGAGAGCCCCGAAGCTAAGCGTCTAGTCTTCTTCGAGAACGGCGATCTCGTCGGTGCGCGGTCGAACCTTCCTTCAGGTCGGTTCGGCGCCGTCCTCATCCGAGAGGGGCGTATCACCGAAGCCGATCTCACCAAGGCTCTTGGCTTCGTCCGCTCGGGCCACAAGCTCGGGGAGATTCTTGTCGAGCTCGACTACCTGAAGGCTGGCGAGATCGAAAGATATGTCCGCATCCAAATTCTCGAAATCGCTTGCGCCGTTCTGACGTCCCCGTCCACGCGGCTCGTTTTTTCGGAGGTCATGGAAGTCGAAGCGGCGACGCTCTCGCCGATCTCGATCGGCTCAGTATTTCTGACGGCGGTCCAGCGGCTTCCCGACGTAAAGCTCTATCGCGACGAGGTCATGCTCGACGACTACGTGCTCGCACAGACGGATGTGCTCTATCCCTGGCATCTGGGATGGAGCTTTCACCGAGTGAGGCGACGGTGCTGGACCTCGTCGACGGGACTAACGCCGTGCGCGACGTCCTCTCGGCGTCACGACTCGAAGAGGATCAGACGGTCCGCGTCTTGATCGCGCTTCACCAGGCCGGCGTCGTGGCCCTCACGGAGCGCACACTGCAGGAAGAGCCCGTCGCCGGACCGCGACCCACCCCAAGCTCGGAGCTCTCGGATCCTTTCGAGAAGGAGCTCATCGCTATCTTCAATGACATGCAGTGTCAGAACCACTGGCAAGTCCTCGGCTTGACGCGCGACGTGGGCTACGAAGCCGTCGACGCAGCCTATAGCAAGCTCTTTCAGCGTTTCGATCCGGAACAGTGAGAGCACGTTGTCGACGAAGCTTTTCAAGAAAAGCTCTCTTTCGTGAGAACGCGTATGAAAGAAGCTTACCTGACGCTTTCATCGCAGGCCTCGGCTCACGTCTATAGCGAGCTCGATGAGCACGAGAATCAATACCAGGAAGTCAAGCAGCGGTGGGAAACCGTTGCCTAGGAGAGCATCGAGCCTACGGGGTGGGAGCGGCCGAAGGATGCGGAAATGGCGACCAGTCTCTACAACCAGGCGACGCGTGCGTTCAAGGAGGCGGATTTTTGGCAAGCCATCGAGCTCTCCCGCCAGTCGATCGAGCTCTCCGAGGAGCCTCTCCCCGCGCGCTATCACCTTCTTGGGCGGGCCCTCACTGAGAACCCCAGGTGGCGCAAAGACGCGGAAGCCAACCTGAAGATCGCGATCAAGCTCGAGCCGTCGACCCGGATATCCGGATTCCAGAACGGAAGACGGAAGACGGCAAGCCTGTGCAGGGCGACAAGAAAAAGAAAGCGGGCTAGCCGTTCATCCCTAAAGGCGTTTAGCCCTTCAGGGCCTTCGTGAGGGCTGTTACGATGTCGAAAAGATCCCCGACCACGCCGACATCTGCAATCCCGAAAATCGGCGCATCAGCGTCTTTGTTGATCGCCACGATGTAGCCCGAGCCCTTCATCCCCACAATGTGCTGGATGGCACCCGAGATCCCACAAGCTACGTAGAGCTTCGGACTGACCGTCACCCCACTGCTTCCAATCTGATGCTCGTGCGGGAGCCACCCAGCGTCGGTCACGGCGCGGGAGGCGCCGACTTGGCCTCCGAGGGCGAGAGCGAGGTCTCGAATCACGTCGAACTTCTCGGGGTTGCCGACGCCGCGCCCGCCGGCGATGATGACATTGGCCTGCGTCAAATCGAGCCCACTCGCGGCGCCTTTCTTGGTCTCCACGAAGCGCGTGCGGAGGTCGCTTTCTTTTACCGGGCTGTCGATCTTCCGCACCGTGCCCGAGGTCTCGCCCTCAAAAACAGCCGAAGCCCCTTTCTCGATGGTCGCGAAGAGCGGGTGGGCATCGGCCACCACCACTTCGTGGACGAACTTGCCGTTGAAAGCTTTACGGTGGAAAAGGGCACCACCATTCTCGAGCGTCACCGCTGAGCAACCTGTTGCGAGCGGAACGCCAAGCCGCGCCGAGACGAGAGGAGCCACGTCCCAGCCATTGGGCGTGTTGCCGATGAGAAAGAGATGAGGGCTCTCCTCACTCAACACCCCTTCGATAGCTTTGCGATATCCGTCACTCGTGTAGTCCGCAAGTGCGCTGCCTTCGACATACAAGACTTCGGATGCGCCCCGAGCCGCAAGCTCCGAGGCGAGGCCGTCCACTCCGCTTCCCAGAAGCAGCGCCTTCACGTCCGCGTCTTCGGCCACGCGATGCGCCATCCCGAGAAGCTCGAAGGATATGTCTTTGAGCGCTGAGCCGTCATGCTCGGCGAGGATGAGAATGGTCTTCGCCATGTGTCAGATGACTCCGGTGTTCTCCCGAATGCGGTTGACGAGCGCGGCGGCAATTTCGTCCGCGCTCCCGGACAAAATCTCCGCTCCTATGCCCTTGGGCGGCTGCGTGAGACGGACGGTACGGAGCTTCGCGGCGTCGCCACCGACCTCCGCGGCGTCGAGCCCGATGTCGGAAAGCCCAATCGTCGCGACCGGCTTTTTCTTCGCCGCCATGATGCCTTTGAGGCTGGCATAGCGGGGTTGGTTGATGCCTGTTTGGACCGTTACCACCGCTGGAAGGGTCAAATCGACGACTTGGGTCTCGTTGTTCTCGAGCTCGCGTTCGACGCGAAGGGTGTCGCCGTCGGCGCTCAGGCTCATCGCAGCGCTCGCGCACGGCCAGTCCAAAAGACCGGCGACGAGCCCACCCACTTGCGTGTAATTGTCATCTTCTGCCTGCAGGCCTGCGAGGACCAAGGAAAGCCCTTCGTCTTTGATGGCGGCGTGAATGACCCTCGCCAGCGAGAGCGGATCCGCGCCCACGAGAGCGTCGTCGTTTATGTGAATGGCGCGATCGGCCCCGGTAGCGAGGCAGGTCCTGAGCGCAGAGCTCGCCGCGGCGGGGCCGACGGTGAGGGCGACGACTTCCTCGACGGTGCCGGCATCCTTCAGCGCGAGAAGCTCTTCGAGGGCGTAGCGGTCGAACTCGTTGATGTTGAAAGAAAGGCTGCTTTCATCGACCCAGGTGCCATCGCTCCGGATACGAAAAACCGAGTTGCTGTCTGGGACGTATTTGACCAGAACCAGTGACTTCATGACCGAGTATGATACCGCTTCGGTCGATTCGGTCAACCTATGGACGTATCTGGCAAAAAAGTCGTACTGGCGCTCCTTCTGTTCGGGGCGGTCTTGGCGACGGTGGCTTATTTCGGCAAGCCGACCGTGCGGCTGAAGCCCGGGACGCCGATTGTGAAACCGAGGCTGGTGGTTTTGCCCTTCGAGAATCTGGATGGCGATGATGAGCTCGAGCTTATTGCCGCGGACGTAACGGTGGCGCTCACGGAGGCCCTTCTATCTCTCGAAGAGTACCAGTTGGTGCCTCGCGAGACAGCGCTACAGTACAAGGGGCTCTCAGACGGCATCGAGGTCATCGCCGTGTCGCTCGGCGCGGACTACGCGCTCGCGGGGAGCGTGGAGCGCGAGCAAGGCCGTCTTCGGCTGCAGGTTTATGTCGTCAAGCGGGGAGAACGGCCCCGGATCTGGGCGGACGAGTATTACTACGATGTCAGGGACAAGGCGGAAATTCCCGCCGATCTCGTGAGACACATCCGGGGAGCACTCGCGGGAAATTGAAACTATTCGTAGCGCAGCGCGGTGAGCGGATCGACCCGGCTCGCCTTGAGCGCCGGAACCAGTGTGGCCAGAAACGCTACTACCGCGAGCATGACCGCCACGCTGACGAAGGTCACCGGGTCGCGAGCGCTTCCGAACAGGATCGACTCGACGAGGTTCGAGACCGCGAGTGCTGCTGCGAGACCGAGGAACGTCCCGATGCCCACCAAGATCATGGCATGCTTCAAAACCATCGATACCACGTCGCCTTGGGCGGCCCCGAGGGCCATCCGCAGCCCTATCTCGCGGTTGCGTTGACTGACCATGAACGCCATGACGCCGTAGAGCCCGATCGACGCGAGAACGAGTGCTAAGATACCAAGCACGCCGAGGAGCACCCGGCCACCCTCGTCGCGAGGCTGGCCTTCGAGATAAACGGTTCGCCGAAATCCGCCGAAGAGCGGGCATTGGTGGCCCAGGAAACGGAGCGCACCATGGGCTCTGTCCGCAAGCGTTCGACGATGCGATCGTAGAACTGCTCGGCTCGAGGTTGAGCGTAGCCGGCCTGTCCCGGATTTACGGTGACGACCGCGAGCTTCTCCGTTTCGAACCTGGGATCGATATCGTGCGTGCTCGAGAGACTGCGCAAGACGAGTCCCGCCGCGACGAGCACGACGATGGAGAGCATGACTTGCACGACGACGAGTGCGTTGCGCACGAAAGACGCGCCTCGTGAGCGTCCGCCGCCTCGCGTTTCCTCTTTGAGCGCGTCCACGACGTGCGGGCGCGAGCTCTGGATCGCGGGGATAAGGCCGAAAATGGCGCCGGTAACGAGCGACACCAAGAGCGTGAACACGAGGACTCGAGTGTCGATGACGGGCTCGAACATGTTCTGAGCTATGAACGCTGGACGCATCGACCAGATGAGATCCTTTCCCCAGATCGCGACGACCAAACCCAAGGCGCCGCCGATGACCGATAACAGGATGCTTTCGGTCAAGAGTTGGCGGATGAGCTGCATCCGTCCGGCGCCAAGAGACAGACGCACGGCGATTTCTTTGCGGCGCCGCGTAGCTTTCGCCATCATCAGGTTCGCAACGTTGAAGCAGGTGATGAGAAGAACGAGAGCTACCACGATCATGAGAACGGCGCTTCCCATGGTCAGCGCGCCGTGCACTTGCGGAAAAATCGTAGCTTCGGCCAACGGCCGAAGCTCGACGGTGCGGCCTTTGTTGGGCTCGGGATATTCTTGCTCCAGGGCGCTCGCCAAAGTCTTCAAATGTGCGGTTGCTTGCTCCGTTGAGATGCCGTCTCGGAGACGCCCTCCCATGTTGATGAAAAGCGCTCGCCGATCTTCGAACCAATGGTGGAATTGCTCCGCAAGCACCTGGCGGTACATCATCATCGGTACCCACAAGTCGGGGCTGAAGAGCGCGTTCACACCCTGAAAGCCTTGTGGGGCGACGCCGATCACGTCGAAGCTCGTGCCGTTGAGGATGAGCTTGCGGCCGAGTATCTCGGCGTCCTGGCCGAAGCGACGCGTCCAGAGCTTGTAGCCCATCACAACGACCGGGTTGGCTCCTTCAGCCCGATCTTCCTCAGGAAGGATGAACCGCCCGAGCGCCGGTTCGACTCCGAGCACACCGAAGTAGCTTCCCGTCACCGTCTCGGTAAAGACTTGCTCCGGCTCTTCGCCCTCGAGCATGCTCGCCGGGAACGGGAAACCCCACGCGAAGGTTCCGTCGAAGACTTCGTTTTCGTCGCGGTAATCCTCGTAGTTGGGGTATGAGAGCTGCGTCAAGCCCAGCGCGGCGTTCGTTTCGTCCACAGTGTAAACGGCTACGAGCTCATCCGACTTTTCGACAGGAAGGGGATTGAGAAACATCGCGTTGACGAGCGAGAAGATAGTCGTGTTGGCACCAATCCCCAGCGCGAGCGAGGCCACCGCCACAAGAGCGAAGGCCGGGCTCTTGACGAGGGTTCGGAAGCTAAAACGCAGATCCTGCAGAAAATTCATACTCAACCCTTTACGCTCTAACCGCAACCAGGAGGGGATGGCCACACAGGTACAGAGGCACAAAGCGGCGGGCCGCAACCAAATCTGCGCCGCGAGCGGTCAGCGGTCAGCATTCCGCGGTCAGCTTGTGGAGCTCGGCGCGTCGCGCCTGCCCGCCGCGCTGTGTCTCTGTGGCCATTCTTAAGGTCGCCTCATGGAGCGGCCGAGCTTTCAATTTGGCTGGTCAGCCTTAGTCGTTGCGCGCCCGGTGCGGTTAGTGCGACTCGTTTAAGCTTCCACTTTGTCCTCGACGATGCGTCCGTCGAAAAGCGAGATGTTCCGCTCCGCATATTCGGCGTAGCGCGGGTCATGCGTCACCATACAGATGGTCGCGCCACCGTCATGGAGCTCGCGCATGAGATCCATCACTGCCTTGCCGTTCGTCGAATCCAAGTTACCCGTGGGCTCATCCGCGAGAAGGAGGGAAGGCTCGCCGACCACGGCTCGAGCGACGGCGACGCGCTGCTGCTGACCACCCGAGAGCTGGGACGGGAAATGCTTCATGCGATGCGCCATGCCGACTTTCTCGAGCGCGTCGTTCACGCGAGTTTTGCGCTCGGCGGAAGGCATCCCCCGATAAGTCAAAGGAAGCTCGACGTTCTCGTAAACGGCAAGATCGCCAATCAAGTTGAACGCCTGAAAGATGAAACCCACTTCGCGGTTCCGGATCCGGGCGCGCTCCGACAAGTTGAGGTAGTCGACCGACGTGTCGTTCAAGGTATAGGTTCCGCCCGTCGGTGTATCGAGAAGGCCGAGGATCGACAAGAGCGTTGATTTGCCGCAGCCGGACGGACCGGAGATGGACACATACTCGCCCTTCTTGATATCGAGATGGATGCCCGCTAGAGCGTGTGTCTCCACCTCGTCGGTGTAAAAGATTTTCGTTACGCCTTCGAGATGGATGAGTGCGTTGCCTTCAGCCATGGAATGTAGCCCCTTCCTATTCTTTCGATTGATGGAATTTAGTAAAGTCGAATGCGATCGTAGGCATCCCAGGCCGACGTGTCGGACAAGATGACTTGGTCGCCTTCCTTCAAACCTTGGATGATCTCTATGGTGTTCACGGAGCTGCGGCCGAGCCGGACTTGCGCTCGCACGGCCGTCTTGCCGTCTTCGAGAAGCTTGAACAGCCCAATCGTGCTCCCGGCCTGTCCGTAAGCGGGCCGGCCGACATAGAGCACATAGTGCAAGCGCTCGAGCTCGATCGTGCCGTCGACGCTCAAGTCGGGCCGGGCGCCTTTGGGAAGCGCTCCCAAAAGTTCGATGTCGACGGTAACCGTGCCTTCTTGGACGGCGGGGTCGATCCGGATGACCTTGCCCTCGATGATACGGTTGCGCGTGTCGACGATCGCCTTTTGGCCGACTTCGATGTCTTTGGCCTGCGTTTCGGCGATCCGAAGCTGCGCTTTGAGCTTGTCGGGCTGAGCCACGCGTGCCAGGTTCTGTCCAGGGGTGACCTCCTGACCGACCTCGACCGGTACTTCCTGCAGCACCCCATGAATGCCGGCGCGGACTGTCAACACGGCTTTCTGGCTGCGCCGAAGCTTGTATAGTGCCTTGAACTGTTCGACGGTGGCGCGTTTAGCGGTGAGCTGCGCTTCCACCGAGGCGGAGGCGATGTCGAGCCGTTGCTGCTCCAAGTCGTTCCGCAAGGCGAGCTCCTCGGCGCGGACTCTCGAGCGCTCGAGGATCAAGTCTCCGATGAGCTCTTCGGCGAAGAGTCGTTCGTCCGCCACCGCCTGGAGTTTCGCTTGGGTGAAATCGGAAGCAACCATCGCGGCCGTGGATTTTTGGCTCAGCAACTGGCTCTCGACCGTGACCCGCAGCTCGGCCATCTCGGCTTCCTGGGCCTGAAGTTGAAACTCGGCATCTCGAAGCTCTTGATCGAGCTCGGGATTCGAGAGCTCGAGAATGATGGTCGAGGGCTCCACCTTGACCCCCGGCAAAAGAAGGCGCCGCTCGACCCGGCCACGGGTGCGGGCCGCGACCCAACGGATGGCCTCGGGAAGCACTTCGAGCGTGCCCGGGCCGCGTACCTGGCGGATCATCTCGCCTCGCTCCACGTTGTCCATCCACACCGTCGCGCGGTTGACGGACGGTGCGGCGGGCTCGAGCCGGGACAATCCAATGCTGATGGCGGCGATACCCGCGAGTACTGCGCCCGCGATCACGATCATGCGGACGCGCTTTTTTCGCGCGAACCCGTCACGTTTGACGTCCAAAATCAACTCCTCCTATCGGTCTTATATGCGCAAACGACGTGCCCTTGGTTCCATAAAAGTGAGCATCTTGTAAGTCATTTAATAAGTTGAGGATGTCGACGTATTGCGCCCTTGGACATCACGACTCTTGTGCGTTTTTGGGACGCGGCCAATCCCAGTGTCGAACAAGATTAGACGGGTGACGGCCCGTCTGGATTGCCTCAATCGAACAGAAGTGCCGGAAGAAATTGCGTGAGCCAGGGCAGGTAGGTCACGAGAACGACCGCGACAGCGCGGATGGCGAAGAACGGAAGCGTCGCCCGGTAGACGTCGGGGAGCGGCTGCTTGAACCGGTAGGACGCTAGAAAGAGGTTCATCCCCACGGGCGGCGTCAGGTAGCCGAGCTCCATGTTCGTGAGGAAAATGATCCCGAGATGGAAAGGGTCGATGCCGAATACGACGCCGAGAGGTGTTATGAGCGGCACAACGACGACAATGGCCGAGTAGATGTCCATCAGACAGCCGACGATCAACAAGAAGAGATTCAGCAGAAGCAAGAACACGAGCGGGGAGCTCACGATAGTCTGTACCCAGTCGACCGCGAGCTGGGGGACTTCCGCGAAGATTAAATAATTGGTCAAACCGAGCGCGACCCCGAGGATGATGAGCACGCCCCCAATCAATGTTGCCGCGTCCGCTCCCACGCGCAACAGATCTTTCGTGATTTTCAAGTCGCGATGGATGACGAATTCGAGGAGGAACGCGTAGAGAACGGTGACCGCAGCGGCCTCGACGAGAGTGGCGAATCCGCCGAGGATGCTGCCGAGCACGACGACGGGGATAGCAATCTCCCACTTGGCGTTCCATATGGCGATGAGACTTCGACGAACATCGAAGGACACACGCTCGATACCAACGTTTCTCGCTGCATAGAGGGCGAAGACGGCGACGAGTCCGATCTCGAGGATTGCGGGGACGAATCCGCTCACGAAGAGACGTCGGAGCTCGACACCGGCAACGAGCCCATAAAGAATGACCGCGAGCGACGGCGGGAATAACAGCCCGAGAGATCCCGCCGATGTCAGAATCCCGGTCGTGAATTTCGGCGTGTACTTTCGCTCGATGAGCATCGGGAACAAGAGCCCGCCCATCGCGAGGATGGTGACGCCGCTGCCTCCCGTGAAGCTCGTAAAAAAGGCGCAGACCACGATGGCGACGATGGCGATACCGCCCGGCAGCCAACCCACGAGCGCGCGGAAAAGCTCGACGAGTCTCCGCGGTGTTCCGCCTTCGGCCAGGATGAAGCCCGCGAGAGTAAAGAGCGGGATTGTCGGAAGGATCGGCTTGATCGCGAGGTTATATGCCTCCGTGGGGATTGCCGCGACGGGAAAGAAGTCGTGCCACAAGAGCACCGCCGCCACGCCGCCGATGCCGACGAAGATAGGCGCGCCAAGCGCTGTCGCTGCGAGCAAAACGAGCGTGAGTGGTAGGTAGATGCTGGTCTCTTGGAGTGTTTCGAAGCGATAGAGCAAGAAAGGCACGAGGGCAAAGCTCGCGGCGAGCGCGCGACCGCGCCACGTTGACGCCGCGCGGTACAGAAGCCTCCAGCCGATGAGAGCGAAGCCTATGGGCATGACGGCTTGCGCGACCCAGACAGGAAACCCGAAGGCGAGCGCGCGTCCGCCTTCGCGCTCGACGCTCACGAGCTCGAGGCTCCCATGGACGAGCACGACAGAGACGGCGAAGCTGATGCCGCCTACGAGGAGGTCGATCCGCTCTTTCCATTTGTCGCTTGCGAACTGCGTGCCGGCAGTCAGTGACAGGAGCTCGCCGCGACGCGCCGCGATAGCCGCGCCGAGGAAGCCCACCCAGAGCGCCAGGTGCTGCACCCAGATGGTCGAGCCGGAGATGCCGCTAGGGTAAACCGTGCGGACGGCCGCTTCGAGCAAAGGGAGAAGCGCCATCGTGAACAACGCAAGAACGGAGAGGCCGTCCTCGAAGCTATCCAGGGGGCGCTTCATTCTTGAGCGGCCTCAGTGGGCTCAGCGGGCGCGGAACTCGTTGCGAAGCCTCAGCACGCGATCGAAGATCTCCGGTGTTACGAGGTTTTCGCGCACCCGGGGATAGGCCTTTTCGACGGTCTCACGCCACTGGGAAAGAACTGCGTCGGAGATTTTGACAATCTCGAGCCCACGTTTGGTCATGGCGTCTAGGGAGCGTTGCTCCTGTTCGCGGTTCGAGAGGCGAAGCTCTTCCCCGACCTGTCGCGTGATGCGTAACATTTCTTTTTGCTGCCCCGGGCTCAGCTGGTTCCATCCCTTTTCGTGCATCACGACCGCTCCTTGAAGAGGCGCCCATTTCAAGTCCGTCATATTCGACACCTGACGATAGAACTGCGAGCCTTCCGCGAGGATCACGGGCGCGTAGGTCGAGTCGATGAGGCCTGTTTGAAAGCCGGTCATCATGTCCACGAACGATATCGGTACCGGATTGAAACCGGCCCATTTGAAGATATCGATGGTCTCGGTCTCTGAGTGTGAAGCCGCGAGCTTCATGCCCGCGAGATCGGCGGGGGTCCGCATCGGTTCTTTCGTGAAGAAATAAACCCACCCCAAATCGGTCCAAGCGAGCACGATGAAGCCTTTCTCCTTCAAGTTCGCTTCGAGGATAGGGTTTATCTCCTGGCGCACATGGTCCCACTCGTCATAGGAGTCGAACATCATCGGCAGCATGAGGCCGTAGGCCCTGCGATCGATTTCTGCGAGCCCCGCATTCGAGATCGCCGCGGCCTGCAGCTGTCCGATACGCATCTTGCGTATCATCTCGCCCTCGTCGCCTACCGTGCCGCCCGGGTAGATACGGAGGCGGATGTCGCCGCCGGTTGATTTTCCCCAATCCTCGCCCATGCGGCGCAGCAAGAGCTCCCAAGAGGAGCCCTTGGGGGCAACGGTGCCGAGGCGAATCGTGACCCGCGCCTCGGCAGAGAAAGCGGTTCCGAGGAACGTGACTATCGCTGCGGTCATCCAAATTCGCTTCATATCAGGTACCCCTGTACAAGCTTTCCAGGAAGAACTCGTCGACATTTTGTTTCAACCATGAGGCGCGTCGTTTGGCAAGCACATTGAGGAGCCGATTCTCCGGATAGCGCTCGACGTCGAAGGCCAGAACTTTGTCGGTCAGCTCCATGAACTCTGCGCGATTCTGCTCGGTCACGGAGACATTCTCCGCCCAGCTCAGCCACAACGAAGGGCATTTCGCAGGTCCGAGAGCGAGCGCGCGATCGTAATGCTTCCGGGCTGTCTCTATCGAGCCGCCGACACGGCCCGTTTCATAGACGAAGAGAAATTCGTGGATCGTGCCGTGGTCGTAGTCCGGTTCGAGAGCGAGAGCGCGGTGGAGGAGCGAGCCGACCACGGCGATATCGGCGGTGGATTCAGGATCGTCCTTGCTGGTGCTGATCGCCCCGCCGAGAGCGGCCGCGGTCCAAACGGTGAGAGGAACGTCGTCGAGCTCGAGCTTCGCCACCGTTCGGTCTGGATCTTTCCGCAGACGATCCTCGATCCCAGGATGGTCCAAAGATAGCCCGCGGATTCCATAGTCGTAGGCGCGGCGATAGAGCCTCGTGGCACGATGGCGCAGGGCCTCGGCGCGATCGAATTCCGTATATTCGTAGCTGCGCCCTTCAAGCTCGACAAAGCTATATGCATAGAGAATGAACGATTTCGTGGCCGTAAGAAGGAGTCCGATATGCTCCGGGTTGGACGCGAGCAGCGTCTCCATTGTCTTGAGGTTGAACGGAAGCGCCGCGGCGACGAGCTCTGGATCTTCATCGGACAAATAAACGCTCTCCGCCTCGCCGAGCACTTCCGCGAGCGTGTCGACGGCGCGCGCCTTGAGCGAGCAGGCGGAAAGCCCGAGAAGGATCGAGATGGCGGCTAGTCGTTTCATTCGAGGCTCGAAGAGAGTTCGATCGTACCCCGTAGCCCGAGCCAAGTGAAATCCCGAGGGATTCCTCGCGTCGAGCTTCTGACCGTCGTAGTACTCACTCAGAACGGCCACACACTTCTCGATCCTGGCCAGGATTCCTCGAGCAAATGGCGTTTGGACTCCTGGATGAGAATTTCATCAACCGTCATGGGTTCAGAGTAGCCAAGAGGGTGCCTCGGGTGCAAGGTCGTGGCTGGGAGGAAACGATGCACATTTGGAATCTCTTGGCCGTGGCCGTCTTGTTGTTATCGATACAAGCAGGGGGAGCAGGGGCGGCCGACATTCTCGGGGCTTGGCACCCAGAGCAATATGTTCTCGAAGACGGGACGGAGCTCGACGTCTCGGGCTTGATCTTTTTTTCCGAGAGAGATTGGACCGTGCTCTTCTTTGTGGAGGATGGGAACGGTGAGCCCGTGCGGGGATCCGGTGAAGGCGGCACCTATTTACTAGTGGGTGACACCTTGACCTTCACGCACTTCTATCATTTGTCTGCCGGGGACGAAATCGGACCCATCGCGGCGTCACCGCTTCGGATAAGTGTCAAAGAAATACAGGATGCGGCGGAGGAGCCGTGTCGCGCAGAAGTGGGCGAAGAGATGATGACCATTCATTTCCCGAGCGGTAACCGCATGGTGTTTCGAAAGAGCTCGGGATACTAGCAGCGTTTGAATCAGAGGCAACAATAGAGCTTGCCGAGTGCTCTTTGCACGGTCTCGCTTTCTCTGTGCCTCTGTGGCCAACCCCTTTGGTTGTGGCCTTTGGTTGTGGCCGTAGGTTGTGGCCGTAGGTTGCGCCGCGAGGAGCTCAGGAAACCTGAGACGATGATTCGGGGTGGCGATATTGCTCGAGGAACGCTCGTGCCGTCTTGGGCGGCTCGGGTCGGCTTACCAAGAAGCCCTGGAAACCGTCGCAGCCTTTCAACATTTCGAGCTGCTCCTTGGTCTCGACTCCTTCCGCCATGACGTCGAGCCTAAGGCTGTGGCCGAGACCGATAATGGCGTCGGCCACGGTCCGGTCGTCCTCGTTCGTCGTGATGTCGTGCACGAAGCTGCGATCGATCTTGAGGCAGTCGAGCGGAAACGTTGTGAGGTAGGCGAGAGAGGAATACCCGGTTCCGAAATCATCGATGGCTATACGCACACCTAGAGCTTTGAGCTCTAGAAGCGTCGAGCGCGTACGGTCGGTATCCTTCATCAACAAGCTCTCGGTAATCTCGAGCTCGAGATGTGTGGGCGAAAGCCCGGACTCGGCGAGCGCGCGCTCCACCGAAACGACGAGGTCGGAGCCTTCGAACTGCCGCGCGGAAAGGTTCACCGAGATGCGTAGGTGGGGCAACATGTAGTCCTGCCATTCCTTGACTTGCTGGCAGGCTGTTTGCAGCACCCACTCTCCCACACCTTTGATGAGGCCCGAGCTTTCCAGGAAAGGCATGAAGCGCCCCGGCGGTATGAGCCCGAGCTCGGGATGTTGCCACCGCACGAGAGCTTCCATCCCCACGATCCGTTTGCGATCGAGCGTAATCTGAGGCTGGAAGAACACGACATATTGGTTGCGTTCGAGTGCGTGACGGATCGAGCTCTCGAACTGAAGGCGCTCGAGAACGCCGGATCGGGATTCTCCATCCTTGGGGCTATAGAGTTGATAGCCGTCGCGGCCATTTTGTTTCGCCCGATACATGGCGCGGTCAGCATGTTGCATGAGCTCACCGCCGGTCTCACCGTGATCGGGATAGATAGCGATCCCGATACTTCCGGTGCAAGCAATTTCGTACCCCTGAAGGCGCGCGGGCGGGGTGAGGGCCTCGAGAAGACGTTGCGCTGTCGCACCCGCCTCCTCTTTGTTGCGAAGGCCCTCGAGCACGATCGCGAACTCGTCGCCACCGAGACGAGCGGCTATGTCGACGTCGCGGAGATTCTCCAGCAATCGGTTCGCGACGACTTGGAGCAGACGGTCGCCCAAGTCGTGTCCTAGCGACTCGTTGACGTTTTTGAAGCGATCGAGATCGAGCAGCAGTAAGGCGAGACGTTTGTGCCGTTGATGGACGCGCGCGATGGCGCGCGAAAGCTCATTGCGGAGCGCCACACGATTCGCTAGTCGGGTCACGGGATCCCGTTCGGCTAGGTAAGCGAGGCGGTCCTCGAGGCCTTTGCGCTCGGAGGCCAACCGTAGGCTACGCCGCAGATGGTAGTTGTCCAGCTTCTTCTCGATGACGTAATCCGAAGCGCCTGCCGTGAGCACCCGTTTTTCTCTGTCCTCGTCGTCGGAGTTGCCGATCGCAATGATTGGAAGCTTGGGCGCCGCGCGTCGAAGGCCTACAATCTTCTCGAGCGCGCTACTATCCACGGTATCGAGCTTGACGATGATCGATTGAAAGGCACGTTGCTGCGAAACTTCCACGGCGTCAGAAAGGTCCTGGACTATGTGAGCGTCGCTCTTGGGCAACGCCTCGGCAATCAGCTGTCGCAGGAAGGTACCGTCTTCGGCGTTCTCTGAAAGTACGAGAATGGGAAGATTCTTTTTTTGGAGCAAAGTATCCGCTCGTCGATGCTGCGACCGATCGACGGCGCGTTTCAGAATCTTGGCGAGGTCGCTGAGTGACCATGGCTTGGAAACGATTTCGTCCACCAGGGGCTCGCCGCTGGCTTGCTCGGAAGATCGAGATGGGACGCTCCAGTGACGATGAGATAGCTCGCATCGGGCCGTTTGGGTCGCAAAAGCTGGATGAGCGCAAGCCCGTTCAAGCTAGGCATACGCAAATCAGCCGCGATCACTTCGTAGGATCTCTGGCTGGCCATCGTGAGCGCGTCTCCGCCAATTTTCGCGGTGTCCACGCAGTAGCCAAAAGAGCCCGCCGCATTGGCGAAGGCCTCCCGGGCGGAGGGGTCGTCGTCCACATAAAGGATATGTCGCTCGGCGTGCTCCGAGGTCCGTGTCTGCCCTGACGGCTCTTTGTGCTCGAGCTCGACCTCTTGCTCCGAGGTTTGGATGGAGATGGTTAGCGGCCTTCCTTCCACTGGAGTGTGAAAAACTTAACTCATTGCAGTTTTTTAGAGCATAGCTGTAAACAGTTGCTGAATATGTGATTAGCCTTCGGTTGTGCGAGCGCCCCGGTCTTGATATTCTCCCGCTTCTTTCAAGGTTTGCGAACACTATTTTCAGGACAAGGGGTCGCGTCGCCATGACGTTTGGCAGGGAGCCGATGGCGAAATCGCGTTTTGGAGGAACCAGGCTATGAGCACCGCCATCTCGCTTGACCAGCTGTGCGTCAACACTATCCGCACCCTGGCCATCGATGCGGTTCAAAAGGCCAACTCGGGCCATCCGGGGCTTCCGATGGGTGCGGCGCCGATGGCCTACGTGCTTTGGCAAAACCACCTTCGCCACTATCCCAAAAACCCAGCCTGGCCCGATCGCGATCGCTTCGTACTTTCTGCCGGCCATGGTTCGATGTTGCTCTATGCGCTACTGCATCTGAGCGGCTACGACGTCACGATGAACGATCTTCTCGCCTTCCGCCAGTGGGGGAGCCGGACGCCCGGACACCCCGAATCGTTCGAGACACCGGGCGTCGAAGCAACGACCGGGCCGCTCGGGCAAGGCGCCGCCAACGCGGTCGGAATGGCGATTGCGGAGCGGATGCTGCATCATCGTTTCAACCGCCCGGACCATTCCATAGTCGACCACTGCACCTATGCGCTCGTTTCCGATGGCGATCTGATGGAAGGGATCTCGGCCGAAGCGGCTTCTATCGCGGGACACTTTGGGCTTGGAAAGCTTATCTACTTGTACGATGCCAATGATGTGACCCTCGACGGCCCCGCCTCGCTCACGTTCTCGACCGAGGACGTGGGGCGTCGCTACGAGGCCTATGGATGGCACGTGCAACGGGTTCGACACGGCGATCACGATCTCGAATCTATCGACACGGCGATTCGAGAGGCGAAAGCGGAAAGCGCGAGACCATCGCTCATCATCGTTCACACGACGATCGGCTATGGCTCGCCGAACAAGCAAGGCTCCTCTTCCGCGCATGGCGCGCCGCTTGGCGCTGATGAAGTGACGCTCACGAAGGAGGGTCTTGGTTGGGATCCGAGCCGCGAATTCTATGTTCCCGACGAAGCCAAGGCGCAATTCCGACAGGCCTTCGATCGAGGCGAGGCTGCCGAAGCCGACTGGCGAGTGCGCTTCGCGCGCTATCGCGAGGCCTATCCGGAGCTGGCTTCTGAATGGGAACGGCGGCAGCGTCACGAGCTGCCCACCGGATGGGACGAGGCGCTTGGGAGCTTTGAGGTCGGTGAGAAACTGGCTACGCGGGAAAGCTCGGGGAAAGTGTTGAATGCGATCGCGTCGACCGTGCCTGAGCTCGTAGGCGGCGATGCCGATCTCTCCTCGTCGACCAAGACGGCCCTCAAAGACATGGGCTCGTTCGATGGACAGACGGGCGAGGGCCGGAACGTGCATTTCGGCGTCCGAGAGCACGCGATGGGAAGCCTCGTGAACGGCATGGTCTATCACGGGGGAGTGCGCGCCTACGCATCGACGTTTTTTGTGTTCTCGGACTACATGCGGCCTTCCATTCGTCTCGCGGCGCTGAGCAAGTTGCCGGCGATTTACGTGTGGACACATGATTCGGTGGGCGTTGGAGAAGACGGACCAACCCACCAGCCGGTCGAGCATCTGATGGCGCTTCGCGTCGTGCCCAATCTCCATGTGCTGCGTCCGGCGGATGCCAACGAAACTGTGGAGGCGTGGCGCGTCGCAATGGAGAGGACGGACGGTCCCACCGCGCTCGTTCTGACGCGGCAAAAGATCGTGACGTTCGATCGAGAGGAGCTGGGCAGCGCTCGCGGGACGCGCCGCGGGGCTTACGTGCTGGCCAACGCCGAAGGGGAAGGCCTGCCGGACGCCATCCTCATGGCGACCGGCTCAGAAGTTACGCTCGCGCTCGCCGCGCGCGAACTTCTGAGCCCGAGTGGCATTCGCGTCCGTGTAGTCTCGATGCCTTGCTGGGAGCTCTTCGAGGCGGAGACGGAGGAGTATCGTGAGAGCGTGCTTCCCGAGGCCGTCAAAGTTCGCGTCTCCGTTGAAGCTGGCGTTACGCTTGGTTGGGAGCGCTACTTGGGCTCGAGAGGCCGTGCGATCGGCATCGATCGTTTCGGCGCCTCCGCGCCGGGAAACACTGTGTTCGAGAAGCTGGGCTTGACCGCGGACAGCGTCGCCGAGACCGTGAAACGTCTTGTGTAGAATCGGCTCCATGACAGCCGAGCCCGTTCTCGAAGTCCAGGCGGTCTCCAAGAGCTATGGCGACCGCGAAGCTGTGCGGGCCGTCTCCTTTTCGCTGAAGCGCGGCGAAGTCTTTGGCCTCCTCGGGCCGAACGGGGCGGGCAAGACGACGACCATCGGGGTGATTGCCGGGATTCTCACGCCTTCGAGCGGCACTGTGCGATGCGCGGGGGCGCTCGGTCTCGTCCCTCAGCGGGTAGCACTCTACCCGTCTCTGACGGCCGAGGAGAACCTCGATTTCTTCGGACGTCTCTACGGCTTGTCCAAGAGCCATGCGCGTGCTCGCCGCGATCACTTGCTCGAGCTTTCAGGGCTTTCAAAAAGAGCGCAACAACCCGTCGCCGAGTTCTCAGGCGGAATGAAACGGCGCCTCAACCTCGCCTGCGGTTTGGTGCACGCCCCCGAGGTGCTGCTCCTCGACGAGCCGACGGTCGGTGTCGACCCACAGTCGCGCGAGCGGATTTACGATTCGTTAGCGGCCTTGGCCGCCGAAGGGGTGGCGATACTACTCACGACCCACTACATGGACGAAGCCGAGCGTTTGTGCGACCGCCTCGTGATCATGGATGAAGGCTGTCTGATTGCGGAGGGATCGGTCGAAGAGCTCGTCGCGCGCACTTCCCTCGAGCGAAGCCTCGAGCTCCAGCTCGAACGCCCGCCAAAAGAGAGGCTCGCCCGTCGCCTGAGCGCACTAGGTGCGCACCCCCAAAACGCACGAACTTATCTGCTCACCGGAAAAGACAGGATGCGCGCCCTCCCCGCTCTCCTCGCACTCGTTGCAACCGAGGGCAATGAAGTCCAAGAGTTAAACGTCCAACGGCCAAACCTAGGCGACGTCTTCCTACAGCTCACAGGAAAAGCCCTCCGCGACTAGATCTACACGGGGGCGGCTAGTTTGGGGCGATCTTTTTGGAGTCGTTCTCGGACGGAGGGGCAGGCGACTTTTTCGACTTGGCGGATGCGTTCGCGGGAGAGGCCCAGCGCGTCTCCGATTTCTTCGAGCGTACACTCTCTTGGATAACCGATGCCGTGGCGCATCGATAGGATGACGCGTTGCCTCTTTGGGAGTGCGTCGAGGACGGCTGCGATGGCGCGGCGGGTCTCTTCCTCCATCGCTTCGTCCAGTGGTGTGGGCGGCGGCCGATCTACGATCGTGTCGCCGAGCTTCAAATCCGTCGCCGCCAGTGGCGAATCGATCGAATCGATGGCTGGGAGCAGCTCTTCGACTTTGTGTTTGGGGAGGCCGATCGCTTCCGCCATTTCTTCGGGGAGGGCAGGACGTCCCAGCTTCTCCGCGATCTTGGCCCGTGCCATGAGCGTCTCGCGCACCTCCCCTATTCGGTTTACCGGGATACGGATTGTGCGGGCTTTTTCGGCGAGCGCTCGGCGAATTCCCTGCTGGATCCAATGGGTTGCGAAAGTCGAAAAATGCGCACCCACGGCGGGGTCGAAACGATCCACCGCTTGCATCAAGCCGAGGCTCCCTTCTTGAATCAAATCGATGAAGTCGAAGCCGCGGCCTCGAAATCGTTTGGCGACCTACACCACGAGCCTCAAGTTGCACTCGACGAAAATCTGCCGGATGTCATCCATCTCGGCGACCGTTTCGGCGCGAGCGCCGCGGAGACGCTGCGAGGCCAGCGCGACCGTCGCGCGCCCGACGCTCGACTCTTGCCAATCGGCGGCGGGTCGAAGCGGTGACCGCCCTTTTCGTGGGGAGAACCTCGAGTGCTATGTCGCGCCGGTTCTCGCTCTCTGAAGCTCTGAGAATCCGTAGAAGGTACCGGCGTAAGATCCACAAACGCGTGCCAAGCTCACGCTCTTGATGGGCGTTCAGCAGCTTGCGGCGGCTGGCCAACTTCATGAAGTAGCTGAGATCGCTCTGTTCTTGGAGCTCCCGGCTATCCAACTCGACCGTGAATACCGGTGGCGAAAAATATTCGAAATCGACGTCTGTCCTCATACGACACGGCCTGCTGTTTCGGGCGTGAATGGAAACGACACCATCTCCACGATTGCCTGGCGCGCTTGCCGCTCATCTTGCAAAAGAAGCGTAAGGGGTATGTTGTCCAAGAGTTTTTGAATGTGGTAGTTCACGGTGGTCCAGACCGGCCGCAACCCGCAGTTCTTGTTGTGGACGCACTGGCTTTCGTCGCCCGTATAGCGCTGGCAGATGGCGGTGTAGGTGAGAAAGCTGCCTAGCGCGCGCATCGCATCGCCTACGGAGACTTCATCCGGACGGCCCTTGAGACGAAAACCGCCACGGACACCGCGAACGGACTCTGCCAGGCCGGCTTTGGATAATTGGTGCAAGAGCTTCTCCGCGTAAGCGACCGAAAGACCCTCGCTCGTGGCGACCTCCCGTACCGTGATGGGGCGTCCTTTGTCCGAGCGTCGGGCCAATTGGAGAAGGCACCTGAGTCCGTACTCTTCTTGCGCGGTTACCTTCATCGACTCTTATTTTTTCAATACCTGACTTATTTGTCAAGTATTTAGAATCGGATTAGGGAGGTTGTCGAGTCTGGTTTATACTCTGGCTTCTCGTGCGGTCGTGACGGCAAGTGATACAACGTGCGCTCTCTCATCATATTGTTTATTAAAGACTTAAAGCTCTTGTCGCGGGATCGGCTCGCGCTCGTGCTGCTCGTCGCGGCTCCCGTCATCGTGATAACCGTGGCCGGCCTCTCGCTGGCGACCCTCTACCGCAGCTCGGAGCATTTATTTCCGGTGGCGGACCTTGATGGCGGTGAGGTTGCCGCGCAGCTTCTCGAATCTTTCGAAGCTTCCGAAGAGCTCGAGGTCATTCTGGTGAGCGCCGAAGAAGCCCGGAGCCTCGTGGCCGACACCCCACGTGCGGGAGCCGCGCTCGTGATCCCAGAGGGTTTCTCAGACGCGTTTCGCGCGGGAGAGCCCATCGAGCTGCTGCTTTGGAGCGATCCGGCGAAACATCTCGAGGGGCTCAAGATCCGGGCAGCGGTGGAGAGAGCTCGAGCTGGGCTTGTGGCAACACAGATCGCGGCGCGGATCGTCGTCGTCCAAGTCCTCACCCATGCGGGCGATGTGGATTTCGAAGCGCTTTTCGAAGACTCGGCCGAGCTCGCCAGGAGGCTCTTGGATAAATCTGTGGGCTTGAACGAGGTGAGTGTTTTTCCTGGCTCGATCGAGTACAACACCTTCGACCAGAACGTGCCTGGCTTCAGCATCACCTTTCTGCTCCTCGGGATGCTCTTCGGGGTGGGGCTCGGGCTCTTGGACGAGCGTGACTGGGGCATGTTGGATCGCGTGGCGGCGACGCCCGTCGGCGTCCGGAAGCTCGCGACGGCGAAAGTTTTCTCGCGTTTCACCATCGGCGTGGCGCAAATGGTGCTCTTGTTTGTCTTTGGGCGGCTCGTATTCGGTATCTCTTTGGGCCCGTCACTCCTGGCGCTCGGACTCATTATTCTCGGCATTGCGTTTGCGTCGGCGTCTTTCGGTCTTCTCGCTGCGACGCTTGCTCCGACGCGCGAAGCGATCCTTCCGATGGGTACGATTACCGTGGTCGCGATGGCTGCGATCGGCGGCTGTTGGTGGCCGATCACGATCGAGCCATATTGGCTTCAAAAGCTCGCGCATATCTTCCCCACCGCCTGGGCGATGGACGGCTTCAACGACCTTATGCTTCGCAAGAAACCGCTCACGGAAGTTTGGCCGAGCGTTGTCGCGCTCGTTGGTTTCGGATTCTTGTATCTTTATCTCTCTCTGAGACGGCTGAGCCGACAGTATCCTGCATGATGCTTTTCTCGGTCCTCGTCATAGCACAGCTCTCGACGGGCGCCATCGTCGCTCGCGTCAAGGAAGGCGATCTCAAAATCCAGGATTTGCGCGCGAAAGCCCATCTCGAGATCCGGACCGGCAACGATGTCAAAACGCGTCGATTCGATCTTTCTATGAAGCGAGACGGCGTGAACTATCGTGCGCTCATCGTGCTGTCGGAGCCCCGGGCAATGGCGGGCACCAAGTTTCTCGTCCACGCCGAGCGGGGAAAGCGCAACAAAGAATGGGCCTATTTCCCGGACTTGGATCTCGTGCGTCCTATCCCAGGCAAGAATCAGAACGATCGTTTTCTCGGCTCGGACATTACTTACGCGGACCTCGCCGGCGGCGCGCACCTCGATGATTTGCACCACCGGTTGATAGGAGAAGAGACCGTCGAAGGTGAACCCTGCTACGTGCTCGAAGGTACGCCGCGTCATCGTATCGTTTATGGGAAACTCCGGGGACATGTTCAGAAGTCAAATTTCATTACCGTTCAGGCCGCCTTCTTCGACCACGATGGCGTTTTCGTGAAAGAAGCATTTCTTACCGATGTGCGCGATCTCGGCGACGGTGTCAAGCTCGCACATCGGATCGAGGTCCGCGACCACGTGAGGAACAGCACGACCGTGTTGACGTTCTATGAACTCGAAGTGAATCAAGGCCTCTCCGAGGACGCCTTCCGACAAGACGCTCTCTCCAGTGAGTCTCGATGAGGATTGCAAGCGTCGGGACGGCCTTTCCGCCCCACTACTATTCCCAGGAGATGTTGTCGGGGGCGCTCAAGAAGAATTGGGCGCATCGCCATTTCAACCTCGCGCGGCTAGAGCAGCTTCACAAGAACGTGCTCGTGGGCGGCCGTTTTCTTGCCTTGCCGCTCGAGCGTTATGACGAGCTCGATTCGTTTACCGAAGCCAACGACGCCTATATTTGCGCCGCGGTCGACGTGGGCGCGCGCGCCATCGAGAACGCGCTCGAATCGAGCGGCGTCGCACTAGGCGAGATCGATCATCTCTTCTTTGTGACGACCACCGGTATCGCGACGCCGTCCATCGATGCGCTCCTCGTCAACCGGCTCGGATTACGGCACGATCTCAAACGCTCGCCTCTCTTCGGGCTGGGATGCGCCGCGGGCGCGGTCGGCGTCTCGCGCGCCTATGATTACTTGAAGGCCTATCCCGGAGAAACAGCGCTGCTTCTATCCGTGGAGCTCTGTAGCCTGACCCTTCAGCGGAAGGACCTTTCGATCCCGAACATCATTGCTTCCGGTCTGTTTGGCGATGGCGCGGCGGCGGTGCTCTGCGTCGGAGAAGAGCGTGCGTCGCGCGGGCCTTCGGTGCTCGCGACGCTTTCCGTGTTCTACCCCGATACCGATCGCGTGATGGGCTGGGATATCTCTCGAGAAGGGTTCAAAGTTGTTCTGTCCCCGGAGATCCCGGCTCTCGTCCAATCCGAGATCCGCCGAAACGTCGATGCGTTCCTTGGGTCGCAAGGGCTGACGCGCGGTGAGATAGAGACTTATATTTGTCACCCCGGCGGTCCAAAGATTCTGGACGCCTTTAAAGACGCGCTCGAGCTCGACGAAGACGCGCTTGCTCTGACATGGGACAGTCTCAAACGCGTGGGGAATTTATCTTCTGCGTCGGTTCTGATGGTGCTCGCCGATACGCTCGAGCAGCGCGAGCCGCCTCCCGGCAGCTACGGCCTCCTCATGGCGATGGGGCCGGGATTTTGCTCCGAGCTCGTTCTGCTTCAATGGTAGCGGCCTATCTCGTCTTTCTTTCGCTATTGGTGCTCGAGCGCGTCGTCGAGCTTCTCATCAGTAGGAGAAACGCGGCTTGGTCCTTTGGCGAAGGGGGCGTCGAATATGGCGCGCGCCACTTTCCTTACATGAAGGCGCTTCACACGGTTTTTTTTATGGCCTGCGCGCTAGAGGTCGTTCTTCTCGACCGTCCGTTCTCTCCGAGCCTTGCCCTCGTTATGTTGGGCCTCGTGGCACTCGCCCAGCTTCTTCGTTACTGGGTTATCGCTACCTTGGGCAAGAGATGGAACGTGCGCGTTATCGTCGTTCCCGGGATGCCAGCCGTTCAGTCGGGGCCTTTCCGCTTCTTGCGACATCCGAACTATTTGGCGGTCGTGGTTGAGGGCTTTGCGGTGCCCCTTTTGCATAGCGCATGGTGGACGGCGATCGGGTTCAGCTTGCTCAATGCATGGATGCTATCGGTGCGCATCCGTTGTGAGGAGGGCGCGCTCGCCGAGCATTGCCGATAGCGATGGAGCGTGGGCGGGTTCTCGAGGAGGTGAGGCGGGTTCTCGAAGAACATCTTTTAATCGCTGACGTGCAAGAAGAGACCGATCTGTTTCGGGATCTCGAGCTCGACTCCGTTCAGCAGCTCACGTTCATCGTGGAGCTCGAGAACGCCTTCGAGATCTGTTTCGATGAAGGAGACGAAGCCCGAATCCGCACCATCGGCGATGTCGTCGAGATCGTCTCACATAGGCTCTCCGCCCCGTGAAAGGCCCGGACACGCTTCCGGCATGCCTCGAGCTCGCCGCGAGTCGAGACGGGCTCGGTGTGCGGTTCGTTGGCCGTCACGACGAGCCACATTACAGCTATACAGAGATTGCCGAGCGTGCTCTCGAAGTTGCCGGAGGGCTCCGGACGCTCGGCGTCGAAGCTTCCGACCGGGTTGCGATTGCCGTTCCCTCGAGCCTTGCGTTTTACGAAGCTTTTTTCGGGGCGCTCTTCGCCGGCGCGGTACCAGCTGTGCTTCAGGAACCGCGCCGCTTGGGCTCCCGGAGCGACTACACGCGGGCGGCGACCGCGATGATTCAAGCGTCTGGGGCGCGGCTCGCGATTGCTTCCGAGCGCGCCCGGGGCGCCATTCCGGAGGAGGCGACAGAGCTAGGTGTCATAGCACTGCGCGATCTACCGCGCCGTCCCATCGCCCCGATGCGGGTCGCCCCGACTGACCTCGCTCTCGTACAGTTCACTTCGGGGACGACGGGCACAGCCAAGCCGATCGGGTTGACACACCAGCAAATCCTCGCGAACGTTCGTGCGCTTCTAGACGAGCTCCTGAAGGCCTATCCGGAAGATAACGGCTTCAGGCATAGCGCCGTGTCGTGGCTGCCTCTCTACCACGACATGGGACTCGTCGGTGCGGTTCTCACGTCGCTCGTGCGGCCGGGGCCGCTCACTTTGATGCCGCCCGAGCTCTTCGTGGCTCGCCCCGCGCGATGGCTGCAAACGATCTCGAAACACCGCGCGAGTGTCAGCCCTGCACCTCACTTCGCCTATGCACTTTGCGTGGATCGCGTTCGTGACGACGAGCTCGAAGGTGTGGATCTCTCCAGCTGGCTTCTGGCGCTCGACGGTGCCGAGTCGGTGACGCCCGAGACACTCGAGCGGTTCCTCGAGCGTTTTCGTCCCTACGGTTTGAGAGAGGACGCGCTGACCCCCGCCTACGGCCTCGCCGAAGCGGGACTTGCCGTGACTTGTTCTCCGATCCGCGGCAGTTATCGCACGCGTGAGTTCGAGGGGCGGAGGCTCGTGAGCGCGGGCCGGCCACTCGGAGATTTTCGCGTGCGGATTTCGGGTGGCGCGGGTGGTGGCGTTGGCAAGATACTCGTTGCCGGACCATCGCTCATGTCCGGCTATCTGGGACTAAAGGACGCAACAGAGCGCGTTTTGAAAGACGGATGGCTCGATACGGGAGACGAGGGATTTCTCGAGGGCGGCGAGCTTTTTCTCACGGGCCGCAACCGGGACATGATCGTGCTGCGCGGGGCGAACTATGCGCCCGAGCACTTCGAAGAGATCATCGCCAGCTTGGAAGGCATCGGAAACGTCGCCGCGGTCGGCATCGTGACGGAGCAGGGTGATGACCTCTGTATTCTCGCAGAAGTGAGACCCCAATCGACAGGCGCTGGAAGCAATTGGGCGCGGGTGGCGATCAACGAGATCCTATCCGCCAAAATGGGCATCGTTCCTCATCGTGTCCAGTTGCTTGACCCGGGATCGCTTCCGAGAACGTCGAGTGGCAAACTGCGGCGAGGCGAAGCGGCGCGCCGTTACGCTGGCTGACACGTTTCGACCGATTGCTCATCGTGCAGTGACGCGTCGATGGTCTGACCTCGTCTGGTGACGTACATCTACCGGGATGGAGAGTTGACGCTCCTTCTTACTAGGGCACTCACGCGTTAGACACAAAGTGCGTGCTCACCGCATTGTTAGTTCGAAAGGTAGTCCTCTCCTCCCCGGCAGGAGCGCCTTTCAGACCCAAGCATTCCAAGCAGCAGCAACGGATTTCATGTGACATCAACCGCTTTATATTTCTTCTGAGCCTTCGGGAGCTCGCCGACGCCGTCGCGAGGTTGGCGTCGAGCTCGTCGTGGTCGCTGCCGATAACGATGATGGCGGGCAACGAGACGCGCAAGCCCGAGCCGCCTCTATCGCAAAAAGCGGTATTGCCGTCAAAGTTCTTTCCTTCGACGGGCCGAAGGGATACGACGTGTCCGACTGGGTCCAGGACGGGGGCTCGTTCGATGCGCTGATGAAGCTCGTGGACGAGCAGGAGACTTTTACAGACTCTGCAGCGAAAGTCGAGACATCTGCGGCGCTCCTGGTCGAGGACCTCTCCACTTTCATGGCGCGAATGAATGGTCTCCCTCCGCTCGACTGGCATGTCGAAGGACTCATCCCCGACGAAGGCATCACGCTGTTTCATGGACAGCCGCGTGACCTTCAAAAGCCTTTGCGCCCAGACGATTGGTCTCGACCTCGCCCTTGGACGCGCGCCGTTGTCCAACCCTCGATTTGCTGTCAAGAGCGCTGTCCCGGTTGCCTACTTCACCAACGAAGACAGAGAGCGGCTCTTCCACGCTCGGATGCGATGGCTCACCATGAATACTGGCCCGGTGTCGGGCTTCTATCCCTTCATCCGAAGCGGGATCACATTCGATACACCGGCTGGACGCGATAGCATCATTTCGACCATCAAATCGTGCGGTGCTAGAGTCGTCGTCTTCGACCCGGGCCGTAGCTTTAGTGCTCTCTTCGACAAGGGGCCCGCCGACCTCTCACCAGTGACCGACTTTCTGCGTCGAATCCAGAATGAGACCTGCGCCAAATCAATCCTCATCGTGCACCACGACGTAAAGCCTCCGAGCTGCTCTTTGAAGTGGCGAACGACGTCGACGAGGGCCGCATCGCGGCCGTGGGAGACGATCACGTGGTCGAGACTCTCCCGGCGGATAGATCCGATTATCCTTTCGACAAACGGATTTGGCCACGGGGAGCGCGGTGCCGTAAGGACCTGCTCGATGCCGAGACCCTCGACGCGCCGTTTCGCCGGTTGACACATTGAAACGTTGGTGGAGTTGAACGCATCTTGCTCCTCGGCAATGGTTCCTGTAACGTGTGAGCACGCATGGCGAAAAAGAGCTCGGGGAACGCGTCGCTTTGAATGAAGCGTCGGCCTGCCTTCGCGGCACGAGATAACATCGCTGACATCATGAGACACGGGGACGCGGCGTTCATGAAGATCGCGCTCCGCGAAGCCTATCGCGGCATCGCGCGCGGTGATGGCGGCCCGTTCGGCGCCGTGATCGTTCAGCACGGGGAGGTTTTGGCCAAGGGTCACAACGAAGTCTTGAGAACGAACGACCCGACCCGTCATGCTGAGATGTGCGCCATCTCGCGGGCAGCGCGCAAGATGAGCACACCTCACTTCAAGTGGGCAGAGATCTTCTCGACAACAGAGCCGTGTGTCATGTGCTTTGCTGCCATCAACTGGGCCCAAATGCGTCGGGTCACGTTCGGTACGACCGTCCGTGACGTCAAGCGGCTCGGCTTCAACGAGCTCGTGATCTCGAATCAGCGGCTGAAGACCCTGGGCGGAAGCCGAGTTGAGATTGTTCCTGCCTTCATGCGGGACGCCTGCCTGAAGCTCCTCGACGACTGGCGCCACCTCCCCAGCAAACGCACCTATTGAGCGACGTTTGAAAAAGGAGAATCAACAATAAGAAAAGCGTAACGCACAGGTGCAAAGGCGCAAAGGCACAAAGAAAAAAACGAAGAACTGAAAGGAAATGCAAAAAAAAGAAGTAGGGTTGCTCTTCTTTCTTTTTTCTTGTCCTTCCCCTTTGGGACTTTGCGCCTTGGCGCCTTTGCGTTAGGCTTTTTTTAATATTGATCTTTTCGAGCTCGTTCGTGGCGGAGCCTCTTTCAGGTGAGCAGTGGCGGTGTTACATTAGAAGGCTGTCATGAGTGCTACTAGCCACCAGAACCACCCATATGCCGAGTTTTTGCACGAAGTGTCGAAGCCTGCCCGCTATGCCGGCGGCGAGCCTTACGCGGTCGTGAAAGACTGGACGACGCTTCGTTCGAGAATGGTCCTCGCATTCCCCGACGTCTATGACATAGGGATGAGCCACCAGGGGACCAAGATCCTCTACTCGATTGTCAATAAGGAACCGGATCTTTGTCTCGAGCGTGCTTTTTGCCCTTGGTTGGACCTCGAAGAACAGCTCCGAAAGCGCGATCTTCCGCTCATTAGTCTCGAGAACCATCGGCCGCTCTCAGCGTTCGACATCGTCGGTTTCTCACTGCAATACGAGCTGACCTTCACGAATATCCTCACGATGCTCGAGCTCGGCGGCATCCCGTTACATCGAGAGGAGCGCTCTCTCTCGAACCCCCTCGTCGTGGCGGGCGGCCCCGTGGCCACGCAGCCCGAGCCGATGACGCCTTTCATCGACCTATTCCTCGTGGGAGATGCCGAGAAGCGTCTCCCGCGCCTGATGCGGCACTATGCGGAGCTCACGCAAGCCGGAGAGCTCGACAGAACGGAGATCCTCATCGAGCTCGCCAAAGAGGGCGGCGTCTATTGCCCCGAGCTCTATGAGCGCGAAATCTGCGATCGCTCCGGGTTGAAGGTCGTGTCGAAGCCAAAATATGACGGCGTGCCCGCCCGCGTCGAGCGCGCGTTTGTCGAGAACATCAACGACTATCCTTATCCCGACGATTCGCCCGTTCCGGTGGCCGAGGCTATTTTCGACCGCGCGGCCGTCGAGATTGCGCGCGGCTGCACCGAGGGGTGCCGCTTTTGCCAGGCCGGCATGATTTATCGTCCCGTGCGAGAGCGCGACCCGCAGCAAATCGTTGACACCATCGTCTCCTCACTCGAAAAAGGTGGCTACAACGAAGCGGCCATCACGTCGCTTTCGACGGCTGATTATTCCTGCATCTCGCCCTTGGTCAAGAAAGTTATGTCCGAGCTTCGGCCGAGGAAAGTGTCTCTCGGGATCTCTAGCTTGCGGGCTTACGGGCTCGATGAAGATCTTCTCGACGAAATAGCCACCGTGAAGGCCACCGGGCTCACTTTCGCGCCCGAAGCGGGCACTCAACGCATGCGCGATGTGGTCAACAAGAACATCACCGAAGAGGACATCTTCACGACGTGCCATCGCGTCTTCGCGCGTGGGTGGAACAAGATCAAGCTCTATTTCATGATCGGCCTTCCAACCGAGACCGACGAGGATGTGATGGGCATCGCGGCCATGGGAGAACAAGCTCGGGAGATTGGGCGCAAGTACCACAAACGGAACACCAATGTAACTGTTTCTGTCTCGAGCCATGTCCCGAAACCCCACACGCCTTTTCAATGGTGCGCTCAAGACACGATGGAGGACATCGCTCGAAAACAAGGCATGCTAAAGAGCGCAGCGCGTCAGAGCGGATTCAAGCTCAAAACGCACGATCTGCGCGTGAGCCACCTCGAGGGCATCTTGGCGCGCGGCGACGAGCGGGCGGCGAGCTTGATCGAGCGGGCATGGCGCCTCGGCGCGCGTTTCGACGGTTGGGATGAGCATTTCGCGTGGGATATCTGGCTAGAGGCGCTCGACGCGTGGGAGCGCGACGAGAACGTTTCGCGATTCACTTTTCTTGCGACCCTTCCGCTCGACGGACGCTTGCCGTGGGACCACATCGATGTGGGTCTCGCGGACGGCTTTCTCGAGATGGAGTACAAGCGCACCCTGAAAGGCCGTTTCTCGCCGCCGTGCGGCAAGCCCGTCCACGCCAAAGTCCACCACACGAATCTGGCAGAGGCCAAAGCGGATGATCGCAAACTGGTTTGCTACCACTGTGGCGTCGCTTGTGACCTGACGGGTATGCGCGATGAGCGGCTCGTCTTCCTCGAGAAGATGGGGGCCTATGAGAAGCCCGCGAAGCAGGGGGAGAGCGTTCATGAGAGCGCGCGCGTGCGTGTCGAGAAGGGGCTTGCGCCCCACGACTTCGCTCAAGGAGCACCGGTGCGCTATCGGCTGCGCTACCGCAAGACGATGCCCATGAGCCTTCGTGGACATCTGGACATCGTGCGGGTGCTGCCACGCGTGTTTCGTCGCGCGGGTTTTCCCATCTACTACACGGAGGGCTTTTCGCCCCGGCCGCTATTGAGCTTTGGACCGGCGCTCGCTCTCGGGATGCAGTCCGTCGCCGAATATCTGGACTTCGCGCTCACGAAAGAGCTGCCGGCTCGAGACGCCCTCGAAGCTCTTCGCCGCGCGAGCGAAAAAGGCCTAGATTTCCTCGAGCTCCAGAAGCTCACCGATTCGGATCCCGCGCTCCCGAAGCTCATTGCGGCCGTCGACTATGTTGCAAGGCTGCCGGAGCCCGATGCATGCCCGGAGCGTTCGTATAGCGACCGCCTAGCCACGTTCGACGACTCGGAGCATTTTTTCGTCGACGTCACGAGAAAACGCAAGCCAAAGCGTCTCGACGCCAAAGCCGCCTTGCTCGGCGCGCAGCTCGGAATGGCGGGGACGGTCGCCGAGCTTTGGGACGGCGCACCCATCGACGAAGTGCTCCGCTTCCGACTCGTCGCGACGAGTGGCACGCCATCCCTTCGCCCGGCCGAAGTCGTCAAGGCCATCCTCGGAGTAGACCTTCCCCCGACAGCCTTCATCCGAACCTATTGCGGCGCGAGCCGTCCGTTCGAGGCCGATCTTCTGTGAGTTTAGGTAATGCCGAGCTCGCTCGGCTGCCGTACCCTCAACGCCACCGCGTAGTCGAGCAAATTGATCTCGACACCCGCTTCCGCTGCAGGATTTAATGCGATTAAATCGATGGTGAGCTCTTCGACCACCATCTGCGCGGTACCACCTGGAGGGACTTGAAGTTGTACTTCAGTGACGGCGAGGGCGGATTGAACAGAGAGCACGACCGTCGCGAAGCCCGCGACCGCGCATTGCACGTTTTCGGGGCATCGGCTGTCGTCGAGGATGCCGCTGAAGCGGATGATGTTGATGGCGCTGGCCGTTTGAACGCCCGCGGTCTCTCCGACGCGCACGGAGAAACCCTGACCGTCGCTCACGAAAAAGTCAGCATCTGGGAGCGTTCCTTGGCTGTTCGAATTGCATCCCCATAGGATGGCCACCGCGATGCTTGCAAGAAGAACCAAAGGTGTTCGAATCAGCACGATGAAAATGTCCCCCTGTGACAATGCTAGTACGGATCCGAGACCCGAGCAAATCCTGTTTCACATACGTTGTGTGGAACAACTAGTTGTTCCCATTCGGGCCAGTCCGGAAATAGTCGTGTGGCGAGCGCCCGTGCCTTACTAAGCCTAACCTATCTACACATGGGGTTTATACAAGAATTCGGGATGTTTTCGGGTTTTGGCACACCGGTTGCAACTTGAGTAAATATCAGCTCGGAGCTCTTCCGGTTTGGTGAAAAGTTGTTCCGCACCGGGACTTGCGGTTGGGGCTTTGGGGGGACAATGGACATTGGAAACGGTGGAGATTCAAGGGATTCACAGGAACTGAGCTTGGGCGGCGTGCCGGCACCCACTTCGCTCGAGCTCGTTCCAGTGAAATCGTGCCGGGGGGGGGCAACAGGGAGCGACGAATATTGTCCCCGGCACATACCCTGTCGAGTTGGCCCTGATACGAACTATTTATTCCAGGGCATCATGGGAGGGGCGGGTTTTTCTTCGGTCGTGACTGAGACGGAACGCTCGGAGATGGGCTCGCCCTTTCTCCATTTGCGGCACTTAGTTTTCAGCATCAGGTCTCCCTTCGCTGCTGAAGCTCTCCGGGTCGAAACGCAAATTCCGATGCTGACCTAACGAGTACACTAGTGCTCGATGATGGATCTCGTCGTTGTTGGCGGCGGCCCTGCCGGGCTCGCCACTTCCATCTTTGCGGCGAAGGCGGGCATGCGGGTTCAGCTCGTCGAAAGGGGTTCGCTGCCGCTCGACAAGCCGTGCGGCGAAGGCCTCATGCCCTCGGGGGTCGATGTGCTCGAACAGATGTCGATTCCGCTACACGGCTTTCGCGAGCTCGACGGAATTCGCTACGTGGATGCGGGACGGGTGGCGGAAGCGAAGTTCCCGCGAAAAGGCCGCGCCGTCCGGCGCCGAGAATTGTCGCGCCGTGTGACCGAACGAGCGAGTGAGCTTGGTGTAGAGATTCTCGAGCGGACGAGTGTTTTGGCGTTTTGCGACGACGGCGCCTTTGTGAGCGTCCGGCGCCAGCAGGGCGGCGCGGAGCTCCGCGCGCGTCGCGTGGTGGGAGCCGATGGTCTTCACAGCCGCATCCGGCGCGCCGCGGGGCTCGAAGGAAAAAACGAACGGCATGCGCGCCGGCGTTTCGGCCTCCGCCGTCATTACCGGCTCCGACCGTGGTCGAGCTTCGTCGAAGTGCATTGGGCCGATAGCGGTGAGGCCTACGTGACTCCAGTTGGAGAGAAAGAAATTGGCGTGGCGCTCTTGTGGCACGAGCCTCCCGCGTCTTACGAAGACGGGCTCGCTCGTTTCCCGATCTCGCGCGCCGCCTCGATGGTGCGGCCGTCACGTCGTCGCTCAAAGGGGCAGGACCCGCAAACGGTGTCGTCGGTTCATCGCGGGAATGTTGCCCTTGTCGGCGACGCTGCCGGCTATTTGGATGCGCTCACCGGAGAAGGTGTGGCGCTTGGCCTCCGTTCTGCTCATGCCTTGATTGCTTCGCTGGGCTCCGGTGGCGGGTTTCCAGAATACGAAGCACGTTATCGAAAGCTCCGCCTTCGCTATGAAATCATGACGGATCTCGCGCTCATTTTGACGCAGCATCCCTCGCTGCGCCGTCTTGCCATCCCCTTTCTCGCAAGTTGTCCGCGACTCTTTAGCGCGCTCGTCGCGGTCTCTTCCGGCGAATCGCACAGAATAGAGCGCTCGGGGCGGCGGGACGAAGGAGGCCTTCATGTTGATAAAGCGTTTGCTCGTTTTCATCCAAGCTCGGCGCTGACGAAGTCTTCGTCCGGCTGTAGATTCGCTTTCTTGCGGGACGCATGCCACTTGGCAAGGCTGAGCCCGAAGAGCGCGAAGAGGACGAGAAGTGCCGACGCACTCAGGAGCATTCCAGTGGTGAGGGAGCTCGGCTGGTATCGGAAGCGGACGATGTGCTCGCCTGCCGGTACAGCGGCGCTGCGCATGGACCATTGCGCCCGGATGATCGGTGTTTCGACGCCATCGACTTCCGCGACCCAGCCCGGGCGAAGCGTGTCGGCGAGAACGACGAAGCCCGCCCGCGGTGAGCGGGTTCGTATCTCGACGAGCTCGGGCTCGTAGATGGTGATCTCGGTCGCGTCCTTCCGGAAAAAGCCCGACGCGCCGTCGCCGGATTCGGGGTGCCGCACTTGAACGCCCTCGTGGACGCTCCAACATCGGAGTGCGTCGAGTGTTTGGATTTCCTCCGGGATATCCGAAGGCACCATGAAATAGGATCGAGGGAGCGCGTGGAGATTGATTTTGATATTGCCGAGGCGCAAGAAATCCGTGACGAGCGCGAGGGGGTTGAGGTCGACCTCGATACTCTCGATTTGGATCCCCGGATTGTCGTCGTCGACCATCACCGTGAATGTGTCGATAGACGTCCGCTCATCGAAGCGGAGCTCGAGAGGCCGATCGGTCTCGAGATGAAACACTTTCGCCCCGATTTCGACAGAAGCCGTTCCGCCCGGGCCGAGTGGATGCCAGTCGAGGCGAATGCTAGAGACGTTCACGGGGGGTAAAAGCTCCAAACGCGCCGGCGCCACGGCGGGCGGGATGTCGAGCACAGGAAGTGGCGACGCGTAGCGCGGACCGCACCAGGGGAAGGCGGACGGAGGCTTTTGGCGCACGATGAACTTGGCGTTCAAAAGCGATAGCGCGTTGGCGCTCGTATGGCTCGCATCGAGAAGCTCGGTGTAGTGGCCGTCGACGAGAGCCTCGTGTCCGCCCGCAAAGTCTACGCCGTACAACGTAGCATAGTTTTCCAAGTTGGACTCAGAGACGTAGCGGCTTCGATAGCTTTGTGCTCGTGCCAAGTGATGCTCCGGGCGCTCTCCGGCCCGAACGAGCGTTCGATAGGGCCGCTCGCCGCGATCCTTGACGAACGTGCCCACGTCGAGAATCGCGGCGCCCACGAGCCCATAGATGACCCATTTTTCCCGCGGACGCCAAAGGATGAGTGTCAATAAGAGCACGTGGATCAAAGCGAGCAGAACGGCCCAGTATGCGCCGCCCACGAGGCGCTCCACTTGAGCGGGCGAAAGCGCGTCGAGCTCAGAGGAGCCGGAGGGAGTGACGACCCGCGTGTGCATGAAGGCAGCCCACAGCGCGAGTACCACGAGCAGGGCGAAGGCGCTCCGGACGATGCTGCGCAGGCGTAAACGCCGCTTGCGGCCGAGCTCTTCGAGCACGGAGAGGCCTAGCCCCGCCAGGATGGACATACCCAGCGTATAGATTCCGAGTAGTCGGTAGGGCACACGAAAGCGATCGAAGCCCGGGAGAGCCGCGTAGAACCAATCGAAAAGAGTGGAATCCCGTCCGAACGAGAGAAACAAAGCCACTGCGGCGCAAGCGGCGAAAAAAAGATGACCTTTAGTTTCCGACAGCAGGAAGCCCACCGCGGCTAGAAGCAACGTACCGATACCGACATAGAGGTGAAGTGGCGAGGAGTCGTCTTGACCCGGGAGACGAACTTGGCCTTTCGGGATGAAGGCCGCGCCGAGAAAGTAGGGCGAGAATCCGAACGATGTCGAATATTTGTAGCCGAGAGCGGCTCGGGACGAATCCTCGGCGAGGCGATAGGTGGGGATCAGTTGAACGGCGGCGATAGCGATCGCAAGAAACAACGCCGGCAAGAATCGCGCTGCGCAATGTTTCAATCCTCCACAAGCAATCGCCCAGAGAGCCGTCAGTAGAAGACCGTAATACGCCACTTGCGGATGCCCCGCGAGTACCATGAGCGCGAGCGTTGCTGAGAGCACGGCGAGAGATCCCGCTCCGCCTTGCCTCACGGCTCGCCTCGTGGCGAAGAGTGCCCACGGGATCCAGGCGGCTGTGATCACGATGGCGTGGTGGCCAGGCGTTGTGAAAAAGCCCGTGAAAGCGAAAATGAGCGCTGCCAAAAGTGCGCCCGCCGGACGGCTCCCGATCGAGCACATCAGAAGCAGCATGCCCAGGCCGGCGAAAGCTTGATGGAGGAGCTGGTAAATCTCGAGGGCCACGTAGTCGACGCGCCCTCCGCTTGTAAAAGGCAGGAGCACATAGGTCGGCGGATAAAAGATCCCGACTTGCGGGTTGGCATGGATGGCAACGCCGCCGAGAACGTGGGGATTCCATAGAGCGAGCTCTCCCGCGCGAGCTCTCGAGAGCGCGTAGCTTTTCCACACATAGTGCTGGTTGAGAAAATCACCCCGAAAAATCCTTCGCTCTTCAGGATTCGGGGAAAACAGTTTCACATGGTAGAGAAAGGGAAGTGCGACGAGAATGGCGACCGGGACCCACCTGCGAGACGCTGCGAGCGCGAGCGTCGCCGCGCTCGACATCAGCTCACGCCGCTTTCCGCATTGAGGATCCGAGAGATCTCGTCCGTCGCGAACCTCGGCAGCGTGTTCTTTCCTTTGCCGCGCATCAAATGAACTCCTTGGTTCTCCTCGACCACGCGGCCAATCACGAAACCCTCGACGCCGTGGCTCTCGAGACTCTTGAGCACCCCTTCGGTCTTGCTCTTGCGGACGGTGAGAACGAGCGCTCCTGAACCGATCGCTCCGAGAACGTTGAAATGAAACCGCTCGGCCAACGAGCTCGACTCCCAAAAGCGGGGAATCTCGGATTCGCTCACCATGAGACCCACCTCTGAGGCTTCCGCGAGCTCCCAGAGCGCCGTGGCCACGCCTCCTTCCGTCACGTCGTGCATCGCGGTGACACCGCCAGCTTCGACCGCCGCGCGGCTATCGGGAAGCACCGAGAGTCCAGGCTCGTCGAGAAAGCGCGTCGCCTTGTCGAGAAACTCTTCGCCGAAGCTTTCTCGGATTTCCTGCGGACGTTCCTGTGCGAGGATCGCCGTCGCTTCTATCGCCACACCTTTGGTCAAAAGGAGCATGTCGCCCGGCCGAGCGCCCTGCGAAGTGACGAGCCGGTCTTTTTCGACCTCGCCGACCATCGCGCCCGCGACGATCGGACGGTCGATGCCGCCGGTGACTTCGGTATGACCTCCCACAGCGAGACATCCGAGCTCGCGGCACGCGGCCGCGATATCCCCGAGAATGTCGCGCACCATGTCGTCTGTAGCCTGGCCGGAGGGAAGCAAGACCGTCGACATGAAATATTTTGGCGTGCCGCCCATGGCCGCGATGTCGTTGGCATTGACCTGTACCGCGTACCATCCGATGCGCTTTGGCAAGAACGTGATCGGATCCGCCGCGAGCAAGAGATAGTGATCGCCACGGTCGATGGCGGCGGCGTCCTCTCCCGGTAAAGGGCCAACTTTGAGATGGACATCGTCCATGGCAATCTTCGCCAAAAGTTCTTTCAAGAGCTTATTCGGGAGTTTCCCGTCGGGTAAGGATGTCATTGACGTGAAGAGCGTAGAGTAACAAACCGCGGCCCGTCAACCTGTCCTCTGCTGGAGAATATTGATCTTTTGTCTTGATATTCGAAAACGAAAGCGCGTTAATGGATAGGCGGTGAGCGGCGGAGTTTTTTGCGGCTCTTTTTCGTCGAGCTCTTTACGGAGGGGCGCAAGGGAGAGAGACCCGTTAGCAATCCGGGGACTACGGCGAAAAGGGCCGCATTCGCCGGCAGATGGAGGCCGAAATCGGTAAAGCTATGGAGCGAGACAACGAGGGTCGCTGCGCAATAGCCGGCATGCAGATCGCGAAGCCTTGTTTGCCCGCCGAGTTTTTCGCGTACTTGGATGGCTCGGCCGGTGAGCCAGAACAAGAGCAGCCCGCACAAGAAGAGACCTTTTTCGTGGAAGCTGGTTCAGGAGTGAAATGGGCAAACCAGGAATGCTACGCCGTCGACGATTTGCGTCGAGTAGGCAGGATGAGCTAGAACTTTGGGTTCCATGCGCATCTTCATCGTGGGCGCTGGGGAAGTTGGCTTCCATATCGCGACGTCCCTGGCACGGGAGGGGCACGACCTCGTCGTTATCGAAGCCGACGCGGCACAAGCACAGAAAGTGCAGGCCGAGCTCGACGTCATGGCGATTCAGGGCGACGGGTGTCAGCCGAACCTTCTGAAAGAGCACGGCATCGAACAGGCCGACCTGTTTTTCAGTGTCTCCGACGCCGATGCCGTAAATTTGCTCGCCGCGCTGACCGCGCGGGGCCTTGGCGCCAAGCAATGTGTCGCTCGCCTCGGGAACCCTCAATATGGTGAAAATCCGCTGTTGCTAGCGGACGAGAACATCATCCCTCTTCATCCGGAACGACTCGTCGCCGAAGAGATTCTAGGTCTCACTCGGATTCCAGGCGTCAGCAAAGCGCATTTTTTCGCGGACGGGAAGCTTCTCTTGCTTCGGGCGCGACCGTCGCGCGATGCCAACATCTATGGCCGACCGCTGCGAGATCTCCAGGGCGCTGATGGCTGGGTCTTGGTGGGCGTCGAGCGAGGGGGGCGGCTCACGATCCCCCGCGGCGACACCGAGCTGAAGCCAGGTCGGCGCATCTATGCGGTGGGCCGGACCGAGACGGCGACAGAATTCCTGAAAGCTATCGGTGTCGAAGCGCCGCCGGTTCGCAAGGTCGTCATCGCGGGCGCCGGCCATGTCGGGAGCTGGCTCGCCAAGAAACTCGTCGAAGACGACGTGCAGGTCACCGTGATCCAGCGGCAAGCGCAAAAAGCGCTCGCGCTCGCGACCGAAGTGCCACAGGCGCTCGTCCTTCATGGAGACGCGACCGATACGGCGCTCTTGAAGGAGGCCGGCGCCCCGGAGGCCGACTATTTCGTGGCCGCGACGCAGGATGATGAGAGCAACGTGATAAGCTCCTATCTGGCGCATGAAGCCGGCGCGCGCATCGTCGTGAGCCTCTATCAGCGCCCGGAATTTCTGAACGTTTTGCGCGCGGCGCGTGTCGATATCGGGTTGTCCCCGCGGCTCATCATGACAGGAACGATTCTGAGAATGGTGCATCGCCGGGAGATTTTGAGTCTCGATTTCGTCGCCAGCGGTGACGCCGAGGTCGTGGAGTTTCAGATTCCCGACAGGTCTCTCGCGCTCAAAGCACCTTTGCGCAAGCTCAAGCTTCCCAAGGACAGTATTATCGGCGCTGTGATTCGAGGCGAGGAACGCTACGTTCCTGACGGTGACTTCACCTTCCAGGTTGGCGATCGCGCTCTCGTTTTCAGCTTGACGGAAGCGTTGCCGGCTCTAGAGAAGCTTTTCCGAGCCCGATAACGGGACATGGCTGAAGTAAAGGCTCGTCCGGGAGGCCGGCTTCGCCTCAACGTCAATCTCAGCGGCGTTTTCTTCCTCCTCGGCCGTTTGCTGCTCGCGCTCGCGCTCGCCCTCGTCATACCCGGGCTCGTAGCACAATTTGAGGGCGAAGATGCGCGTTGGGCGTTTTACATGGCGGCGTTCATCGTCGCGGTGCTCGGTCTTTTTCTCGAGCGCTTCTTTCATCAAGGTGACGCGTTCAGCTTCGCGCGCAGTGAGGCCTTTCTCCTCGTGTCCGCGGCGTGGCTCGTCGCCGCCTTCGCGGGCGCGCTGCCTTTCGTCATCGAGTTCGGCTTCGGCTTCGCAGTCGATGCTTTCTTCGAATCGGCTTCCGGTTTCACCACGACAGGCGCCACCATCTTCATCGATGTGGAAAGTCTTCCAAAGTCCTTTCTGCTCTGGCGCGCGCTGATTCAATGGATTGGCGGCATGGGGATCATCGTGCTCGGGATCGCGATCCTGCCAAAGCTCGCAGTTGGAGGAATGGAGCTTCTTGCGGCGGAAGCGCCGGGGCCGATTCAAGAAAAATTGACCCCGCGCATCGCTCAGACGGCGAAAGCGCTTTGGGGTATCTACGTCTTGCTCACCGCCCTCGAAGTGGCTGTCCTGCTGCTCCTCGGATTGGGCCCGCTCGACGCGGTCGCGCATGCCTTCGCTACGATGGCGACCGGGGGCTTCTCGACCAAGAACGAGAGCATCCGGGCCTTCGGAAGCGTCGGCGTCGAATGGACGGTTATCGTCTTTATGGTCTTGGCCGGCGCGAGCTTCGCGATCCACTACCAATGGCTTCGGGGCAAATTCTCAGCGCTCAAACGCGATTCCGAGCTCCGTCTTTATCTCGCGATCCTCGTCGTGTCGAGCGCGGTCGTTCTTCTGAATTTGATGCTCAGCGGGGTGACACCGTCCTTATTCGAAGGCATACGGCTTGCGGTGTTTCAGGTCGTAAGCATCGTCACCACGACGGGTTTCGTGACAGCGGAATATGAACATTGGCCGGAGCTCTCGAGGACTTTGCTCTTTCTCTTGATGTTCACGGGCGGCTGCGCTGGCTCGACGGGCGGCTCGGTGAAGATCGTGCGCTTGCTCATCGTCTTCAAGAAAATCGCGGTTGATGTGAAGCGCGTTCTCCAGCCACACGCGGTGCTTCCGGTCCAGCTGCGCGGGCGTGCCATCCCGGATGACATCGTCTCTTCGGTGACGACTTTCTTCGTTCTCTTCGTGCTTCTCTTTGTGAGTGGCGGCGTCTCATTGATCGTGATGGGGCTCGACCCGGTAACGTCGTTCTCGGCTGCGGCGGCATGCCTCGGCAATGTCGGGCCAGGTTTCGGAGAGGTCGGGCCTAGTTTGAGCTATGCGGGCCTACCGGCTCCCGCCAAAGTCCTTCTCGCGATGTTGATGATCGTCGGCAGGCTCGAGCTATACACGGTAATCGTGATCTTGTTCTTCCGCCGCCTCACCTAGAATCTACCGCCTAAGCGGCGGCGAAAGAATAACTCCCGACTTTTCTGCAGGCTGTAGGGTGTAGTTTCACTTGGGCATGGCCTCGTCGTTGGTCAGGTCCAACTCGTCCATCTGTTCGCGCGTG
>CAUZCL010000015.1:0-102678 GCA_963578475.1 Acidobacteria bacterium bin61 | reverse complement strand
GGCAAGCACGTCATCGACATCATCCTTGGCGTCCACGAGCGGCGAGGGATGACGATCGTGCTCGCGACCCACAACATGGAGCTCGCGCGGATGTCAGACGTAACGCTCGCGCTAAAGGACGGGCGCGTCGACCACCCAGAGACTGCCAACGGCACCGTAGGCGCTGCACCTGACGTGCCCGCCCAGGACGCCCAGACGCCCGCGGCCGGGAGCTCGGGCCAGTGAGATTCGTTCTACGTATGGCGGGGCGCGAGATGCGCGCTTCGTGGAGCCGACTCGTCTTCTTCTTTCTCTGTATTGCCGTAGGTGTAGGATCGATGGTGGCGCTCCGCTCGGTCATCCAGAGCGTCCGCACGGCGCTCATGAAAGAGTCGAAGAGCCTCACGGCGGCGGACGTCCTCATCTATAGCAACCGCGCTTTCACGGAGAACGCCGCGTTCGTCATCGAGGAAAAGCTCAAAGATCACAATGTCTCTGAAACATCGCGCGCGATCGAGTCCACGACGATGGCACGGCGCGACGGTGAAGAGAGCGAAGTGTCCACGTTGGTGGAGCTTCGCGCCATCGAGGAAGGGTTTCCTTATTACGGGAAGGTCGAGCTCGCAGGCGCAAACTATGATCACGCGCTCCTCGAGAATGGCGGAGCGCTCGTCCGGCCCGAGCTTCTCACACGACTCGACGTGGAGGTGGGTGACAGCATCTGGATTGGCGAGCAACGCTTCGAGATCCGCGGCATTGTGGTGCGCGAAGCCGGACGAAGCCTCAGAATGTTCTCGATGGGGCCGCGGGTCTTCGTCGACTACGCGGACATCGATGAGGCCGCGCTTCTCGATTTGGGCGGCCGTGTCTGGCGGCAGATCCTCGTGCGCATGGATGGCGAGGGCATCCAGGAGCTCGTCTGGGATATGAAGGGCTCGCTGGCGAACGAGTTCGTGCGTGTACGGTCCTATCGCGAAGCGGGGGACCGTCTTGCGCGCCGCCTGAATCGCGGAGAGAACTATTTGAGCCTTGCGGGCTTCGTTATTCTCATCCTTGGCGGAATCGGCGTTTGGAGCGTCGTACGGGTATTCATCGCGCAAAAGCTCAAGAGCATCGCTGTTCTCAAATGTCTCGGCGCGAGCACGCGCCAGGTGCTCGCGATCTATTTCTTTCAAGTGATTGCGATGAGCGCCGTGGGAAGCCTCGTCGGCGTCGTCTTCGCGGCGGGGGCGGTAGCGGCTATCCCGCCCGGGCTCGGGCTGGATCTACAGGACGTCGAGCTCCGCCTCACCGGATCCGCCATCGTGCAAGGTGTGGGTATCGGTCTCTTGGTCTCGACACTCTTTTCGCTCATTCCGCTCCTGCACGTCCGTCTCGTCCGGCCTCTCTGGCTCTTGCGCCCTGAAGGACAGCTAGAGCCCCAAGTTTCAACCGGCGGTCTTCGCGGGTGGCTCCGGAAGCTCGACCGGCTTCAAGTAGGCGCGGGATTCTTCCTGCTCGTAGCACTCGTGGGGCTCGCTTCGTGGCAAGCGGATTCGCTTCGGGTCGGGGCTTATGTCTGCGGCACGTTTGCCGTCGTCAGCCTCTGTCTTCATTTCGCGGGGATCGGTCTCATCAAAGCCGTAGCGCCCCTTGCCAAGAAAGCGTACTTCCCTTTGCGGCATGCCGTCTTGAACGTCAGCCGCCCAGGCAACCAGACGCGCGTGATCTTGCTCGCCGTCGGGGTGGGCGCCTGCTTCGTCCTTACGATTCGCAGCATCCAAGAGAATCTTCTCGAGGGGTTCGCGGTCAAATTGCGGGATGACGCGCCCGACATGTTCTTCATCGACATACAAAGAGATCAGGTCGAGATTCTCGAAGAGCGGGCTTGGGATTCAGGTGCGAGCAGCGTGAACTTCGTGCCCGTGCTGCGCGCCCGTGTCGTGCGCCTGGATGGCGCGAAAGCCCAGCTCGAATCCTACGAGCAAGTGCGCGAGCAGGGCGGGCTCGGCCGTGAATATACGGTTACTTACCGCAATCACTTGGACGAGAACGAGCGCATCGTGGCCGGCCGGTTCTGGGACGAGAGCCATTCTCCGGACCTCGAAGTCTCGATCGAGTCCAGCTTGCGCCGTCGCTACGAGATGGATGTGGGCGACAAGCTCACCTTCGACATCATGGGGAGATCGATGGAAGCCAAGATCACGAGCGTGCGCGATCTGGAGTGGAGCGACGCGCGCAATGGCGGCTTCATGTTCGTCTTCCGGCCGGGTGGGCTAGAAAAAGTTCCGAACACTTATGCGGGCTTCATCAAGGCACCCAACGACGCGCTCGAGCGCGCGGAGTTCCAACGCCGCGTACTTGCTGGAATCCACAACGTTTCCGTCGTCGACCTCCGCGACATCCTCGATGCGCTCGTACAAGTCGTAGAGAAGATTTCCCTCGCGGTCTCCGTAGTCGGGAGCGTGGCACTTCTGAGCGGCGCGCTCATTCTGCTTGGCTCAGTGGCGATGACGAAATATCAACGCCGCTACGAGACCGCGATCTTCCGAACACTCGGTGCGAGCCGCGGCCGGGTAGCGATGATGATGTTCTTCGAGTACGGGACCTTAGGCGCTGTAGCGGGCTTCATCGGCGCGATGGGTGCGCAAGTGCTGACGTTTCTCTTGAGCACCCAAGTGCTCGAGATCCCGTTCCGGTTCGCGTTTCTGACGAACACGGTCGCCGTGCTCATCGCCGCTATCTCGGTCAGCGTCGTCGGCGTCATCGTGACCCTCGACGTCCTCCGCCACAAGCCGCTTTCAATCTTGCGCGTCGGCTAGTCAGGCGCGAGAAGGGCTCGCCTAGGACCCGGAAGGAATAGGAGATCCGTAAGGCCCTCCAAAATGTCGATGAAAATATTCCTCTTCACTCGTTCCACCGAACCCATATACGTCTGATGTAGCCCGCGATCTCGGCGAAGGCCTCTTGCGACCCTCCCCTCTCATGCCTGAACTTCCGCGGATTCCGGGCAAAGACATCGCGAGCCCGTCATCGTTGACCCACGGTAGACTCAGCTTTCCATTTGAACGTGTCTCGCGCTTCGAGCACAAAGGGTCAGAGAAATATCAATGGTTGGAAGCAGATTACGACGTCAGGACTACGGATCCGAATTGGATAGTGCTCAAGACCTACACGAGCCTTGCAAAGCATCCGAACTATCTCCTAACGTTAGACAAGAGCCGACTCGAGGACAAGGTGCAATATCAGGGCTACTTCACTGGTGAGTTCACATCTTACGAAGCAGAGAAGTATTCCCGCGTGCTTGTACGATTTTTGTTCGCGGCTCGTCTCGTGACCAAGGACGGTTTGCAAAGTAAGACTGTGTACGCAACGGAGAAACTTACCGTTCCCTAGCCTCTAACCCGTCAGAACCGAGGATTTTGTTCCACATGCTGGAGCAAATTCTTTCTTATCCCCGCATCCCCACCTCTCCGTGCTTTTAGCGGCGTTTTTAAAGGCAAGGGGATGTGGGGATAGGAGGGGATGTGGGGATGAGAGTCAGCTGTGTGGTTTGGATTTAGATCGCTTTCAGGTTTACCTGGCTAGATGTAGTTGGTCCTGTTCGGCCGCGATGTTGTTCGCGACGGTTATGCCGGCCCGCTTGCCACCAGTCGTCCGCGGCCGGCTCCCACTGAACATGAGCAACCTTATAGAACCCTTCAGCGACTTTCACCGTGTCTCCGATTCTCACTCCGCGGCGGAGCTCTGACAATACAACGGCGGAAAGGCGGGTGACGAACTTACGCTGAATCGTTGCAAGCTCGCTCACATAGAGGCCGCGCTCCCAATGACCAGCGTATATGTTGCTGTCCAGCATCGCCCAAGTCACGTCAAGGAGTCTCGAGGCTTCCTGGCTCGAGAACGCCTCGATTCTCCTCCCGGCGGTTGAGATGAGTTGATGAGAACACGATAAGGCCTATATGATTTCCCGCATGCTCCAGTTTCTCGAGCGCCCAGCCTCGCCGGCAAGAAAAGCACGTGCGAGACAAGCGCGGCGATGACGTCCCCTTCAAGAGGCTTTGGCTCGTGGCGGCCCGACCCGGTCACGTTCAAGCGTGTGGGGTTCGGCTTGCTGCTGCTGTCGACGGCGACGTTTCTGACGAACGCCTACTACCTGCGATTCCTGGAGCCCGCGTTGTCTCGGAAGGGGCTCGCGCTCATGGTGGTGGCGCTCACGGGCGGCTGGTTTTTGGTCGGCCATTTCGGGCTTCCGAAAAGCCGGGGGGAGCTCTCTGAGCTTCTTGGTCGGATGAAGACACCTCTCTTGCTCGCGATTATTCTCGGGGTCGCGTTCTCGGTGCGCTTCGAAGGCATCAGTAGCGGGCTGCCGCAGAGTTATATTCCCGACGAGTACGAATACGTTCACTCTTATCTTCAAATGATCAAGCGCGGCGATATGAACCCGCGCTGGTGGCACCACCCGAGCGTTCAGCCCTACGTCAACATCGGTACGTATCTGATCGTGTTTTTTATGGAGGCGCGCACCGGGCGCTGGCAGAGCGTTCACCAGATCCAAGTGGAGGACATGTTGTTCTGGGGGCGCTTCAGTGCGGGGGTCGTCCCGGGAACATTCACGGTGTTCTTTGTGTTTATGCTCGGCCGCTTTGTCTTCGGGACGCGAGTCGGTCTCTTCGCGGCGGCGCTTCTTGCGGTGGCGCCGGGTGTCGTAGAGATCTCTCAATATAACAAGCCGGACGCTCTCCTCGTCTTGTTCTCGACGGTGAGCGTTCTCGTGACGATGATCTATCTCGAAAAGGGAAGTCGCGGTCTCGCCTTTGCCGCGGGTGCGGCGATCGGCTTCACCGTCGCGGTGAAGTACAACGCCTCACTTCTTTGGATCCCCCTCATCGGCGCGACGCTGTTCCGGCGAGGCACATCCCTCTTGGCGCATCCCGATCTTTATCTCGGCGCTGTTGGTACCGTTGTTGGTTTCACAGCGGGCTGCCCTTACTTCTTCGCGGATCTGACGCGCTTTTTCGATCACGTTGCCGCAGGTCTATTCAACTATGGCTTTCTTGGCCTCGCGGGCGCCGAAGGGGTCGACAACTGGGCCACTCACGCGAACTACACCATTAATTATGGCGCCGGTCTCCTGCCGTTTCTGGCCTGCCTCGTCGGACTCGCGCTTGCCCTGTATCGTATCGATCGCAGGCTCGCGGTCTTTCTCGCCTACCCGATCTTCTATTACAGTTTCTATAGCTCGCAGAGAATCAACTTCGCCGGCAATCTCATGCCGGTCTATCCGTTCTTGGCTATCCTGGCGGCCTACGCGATCGTCGAAACCATCGTTTTCCTCCGTGACGTGCTCGAAAAGCGGCTTCGCAATCAGCCGATCGCGAAGCGTCCGCTCGAGACTTTCGCGCTCGTCGCGGCGCTCGTCGCCGCCCTCTGGTTTCCGACGTCGATGACGCTCAAGAGGAATCGCCTCATGATGCTTCCCGATACTGGAGCGATGGCGGCGCAGTGGATCGAGGCGCGCATCCCTCCCGGCACCAGTTTCGCCGTCGAGCGGCATACGCCGGTATTGGATCTCTCGCGTTATCGCGTCAGCGTGTCCAAGCGCGTCATCGATTTGGGCGTCGCCGCCCATCGCGACGCGGGAGCGGAATATCTGATCGTCACGTCGACGAGCTACGAGCGGTTCGGTCCCGAGCACCGCCAGACGAAGAACTATGGGAAGCTTTTCGCCATATGTCCGCTCGTAAAAGAGTTCGCCCCCGAGCCCGAGCATATGTCTGGACCGACGATCCGCATCCTGCAAGTCCCCAACGGCCCGCCGCCTTGAGAGCTGCGAAAGCCTACCGGCTTGGATTAGACTTGCCCGGGAGGTTCTGATGACCACTCGCCGCGAATTCGTCCAATCGCTGACTCTTGCCCCTCTAGCCCTGTCTCGTGAAACGAGACCGTCCACGGGATTCGTCTATGACGAGATCTATTTGGACCATGTGCTTCGACCTGATCATCCGGAATCTCCGGAACGGCTTCGGTGCATCCTCCTCGAAATGAAGCGCGAGGGCCTCGACCAGGAGGTGACGTCGGTCTCGAGACTCGAGGCTCCGCTTCCATATATCGAGGCCCATCACACCGCCGAGCACGTCGCCTCCATCCGAAAGATCGGAACCTCGGGTGGGGTGGCAAAAGCTGCCGTTGGGGGGGCTCTCGCCGCGGTCTCCGCCGTGTCACGTGGGGAAGTGCGCAACGCGTTTTGCGCGATCCGGCCCCCGGGCCACCACGCCAATAATACCGGGGAGGAAGAAGGGTTTTGCTTCTACAGCAATGCCGCGATCGCGGCAAAATATGCGCAGTCCGTATTTGGCCACGAGAAGATCTTGATCATCGATTGGGACTATCACCACGGAAACGGCACTCAGAACGCGTTCTATGACGATCCCACCGTGCTCTTTTATTCGAGCCATGACTGGCAAGCCTATCCAGGGACGGGCGATCCCGCGCTTGAGGGTAGCGGGGAGGGAAGTGGGTTGAATATCAACGTCCATCTCGAATGCGGCTCCAAAGACGTGGACATGCTGCGCGCCTGGGACAAGAAGCTGCTTCCGGCCGCCGCCAAGTTCGAGCCCGACTTCGTTATCGTTTCGGCCGGCTTCGACAGTCGCAAAGAAGATCCGCTCGGCTGCTTCGATGTTACCGACGACGCGTTTCGCCGGATGACGCGGACGGCCATGGATGTCGCCGACCAATATTGTGACGGCCGCCTTGTATCTCTACTCGAAGGAGGCTACAACATCGAGGGCCTGGCCAAAGCCACTGTCGCGCATGTCAGCACCCTAGTCGAGATTTAGCTCCGTTCCGGGACGCAAAGCCTTTAGAAACTCTTCGCAGGGCAAACACAGGACTCCGTTTTTCATTAGTCGCTCCTCTCCACGGTAGAGGAGACAGACTTTGCTCTCGGGATAGTCTTGCTGGAAGGTCTTGAGGCCCCTGAGATCGTGAGGATGAATGCAAACGCCGTTCTTGACCTCGATGGCGAAAATACCGCCGGGTCCATAGACAACGAAATCTACTTCCGCGCCGCCGCGCGTGCGCCAGAAATAAAGCGTGAAGTCTTCTGGTGAGTAGTCGATCCACCGCGCAAATGCTGCGCGACCAGCCCTTCCAAGGCGCTCCCCTGTATTTCCTCGGATCGATCCAACGGACCTTCAGCGCGCAGCGAGCGGTAAATTCCGGCGTCGAAGAGGTAGAACTTCGGATGCTTCACCACAGCCCGTCTCGCTCTTTTCGTGAAGACCGAAAGCCGGTACCCGAGCAGAAGGTCCTCCAGCACGGCCACGTAGCCTTCCACGACCTTGCGCTCGACCTCACACTCACGGGCGACGTTGCTGACATTCAACAGGGAGGCATGAGAGAAACTGATTAGATTCAGGAAGCGCGAAAAGTTTCCGATGTTACGCACCAGTCCCTCCGTTTGGACTTCTTCTTTCAAGTAGAGTGCCGCATAGGTCTCGAGCACGCGATCTGGCTCTTCGGCATCGAGCACGATGGGCAAGAGTCCCTTTTCGAGCGAATCCGCGAGACGAAAATATGGTCCGAGCTCCGACGCCAGGAAAGGGTGGAGCCAGGCGAGAACGGCCCGTCCCGTCAATAGATCAACGCCACGTCGTTTCAGCTTGCGCGAGCTCGAACTGGTGAGCACGAAGCGCCACCCTTTCTTCTCCTCGATGAGGCTGTGGAAGAGAGGGAGTAACGCCGGAACGCGTTGAATCTCGTCGAGAACCACTGTAGCCGGTCTCGAAAGAGCGCCAAGGCGCTCGCGCAGATCCCCGGGGTGCGCAGAGAAGCGACGAAAAATCTCCGGCTGCAGGAGATCCAAATAGACGGCTTCCGGAAAGCGCTGCTTGACGAGGGTTGACTTCCCGGTTCCTCGAGGTCCGAAGAGAAAGAAGCTTCCTGCTGTGAATCGAAGAAATCGATCGTATACTTCCTTTTTACGCCCTAAAATGGAAGATATAACCCAAAATGCAAGAAATGAAACTTTGTTTTAGCGGTTAGCGGCGCGAATAAGCGCGGCCTTTCCGAGCCGCCTCTTCATTGGCGGCGCCGAGCATCACCCCTTCTTCGATCTGAGCTTCAACGTTGTCAGTCGTTACGGAGTTCAGAAAGAAAATCTTCGCAGCTTTGGTCGCCGCGAGCACCCGCGCGCGCGCGTCGACGAGAACCTGGGGGGTCGGGCCGCGGCCTCGAGAGAAAACCGTAGGAGAAGGTCATATCGCCCGGACCCCACTCCACGAACCCGATGCCGGGCACTTTGGTCGTGGCTTCCGCGTTCTCGAGCGCGTGTCGATCCTCGATCTTCAAGCCGAGCAAGATCTCGCCTTCCGGGTTCAGGGGCCATGTATCGGCGACCCGCAGATAATCGACCGACGAAATCCCCCATATCTGCGCCGCGAAATGTTGGCTCCCGCTGCCGCGGAGGCCTTCTTCCAAGCCGTCACCGACTTCCTGCTTGTGAAACGGATAGCGTGCCGCTTGCACGAAAGCCAGAGCGGCGCCAGCCGTACGGGCGTGGCACAGGATGATGCCGTGTACACCGGCCGCGAGCACTTGTTGCACGACCCATCCGTTGGCGCGCATCGTCGCTTCATCGAGGCCGAGCACGGGGATGGTAGCGATGACGGCGGGTGTGCGGTGCCCGCTCGGAGTCGGCCCGCCATCGACGAGACCTTGCATGAACTCACGAAGCTTGGTGAGGTCGAAGGCGCCGTGCTCGAGCTCGTAGTTGATGTAGTCCGCCCAAGTATGCGCGAGCGCTTTGCCTTCTTCGTAGCCGCCGCGGCTCGTCGTGTAATAGACGGGCTGTCCCTGGGCGAGAAGCTCGATGGCTTTGTTGATACGCGCCGCTTCCGCCGCGCCGGCAAAAGTGAGTATTAGCACTAACAACCGCATAGCGACCTCCTTTGCTTACCGGACTTCAATCGAGTCGACGCGAATACCGAGATCGCGTACGTCTGTCGAGCCCGCGATCCAGTTCGAAGGCCGCCAGGTTTCAGTTCTGAGCGAGAGGATCGAATACGTGACGTCCTCGCGCATGGCGAGGGCCTCCGGAACGGGAAAGAGGTGCATCTCGAAGTGTCGGCTCGCGGTGATCGTTCCTAGAAGCTCTTCGCCGAGGCGGATTTCGATGGAGTGATTCGGCGCTTCTTCTTCCTTGGGTCCGGCTAGGCGTATCGCTATCTGTTGCGGACCGCCGCCGATGGCGGGAAGAAAAACGGACGATATCCTTTGACTCCATCGGTAGCTCGTCCCTTCTTCGTCGAGCTCCTTCTCGTGAAACCAAGATACTTGTAGATCATCACTGCCACCCATGTCCAGGAAGGGAAGCTTTGGAACGCGCTCGGCCAAATCGTCGAGGTCTACTGCTTTCGATAAAGTGAAGCGGAGGTGGAACGGCTCCGACCCGGCCGGCGGGCTCGTATAGGCATATTGGAGCTTCTCCGTCGCGAACCAGAAATCCTTGACGTGGCGGGTGAAGAGCCCGGAAAGCGAGATTTTGTAGTTGGTAACGAAGTAGACGTCACCGTAGATGCCGCGCCATTGCGCGAGCAAATCTTCTAGCTGATCGAGGGGAGGTTTCAAGGAGTAGAACTCGAGGACTTTCTTGCCTTCGAGCTCGGCCAAGGGGAGCTCGAGCAGGTGAAGGCCTTCCCGACGCGGGAAGATCACCACGTCGTTATCCCCGATGTGGCGCGCGAGGTCTTCCACGAAGTCGAGGCTGCCGGGAAACTCCTCGTGGCCAGACACCGCCCAGAGGCGTCGGCCTTCGGAGAGGTAGAGCACCAGGAGGAGCGCAGCAATGACACGCGAGCCCGCGCTCATAAAACGACGTGCCGGCAGGTGGAGGCTTGCGAGAAAGAGGCTTATGCAAGTAATCAAGGTCGGTAGGATGACGGGGACGAACCGGCGCATCGCGAAATAGTGATCGTGCCACACGCGAACTTTGTAGAAGAAGAAAAGCGAGAACGTGAGCCCGACGAGGAGGAAGAAGACCTGGCTCTTCCGGGCCCGGACGATGAGCCACATGGCCCCCGCCACAGCGAGGCCGACCCCGACAGGATAGAGATACCAGCTCATGCGCAGAAACGCTTCGGCGTCATGGGGCGCTGTGCGCGGGCCGTGCCAGAAAGGGCGCACGAAATAGGTGAAAAGCGCCAAGCCCGCGAGCCCTATCGCCAGGACGACACGGAGCTTTTCCGATCGCACGCGATCGTAAATCGAAGCTGGGAGTGCCATGGCGAGGCGGTCGACGGCGATAGCGACGCCTGCGGCTATGAGAGCAATCAGAAAGAGGTTCTCTCCGACAAAGCGCCAATAGTGGCGGCCGAGAACGCTCGACACGTAAGGCCAGGCGATGAATCGATCGTGAAGGATGGCGTGAAGGGCCACGAGGCCGAAGCCACCGAGAAAGGCGAGCTCTGGAGCTCCCAGCTCGCGGCGCAGCCTCTTCCATCCAAAGAAGAGTACGAAGGGCACGAGAAAGAGAATGTTCTCCATACGTGCGAGGAGGGTCGAGCCGAGAGCCACGCCCGCCAAAGCACCCGCGATCGCGGAGCGCTTCTCCTCCATGAAATAGAACAGCAGAAGTGCCGTAGCATAGAGGAACTGCACGACGACCTCTGAGTTTGGAAAGCGGGCGAACCAGATCTGGATCTGAAAGACCGTGAGAAACGCACCTGCCCAAGCGGCGACTTCGAGTCCGAACAAGCGCTTCATCGCGAAGAAAAAACCGAGCGCGCCCATCATGGAGAAAAAAGGCGTTGCGTAGAGGCCCGACTTCATTTGGAAGAGCCCGGCGGCCGTGCCGACCCAAGTCGAGTAGAGGTGAAGGCCGTGCGGCGTCACGCGCGCGGTGGCCGGCGACTCGAGCGCATAGCCCTGAAAACGTAAATGGCTCCAGTCCGGAATCTCTTTGTCGACCCGGAAGAACAAGGCCCAGTCCTCTTGCGGAATGCTTTCGATTACCGGATCCGTGAACGTGAGATTCCCCTCGCGCGCCAAGTGAAATCCAGTATTGACGTAGATGCCCGGATCTCGCCCGCCGAGGATGTGCTCGAAGGGCGGAAAATAGAACATCACGGCGAAGGCGAGCAATCCGCCGGCGACGGCAAGCTCCCGCCCGTCAAAAGTCCCCTGACGAAGAGACAGCTGCTTTCTCGCGAAGAACCAGAAGAGCGCCACGAGGCCGGCGACCAACGTGGCAACATTCTCGGGAGTGAAACGGCCGAGACCGGCGAGCCCCAACCCCACCCAGCCGGAGATGACGAGGCTTCCCGCCACCGAGAGGTAGATCTGCTCTAAGGCGGTCAGAGAAACGCCCCGCTGGCCGCCGAGAGCCGACACGAGGAGTAGACCCGGAGCAATGAAAATGACCAGCGTGGCCAAAGTTGCGGTAATTGGGCTCACAGAGCCGTGATCATAGCTCAGTCGGCATGTTGGCTGTGATATCCACCGCGGGGCACTGCGCGAGGGCTGGTCTGAAACTAGGTGACCATCGGAGCTTTGCTGTGGCGCTTCTCTTCCGCGCCCCTTCGGTCGGACAGGAAGTTGCTGCCCTCGGATTGCTTCAAGTAGCGCTTGATCTCGGCCGCACGCTCGACAATTGTGCCGCGTTCCCAATCGAAGCCGTCGATCAAAATAGCCTTCGGCGCGAAGCCGGTTTTGTCCGCGTAGAGCGTGAGCACGTCGTCGAGGCGCTCATGCGAGAACCCGTTATTGGCATAGGCCTGGATGATGGAGCTCGAGGACCATCTCGTCGTGGCCACACGGTGCCGCGAGGTCTTGGAGGAGAGCGAGGAGAGCAGCTCGCGTTGACATCGCGCCGCTTTTGACTTATCGTCGCCCTGCTCCATGACGGAAAAATCGGATGAGCTCACTTGGCTGAGCACCGTGTCGCTACTCGTCCTCGCAGGAGTCGCTCTTGCGGTCGCGCTCATCTATACCCGTGCGGTCATGGTTCCTTTCGTTCTAGCGATATTGTTCTCCTCTATCGTCGGTCCCATCGTGGACTGGATGCAGATGAAGCCAAAGATGCCACGCGGCGTGTCCATTCTCTTCGCACTTTTCGTCGTGCTCGGGCTCATTACCCTCCTCATCATGCTCATCACCGTCTCGGCGCGCGGGATTGCCGACAGTGCTCCGATTTATCGCGAGCGCCTCGCGAGCATGGCGGAGAGTATTTTTTCGATCCTCGACCGGTTCGAGATCGACCTTGGCCAGGCCGCGATCCTCGACGCTTTGAAAAACCTTCCCGTGTTCAGCTTTGTCCGGTCCACGGCTTCTGGCGTCGTGAGCTTCATCACGAACGGCTTTCTCGTTTTGGTGTTTACGATTTTCCTGCTCGCCGGCAGGGCGCCGGGCGAAGTGCGCGTCGGGATCTATCGCGAGATCGACGACAAGATCCGGCGCTACCTCGTCACCAAAGTCGCGACCTCGGCGGCGACCGGAATTTTCGTCGGTATCATTCTCGGCATCCTTGGGCTCGACCTCGCCTTCGTCTTCGGGGTGCTCGCTTTCTTTTTGAACTTCATCCCCAATATCGGCTCGCTCATCGCGATCTTGCTCCCGCTGCCGCTCGCTATTGTGCAGTTCGATAGCTGGGTACATATCGGTCTCATCCTGGCCCTTCCCGGCGCGGTGCAGCTGACGATTGGAAACGTGATCGAGCCGAAGCTCATGGGGGAAGGGCTGCAACTCCATCCCGTCTCGATCCTGCTCGCTCTCGTTTTCTGGGGTTTGATTTGGGGCGTGGTCGGCATGCTGCTCGCCGCGCCGATCAGCGCGGTGCTGCGGATTGTGCTCGACCGGTTCGAGACGACGCGTCCTTTTGCCGAAGTGCTCGCCGGCCGTCTGCCCGGCGCCGAAGCGCCTGCGTGAAGGACGCATCGCCGCTCATCGTTTGTAACCACCTTGATTCGCGCATTTTCGTGGACAAAGAAAGCTCCATGGAATATCTTCGAGGTCTCGTCCAGCAGGCGAAGTTTCGAACGCTCGCCGGCGAGATCGAGACCATCAAGCTTCACGGCGACGTCGCGAGCGTGCTCGAGAGCGGGACGTCACTCTACGAAGTCCGAGGTCAAAGTGACTGCTATACCATCACTTCGGTCTGGGGGATGTCGTGAGTGAAGGTTTCGAAAGCGCACGCCGAGAGATCCAGCAACTGCTCGATGCGCTTCGACACGACCTCACCGAAGGTAGCGTCAGGCTCTTTCGCGAGCATTTCACGGACGACGCCGTCGTTCTAGCCTTCGACTGTATCGGGATAAGGGGCGAACAACTTATGTCCTGCTGCGCGAGGACAACCGATGGCGGCTCACGCATTTTCATCTGGAGTCGATGGCGATGAATCCGGTCGCCGAGCCAGAGTCATGACCGCGTCCGCGATCGTTTGCGTCACCTCTCGACAATCCTGACTCTCGCGAAACCATAGCGCCTCGCCGAAACGGACGCGCACCGGGCCCCGCTTCGGCCAGCGGTCGTTGACCGACAGGATGTCGAAGAGCCCGCTCAAGTGGATCGGGATAACGGGGGCCTGAAGCCGCACCGCTAGAAGTCCGACGCCCTCCTGAAAGGGCTCGATGGAGCCGTCCCGCGTCAGGCGGCCTTCGGGATAGATCAAGATGGAGTAGCCGTCATCGGCCAGGGCGCCGGCGAAGCGGAGCCCGTCCCGAGCCCCCGCGCTCGTTCGCGCGAGCGGGAAGACGTTGACGAGCACGATGGCGAGCCAATATTGGATCGCGGCGGAAAGGCTCTTCGAGGCGCTTCCCTTGTTCTTCAGATGAGCGTCGAAATATTCTTGTTGCACTGCCGGCGCGACACGCCCTCGCCAAGCGAAGGGTAGCGCAGTGAGAATGGCGAGAGTGTCGAGGTTGCTTTGATGGTTCGCGGCGAAGATGACGGGGCCGCTCAGATTTTCGAGCTCGAGCTCTCCCTCGACCGTGAGCGGAAGATAGTGCCGGAAGAGAGGTCGGATGACGCCTTCCCGAAAAGCGGCTCGGGCGAAGCGCAGCGGCGCGATGCGTCCATAGCGCACCACACCGCGAAGTGGCGAAGCCCCGGGTCTGCCCCTTGGCACTGGAGCGGCGTTCTCGAGAAAGCGCTCGAGATCTCCGAGCGTCGTGACCCGGGTCATCTCTTCCTCGGAGAGCTCCCGTCCGGTTTGTTCTTCGAGGTGCGTCAAAAGCTCGATACGGTCGAGCGAGCTCAGGCCAAGCTCTTCGCTCAGCCGGTCGGCATCCCTCATCGTCTCGCCGGCTCGTCCGATCTGCTGTGCCAGGAACGTCCGCACCCGACGAGATGGCGTGGCCAATGCAGCTCGTTCGTTTGACCCGGGTGCTTTCAGATGCGCGAGCACTTCGCCGCGCCGTATCTTGAACGTCGATTTCGTGCGCGGGAAGTCGTCTTCGGGCCAGACGGTCCATGCGCGTACCCGCTGATGTGGCTCGAGCGTGGCATTGGCTCGCTTTATCGCGGCCTCGGCGTGATGCTCTCCCGGTTGGCCGAGGAGCACGGCATGAACGACATCGCCCTTGTCGCTTGGCTGGCCGACAACGACGGCTTCTTTTATTTCCGGTTGTGCGTTGAGAACGGCTTCGACGTCGGCCGGGTAAACGTTCATGCCGTCCGCGCCCACGATGACGTCCTTCTTGCGCCCTTTGTAGTAGAGCGTGCCGTCGTCGCCTATCTCGCCGAGGTCTCCGGTGTGGAGCCAAGCTTTTTCGGAAGACTCGGAAGGTGCGCCCGCGCCGAAATATTCGAGTGAGACGTTGTCGCCGCACACGAGAATCTCTCCGTCCTCGGCGAGTTTTATCCGCTGGCTCCCGACCGCTTTTCCAATGGCTCCACGTTTCGGTTTGAAGGGATGATTCGTCGCGACGAGCGAGCTCGTCTCGGTCAGCCCGTAGCCTTGGACGAGCACGAATCCGAGCCGCCAACAGAACGCTTCGTCTTCGGGCGCAAGCGGCGCGCCGCCGGAAAGTATGGCCCAGAACTTCCAGCCAAAAGCGGAGTGCACGTCGCGGTGACGCCACCAGCGCGCGAGCCCCCCGAGGACGCCGACGCCTTGGGGGTCCGCTTCCTCTTCCGACTCGAGATCGAATCGGCGCTCGAGCTCGCCGCGCAAGCCCGACAGGAATCGGGGCACTGTCGTGAGAACGGAGATCCGCTCCCGCCGGATCGTCTCGATGATTGCCGACGGGTGGATCGCCTGCATGAACGCGACCGAGCCTCCCATCACGACCGGGACGAAGAGCCCGGTGAACTGTCCGAAGACATGACTCAAGGGCAAGAGGTCTAGAAAACGGATTGGCTGGAACGGGCGGGCATAGGCCGCATATTTGCGAATCTCGTTTCGAATGGGCCCGAGATTCGCGACGAGATTCTTGTGGCGATGCACCACGCCTCGGGGCTCTCCGGTCGTTCCCGAGGTATAGATGATTTGCACCATGTCGTCGCCTGTCGCGGCAATCGGCTCCAAAGGCTCTTCCGAGTCGAGCCCTCCGACATCCTGGAGTGAAAGTTGCGAGAGCCCTATCGCTCCGGCATCGACTTCGGCGCCGTGGACGAGAAGCTTCGCTTCGACGTTGCGCTGGACGCGCATGACGAACGCCTTCGAAGAGCGAAAATCAAGCGGGACGACCGTGACACCACGGGCGAGCGCCGCCCAATAAACCGCGACCCACTCTGGCCGGTTCTCACCCCAAAGGAGAAGGCGATCGCCTGGCGCGAGACCGCGCGCGTCGAGCTCGCGAGCGACCCCTTGGATGTGGCGATAAAGCTCGCGATAGGTCCATTTCCGTGTGCGGTAGCTGCTTGCAAGAACGATGGCCTCGCGATCGCGGAGCGCCTCCATCTCCGGAAGGAGCTCCAGCAGCGAGTTCATCGCGGGCCCTTAGGTTCCTTTGGGCTCCATCAGATTGCGGAGCCAGTCCTCGGGCATGCGCACGGCCACGACTTCACCTTTCGCGGTTTGGATCGCCTCCGCTGACAGCGTGACCTCTACGGTGACGACGCGTCCTCGAATCTCTTTCGCGCGTCCCCGGAGCGTGAGCGTGACGCCGATAGGAGTGGGCTTCAAGTAATCGACGTGCAGTGAGCCGGTCACGAATCGAAGCGGCGGCTCCGTCCCCATCTCGCGGCCTTCGGCCCGATGCGCCGCGGCCGCGGCGGTTCCGGTGCCGTGACAATCGATGAGCGATGCGATGAGCCCCCCATAGACGTAACCGGGAAGTGCTATTTGGTGCGGCTCGGGGTCGAAACGGCAGATCGACACGTCACCGTCCCAGTAGCTCTGGATCCGGTGCCCGCGCTCGTTGAGCACCCCACATCCATAGCAATGCTGTGTCTCTTCGGGGTAGAGCTCTTGAAAGCTTTTTGCAGTCATAGGCGTCTCCTTGGTCGAGGTTATCGAGTTGCGGATGTGCCATGTAAAGTTCTCCAGCGAGCAGCCGAATTCTCTCATAAGAAGTCTTCACATGAGGGTCACTGCCTTGCCTCCAGCAGCCGTTTCGTGTTCAAGAATGTAGACCTTCCGCCAGGTCTCGCGCTCCGAACCGGGGCGGCCTTCCCGTCGGCGATTCGCGGAGAATCGGGGAGCTTGTTTCTTTTCCTCGCCCGCAAAAAGTTCCCTCTTCCCGCGTCTGTTCCCCTCGAGCCTGGCCAGAGGGTGCGCGTCGAAGTCGCGCGCACGCAACCTGAAGTCGTCCTTCACATTACACCTCGTCCTCGCAAACAGGACGGCTTTCAGAAGACCCCGGACCCGCTTACCGAGTTTTTGCCTCGACTCCTTCAACAACTCTGCGGCACGCTCCCATCGACGACGGGACAGACTCCCACGGAGCTTGCCTTTAGGGCGTTGGCGGTGCACGAGCTCCTGTCTCTCCTCTTGTCTCGACGTGGCGTGGGACCTTCTTTGGACGTGGTCACCTCCATTCTTCGTCAGGCGCAAGCCGCGGGATTGTCTCTCGCTGCGGGAACTAGCGAACGGGCCAAGCTCTTGTCGGAGCTGCTCATGCTCTCTGGCCGGAGCTTGCCAGCGCTTCTTCAAAAACTTGCCGCCGACGCGCGTGCGTCGACTGAAGCAAGGGTGGCCCGCTCGCTTCGTTCTGAAGATCGTCACGGGCTTGCGGTCCACCTGAAAGAAGATCTCAAGTCGCAGCTCTTTCGACTCCTGGGCGACCGGACGCTCACGGAGTTTGCCGAGAGCGTCGGTAAGCGGGGAGCGTTCGAGAGCGCGGTCAAGGCCCTCATAAGCCGCCTCGCTGCTCGCGACCTTCAAAATATCCGGGCCATGGAGCACCCGTACCTGTTTTTCGAAGTGCCCTTCGGCCCTAGAGCGCCTCTTCAGAGAGCGCTGGTCCATTTCTTCGGCGAGCGCAGAGGCCGCGACCGAGACACCGATTTCAGAAACGCAAGTGTTGTTTTGGATCTCTCGACGTCCGAGCTCGGCGATATTTGGGTAACGCTCGAATCCCATGGAAGTTATTGCCGCTGTCGATTCCGCGCCGAGCGCCCGGAGACGCTTGCCGTTATCGAAGAGGCCTCACCGAGCTTGAGCTCGGCATTGAAGGCTGCCGGCTACGAGGACGCCATCGTAGAGACGAGTGAGTGGCGAGGGGATCGATTGTCCGAAACGGCGCGATGGATGCGCACCTTTTCCGGCATCGACGAGAGAACCTAGAGAATGACGGGGAACGAGGCCCAACTCCGAAAGGCCGTGGCGCTCCGCTACGAGGCCGGCAACGATGCCGCTCCACACGTGGTCGCGAAAGGAGCCGGGTCGCTCGCCGACCGCATCATCGAGCTAGCTCGAGAGCACGGCGTTCCGGTCCAGGAGGACCGGGATCTCACCGCACTCCTGTCGCAGCTGGACGTGAACGTCAGAATCCCGCCTGAGCTCTATTGGGCCGTCGCCGAGATAATCGCCTTCGTCTACCGCTTGAGCGCTCGCGACTGAAGCCGACTTCTACTGGATGACCTGCCGGGCGAGTGCCAGCAGTCACGCGTCAATGTCGAGCTTCGCCTGCCGGGCGGCGTTCAAATTGATTGAGAAGCGTACTTTGTTTTTGTGCACCATCAGCTGAATCATTCCGCCGGCTTCCATAAACCCGTCGATCTCGCTCACCGTCAGAACGCTCTGGGCGTGAAGCGCAGCAACGATCTCGTCGAGCTTCCCGCGTTCCGAGTCGCTGATGAGTAGAATGTGGCAGGAGCTTGCTTCAACCACCGACGCGATCTGCCGGACGGCCCCGGGCTTGTCATCGTAGGTCCGGCTCTCCAGAGCAAAGAGGGCGGAGCCGAAGGGGTTATCGCCCAGCACACCGACAGTGAAGGCAGGGCGATCCTCGCGGTGGGTTTCGGGCCATTCCACGTAGCCCGAAAACTTGTACACGTAAGCCACTTTTATTTGCTGCAACCGCGAGTCGTTCTCAGCCTCCGTCGAAGAGGTGCCCGCGAAGCCGAGCATGAAGAGGACCGCCAAGACGAGCACTTGCCTGATTCTCACCCTATCTCCTTTGCGCGGCCACTCAGAAGCGCCACTCCCATCCGAAGTGGACGACGTGTGACGATTCGAGCTGCGGGGCGTGTAGATCCTGATAGGCTGGTAGCACGGCATTGATGAAGAAACGTTGGTTCTGGAGAGAGCCTGAGGGTATGAAGAAGCTGAGCTCCACGTGTGTATCGAGCCGCCAGCCACCACGGAGATCAGGGTCGGCCGTGGGAACCAACGCGGGGTTCAGCCGCGGATCGGCGCCGGCCCACGTCACCCCAGCGCTCACTGGCGAGCTGAAGGCTCACCGCGGACCAGCTGTACAGTCGGCGCGTCGCCCAGACCGAGGAGTGGAATCGATTCCCCAGGCTGTACTGCTGGCTGTTCTCCCCGAGCCGGAACATGCCTTTCGCCTCGGCTCCCCAAGCCCAGTTTCTCGTCTGGCCGAGATAGCTTATCCCCTGTAGCAAGTCGAACGTCCCCGAGCCGAGCTGCATGGGATAGGGGAGATTTGTTCGCCTGCGGGGGTGTCGTCGACGGCGTCGATTGAGCCTGTCGGCAGGCTGAGTCCCCCCCCCATAGACAACGCGATGAGATCCACGAAGCGCCATGTTGTAATGCGCCATGAGGCTCACGTCGCCGAGGCCCGATGCGTCGGTCGTGAAGCTTGCGCCGCTTCGCGTCACGTGATCCATCGAGCTCTGGACGAAGGGGATCATCACCATGAGGGTGAGATCGTCGGTCCATCCATACATGACGTTGACCATGTGCATCTGCATCGTCATTCGCGTCGGACTGACCTTGTAGCCTTCCAGCACGTCCTCGGTGCTCACCGGATCGGCGCCCACGCGGTTGCCTTCCATCGGCATGGTCATGAACTGGTAGCGAATCATCCACTCGCGATATAGGTTGTCAGAACATCGATGGGCATGCCCTCGACCTCCATGAGGCTCTCGAGGCTCATGTCTAGGAAGTCGTGTTCACCTTCTTGGGCGTGGGCCTCGGGGCCGGTCAAGGTCAATCCCAGGCACGCGCAAAGGAAGACCGCTCTTCGGTAACTCACGTCGGCAACAACTCCTCGAAGGTAACAATCGTCTAATTCACAGCCAGCTATATGCCCGCAAGGCCATTATTTGTCGTGATTCGGACCAAGCCAGGGCAGTTCAGGCCGGTGGGAGTTTAGATAGGTGTTACGAAAAGTGTAACACAAGGCGAAAGAGTGCCAAGACGCGAAGAGAGAGATGGGCAACGAAGTAACCTGACGCTGCCCGTTCGTGACGGAGCGGCATTTGCTGTCGTGGAGGTGAGCGTGTGGGAGACTCCCCGCTCAGAGGCGAAGGTTGAGACTAAGTCGACGCGTCACGACGCCACCTCGCCCTCGAGAAGCGGACCTGGCGAGGAAGCGGATCCATGCGTCCACGTCTTGAAGGATGCGGAAGGCAAGCGGCGGGTGCGGATTTTCCGGCGCCATACGGGGACGTATTACTTCGAGGATGAGTACTTCAGCGAGCACCCCATGGAGCGGTGTTGGATTCCAATCCGTGGTGGAACCGTCGGCTTCTACGACAGTGAACAGACCGCGCTTCGAGAGGCGAAAGCGAACATTGATTGGCTCTCCTGAGAATGCCTCACGGGAGCCAGGCTCAGCGAGCCGCGGCGAGAAAGAGCAAGACCCAGCCGACGAGCAACGCGACGCCGCCGAGAGGCGTTACCGCACCGAGCCAGCGGATGCCGCTGATACTAAGAATGTAGAGACTTCCGGAAAAGACGACAATCCCCAAGGTAAAAGCCCAGCCGGCCGCGTTCGCCAGGCTTTCCGGGTTCTTGTCGGCGACCCAGGCCACCACAAGCAGCGCGAGCGCGTGATAGACGTGGTAGCGGACGCCCGTCTCGAAGATGGCGAGCATGTCAGGGGAGAGTCGCTGGCGCAACCCGTGCGCCCCGAAAGCGCCGAGCGCCACGGCCAAGAACATGAGTGCGCTTCCTACCCGTATCCAAAACACGGGTGGATTCTAACTCAAGCGGCCAGCGCGGCGAGCGCTTCCGGGTCTTGAATGGTGACGCGGCCTTCCGCCATGGTGATGACGCCCCGGGAGGACGGCTTTGGTTACAGCGAGGACGCTTTTTTATCGAGCGGTCTGGCCCGGCTTCAACGGCTTTTGTAGCTCTCGCGGCTCATCCGAGTAGAGCTCGGCGACATAGCTTTCGTAGCCATTGTAAATCGGCGTCGGGAAAGGCTCCCGGTTGTCGAGCCAGTGCGAGGTGGCCTGGCTCCAGCGCGGATGCGGGATATAGGGGTTCACGTTCGAGAGGAAACCATATTCGTGCTTCTGGACTTGCCAAAAGGTGCGCGGCTCCTTCGACGTGAGCTCGATCTTCACGATGGCTTTCGGGTTCTTGTAGCCGTATTTCCACGGGACGGTGATGCGGACGGGGGCGCCGTGCTGTTTGAGCAAAGGCTTTCCGTAAACGCCGGTGACCACCATGGCGAGCTCGTTCATCGCTTCGTCCATCCGGAGCCCTTCGTGATACGGCCAAGGATAGTAGTCCGCTTCGCGGATACCGGGCATCTGGTTCCGTTTGAGCGCACTCTCGAAGCTCACATATTTGGCGGAGTCCTTGGGCTCGACTTTGGCGAGGAGCTTCGAGAGAGGAAACCCCGTCCAGGGAACGTTCATCGCCCAGCGCTCGACGCAGCGGAAGTGGTAAATCCGCTCTTCATGATCGAAAGCGAGAAGGTCGTCGAGGTCGAAGGTCGTGGGCTTCGCGCACTCGCCTTTCACTTCGACCTTCCAAGGCTCGACTTCGTAATCCGCGGTGTGCTGCCATACCGGGCCGCCACGCCCGGGTAGAAACTCGTAGAAATTGTTGTGCGACGCCGCAACTTCGCGTGGCGTGAGCGCCTTGCGCTCGATCGCCTCGGGCACTTTGAACGAAGCGTTGCGTGTCGCCGGGAAGACATCCGTGTTCTCGTAAGGCGGTGTGAGCAGTTCGGCTTCGCCTTCGCTTGCGAAAAGAGAGGGACCGGTTGCGAGCCCGATTCCCAGAGCTGTCATGAAACGGCGCCGATCGAAAAAGACCGATTCGGGCGTGACCGCATGAGACGGGATATTTGGGGCGAAGCGTTTCGACACGGCGGACCTCCAGTACAGGGGATTCTAGCAAACTCAGGGAGGTTTTTACGCGCCGAGTCGCATAAAGAGGTTATTGAGGGATTCCGCGAGCGTGGGGTGGGCAAAGACACCGTCCCGGATCGAGGTGTAAGGCACTTGACCCGTCATGGCAACTTGCAGGACCGACATGATCTCCCCACCGCCGATGCCGAGAATAGCACAGCCGAGAATCTGTTTCGTCTTCGGGTCAACGAGCGCTTTCATGAAGCCGCGGGTCTCGTCCATCTCGAGCGCGCGGGCGACATGGCTCATCGGTAGTTTAGCGACCTCGTAAGCGATGCCGAGCTTCTCGGCCTCGCGCTCGCTCAGACCCACGCGGCCGAGCTCAGGGTCCACGAACACGGCATAAGGGACGAGCCGTCCCGTGGTGCTTCTATCGCCGCCATGGAGAAGGTTGGTTTCCACGATGCGGAAGTCGTCGTAGGAAATGTGGGTGAAGGCGGGGCCTCCGGTCACGACACCGATCGCATAGACCCCCTCGAGATTGGTCTCGAGCTTGGCGTTCACCGGGATGAAGCCGCACGCGTCGAGCTCGATCCCCGCCGCGCGGGGGGACAGAGCACCGGTATTGGGCGTTCTGTCGGCGGCGACGAGAAGCTCCGAAGCTTCGAGGACCCGCGTTCCGTTTTTGGTCGCAACCGTAACTGAAGTGGAGCCTTCGCCGTCGCGCGCCACTGCTGTGACGGTGGCCTCAAGCAAAACGTCGATGCCGTCCTCGCGAAAAATCTCTAATATCGCCTCCGCGACGTCTTCGTCTTCTCGCGGGAGGAGCTGACGCCCGCGTTGTACGATCGTCACCGCGCTTCCGAAGCGGCGAAACATCTGGCCGAACTCGATCCCGATATAGCCGCCGCCGAGGATGACGAGGTGCTCGGGGACGGTGTCGAGCTCCATCAGGGATCCCGACGTCAGAAACCGGATATCCGTGAGACCGTCTATATCCGGGACCGCGGGCTTCGTGCCGGTATTGATGAAGAACCACGGAGCGGTGAGCTCGAGCTCGTCTCCGATTACGATGCGGCGCGCGTCCGTAAAACGCGCTTCGCCAAAGATCAGCTCGATGTTCTCTTCTCGCTCGAGACCTTTGCGGCTTCCGCCGCTGAAGAGGTTTACGATGGCGCGCTTGCGCTCCCGAACGCGGTCGAGCTCGACGTCCACAGCACCGGTACGCACGCCGTAGTCACGTGCACGACGGTCCAAGTGAGCCACCCGCGCGCTCGCAACCATCGTCTTGGTTGGGGTGCAGCCGTAGACGATGCAGGAGCCGCCGACTCTGTCGTCGCGCTCGATGATGGCTGTCTTCTTTCCGGATTTGGCGAGAGATTTGGCCAGCGGTTTGCCCGCTTGGCCGGTTCCGTCTCCGGCGCCGTTGCCATTTTCCGCGATATCGACAAAAACTTGGACCAACACGGGTGGAAACGGCCTTGGCCATGAAACGGCCTCGATCCGGCGACCTCGGGCACGGCGTGCTCGACCTCGAGGGGGCGCTGAAAATTTTCAAGAGCAACAAGAGGCGATAACACACAATCGCAATCAAAGGCGTAACGCGAAAAACGCAACACGCCAAGAGGATTCCCGGCCCATATCCCCGTTTTCGTCCCACATTCCCATTGCTTTTAACCGCTTCAAAAAGCAACGAGATGTGGGGATAAGAAAAGCGCTCTAGGGATTTTCGGGTGTGGGGCCAACAACGACCGGGACCACATGATAGTCGACGGCAGTTATGTTCACTGCGGTGGCGACGGAGATCTGATGCCTTCCGCTCAGGCCGTTGCTCGGTGTTACGGTCATGAGCCCGGTATTGAAATCGACGACGTATTGAAGGTTCTCGTTGGCCACAACGGCGCTCGTCCGGGAATCGGGAGTAAACTAGTCGCGCGATGACCGAAGCACGAGCCAATCGGCAATCCATCGATCTCGGTCCAGCCGATGTGGCCCTACAGCTAAAGCTCGAAGACTGGCGGGCGACGAACAAAGTCTCCAGACTTTGGGAGCGGGATGCGACGCTTTGGACGGGAGGCGACGAGGGTCGCTGGCTTGGCTGGCTCGATGTCATCGATCGCCAACTCGCTGCCAAGGAGACTTTTGCGGCGCTTCAACAGGACATCCAGGAGGCCGGTTTTCGTCATGCGGTCGTGCTCGGTATGGGAGGCTCGAGCCTGTGTCCCGACGTGTTGAGCCGTACATTCCCGACCCGGCCAGGATTTCCCGCGCTTCATATCTTGGACTCGACAGTGCCGGCACATATTCTGCGCCTCGAGCGCGGGCTTGCTCTCGACGAAACGCTCTTCATCGTTGCTTCCAAGTCCGGGTCGACGTCGGAGCCAAACGCTTTCGAGAGATATTTCTTTGCGCGATCGGGAGAAGGCAAACGCTTCCTTGCCGTGACCGATCCGGGCTCGGCGCTCGAAGAGCTCGCGCACAGCCAGGACTATCGCGGCGTCTTTCCGGGAGAGCCTGAGATTGGCGGCCGATTCTCGGCGCTCTCGAATTTTGGAATGGTGCCGGCGGCGGTGATGGGGCTCGATCCCATAGCCTTTTTGACACGTGCTCGTGGCATGGTCGAAGCTTGTGGGTCCGGCGTCGCGCCGGAGGAAAACCCGGCGGTTACACTCGGGCTCGCTCTCGGTGTGGCAGCGCTCGAGGGGCGCGACAAAGTCACCATCGTGACCTCAGAGGCTCTCGGCTCCTTTGGGTCGTGGCTCGAGCAGCTCATCGCGGAGTCCACCGGCAAGCAAGCGAAAGGCGTTCTCCCGATTACTCTCGAAACGCTCGGGGCTCCTGTGGTTTATGGGGACGATCGAATCTTTGTGCAGCTGGAGCTGTCCTCCGATCCGGTAAAGCTTCCAGCGGACTACCCTTGCGTCAAGATAGTTCTCGACTCGGTCAACGATTTGGGGCAGGAATTTTTTCGCTGGGAGCTAGCGACCGCCGTGCTCGGTGCTGTGCTGGAGCTCGATCCTTTCGATCAGCCCGACGTAGAGGCGAGCAAAGTCAAGACACGGGTGTTGTCGGACCAATACGAGGAGACCGGTGAGCTTCCCGCGGAGAACGGGGCCTTTCCGTCGGCGGAGGAGCTCTGCGGCTTTCTCGACCAGCTCGAGCCCGACGACTATTTTGCGATCCAGGCCTATGTCGATATGAGCTCGGAGAACGATGCCATTCTTCAGTCCATTCGGATGCGCGTGCGAGACAAGCGGAGTGTCGCGACGACCCTGGGATACGGCCCGCGGTTCTTGCATTCGACGGGGCAGTTCCACAAAGGCGGTCCCAATCGGGGCCTGTTTCTCCAGATTACCGCGGACGATGCCCAAGATATCGAGATTCCAGGCCGGCGATACACGTTCGGCCACCTGAAGCGATTTCAGGCCCAGGGCGACCTCGAAGTGCTCCGCGAGCGCGACCGACGCGTGCTGCGTGCCCATCTTGGTCCCGATGTCACTTCCGAGCTCAAGCGTTTAGCCGAACTCCTTTCCTGAGCCTCATTTATTTGACGCGGCCCACCGCCAGCGTCAGCATATATCGGATCTCGTTGGTCCTACATTGTATGTCCCTGCCTGGTGACATTTAGCCTTTGACAGCCGGCTCCATGAGTATTATGATAAATCCGACCAGTTTGGTCGTAATTAAAGCCACGGAAACATGCTCAAACTTTCAAAAAAAATCGACTACGCCCTGATTGCTCTGATGCATCTGGCGCGACAGGATGAGCGTGCTTCTTCGGCCCGCGAGGTGGCGTCCATTTACGGGATGCCGCAAGACCTTCTCGCCAAGGTGCTTCAGAGACTGGCGCGCTCTGGGCTCGTCGTGTCCCGCCAGGGGATGAAGGGCGGCTACAGCTTGGCACGGCCCGCCGAGGCGATCACCGTCGCACGCGTTATCGAGGTCATCGAAGGACAGCCGTCTTTGACCCAGTGCTTCACCGATCTGGGGGCATGCGCGCAGTTCGATACCTGCAACATCAAGAGCCCGCTGCAACGGCTCAACGACGAAGTGCTCTTGATGTTGTCCCGCATGACCATCGCCAGAATGTGCGATGACGACCACGCTTCTTTTCGGGGGGAAGGCACTAGTGCCGCCGTTACCGTCGCGGACGATGTACAGCTCCCCGTGATCCAAGACCAGTACCAGAGGAACGACTAGGATGAGCACCACGACCGACAAGCTCAAAGAATTCGTCGACAAGGACTATGCCTACGGTTTCGTCACCGATATCGAGCAAGACACCATCCCGAAAGGGCTCGACGAGAACACCGTCCGCATCATTTCGGCGAAAAAAGAAGAGCCCGAATGGCTTCTCGAATGGCGTCTGAAAGCTTTCCGGCATTGGCTCACAATGACGGAGCCGACATGGCCGAACATCCACTATCCGCCAATAGACTATCAGGACCTGCGCTACTATTCCGCGCCGAAACAGGACAAAGACAAGCCGAAGAGCCTCGATGAAGTCGATCCGGAGCTTCTGCGCACTTACGAAAAACTCGGCATCTCCCTCGAGGAGCAAGGGCGTCTCGCCGGGGTCGCGGTCGATGCTGTCTTCGACTCTGTTTCCGTCGCCACGACCTTCAAGGACAAGCTGTCCGAGATCGGCATCATTTTCTGTAGCTTCTCCGAGGCGGTCAAAGAACATCCGGATCTCGTGCGGCAATATCTGGGCACGGTAGTTCCTTACAGCGACAACTTCTTCGCCACGTTGAACTCGGCCGTCTTCAGCGACGGGTCGTTCGTCTACGTGCCGAAAGGCGTTCGCTGCCCGATGGAGCTTTCGACTTATTTCCGGATCAACGCTTCCGATACGGGGCAGTTCGAGCGTACGCTCATCATCGCCGACGAAGGAGCCTATGTTAGCTATCTCGAAGGCTGCACCGCTCCGATGCGGGACGAGAACCAGCTACACGCCGCCGTGGTCGAGCTGGTCACCCTCGACCACGCGGAAATCAAATATGCGACCGTGCAGAACTGGTACCCGGGCGACAAAGACGGCAAAGGCGGCATCTACAATTTCGTCACGAAGCGCGGCAAGTGCGCGGGGGTCAAGTCGAAGATCTCGTGGACGCAAGTCGAGACCGGCTCGGCCATCACTTGGAAATATCCGAGCTGCTTGCTGCTCGGCGATGACTCGATCGGCGAGTTCTACTCGGTCGCTCTGACGAACAACTATCAGCAAGCCGATACCGGTACGAAGATGATCCACGTCGGCAAGAACACGAGAAGCACCATCATCTCGAAAGGGATCTCCGCGGGCCACGGGCAGAACACTTATCGCGGCCAGGTGAAGATTCTGAAAAGTGCCGAAGGCGCGCGTAACTACTCACAGTGCGACTCGCTTCTCCTTGGCGACAAATGCGGCGCGCACACTTTCCCCTATATCGAGGTCAAGAATCCCACCGCGCAAATGGAGCACGAAGCGACGACCTCGAAGATAGGGGAAGACCAGCTTTTCTATTGCAACCAGCGGGGTATCGACACCGAGAACGCCATTTCCATGATCGTCAACGGCTTTGCCAAGCAAGTCTTGCGCAATCTCCCTATGGAGTTCGCGGTCGAAGCCCAGAAATTATTGGGAGTCAGTTTGGAAGGAAGCGTTGGATAGACACATATGACTGCATTGATCGAGATCAGGAACCTGCATGCGAAAGCCAAAGGGCTCGAGATCCTTCACGGGATCGATTTGACGATTCAGCCGGGCGAAGTGCACGCCATCATGGGACCGAACGGCTCGGGGAAGAGCACGTTGTCGCAGGTACTGGCCGGACGTGACAGCTTCGAGGTCACCGAAGGGGAAGTGATCTACAAGGGAAAAGACTTGCTCTCCATGGCGCCCGAAAAGCGCGCCTGTGAAGGTGTTTTCCTTGCCTTTCAATATCCTGTCGAGATCCCGGGCGTGAACAACACTTACTTCTTGAAGGCGGCGCTCAACTCCGTCCGCAAATATCGGGGCGAAGAAGAGCTCGACGCGATGGATTTTCTGAAGCTCGTGCGCGAGAAAGTCAAGCTCATCGAGCTCGACGAGGAGCTCATCAACCGCCCCGTCAATGAAGGATTCTCGGGCGGCGAGAAAAAGCGCAACGAGATTTTCCAAATGGCGGTGCTCGAGCCGACCTTCGCAATCCTCGACGAGACCGATTCGGGGCTCGATATCGACGCTCTCCAAATAGTGGCCGCGGGTGTGAACGCGCTTCGAACCAAAGAGCGGTCGATGCTCGTCATCACCCACTACCAGCGCCTCTTGAACCACATCGTTCCGGACTTCGTCCACGTTCTCGTCGACGGCCGTATCGTACGCTCCGGCGGCACGGAGTTGGCTTTAAAGCTTGAAGAAGAGGGCTATGGCTGGCTCGAAACAAAGGTGAGCTGAGCCATGGCTGTGATCGAGTCTATGGAAGACGAGCTTCGCTCGATGTTTCTCGAGCGCTCAACGGAGCGCAGCAGCGAGACCGAGCCCGGCTGGCTCGCTCTTGTGCGCAAGAATGCCTTCGAGCGTTTTCTCGACAAGGGCTTCCCGACAACGCGCGACGAAGACTGGCGTTTTACGAATGTGAGCGTCATTGCGAGCCGAGTTTTCAAGCTCGCGAGCGGGGGAGCTGAAGCTGAAGACGAAGCGCGCACGCTACTTGCCAGCCTCGGCCTCCAGGAACTCTCTTTGCACGAGCTCGTTTTCGTGAACGGGCAGTTTTCTCGAGCGTTGTCCTCCCTCGACGATCTTCCGGACGGCGTCGTTGTCTCGAGCCTCGACAACGCTTGGTCGCACTCGGCCGAAGAGCTCCAACCTGTGCTTTCTCGTAGCCTTTCGGACGAGACCGCCTTTTTCGATCTCAATGAAGCTTTCGTTGGCGATGGCGCTTTCGTTCACATCGGAAAGGGCGTTGTCGTCGATGCGCCCATCCACTGTGTGTTCCTGACTGTCCCCAACGGCGAGGCTTGCGTCCACCACCAGCGAAACGTGATCGTGGCCGCGGAGCAGAGTGAGGCCCGCATCATCGAGACCTATGCCGGGGTAGAGGGTTCGATTTACTTTACGAATGCTGTTACGCAGATTGTCGCGCGGCCGAGCTCGGTTGTCGACCACTACAAAGTGCAGCGCGAAAGCATCCGAGCGTTCCACGTGGCAAGCCTCGATTTCGTTCAGGAGCGAGGTGCTTCGGTCTCGAACCACTCGCTCTCGTTAGGCGCTGCGCTCGCCAGAAACGACATCCGTGCCGAGCTCTGTGGGGAAGGGGCCGACGTGACGCTCAACGGCCTCTACGTCGTCAGTGGCAGCCAGCATGTGGATCATCACACGGTGATCGACCATCGAGTCGGCCATTGCACCAGTCGTGAGCTCTATAAGGGTGTTCTCGACGACGAGGCCAGTGGTGTTTTCAACGGTCGGGTGATCGTCCGGGCGGACGCGCAGAAAACCGACGCGAAGCAATCGAACAAGAACCTTCTTCTCTCGAGGGAGGCGCTCGTGAATACCAATCCTCAGCTCGAGATCCTCGCCGACGACGTGAAGTGCGCGCATGGCGCCACCATCGGCCAACTCGATGCGGAGGCGTTGTTCTATCTGAGGTCTCGTGGGATCGGGCTCGACGAAGCCCGCAAGATTTTCACGGAAGGCTTCATGGCCGATGTGCGCGACCGGATTCGAGTCGATGCCGTGCGAAAAATACTGTGTGGGCTCTTGTTCAAGGACGCGGCCTAATCGAGGTGCCCCCATGACCGTGAGTAGTAGTGCAGAAGTCTCGACGAAGCGCGATTTCGACGTCGATCGGGTCCGGGCCGATTTCCCGGGCTTGCATCAGACGGTCCACGAGAAGCCGCTCGTATTTCTCGATAGCGCTGCGAGCGCCCAGAAGCCGCAGCAAGTCATCGATGCGCTCTCGCATTTCTACGCTCATGACTACGCCAACATTCATCGCGGCGTCCACGAGCTCAGCCAGCGCGCGACCAAAGCCTACGAGAGCGCGCGGCTGAAGGTCCAGCGATTCCTGGGCGCGCCGTCGGAGCGCGAGGTCATTTTCCTTCGTGGCACCACCGAGGGCATCAACCTTGTGGCGCAGACCTATGGGCGCGCCAACGTCTCCGAAGGCGACGAGGTGCTCATCACGACGATGGAGCATCATTCGAACATCGTTCCGTGGCAAATGCTCTGCGAAGAGAAGGGCGCCCGTCTCATGGTGGGCCCGATCAACGACCGGGGTGAGATCGAGATGGACGCTTTCGAGGAGCTCATCGGCCCTCGTACGAAGCTCGTGGCCCTCGGGCACGTGTCGAATGCGCTCGGAACGGTAAACCCAGTAAAAGAGATTATCGGGCTTGCCCACGAGCGGGGCATCCCCGTCTTGTTGGATGGCGCCCAAGCCGCACCTCATCTCCGCTTGGACGTCGTCGACCTCGATTGCGATTTCTACACCGTCTCGGGCCACAAAATGTTCGGGCCTTCGGGGATCGGCGCTCTTTATGTGCGTGAGTCGATTCTGGAGAAGATGCCGCCTTATCAGGGAGGCGGCGACATGATCAGCTCCGTGAGCTTCGAGAAGACGACCTATAACCGACTGCCATTCCGTTTCGAGGCGGGAACCCCCAACATCGCCGGGGCGGTTGGGCTCGGCGCCGCCATCGATTACCTGAACGAACTGGGGATGGAATCCATCGCGGCCTACGAGGAGGAGCTTTTGGACTATGGCACCGAAGCGCTTCGCGCGGTGCCAGGGCTTCGCACGATTGGAGAAGCGGGCCACAAAGCGAGTGTGCTCTCTTTCGTGCTCGAAGGCATCCACCCTCACGATATCGGAACCATTCTCGACCAAGAGGGGATAGCGGTCCGTACCGGCCATCATTGTGCCCAGCCCGTGATGGACCGCTTCGGCGTACCCGCGACCGCGCGGGCTTCGCTCGCGCTCTACAACACGCGCGCCGATATCGACCGCCTCGTTCAGGCGCTCGACATCGTGCGGGAGGTTTTTGGCTGATGGCGTCGGACGAACTGCGCGAGCTCTATCAAGAGGTCATTCTCGACCACAGCAAGAACCCAAAAAACTTCAAGGAGCTCGACGACGCGTCTCATCAATCTCAGGGTCACAACCCCTTGTGTGGGGATCGTCTAACGCTCTACCTCACGGTCGCGGACGGCGCGATCCAGGATGTCGGTTTCAAGGGTGCCGGATGCGCGATCTCGACGGCATCGGCATCGATGATGACCGAGGCGCTCAAGGGCAAGACGGAGGCCGAAGCGGACGCGATATTCGGTGCGTTCCACGATTTGGTGGCCGGGAAAGTCGCCGAGGCTGATTCCGACGTTCTCGGCAAGCTCGCCGTTTTCGGGGGCGTGCGGGATTATCCCGTGCGGGTGAAGTGCGCGACGCTAGCATGGCACACGTTGAGAGCCGCGCTTGTAAAAACCGAAGAAGCTGTTTCGACGGAGTGATGTGATGAAAGACGAAGAGCTCGACAAAGAAGCAACCGCAACCACCGACCCGCCGGCGAGCGAGCCGACACTACGCGACAAGGTGGAGGACGTGCTCCGCACGTGCTACGACCCCGAGATCCCGGTCGATATCTACGCGCTCGGCCTCATCTACGACATCGACATCAGCGAGGAAGGCGCCGTCGCGATCAACATGACGCTCACCTCCCCGGCATGCCCCGTCGCAGGCACCTTGCCGCCCGAGGTCGAGTCCAAAGTGGCCGCTCTCGACGAGGTCACCTCGGCGAAAGTGGAGGTCGTCTGGGAGCCTACCTGGACCCCAGAAAAAATGTCCGAAGCGGCAAAGCTCCAACTCGGAATGCTCTAGCCTCTAGCCTTGGCACGGGCGGTTCTGGCGGCCATCAGTGCGGAGGCGGCTTCGAGCATGACGAAAATGGCCGCCACGATGATCATCGAATCCATGACGAGAAGGACGTAGCTCCTTTCTCTATACAAGCTTCCCAGCTGGAAAAGCGCGGCGACGAAGGCCATCCCGGTAACGAATATCATCGGGACGAGCGTATAGCGGCTCGGCCGGCCGAGCTTGACGAGGAGCACGCTGATGACGAGAAGCGTCAATCCTGCCAGCAGCTGATTGGTCGTTCCGAAGAGCGGCCAGAGCAACATGCCGCCTGTACCTCCCGTGCCGCCCGCTCCGAACGCGAGCGTGAGACAGGCGCCCACCGCCACCACGGTGGCGATATAGCCGTTTCGAAGCGGCCGAATGTTGTAGATGACTCCCCACTCTTGAATGATGTAGCGCTGGAGCCGGACGCCAGCATCCATCGTCGTGCCGGCGAACAGAACCGCCATGACCGTCAAGAGGGTCGCGGAAAATTCGATGGGAAGCCCCAGGCCGTCAGACACGATGCGCGAGCCTCCGAGCACGAACATCGCGATCCCGCCTGCGCCGAACTCTCCGTAATGGCCCTGCCACTCCGTGAGGGTTGCAAATCCGGCTGTCGTCGCGATGATGACGACGAGCGCGACGGCGCCTTCCCCCAGTGAGCCCAGGTAGCCGACGAAACGCGCATCGGTCTCCTTGTTGAGCTGTTTCGACGTTGTGCCCGAGGAAACGAGTCCATGGAAGCCCGAGACGGCGCCGCAAGCGATCGTGACGAAGAGGAGCGGTACCAAGGGCGGTGCTCCGCTGGGTACGTTCGTGTTGAAGGCGGGTGCCACGATCGTCGGGCTGGCCATGAGCACCGCGCCATATAAGAGGACGAGACCTACGGCTAATTGGATGCCGTTGATGAAATCCCGTGGCTGCAGCAGGAGCCACACGGGTAGAAGCGAAGCGATCATCGCATAGAGGAACAGAATGATAATCCACGCCGGGCCAGGCTCGAGGCCAAGTAACGTGTCGGGTAGCGACACGGGAATGCGGTCGCCGACGAAGATCAACGCGTAGAGAATTACGGTTCCTCCGATCGTCGGCCAGACTATCGAAGTGTGCACTTTGTAGATCAGCACACCGATGACGAGTGCCACCGCGATGGCGCTCCATGAAGGGATCACGGCGCTCGGCGCGCCGATCAACGCGTCTGAGATCGCGACAGCGAAAACAGCATTCACCATCACGAGAAGAAAGAAAATTACGACCATGAAAAGGTGCTGTGCCCGCGCTCCGACCGCGTCCCGTGTCAAGGCGCCGATGGATCGAGCGTCGTTGCGGACGCTTGCCCAAATCGCGCCGAAGTCGTGGACGCCTGCAAAGAAGATGGTGCCCACGACCACCCAGATGACGGCCGGCAACCATCCCCATATGACAGCGATAGAAGGGCCGATAATAGGGGCGGCGCCCGCCACGGCAGTGAAGTGATGTCCCCAGAGAACGAATCTGTTGGTCGGGATGTAGTCAATATCGTCGCGCTTGGTGTGTGCCGGCGTAACGAAATCAGGGTCGAGCTGGTAGATCTGTTCGGCAATGAAGCGGGAGTAAAAGCGGTAGCCGAGATAGAGGGCGCTCAAGCCCAGCGCCGCCAGCAACGTCGCGCTCATAGCGCTGCCCCCTTAGAAAAACGTCCCGATCCCGCAATCACCAGCATATAGACAAACCTCCAACCGGGCATATGTACATAGGTTACTATCCGTGTCAAGGAACTAATGCATATGGCCATCGTCGCGAGTTTTCTTCGAGCCCTTCCCGAGAGTTAGAATTTAGAGATGCGGGCCCGGCTTGAAATATGGATCTAACCAAAGAGTTGAGAATCGGTAAATTCAAGGTGGTGCGCCGCCTTGGACGAGGCGGTATGGGAGCGGTCTACGAAGCCTTCGACACGTCTCTGCATCGTCGTGTCGCGATCAAAACCCTCCTCGCGCAAGAGCTCGCCGGCGACGAGTCCAGGCACGCTTCGAGCGCGAGGCCCGAGCTGCGGCACGATTGCAGCATCAGAACATCGTCACCATCCATGCGCTAGGGAATTTCGACAGCGAGGAAAAGCCCTACATTGTCATGGAATATCTCGAGGGAGCCGACCTCTCTTCCGTTATCCAGGAAGACGAGGCGATTCCATTGGCCGAAGCGCTCGACGTCGTTTCTCAACTTTGCCGGCCCTCGACTTCGCGCACAAACGCGAGGTCATCCATCAGGACGTGAAACCCAGCAATATTCGTTCATCACTTTCTGGCTCGCCGCTTTGTTCGGGCTCGGGGGGATGGCCCTAGGGTGATGATGGCTCGTTGACGCGACCTACTTCTCTATCGGTGTATCCGGGTCGTTTCCCCACTCCAGCCAAGACGCGTCATAGTTCAAAGGCTCTTCGTAGCCCAACAGTCGAAGCACGAGGTACGTCACCGACGACCTGCCTCCGCCCTGTCAGTAGGCGTGGACACGCTTGTCTTTCGTAATGCCCGCCTGCTCGTACATGTTCGAAAGCTCCAGCGCGGATTTGAAAATGGGAACTTCGTCCGCCGTGTAGTTCTGGGTCCATTCGAGGTGAACGGCACCCGGAATGTGGCCGCCCCTCTCGGCGCGAGCGTCCTCCCCGGAGAACTCCTCCGGCGTTCGGACGTCCAAGATGACAGCGTTGGTCGCGTCGAGATCCCCGAGGATCCGGTCCCTCGTCGTCAGAGCGCTCGCGTTTCTCTGAACCGTGAACGTTACGGGCGCGACTTCTAGAGCTTCAGTCGTCACGTCGCGCGCTTCCGCTTGCCACTTGTCGAAGCCGCCGTTCAGAACCGAGACGTTGGGGTGGCCGTAATATTCGAGCGTCCAGAAGATCCGCGCTGCTCTCGTGGCAACGCCTTTGTCGTAGACGACGACGTGTGCATATTCGTCGATGCCCTTGGGGCCGAACAGAGCCGCGATCTGCTCGGGAGGACCGACGGTGGCACGGATCTCGGCGTCCGGATCGTAGGTGTCTTCGCGTGCGATGTGGATGGCGCCTGGGATATGGCCCGCTTCGTAGGCTTCGGCCGCTCGCGCATCCACGATACGGACGCTCGTATCCGCCGCGTGCTCTGCTAGCCAATCGGTCTCGACGAGCAGGTCCGGATTGGCAAAGCCCACCGGTTCGAAGGCCGGGGCGGGGGTCGGCGCCGATTCTTCAGCTGGCCGACAGCTCAACGACAGAAGGAGAAAAATGACACTCCAATGTTTCATGGCCCGACTCCTTTTTCCTCTTGACCGTCCATCTTCATCATGTGGGCGCAAGAATAGAGAATTTCGCCCCATCGAGCAAGCGAGGCGCGCCAAGAGTGTGACGAATGGGTCCGCGGTGCGCGGCACTTTGTCCGGGCGGAGTCAGAGCCGCCTTCCGCAGCGAGCTTGACGAGCGGAGGGCTAGGCCGTAGGCCGAACTGCAAACCATGCCGCAACGCAGCCAGCGCCGAAAAGGACCTAGAACGTTCCGGCGGCAGAATTAGCGGGTTCGAGCACCAGCTGACCCGCCGCAATTTGGAAGGCGTCTCGTTTTCGACGGGTAGATGACGGTCGAGGATTTCCTTCAGCGAATCGAGCCGGATCGGTTTGGCGATATAGTCGTCCATCCCCAGGATCACAGAGTAGGGCCGCGGCGCTTGAAAGAATCGCGTGACCCCCACCGAGGAAGGTACGACTCCAGTCATGCTCAGGCCCTCGATTGTGCTGTGAATCGTCGCATCGAGAAGCGTTTCATCGACATCGAGCTTAGAAATCTGGCGCCCGGGGCTGTTTCCTTCAGGCTGGACAGCATTCAATGCGCTCACGTTGTGTTCCTTTCTCAGGGAAAGACCGATCGCACTACTTATTAGTTTCGGCCATTCGGCGACGAAACTTTAGCGCCAACAAAAACTCGCAACTCCGTCCGGGAGGAGTCACTTAAAGTACTACTCGAGGTCTGCTGAGATCAAAGGCACCCTAGCGAAGGAGCTTGGTCGCCTTTATGACTGGAGAGAAAAGTTTCGGGGTCGGCGCTACCATCCCACCTCGGTTTCCGGCACCGAGGAAGTCCAAGTGTTTGGGCGGGAGGATTCGAGGCTATTGGGCGACCGCGCCGCCGAGGAACTTCCCGTCGACGCACTGGTCGGAGCGACAATTGTCCAGAAACGGCGCGCCGAGCCCGACGAGTAGGTCCACCGTCTCCGGCTTCGGGATGAAAAAGCGCGACGGGCCGAAGGCCATATCCGCCGGTGAGTTGCCGTCCTCGTTGACGAAATCGACTCGTGCGCCTCGGTCGATGAGGAGCTGGACGATCTCGTTATCACCCCGAGAGGCGGCGCCGTGTAGAGCCGTGAAGCCGTCTTTGTCCACGGCGTTGATATCGTCTTCGAGCTCCAGACAATATTCGACGGCCTCCACCCAGGAATCGGGTGGGTTCTGGCTGAAATTGCCGATCCAGCCTAGACCGGACGCGACCATGAGCGGTGTTGCGCCCCCGTCCGTTTTCAAGTTCGGGTCGGCCCCTGCGGCCACGAGCACTTGCATCGCCGCGACGTCGGTCGACATCGCCGCGCGCCAAAACGGCGTCGCGCCTGCTTGATCGATCCATCCGCGATCGTGCGAGGTCGGGCTGAACCAGAGCTTGCGCGCGATTTGGGCGTTCGGCTCCGCCCCCGCCTCGAGGAGCGCTTGCATCAATTCGAGAGAATCGACGACCTCTTGGTCGATTCGTGGATTGGGCGCCCATGAGACCGGGGCGTAGCGCATGTTGACGGTGGCATAGAGCGGCGCGACCCCGTCCAGATTTGCTACGTTCGGGTCGGCGCCGCGGTCGAGCAAATATTGCCCGAGCGTGTAGTGTCCATTCGCGATCGCGATCACGATGGGGCTCGAGGCGTCGCCGCCGCTCACGTGGTTGATGTTCGCGCCGCCGTCGAGAAGGGCGGTGACCGCCTCGATGTTGCCGTCGCGCGCGGCGAACAAGAGCGCTGTCATGCCGCCCATGGCGGAGTTGCCGCCCGATTGCTGGCTGCCGCGGCCCTTGCGGGGCATACCGTCCTCGGTATAACGCTGCTCGTTGAGCGGCAGCACCGTCGAGGCGAGCTCTGGATGCGCGCCGACCGCCATGAACATCTTGATGATCTCGGGCCGGTTCTCCCAGGCGGCGAACATCAAAGGCGTTTGTCCGTGGGCGCGCTCGCGGGCGTTGACGTCCGCTTCATGGTCGAGCAGCACCTGCACCGCGTCGACGCGTCCCGTCATAGCGGCGCTCATCAGCGCCGAAGCGCCGGTCTCGCTGGCATGGTTCGCGTTAGCGCCCGCTTCGAGCAGCGCTTTTAGCAAAGCAGCACTTCCATTCCTGCTCGCGAGCAAGAGTGGCGTTAGGCCGCCGACGCGCGTGCGCGCTTCGAAGTTCGCCTTGGCGCCGAGAAGAAGCTCGGCCATCTCGACGTCGTCGTTATAAGCGGCCCAGTGGAGCGCGGTCATCCCGTCGCCCTGAGTGGCGTTCACACCGACATATTCGTGCAGGAGCGCGTGGACTTTCGCGACATGGCCGTGCTTGGCTTCGTCGGCAAGCCGCGTCGAGGAGTCCGTATCACTCGCGGATACGAGCATCGCTATCGACAGCGTCGAAAAGCTCAGCAAGCCCAGCATTCTCCGTCCCTTTCCCGTCAAATCGCCACCGTGCCGTTGCTGTCGCCGAAGCGGTCGACGTCGACGCCGAGCTTGTTGAGAAGCGTCAGGAGCACGTTCGCCATGGGGGTGCCGTCCACGCAGAGAACGTGACGATTTCCTCGAAGGGTGTCATTGGCATGGCCGGCAATGAAAAGCGGCACGCGCAAATGGTTGTGCACGCTTCCGTCGCCCATCGGGCTTCCATAGAGCACCATCGAATGGTCGAGCAAGTTGCCATCGCCATCCGGCGTGTTCTTCATCTTGTCGAGAAAGTAACCGACTTGATTTACGTGGAACTCGTTTAGCTTCGCGAACTCCGCCAGCTTGTCCGGCCGGTCCATGTGGTGGGACAGCGAATGAAACGGCGTCTTCACGTCGCTTCCAACGAAAACGCGCGAGCTCACGTCACGGCTCATCTTGAACGCCGAGACCCGTGTCGTGTCGGTGCGAAAGGCCAGGATTTGAAGATCGAACATGAGCTTGATGTGCTCGACCCAAGTATCCGGAACGCCGATGGGCGTCGTCGGAAGCTCGGCCGATTGCTCTTTGGCGTTGTGGGTCTCGGCCCTCTCGATGCGGCGCTCGATCTCGCGCACGTCTTCGAGATAGTCCTCGAGCCGCGCGCGGTCAGCCGAGTCGAGGCCGCGCTCGAGCTTGTTCACTTTTTCGAGGATGCCGTCGAGAATGCTGGCCTTGGTCTCGCGCCGCCTCTGCCGTTCTTCCGGCGTGGCACCGTCACCGAAAAGTCGCTCGAAAACCACGCGCGGATCGCGCTCCATCGGGAGGGGCGTTGTCGGTGAGGCCCAAGAGATCGTGTTCGCGTAGACGCAGCTATAGCCGTAGCCGCACGCGCCGGTGAGCGAACCGACGTCCTCTACACAGACTTGCAGCGACGGCAAAGGCGTGTCCTGCCCGAATTGCTGCGCGTAGAGCTGGTCCATGGAAATGCCGTTATGGATGTCGGCGCCTTCGGTCATCTTCGCGTGGGCGCAAGTCAGCCATGAGGCGGAGGAGCGTGTATGGTCGGCGCCAGCTTCGGCCTCGGTCTGTGCGGTGGCTGGCGCGATATCCGTGTGGCTCACGATCGTGACGTAGTCCTGATGCCGGGACAGCGCGCGCAAGATGGGCGTGGTCTCGAAATCGCGGCCTAGTTTGGCTGGAGACCAGTAATGCTTCCTCGTCCCATCGCCCGTGCTGCCAGCGGAGCCGTGCACCATCTCAAGTGCGATGAAGCGGGTTTGTGGGTTGGCTGCGCTCTTTCGTGTGGCGGCGAGGGCGGGCACCATTGCGTCGAGAAAAGGTAGCGCCATCCCTACGCCGAGTCCGCGAAGCGCCATACGCCTAGAAATGTGCTTCTTGGTAATGAACATTACTGTGTCCTTTGCATTCCTTACGAGATTACTGGAGCTTGGTGGCGTCGGCGACGACGCCGCTTCTCGCTATCCGTCTCATTTGAAACGGGGTGCTTCGTACGATACCGAGAACGTATGACGAGAACCGGTCGTCCTGCGCGTTCGCTTCTTTGGCGATGGCGCGGACCGCCGGCATGTCGTAGTGCTGAATGATGCGGCCCATAGCGTACATCAAGAGTTGCCGCGTGAAATTGAGCCGAAAGAGTGTCTCGTTATCGAGGAGATATTTCCGCAAATCGGACGGCCCTGCAACGGCCGTGCCGTCGAAGAACGTTCCCGATGGATCGATGTCGAAGCCGCTATCTTTGGTGCGCCACGCTCCTATCGGATCGAAATTCTCGAGCGAGTAGCCTATCGGATCCATGATGTTGTGGCACGCGGCGCAGGCGGGGTTCTTCCGATGTTCTTCGAGGCGCTCTCGGACCGAGAGCACGCGCTCGCCGTGCTCGTTCTCCTCGAGCGGGGGGACGTTGGCGGGCGGCTTCGGGGGTGGTGTGCCGAGCAGAACGGACATGACCCAGGCGCCGCGAATAACGGGCGATGTGCGGTTCGAGAGCGAGGTGAGCGTCAGGATGCTGGCATGGCCGAGGAGACCCCGCCGGGTGTCGTCTTCGATGCTGACGCGGCGGAAGCGATTCCCGAGCGCGCTCGGGACTTCATAGTGATGCGCGAGACGCTGGTCGACGAAGGTGTAGTCGGCGGTGAGCAAGTCGAGGATGTTTCGGTTTTCGCGCACGATGCTGTCGAAGAACAAAAGCGTTTCCTGCCGCATGGATTTCGTCAGGTTGTAGTCCCAGTCCGGATAGAGAAAGATGTCCGGCTGGATGTCCCTGAGGTTTTGTAGATGGAGCCAATGCGAGGCGAAGTTCGTCGCGAGCGAGAAAGCGCGCGGGTCCTGCAACAGGCGACGGGTTTGTGCTTCGAGGATTTGAGGCTCGCGCAGCTTGCCCTCGCTCGCCACCGTGATGAGCTCGTCATCTGGGCCGCTGCTCCAGAGGAAGAACGACAAACGTGACGCGAGTTCGAGGTCGGTCACCGGGTAATTCGTTCCCGGAGGGATGTCGTCCGGGATCCGTTCGAAGCGAAAGATGAACTCGGGGTCCGCAAGAATGGCTTGAACCGCTGTTCGGATGCCGGCGTCGAAATCCGCGCCGTCGCGGCCCGATGCGAAGAGCGCCATAATATTCACGATGTCTTCAGAGGTCACGGGCCGGCGAAAAGCGCGTCGCGCGAGGCCTAGAAGAATCTCTCTCGCGCAGGAAAGCTCGTCTTCATCAGTTTCTTCGTCGGCTTCGGTGGGGCGGCACGTGAAGATCCTTGCGCGGCTCGGCGTCTCGCTCACACCCGTGACGTCATAGGGGCCGTCGATACCGATATTTCTCAAGTGGGGAAGACCGGTCAAACCTTTGACGTTGCCAGTCGTGAGATCCGCCGTCGATTGATCGAACGGCATCACGAAATCTTGGACGGGGCCTTCCGCGCGCTGGATGAACGACGCGGAGATCGTTTGCGGCCCGGACTTGATAGGCGTCGGTTCCGTCTTCAGGATCTCGGAGACTTTCATCTTTCGGTTGATATCGAAAAGCGCGATGCGCTCGCCGTTCACCGCGACCTCGAGCTGCTCACCCTCGGCGGGCTTGTTGTCGCCGAAGAGTGGGCCGAGGCTGCGGAAATAGAGACTCGAGCGAATGACGTAGTCTCCGTCGGCGGGAAAGTTGTGCGTGACCGCGAGGCCGCCGCGGGTCCCGAACGGTGTCCCTTCCACGTAATGGAGCTGTGAGACTTTGAGCGGGACGGGATAGGTCTCGACGATGGGGCTCGCGCCAGAATCGCCCACCACGAGCCGGCTTATCTTTCCCGCGGCGTTGATGTAGCTTTCGAGAAGCGTGGGTGAGACGGTCAGGACGTCCGACATATTATCATAGCCTTGGCTCATGTCGTCCGGCGGGAGCAACTTCTCGGTCTCGATCGTGATGCCCAGCAAGTCGCGGATCGCGTCCGCATATTCCGAGCGATTCAATCGATGGAGGATCGGCCGGCCCGGATTCGGATGGGCTTTGGCGGCGTCGTCGATCCCGGTCTCGATATCCAAGATGAAGCGATGGAGCTCGGACGCATCGGGCCGGGGCATCCCCTGGGGCGGCATCATCCCCGAGCGCAGCTTCAGTACGACTTTCTCGAGTGCAGCGGCGTGGTCGGCGGGCCGGGTGAGGTCGACTTGCTCGAGCGAAAAATTTCCGATCTCGAGAGCATCGTTGTGGCAGGTGGTGCAGTAATTTTCAACCAGCTCCGCACTTGCCGCCGCGGATTCTGGAGACTCGCTTCCCGACGCCGTAAATGCGGCCGCGAGGATGTAAACCCCGGCCAAGCCTGCCAAGAAAGACATTTTCATCGATTGTTGCCTATAGTCGCCTCGAACGCCCCGTGATCCGATTATTCATAGTGGATATCGAGGCCATTTGCAAGTGCGTCGCGAGCGGCCCGCTTGTAATGATGTTAACTCATGCGGAAGAAAAGTGGGCTGGCGTCGCGTGCGCTTTGATGGGGCTTGGGCAGGCGGCGGCGGGGCAGGTCTACGAAACGAATCTCGCGCTGGATTGCGTGAGGATTCTAGTGTCCTGTAGCAGAAGTTCGTCATCTAAATCTCGAGCCCTTTTGCGCGCTGGTTTCGATGCGCCCGTCGCGCTTCTCGTCCCGGTCCTCCGAACCATCGCCGCATTCTACGAACCGATCGGGACGAGCCGCCAGCCGTCGCTCTCGGTGAGCTCCCGGGCGGCGAAGCACCATAGGACGAGCCGCTTGTTGGCCCAGTAGCCGGGCGCCCTTTGCGCGCGGCGCAGGAGGTTGATCCTTGCTGCGGTGGCCCCCGAGCCGCGCACTCCGACGACGTCCACTGCAAACCCCAGCTCTTGGGCGAGCTGATCGGCCAGACCGGCGCCCTCGGCGTGCATATCGCCGCCCGCATGAAACACCAGGGTATGGCTGTCGCCCAGCAGCACGACGCGACTCGACGGATCGGGCTCGACGGGAATCCGTGCGTCTGCGGAGCCCGTTCCCACGAAACGCAACGAGAGACGCTCCCTGGCCAGCGTGGGATCGTCGAGCGCCGTCCAGAGATCACCGGCAATCTCGACTTGTTTCCACTCGCTCTGGAACGTTGTCTTGGGCACGTCGTCGAACCACGGTCGGGTCGTGAGCTCAGCGGCGATCCGTTCTGCCGCGAGGACGGTGGCCGCTCCCGACCAGTGGGTATCCTGCCGGCAGTACAGATGGTCTTTCTCGTGCCGTCGATTGGAAAGGAAGAGGGAGGTCAGGTCCAGAACCTCGACCCCGTTCGTGCGAAGCAGGTCGTAGAACGTCTGATGATGTACGTCGAGACGCGGCGCCGACTCCGCATCGAGAGGGACGCTCGATGGAAGTTTGTCAGGGTAGATGATGCTCTTCGGAGGGACCGGCACGATCATGAGCTCGACGCCTGCCTGGCGCAGCTGATCGCGCATGTCTAGGATCGCCGGCAGCGGGTCCGCCCACTCGGGTCGTCGAGCCCTGCTCACCGCGGCCGCGGAAGCGCCCCAGAACGGGCCGGCGCCGAGATGTCGCAGCTCCGAGGCGAGGAACAGCCAGCCGTCGGCGCCCTCGACCACCATCGTCTCCTGCTGCTCGGCGGTGCGAGCCAGTGCCGTCCACTCATCGAAAAGCGAGGTAGGTTCGGGAGCTCGAGTCGTTTGTCCGTTACAGGAGACGGTGAGAATGGAGACCGCCAGGATAACGAGGAGTCGCGCGCGAACCATCAATCAACTACCTCGCCCCAGGCCGGCTCTTCGAGCTGCACGTCATCGTTCGAAAGCTCCGTACGCTTTATACCGTCGTAGTCGCTCGCCACATCCGCCCACGGCCGGAGGCGGAGAGAGATCGAGTCTCCTGCGCGAAACCGTGCGGCTTCCTGTATGACGTGATCGCGCATGCCCCACACGTAAACGACCGCTTGTCTCCCCGCGACGCCGGCCCGATCGCTCGAAAGATCGACGAGGTGCAGCGCCGCGATGTGGTCTGCGTACGGGACCGTGCCCGGGCGCGGGATCGGAGCGATCTCCAGGATCGTGCCGGAGACGAGAACCGTCTCGCCCGCGACGGGAACGAAGAACCGTCCGGGCGCTGACTCGCTCAGTCCGAGCTCGATCCGCTTCCAGTCCCCCGTTGCCAGCTCCCGCTCCGCGAACTGGAAGATCACGACGCGCTTGCCCGCGAGGCGATCCCTCCCGCGCGACAGCTCCCTTGCGAGAAGCTCGCGGGTCGCGAAGGCGCCGTCGGCGTTCTGGACAATGCGGTCGAGGGGCCGCTGCATGACGAAACTCAGCTGCTCGGCGAGTCCGGCGGACTCACCCCATCCCATCTCGGCGAGAGAGTAGATGTTGCTGAAACTGTCCCCGAGCAAGAGGACATCCGACGAGGGATTCGGCCGCCACCGCGCGTGATCCGCGGTGCGGATCTGACGCAAGCGGACGCGCTCCGCCGGGTAGCGATCCTGCCACCCCGGCAGATCCAGCATGCGGGCGACGTCGCCCACGTTCGCGACCTCCACGGGTTCACCGACGAAGCCGGCCGGCGGCAGCGGCGGCAGATCCACGTGCCGCGTCAAAAAATCTCCCAGACGCGCGGCCACGCGCTCCATCGCTTCGGGTCGCCAGTGCGTGTCGGTCTTCAAGTAGGACGTTCCCGTATGGCGTTTTGCTTCGGAAAGAGCCGCGGCCGCATCGAAGACGAGGACACCTTCGCGTTCGAGCTCCTCGAACAATGCCCGATAGGAATCGGGTCGTAGCGGATCCTCGCGGCCCTCGAAACCGCGGGCGAAGCGTTCGGGATGAAGGGTCGGCTTGACGGGCGTCGGCATGAGGACGAGCCGGACCCCCCGGGCGTCGAGCTGCGCGTTCAGGTGGCGAATGGCGGGGCGGGGATCCGGTTGCGGGCCCGCCGCGAGATCGCCGCGGCGCCGGGCAAGCTGGCTCGAGTCGAGCAAGTCGGCGCCGGTAAGGAAGTCCAGGTCCTGGCGATAGAATAGCCAACCGCTGCGCCCGACATAGGCCTGTTCGGTTCCCGCGCCGAGGCGGGCCATCAGGTATTGTGTGGGGGGCCGGAGCTTAAGCCCAAGGCGTGAGAGGTCCTCAGCCTCGTCTTCGAATCGCTCGAGCTCGGTGATGAGCGCGCGGTTCCACGTGACGACCCGCGACACGAGCGATGTCGCGATGTCCGGTGGACCGGACGGCGGCCAGAGCGCGTCCGCCAGGCGTGACAGTCGTCCGCGAAACCGATCGGTCGCCTCGGGCTGACCGCGGTCGTAAACGAGCTCGTGGATCGGCGCTGCACCCACCACGAGCAGAAACTGCACCACCAAAGCGAGGGCCGTTCCCCTTCCCACGTTCGTCCGACCGACTTGCTCCTGGGCGAGTGACTCCCGGCTTTGCTGCAGCGAGACTTCCAGCATCGGCGGCATCGGCGGCATCGGTGGCTTGCTCCTCATTAGAAGATGAAATAGATGAACGGGTTGTACGCCTGCGTTGCGAGCACCGCAACGCAGGCCAGCCAGAGCCCTACGATCGCGAGCATCTTCCATGGTGGGATCGTTCGCGTCCAGTCCCAGGTCTGGGGACAGGTCCAGGTCAAAAGCGCCGCAAGCACCATCGTCCCCAGATAATACGGCTGGTACAGGATCCCGCCCAGAAGCCCGGCCGTTTCGTGCACGGCCGCGAGCCCGAACATGCTTCGGAGGTAGAAGAGCGCGCCCGGCAGGTCGTCCGCGCGAAAAAACACCCAGGTGATGAGCACCAGGACGAAGGTTACCGCCTGGCGACCCACTTTGGGCAGCCACTCATACGGGGAGCTCTTTCCTCGCAGCCGCTCGGCGGCGAGCAAGATTCCATGCAACCCTCCCCAGACGAGGAAGTTCCAGGCCGCACCGTGCCACAAGCCGCCAAAAAGCATGACCACGGCTAGGTTCCGATACGTCCTCCACCTTCCCTTGCGACTCCCGCCCAGCGGCATATAGAGGTAGTCCCGGAGCCAGGTGGACAACGAAATGTGCCAGCGCCGCCAGAACTCGGTGATCGATTGCGCGAGATACGGAGAGTCGAAGTTTTTGGAGAAGACGAATCCCAACATGAGGCCGAGCCCGATCGCCATGTCCGAGTAGGCGCTGAAATCGAAATAGATCTGGAACGCATAGGCGATGACGCCGTACCAGGCGTCCACCACCCCGATCGAGCCGGCCTCGAAGGCCACGTCGGCCACCTTGCCACAAGGATTGGCGAGCAGGACCTTCTTGGCGAGACCAAGGCTGATGAAGGCGACCCCCCGGGCGAGCTTGGTGACGGTGTGGGTCCGCTCGGCGAGCTGGGCGGCCACCTCGGAGAATCGGATGATGGGCCCGGCGACCAACTGAGGAAACATCGAGACGTAGCATGCGAAGTCGATGAAGTTGCGGAGCGCTCGCGCATGACCGCGGTAAACGTCGATGGTGTAGCTCATCGACTGGAATGTGTAGAAGCTGATTCCCAGGGGCAACACCACCGTGACCACGCGCTGGATCTGGAGCTCCGGCAGCCCAAGCCAGCCCACGATCACGTCGAAGTTGTCCGCGACAAAATTGAAATACTTGAAAAAGCCTAGCAGCGACAGGTTGGAGATGATGGATAGGGTGACCGCGATGCGCTGCGCCCGTGTCCGCGGCGTTGCAGGCGGAAGCTTCTGGATCGGACGGCCCCAGCCGCCGAAACCGCGGTGGGCAATCACCAGCCCGCAGAAGTAGTCGATCGTCGTCGAAGCGAGCAGGAGGAACACGAATAGCGGGTTCGCCCACCCGTAGAACAGATAGCTCATCAGGGTGAGGATCAGGTGCCTGCCCCGGCGCGGCGAAGCGTAGTAGAGCAGCAGGACGACCGGAAGGTAATAAAAAAGGAAAAGGTACGAGCTGAAGACCACTGTCCAGTCCTTAGCGGTCGATGTCGTAATAGAGGCTCAAGTCGAAAGCATCGCTATCCATGACCAGGCGTTCTCCTTCCAGCTCCTCGTGCTCGTCGTAGAGGGAGAGTGACATTTGAAAGATCTCACCTCGTTCCCGCGCCGCAGTGTCGAGCACCTGAGCGTCACGAATCACCCAGTGCGCAACGAGAATCTTCTTTTCTTCGTAGGCGCCGGAGACAACGCGCAGGACTTCGTATTCGTTGACGAGCAGCGCACGCCGATAGGGGAGAATCGACTCGGGGGTGGGAATGGGCACGCTCTCGATCACTCGTGCCTCGACGACCAGCGGGGCCCGCTGGTCGCTCCCCTCCTCTATCGGACGTCCTGCTTCACGCTGGACGTCACGCACCACGCTGGCCGGGAGCTCGCCGGTCGGATCGATCCAGGCATCCGGGTAGAAGTCCGCGCGCTGATTGTTCGTCACCCGGACCCAGCCTTCGACCGAGGCGAAATCCGCGGCAAACCTCCCGAGGTAGATCTCGACTTGTCGACCACCGGCGCGGATCTTGTTCGCATCGTCGCCCACCGTGTAGGGACCGGTTATCGTGAGGAACCGCGGATGGTTGGCCCAACGAGGATGATAGATCTCATACCCCTTGATACCGGGGGCGTCATTGATGTTGACGCGCCACCGCTCGTCACGCTCCACATCTACCATGGTCAGGTTCCGGTGAGACCCGTCGAAGTACCATAGCAGTGAGCTCGAGCCACCGGCCAGAGCCGTCCAGCATCCCGTTCCCAGAGGGCGGAACGAGCCGTTGGGCAGCTCCGCCACTCCGGCATGGGGCCAGGGGAATAGTCCGCCGGCGAGCCGACCATCGGCAGAAAGCTGAAAGCTGTTGTGGTTCACTGGCTTTTTGTCCCAGACGACTTCGCTCACGTCCCCTCGGTCGATCTGGTGCCGCGTCACGGTGCGATAGGAAGGCGCCCGGGTGGGCGCCTCGTCCGTGCCGATGTAGACCCATTCGACGCGCGATTCCGGGTCGATCCAGGTGGCGAGCGCGAACCCGGCGCCGAGCCGTCTCAATCCGGATCCATCCCAGTTCACGACGAAGGCGCTCTTCCTCTGATAGTCGGAGAACACCACCCGGTTGCCGAGAGGCGTCATCAGGGGCTTGGCATAGTTGGCGGGTGTCGCGAGGAGCGCTCGCTCGCCCCGCCCATCGTCGGTGTCATGGCCCATCAAGAGGAGTTGGTCGCCCGCGCTGAGGATATCCGTCCCGTCGGCGACGTCCTGGGTCCAGACGACCCGGGTGCGCGCCCCGGTAAGCTTGCGCAGTGCTTCCGGCTCGGTCGGTATAACACTCCCATCCGCGTCGTCCCTCTCACCGGCGCCTAGAACGTCCGCGTCCAGTTTGCCCACCTCCCCAAGGAGATCATCACTCGAAGCGTCTCGCCCGGACGGACCCGGGGCGCCGCACGACACGACAACCGCGAGCGCGAGTGCGCGGAACCCCCCCGAAAGCCACAAACGTCTTGCTCGAAACACCTGCCCCATATGTCCTTTACCCTGGCGCCCCCGGTACATTGTAGCTCTGACGGCACATAGCGGGTGGACCGAAAGGATCGAGCGTATGTCGTCAAAGCAGAGCGGCTGAATGTTGAAGCGTTGCGCCAGGGCTGGTACCTTCTGGGACACTCTAGGAGGTTCCACACGCTATGCCTCGCTCGACGGCTCTCGTCCTCTTGTCGCTTCTGCCCTTCGCTCTCGCGGAAGCGCAGCCCAAGAAACTCACCATCGAAGCCATTTATGGCGGTGACCTGTCGTCGCCCGCGCCTTCTCAAATACGCTGGACCCCCGAAGGGCACCTCAGCTACTTCCTGTCCACGGACGATGGTAGAGATCTCTGGCTATTCGACAGGGGCACGTTCGAGCGCCGCGTGCTCGTGTCGACGGACTGGTTTCGAAGAATTCGATTTTCGGCCACAAGATACTCGTTCCGCAGGAGCAGCTCCTCATCCACGGATCCTGAGATATAGGCCAGCATGGTCTTCCAGTCCATCGCGACTCCCCGAAGAACTGGAATACCTATCCGACAGGAAGGGCGGGTTCAACCGGCCCGCGGGGTCCGCCGAACTTGCTGACCTGATTGTCGTTCGAATATTTTGACCCTACGGTATCACGTCCGTGGGAGCCAAAATCGCCTTCAAAGCGCTCCCGCTGACCAACCGAGCTGTCAAGAACCCGACAGCGTGTGTCAACGAGCTTGGCGGAAGGGAGCCCGCTGAGGTTCGCGCCGCGACAGAGAGGACAGCTAACCCTGCGTCCAGCCCCGGTGCGTGACTGCCCCAGGTGGTTCGTTCTCGCTGGCGCCAGATTGAGCGGGATCCTTGACGTGCGAAGAACGGCTTGAGAAGACGAGGTGACCGAACGAGGCCCACAAAGCGGCCGTTGCCAGCCACTGCCAGAAGGCGAAGCTCAGCCATAGGGGCACGCCCATCTCCCGCCAGCTGGTGTCGACCCAACCGAGGTCACGCTGATCGAGGTAGAGCCCCAGCTGGCTGAGACCGATGGCGACGAGCGGTCCGATGGCGAACAACGTGGGCCAGAACGAGACTTGGCGCAAACGCACGCGGTGAATTTGCAGGTCAAGGACGCCGGCGTAGAGGCAGAGGAAGGAAAGGACTGCCAGGATCTCGTGGCCTTTCCGCACGATTTGGGAGAGGTCATAGAAGAACAGGCGCTCCAGACCGACCGCCACGCCCAGGACGATGCCTAGTTGCAAGGACCGAAGGCCGAACTTCGCGACCCGGTGAGCCGCGAAATCACATTCACGAATCCATGCGGTCGCGGGCCACAGGAGTGCGAGCGAGACAACCAGCCCCGCTGCGAAAAAGACGCTGCCATCGGGGTTGTGCCTCCGCGAGGCTAGGGTGGACATCACCGTGTAGACCCAGTCGAACCCCCCGGGAAACAAGATGGTGGCGAGAACGACCGCGACTACAATCGTCACCGCGGCGAGCGTGAAGGCAACGACCGCTTGCGTATGGGAGATTGATCTCGATGGGGGAGCCGATCTCATACGGGCCAAGGCGCGTTCCGGCGGCGAGACATGGAGAGAATCTAGCCGCATGAGCGGGAAGTTACAACCCACCTGCGGTCACGCTTCCAGCTGGGCCTCTCGGATGCTGCATTGCCCGCAACTCGCCGACCGGATAATATCTCCTAGGAAATCCCTCTATGATTGGCCAAAGCCTCGCCCACTACAAAATCTTGGAGAAGATTGGCTCAGGTGGGATGGGCGACGTCTATCTAGCCGAGGATACGAAGCTTGGCCGCAAGGTCGCTCTCAAGGTCCTTCCGCTTGAGTTCGCCGAGAGCGAAGAGCGCCGGGCGCGATTCGTGCGCGAAGCGAAATCCGCCTCGGCCATCGACCACCCGAACGTTGCCCACATTTACGAGATTGGCGAGGCGGACGGCATCTATTTCATCGCCATGCAGTTCGTGGATGGCAAAACCTGGTCGAGAGAGTCAAAGGTGATCCTCTTGCCATAGCCGACATTATCAACATAGGGCTACAAGTTGCGGACGCTCTCGACGCGGCTCATGCGAAGCGTATCGTTCATCGGGATATCGAACCCGCCAACTTGGTGCTCACCGACCGCGATCAGATCAAGGTTCTCGACTTCGGTCTTGCTAAACCGATGGCCACCGCCGGAGCGTCGCCAGATTCCGAAGCTGCCACCGAAGCGAAGACGGTGGCAGGGGTGGTGATGGGGACCGTTTACTACATGAGCCCCGAGCAGGCTCTAGGGCGCGACGTCGATGGACGCTCGGATATTTTCTCCCTAGATGTTGTCCTCTATGAGCTCACCACCGGCCGCCTGCCTTTTCTGGGTGGCAACCCGACCGAGACCATCGAGCGCATCAAAAACACGCCGCCCGACGCGATCGCTCGGTTCAACTACGACGTGCCCGCGGAGCTCGAGCGCATCATCCGCCGGTGTTTGGAGAAGGATCGCGAGGAGCGCTACCAAACGGCGAAGGATCTCCTGATAGAGCTGAAGCATCTGAAACGCGATTCCGAGTCGGGAGCGGTCGCTGCCCCGGCCGGCGAGGTTTCAATGCTCCGGGAGAGCGCCGGCCCTTCGCGCAGAAAACCGAGCCTCTGGGCCTGCAAATCGTAGTGAACAATGTCGCTCTGGCCCTCGAGCTAATCGCAGGGCCCACGGCTCGGCCCTTGGGTGATTGCATCATTAGTTAACAAGAAGCCTCAGTTCTCCGAAATCCGGTACAGATGGCGATAGCCCCGGAGGTACATCGCGTCGCCGATGATCGCCGGGGAGGCGTCGAAGCCGTCGTCCAGGGAGTTCGTGGCTAGGATCTCGAGCTCCGGACCGTTGTTGAGAACGAGCGCGGTCCCGTCGCGGCCAAGGATGTAGACACGGCCATTCACCCCGACAGGCGACGCGTAGATCTCGAAAATGCCTTCGAGCCGGACCGGACCGTAATGCGCTTTGCCCGTCTTCGCGTCGCGAGCGGTCAAAATTCCGCTGTTGCTCTTCACGAGGTAGAGGATGTCCTCGTAAAGAAGAGGGGAGGGGACGTAGGGTGTATCCCGGTCGATTTGCCAGAGAATAGCCGAGGAGCCTGTGATGTCGCCTTTGGCCTCGGAGAGCCGGACAGCAAAAGCGGCATTCCCGCGAAAGCCGCTCGTGACGTACACGATGCCGTCCTTTTCGACGGGCGACGGGATGGCGTTCAAGGTGAGGCCCGGACCGGACCAGACAATTTCGCCCCTCTCCAAGTCGTAGCTCGTCACGTTCTTCAAACCTGTGGTTATGACTTGAGAACGGCCCTCGTGCTCGACGACGAGCGGCGTGCTCCATCCGCTGACTTCGTCGCGATCCCGACGCCAGAGCTCTTTGCCGCTATTCTTGTCGAGCGCGGCGATAAAAGACTCACGTTCGTGGTCCCATTGGACGACGACGATGTCTCCGTGAAGAGCCGGCGACGCGCCTTCGCCGAAGCCGCCGCGCGTGTACAAGTCCCCGAAATCCTTGCTCCACTTCAAGTTGCCTTCCATGTCATAGGCGTAGAGGCCCCAGGAGTTGAAATAGGCGAGAAGGATCTCGCCGTCCGTCATCGCAGAGGCGGAAGCATAGCTGTTATTCGCTTGCTTGCCGTCATGTGGCATGGCTTTCGTCGCGGTCCGCTCCCAAGCGAGGCTTCCGTCGGCGCGGTTCAGAACGAGCAGCTTGAACTCCTGCTCGATCGAGACAGGCGGTGGCCCTCCGCGGCGACGCCTTCTGCCTTGCGGTGCGTTCGGGTTCGCGTGCGGCGCCAGCGGAGCTTCTGACCCGTCGGTCGGAATCGCCGTCAAGATGTAGATGTGCTCCCCCCAAATGATGGGCGTCGACGAGCCCTGGCCAGGCAGCGCGACTTTCCACTGGACGTTCTTGTCCTCGCTCCACTCGATCGGCGGGTTGGCGTCCTTCGCGATCCCGTCCATGCTCGAGCCTCGCCAACGGGTCCAGTTGCTATCCTCAGCGAAGAGCGCCGTCGCCACGAAACAGAGACCGATGCCAACGCCTAGCCTTTTCATCCTGATGGAACCTCCTCGGGAATTGTAACAAAGTCTAACGTGCGTCCCCTCACGGGGAACGAGACTTCCGTTGCTGAGCAATCTTTTGCTGGATGAACGCCGGGCCGTAAACGCGCTCCGCTTCCAATAAATTATGCGAGGCGCAAAGGAGTCTGAGGTCGGCTTCATCGTTACTTCGAAAGATACCAAAAGGCTTCTTATGGTCGATTTGCAACGCCACCCGCGCTGTACATCTCCTACCATCTAATCCCACATAGACGCATTGGTACCCATCCCGCTCGTGAACGCGTCCTCTAACCTCGGATGCAACGTAGCGAGACTTGGCCGGCTCGGCCTTCTCCGTGACCTCGTTCAAACGAGATTTGCCGGTGCTGCCCTCTTGCCTCTCTCTGCGCCGCTCGAGTTTCTTCTTCGGGTCCTTCTTCTCGATCGCGATGTCGAGTGCCTTCTCCAAAATTTTTGCCATGTTCTTCGCTTGCTGGACGGGCGGCAACAGCGCGCGGTTGAAGCAAGGTGTCTCCATCGAGAGCGCCCGCGCCGAGATGGCGACGATCACCGGGAGGCTTGCCCAGGAATATCCGGACTCGAACGAGGGGCTTACGGCAGCGACGATCGAGCCGCTGCATGCGCAGATGGTCGGTGACATTCGCGCGGGCATGCTCACCGTGTTCGCAGCCGTCGGTTTCGTGCTTCTCATTGGATGCGCGAATATCGCGAACCTCGTCTTCGCCCGCGCGGAGGACCGCAGCAAAGAGCTCGCCGTCCGCGTCGCGCTCGGGGCCGGCCGCGCCCGGCAGCTTCGGCAGCTTCGGCAGCTTCTCACCGAAAGTGTTCTACTCGCTTCCATCGGCGGGGTCATAGGAATGCTAGTTGGCATCGTCGGCACACGTTACTTGGTGGCCATGGCGCCGCCGAGCATTCCGATGCTCTCGACAGTGCAGGTCGATGGCGTCGCGCTCGTCTTTACCGCGCTTCTAAGCGTCGTGACGGGCCTTCTCTTTGGAACGGCTCCCGCGTTGCGTATGGCGGGCTCGAACTTACAAGGCTTTTTGAAAGAAGGCGCGCGCGGCGTGGGCGGTAGCGGTCGTCGAGGGCTGCGCTCGGGCTTGGTGATTGTCGAAGTCGCGCTCGTCGTCGTGCTCTCCATCTCTGCCTCGCTTCTGATCCGAAGCTATTATCGGTTGCTCCAGGTCGATCCTGGTCTCGACCCGAGTGGGGTCCTCACGCTCAATGTGACCGCACAAAGCTACAAATACCCGACACGGCACGACTATGTCGGTTTCTTTCACGACGTCTTAGAGCCGCTGGAAAACATTCCTGGCATAGACTCCGCAGCGTTGATTCGGCCGTTCCCTCTTCGCAGCGACACGTTTCAAGGTGAGGACATGGGCTTCACCATCCAGGGAAGAGAACCTCCGCCGGACGGTCAGGAGCCGGAAGCTGCGATGCGGTTCACCAGCCCGAACTATGTCCGCACGATGCGCATACCGCTCTTGTCCGGGAGAGACTTCAACGAGCTGGACGACTCGGACCATCTTCTCGTTATCATCATTAACGAGACCGCCGCGGAGCGTGATTGGCCCGACGAAGCTCCTGTCGGCTCCGCCATTCAAGTCGGCGAGAACACCTTTTCCGTTGTGGGCGTTGTGGGAGCGGTCCAACAATTGTCCTTGTCCAAGCCGCCCGAGCCTGCGTTCTACGTCAACTACCGACAAGTCGCCCGCGTCGGCATGACGTTTGTCTTGCGTACCCGCGGCTCGCCGCTCGCCGCCGTCGATGCCGTGGAGCGCGCTATCTGGGAGGTCGACCCCGACCAGCCCATCGGGCAAATCGCGACCATGGAGCGCGTGCTCACCGACTCGGTTGCCGAGCCTAGATTCTCGATGACGTTGCTATCCGTCTTCGCAGGATTGGCGCTGGCCCTCGCCGCGGTGGGGATCTACGGCGTCATCTCTTACACCGTCAGCCAGCAGTCTCACGAAATCGGAATTCGTATGGCGATGGGAGCGCATACAAGAGACGTTCTCGGGATGGTGGTAAAGCGCGGCATGGCGTTGGCCTTGCTCGGCGTTGCCATCGGCTGGCTCGCGACGTGGGGTGTGAGCCGTCTGCTCGCGTCGCTCCTCTTCCAAGTCGAAACACTCGACGCGACCAGCTATCTCGGTGCGAGCGCGGTACTCTTGCTGGTGGCTTTTGCCGCCACACTGTTGCCTGCTTTGCGTGCCGCTCGCATCGACCCTGTGACCGCGCTCCGATCGTGAGGTACACTCGTCCTCTGTGACGGAGCGAGACCACTACACCATTCTCATCGCGAGCTATTTGGAGCCGGAGCACGTCGAGCGCATCCGGCAAGTCGATGCGAGGATGCACGTTCTCTACGAGCCGGACTTGCTGAGGCCGCCTCGCTATCCCGCCGATCACAACGGAAAGGACGTCGAGCGCAGTGAAGAGCAAGAGCGACGCTGGCGGAGCTTGCTCGAGAGCGCGGACATCCTCTTCGACTTCGACGCGACCCATTTAGAAGATTTGCCCGATCTCGTGCCCAAGCTACGATGGATCCAGGCGACGAGCTCGGGCATCGGCCAGTTCGTGAAACGTCGAGGCTACGATCGGCGCCTTCCGGAGGTGGTCTTCACGACGGCAAGAGGTGTCCATGTACAGCCTCTCGCCGAGTTCTGTCTCCTTTCTATGTTGATGTTCAACAAGAAGCTCGTGCGGCTGCAGCGCGATCAGGAGCGCAAACATTGGGAGCGTCACGCGGGGACGGATCTCGACGGACGCACTTTGGGCATTGTCGGTGTCGGTGCCGTCGGCGCCGAGATCGCCCGCATGGCGCGGGCGATGCGGATGCACGTTCTCGGCATCAAACGACATATCGAAGGCATCGAGCCGGCATCCCTTCACCTAGACGAGCTGCACACGCTCGCGAATCTCCGCGACGTGTTGCCACGCTCGGAGTTTCTCGTCCTTACCACGCCGCACACCCCGGAGACGGAGGGGATGCTCGGGCGCGACGAGCTTGAGCTCCTACCGAAAGGCGCGGTCCTCATCAATCTGGGTCGAGGCGTTCTGGTGGACGAGTCCGCCCTAGTGGAGGTATTGCGCTCCGGCCATCTCGGCGGCGCCTGTTTGGATGTGTTCGAGAAAGAGCCCCTCCCGCCCGAAAGCCCGTTATGGGAGATGCCCAATGTTCTCGTGAGCCCGCACTCGGCGAGCACGAGCAACCGGGAGAACGAGCGTCTCACCGACTTGTTCTGCGCTAACCTGCGCCGCTTTCTGAATGACGAGCCTATCTTGAACGTGCTCGACACCGAAAGGCTGTACTGACCAAATTGGTTACGGCAGGGAAGTGACCCACAAGCCGTCGGGACCCTTGCCCGCATCCGGAGTCGAGAGGACCTTCAAAGTCTCGAGGTCGAGGACCAATACCGTCCCCGCGCTCGTGTTCGCGACGAAGAGCCGCCCGCCGGCGCCGTCGAACGCCATGCCTCCGGGTCCTTCGCCCACGGCGATCTTGGCGGTCACCTTGCGAGTGGCGAGGTCGATGACATAAACCTGGGCCGAAGCGCGGTGGGTGACAAACGCACGACGATCGTCCGGTGATACAGCCACACGTACGGGACCCTCGCCCACAGCGATCTCGGCCTCGAGGCTCAGACCCGCCGTGGTAGAAAATAGATGCAGGTTGTTGTCGTTTCGATTCGCGACCAGCAGCCAGCGTTCGTCGTGCGAGAGCGCAATGCCTTCCGCTCCGCTCCCGGCCTCGGCGTGGGCGATGGATTTCTGGCTCGCCGTCTTCCAGAGACTCACGGTGCCGGACTCACGGTTCGCAATATACGCGCGCGCACCGTCCGCGGTGAGAACGACCATGTGTGACCCGCCCATCCCGGTCGAGAGCTCGTCGACGATCTGCCGCTTTTCCAAGTCGATCGTGAAAACATGACGGGTCTGCTCGTTCGTCAAATAGAGCCAAAGCCCATTCGGATGTAACGCCATACCGTGCGGATATTGGAATCGAGCTGAGGCGAGCCGGTCAACCTCTTTGCCTTTTGAGAGGTCGACGATCGAAATGGTGTTGCTGCGAGAGTTGGAAGTGATCGCGTAGCGGCGGTCACGCGTGACGACGACTTCGTGCGGGTTCCCGCCGGCGGGGACGGCGCGTGTGACTTCTAACGACGCCGTGTCGAAATAGAGAAGAGCGTCCGCGATCAAGAGCGTTTCAGAAAAACCCCGTGCGAGCAAACGAGGGATAGCGCGATGGCCAGAACGGTTCGTAGCATAGTAGAGCGATTTTAGCCCACAGGATGCGCGGACTCCACCGTGGGAGCTTTGCCCGAGTTACCGGCGCCGGACTGGTGGCGTCTCGCCTTTGGCACGCCGCTCGTTGAGACGCGCCACAGCTTTTTTCGCCTCCTCGAAATCGGACTTCAGCGCGAGTGCTCGGGCCCACTCGATCTCCGCCTCGTCCCAGGAACCGCTTTGATAAAACGCGACGCCCAGGTTGTAATACATCATCTCGAACTCTGGCCGATGTCTTTGAGCTACGCGATAGCTCTCGATAGCCCGATCGAGCAGCCCGGCTCGCAGATAGAAAACTCTTGGGCGCGGAATATTCGAGGAGCACGTTGTCATCCGTGTGGATCGGCGCCTCCGCGACAGAGTCGGCCGTTTCGTCCGGCCCGAGCAGCACACGCGCCAGGAGCATTTCGGCGCTTCGATGTTTCATCGTGGTGAAGTCGCCGCGAAAGCGATCGTCGGCAAAACGCGACCGGACAGCGTCTAGGTCGATCGGTTGGTCGTGCGCGAAACCGAGAAGGATGTAGTCCCCGCCTGGATCGATCTCCCAGAGGCCCATGCGAGGAAACACGGACTGAAAGGTCGCGAGGATCGTCTTGAAGTCGACGCAACAGAAAAGCAGGAGGAGCCCGTGAGGGCTCCCATCCTCGTCCGGGGAGAGACGAAGGTTTCCTTGAAATCGGATGGAAGAAAGGCTGCTGCGCCAATCCCGTGGCCCTCACCGAGCGGCTGGCTTTGTTCGTCGCAGCCTCCCTCGCGCGAAAGCGCGGCGGCACGGACCGTCGGCAAATGGCCCAATCCCTGATGGACTCGCTCCATGAAGTCGTGGAATACGACGTCGCGGGGCTCCTTCTCATAGGCGAGCCGGCTTCTCTCGAGATCCAAACGCGCTTTCCGGCAGACGAGGCCTTCATTGCTCGGGTGCGCACCCACATTCTGAACGCCTTCCGGCACAAATGCGGCCTGGAAGTGCGAGGCGATATCGATTGTCGTGTGAGCCGGTTGGTGAAGCCAGAGGTACAGCCGCACGGGGCTCCCCCGCAGCAGCGCACTCATGTCGATGTGCCGCTCAGCGCGGGAGAGGGTGTCGCCGGCCTCATCCACTTGAGCAAAGGGCGGGACGGATTCAGCCAGCTCGACGTCCTCAATCTCAACCGCCTGGCGAACCTCTTTGCGGCCTCCGTATGGGAAGACCAGCAACTCCCCATGCATTAGCGAAGTCATAGAATCGCGAACGACTCCTTCTTGCCCAAGTGCTCCGAATCGACTACCATCGCGGTTATGCCCAAAGACGTCCAGACTGGCGCCGTCGATTTATCGGGGGAGCAGATCCATTGGAAGCCCTCAGGGGGCCTGAGCTATGGAAGCTATCTCAATCTCGAGCCGCTCCTGGGCGCGCAGAAGCCGCTTACGGAGGTCCCGGATGAGATGCTCTTCATCTCTATCTCCGATATAGCGACGTGTGGGAAGCCGCCCTCGTGCTGAAGAAAATTGTTGAGACCGAAGCTTGGCGCCGCCCCGAGTTCCAAAAGCTCCAGCTCGTGACCTGAAGGCTGTGAGCAAGCCACGCGTTCTCGTTCTTGCGCGCGAGCCCGACATCTACAGGACGCCGATCCGCGCCCGCTATCCTGAGCTCGCGCTCGAAACATGCTCGAGCTACGAAGCACTCGGTGAAGTGCTGCGCCAGTTCGAGCCCACGGTCGTGCTCAGTGGCAAGATCGGCGCGCCTTTCCCACGGGAGCTTCTGCTCGACAATGCGCCGTCTATCGAGTGGGTGCAGTGCGATTCGGCGGGCGTCGACCACTTGCGCCCGTTCAGCTCGCGGGTCCGGGTCACGTCGGCCTCGGGCATTCACGACGAAGCCCTCGCGGATTACGTCGTGTGCGCGATGCTGATGTTCAACCTTCACTTTCCGGCTTTCTTCCGGCAACAGCGCGACCACGTCTGGCAGCCAAAGCCGCTTCGACCTTCGAACGGCCAACGACTCGTCGTGCTCGGGCTCGGAGGAATAGGAACGCGCGTTGCCGCGAAGGCGCAAGCGCTCGGGCTTCAGGTCGTAGGCGTGCGGGCACGGCCGCGAGGGGATGCTGTTGGGGTCGACAAGCTCATCGAGGTGCTCGAAGATGCAGACTTTCTCGCGGTAACACTTCCCCGTACGGAGAAAACACTCGGTCTCGTTTCAGAGCACGTGCTTACTTCGATGAAGCCTGGCTCGGTGCTCGTTAATATTTCCCGCGGCGGGGTCGTGGACGAGAGAGCTTTGGCCCGCATGCTTCGCGAAGGCGCGCTTCGGGGCGCGGTTCTCGACGTGTTCGAGACAGAGCCGCTTCCCGCCGAAAGCGAGCTCTGGGATCTAGAGAACGTCGTCATAACGCCGCACACCGGTGATATCGAAGGCTGGCAGTCCAAAGTCGTGGAGCTTTTCTGCGCCAACCTCGAGCGATTCCGCGCTGGCAAGACGCTCAGAAACGTCGTGGATCCCGAGCGCGGCTACTGATTCTGGGTCGAGCTCTTCTTTTTCTTCTCTTCCTCGTAGATCTTCCTCAGATCGCGGCCCAGATGTTCTCGAGCTGAAGGTCTTCGAGCTCGGCGAGCTGTTCTAGCGTCACGTCGGGCCGGCTCGTCTTCAGAACGTCCATGATCGCGGAGTAATTTGTCCGATTGGCTCGGAACCCGTCGGGCGCCTCGATATCGGGCGAAAAGGTTTGGTCCCATGGCTTCTGCGCACCCAGAAGAAGGGCGCCGGAGACAAGGACGGTGGCAAGAGCACTCTTTTGCATCTGCTTCCTCCTGGGAGGGGGATTATAAAGGAGACGGTCGACACCATGCTCAAAGTGCACTCCGAGGGGATCTGGGGGCTATGCTGGTACGTGCGCGAGGTCGGCGGGCTTCCTTTTTGGGGTCACGGTGGCGCCGATCCAGGCGTGAATACGCGGATCGACTTCAACCACGAAACGCGCGTCGACTCTATCCTCTTTGCCAATACCTTCATGGACGACGCGGCCGCGGAAATGCGTGACCTGAACGCCCATCTGATCCGTACGTCTTCTTGAAGCCGATTTTGAAGGATGCTGCTCAGGTCCGCGCGAAGCCAAGTCTAGGGAAGACAAAACACTGATAAGATAAAATGTAGCCGTGAAAGACGTGGTGGATCCGAGTCCAGCTGAGCGGGCGCTTCTCTCCCGCGCAACCGCGGACGAGCTGGCTCTCGCGCGCACCGCGCTGGGTCTCATCGAATCTCGAGGATTTCACCGGGAGCGTCAGCTGAGGCCAATGCTAGAAGAGTTGATTCAAGAGAAAGATTAACGTCGGTAGCGCGCATACGGGACATCCCTGTAGGATAAGACCAAAGCGTCCGTCCATTTCCAATCGATGTTCGTAAACGCCCGTCCTTCCGTTCGAGGAGGCCAATATGGTTGGGTTTTTGGCCGGCGTCATCGCCGGATTGTTGTTCTACTTTATCCTGCGTGTCGTGCTCGCGGGGTTCTTCACCGTGCAGCAAAACGAGAGAGCGGTCCTCACCACTTTCGGACGCGCTCAGCGGCTCGAAGGCCGGACCACGCTCGATGCGCCCATCGCCGAGCACCTCGACGAGGCGCAGCGTGATCGCTACAACTATCCCCAGCTTCGGGTCATCGGTCCCGGCGGACCGTACTTCAAGTGGGCCTGACAAGACGTGCACATTCATCACCGGGATGGACCCGCCGGATGAAATCGAGTCCTCTCTGGCCGCCATCAACACGGCTCATAACGGGGTCTCCGCCGATGTGAGCGTGGCTAGCGCGATGGTGGATCAGAAGATCGAGCAGGCGAAAAGAGCCGTGGAGATCGAGACCATGCGCGCTCAGGCCGAGGTGCAACCGCTCCTGCGCCTGGCGGAGGAGTTGAGTGAGCTGAAAGGAAGCGGCAAAAGCGCGCTCTCTGCTTATCTGCGCAAGATCGAGCTCGACCTCATTCCCCGTGCCAAGCGGATCATCGGGGAGGTGCGCTCGTGATTTTCTTTACGACAGCTCTTTTCGTTTTCTTCTCCGCATTCATTGGTGTGCCCGTTTTGTTCGCATTCGCCCGGCTCTTCGGAGTCTACGTCCTCGTCCACGAATGTCACGCCAAAGTCTACGCCCTCTTCGGAAAAGTATTGGGTGTGCTCGACGAGCCCGGCCTCCATTTTCCGATCTCGGTGTTCGGTCCCCGAGCCGTGCTGGTTCGCTTCTTTGGCAACGTCCGCGACGTCGATATGGGTCTCAACCAAAAGTACCTTCGGAGCCAGCCGGTCAATACCGAAGAGGGCATGCCGATGGGTATCGGGTCTGGTACGAGATGCGGGAGAAAGATCCCGTGCCCTTTCTTTTCGAGAACGCCGATCCGGACGGCTCGCTTCTGGCCAATGTCGCGAACGCCACCGTGCGAAGCCTCAGTAATCTGCCTCTCCCCGAGATGCCCGAAAATCGTCACAGCATGAGCCGCACGCTTCGGGAAGAGGTGTCACCCAAAGGTTCGGCCTGGGGTTATGAGCTCGGCTCGGTTTATATCCGCAAAGTCCACTTCCGCGACCACGTGGTGATCCAACTGATCGAGCAAAAGGTCGTCAATCGGTTGCGGCAGGTGACATCCGCTATCCGCTATCCGCCAGGCGGGCGACAATCAAGTCGATGTGATTGCGAGCGCCGCGGAAAAAGAAGCTGCCGTTGAGTTCGCGCGAGCCGCGGCCCTACATCCACGGCTCGTGGGCGAGGCCCTTCGCGACATCGCGAAAGACCCCGACGTGGTCGAAGCCTTGCTTCAGGTTCTCAAGGTGACAAAGCTTCTAGAATCCGAGGCAGAGCTCACCCTCGTTCCTGGTGGAACCGAGAACGGACTCCTCCGGGATCTGCTGGCAGCAAAGAGCTGACGAAACTATTCGCTCTCCAAGTAAGGATAGCGGTAGTCGGTCGCGGGGACGAAGGTTTCTTTCACCGTGCGGATGCTCGTCCACCGTGTCAAGTTACCGGCGGAGCCGGCCTTGTCGTTCGTTCCCGAGGCACGGCTTCCTCCAAACGGCTGTTGGCCCACGACCGCGCCCGTCGGCTTGTCGTTGATGTAGAAATTCCCCGCGCTCTGACGGAGCGCGCGGAACGCCTTTTCGACCGCCAGACGATCGTCGGCGAAGATGGCGCCGGTGAGACCGTAAGGTGACGTCTTGTCGCAGAGCTCGAGCGTCTCCTCGAACTTGTCGTCCGGATAGACATAGATCGTGATCACGGGGCCGAAGATCTCTTCCTCGATGAGCTTGAAATGTGGGTTTGTGGTCACGACCGTCGTGGGCTCGATGAAATAGCCTTTGGAGCCGTCATAGGTCCCACCCGTGATGAACTCGGCCTCCGAGGAGTCTTTCGCGTAATCGATATATTCCGTGATGGTGTCGAAAGCCGGTTTGTCGATGACAGCGCCCATGAAGTTCCCGAAATCCGTAACGTCGCCGGTCTTCATCGTCGCGATTTCGGCGACCAAGCGCTCTTTGAACGTGTTCCAAAGGCTCTCCGGGATATAGGAGCGCGACGCCGCCGAGCATTTCTGTCCTTGATATTCGAAAGCACCCCTGATGATATTCGCCACGAGTGCGTCGACATTGGCCGACGGATGCGCGACGATGAAGTTCTTGCCGCCGGTCTCGCCGACGATCCGCGGATAGACCTTGTAGTTCTTGATGTTCTCGCCGACGGTGGACCACATCATCTGGAACACTTCGGTCGAGCCCGTGAAGTGGATACCGGCGAGTGTGGGCATGGCCATTGCCGGCCCACCGACTTTGCCACCGGAGCCTGGGATGAAATTGATGACACCGTCGGGAAGGCCCGCTTCTTTGAAGAGCTCCATGAGGTAGTACGAGCTGAGGACGGCGGTCGAAGCTGGTTTCCACAGCACCGTGTTGCCCATGAGCGCTGGGCTCGTGGACAAGTTGCCACCGATGGCTGTGAAGTTGAAAGGCGTAATCGCCAGCACGAAGCCCTCGAGCGCGCGATACTCGACGTAGTTCCACATGCCCGGGCTCGAGACGGGCTGCCCGGAATAGATCTCCTGCATGTAGTGGGCGTTGAAGCGATAAAAATCGATGAGCTCGGCGGCGGCGTCGATCTCGGCTTGATGCGCGGTCTTCGATTGCCCGAGCATCGTCGCGGCGTTCACGATCGGTCGGTATTTGGTCGATAGAAGCTCCGCCATTCGCAGCATGACGCTCGCGCGCGCCCGCCAATCCATAACGGACCACTCGTGCCAGGCCTCACCGGCCGCCTTCTCCGCTTGATGGACGATATCCGTGTCGGCCCGGTGATATTTGGCCAGAACGTGGCCGTGGTCGTGAGGGCAGCGGATTTCGCCTAGATCGCCGGTTCGGATTTCCTTTCCTCCGACGATGATGGGGATCTCGATTTCTTTACCAAGCATGTCCTTGATGGCGGCTTGGAGCGCGCTCCGTTCCGGGCTTTTCGGCGCGTAGTCGTAAACAGGCTCGTTTCGCGGCGCCGGTACCTTGAGAATTGCATTTGACACTTCAACTGCCTCCTTGAGAACTGCTATTTTAACTACAATAGCCCGCATGCGCGACGAAGAGATTCTGTCCGAGGTGGAAGCCGCCGAAAAGCGCATCCGCCCTTACATTCGCGAGACCCCGCTCGAACCGTCGCACGAGCTCAGCGAGCGAAGCGGCGCCGACGTCTATTTGAAGCTCGAAAGTCAGCAGCTCTCTGGCTCGTTCAAGCTCCGCGGCGCTTTGAACAAGCTCCTATCGCTCGACGAGAGCGAACGCCAGCGTGTGGTGACGGCGTCCTCCGGAAATCACGCGGCGGCCGTGGCTTACGCGCTCTCAAAGCTTGGAGGGGCGGCGATCATCTATTTGCCCGAGACCGTGTCGAAGGCAAAAAAGGACGCGCTTTTGCCCTATGGGGTCGAGCTGCGGTTCGTGGGACAGGATTCCGTCGAGGGTGAGCTCGAAGCGATGAAGGCCGCCGAAAAGGAAGGGCTGGTCTACGTCTCTCCCTATAGCGACCCGAAGGTCATTGGCGGCCAGGGAACGATAGCTTTGGAGATCGAGCGGCAGCTCGAGAACGTCGATGCCGTCTTCGTTCCCATCGGCGGCGGCGGTTTGATAGCGGGTATCGCGGGCTACATGAAAGCGCGCTATCCCGAGCTCCACGTTACCGGCTGCCAGGCGCAGAACTCGTGTGTTATGACGGAGTCCGTGCGCGCCGGCAAGATCCTAGAGCTCGTCTCCGAGCCGACACTCGCGGACGGGACAGCAGGCGGACTCGATCCGAACACCATCACGTTTCCTATCTGCCAAAGGACCATCGACGCGTTCGTTCTCTTGACGGAGGAAGAAATTGCCGCCGCGATGCGCCTTGCGGTAGAAAAACACTACATGATTATCGAAGGAGCGGCCGCTCTATCCATCGCCGCTTTGATGAAGGAGACCGATGCCTGGCGCGGGCAAAGGGTCGTGCTCGTGGTCAGCGGTAAGAAAGTCAGCCGAGATACGCTCAAGCGAGTGTTGTCGGACTAGCTACAGTTGTTAAAGAGTGTCAACGGCTGTCACCGGTCGTAGGATAATCCACCCACTCCAAATTCCCAAATATCAGCATTTAGGCGGGATCCGTTATGGCACGTCACTTGCTATGTATATGGCGCGGGCATCTCCTCGAAACACCTGGTTCAACGCGACATGCAGCCGGCAGTTCGGGCGAGCAAGAGATCGGAAAGTGGCGCTCTTGCTCCCAAGCCTTGGCTCTGATGAGGAGATGCCCGTAAAGGAATTAGCCCGTCCTAATCCCGTCCGTCCCGATAAAAACGCACTTCGACCTTCTCGATCGTCGCGAGCCCGTGTCCGATCGCTTGGTCAATCTTGGGCAGGAAGGCTTCGATTTTCTCTATAGCGTCGACAATCTCGATCACGACGGGTAAGTCCGACGAAAGTCTCAGAATCTTCGCCGTGTGCACGTGACTCTTGGCGCCGAAACCCATGAGGCCGCGAAGCACGGTGGCGCCCGCGAGGCCTCTCTCACGGGCTTTCTTGACGGTCCATTGATAGAGCGGCACGCGTCCATATTGGTGGCACTCACCGATGAAGATGCGGAGCAGATGACCTTGTTTCGGAAGCATTAGCGGTTTCCTAGAACATAACCGAGCCAGACGAAGATCATGGAAAGACTCACGCTCCCGACAACGTTGGCCCCGGCTCTCAGAGCTTCGCCGTCGCGCAAGAGCGCGAGCGTCTCATAGGCGAAAGTCGAAAAGGTCGTGAAGCCGCCGAGCACGCCGAGGAAGATGACGAGCCGGGCGCTCGGCCCGAGAACGCCGCGCACATCGGCCATGGCGTCGAGCAACCCGATCACGAAGCAGCCGATGACATTCACGCTCAGCGTTCCGTAGGGAAACGTGCCGAGCGGGTCGACTCTTTGAACGAGGCCGCTCACGAGGAAGCGCAAGCTCGCGCCTATGAAACCACCGGTGCCGACGAGCAGCAAATCCCAGAGTGAGCTCAACGCTACACGAAAGGTTGATCGATGGAAGGGCTCTGCTCCGTGAACAGATGCCCACCTTCTTCCGTCACGTAGAAGCAGTCTTCGAGCCGCACACCAAACTCGCCATAAACATAAATCCCAGGCTCGTTGCTGAAGCACATGCCTGGCGCGAGTGGCATGTCGTTCCCGCGCACGAGATAAGTCCACTCGTGTCCATCGAGCCCGATGCCGTGTCCGACGCGATGGGTGAAATATTTGTATTGGGGGCCGTAGCCCGCATCGGTGATGACCTTGCGCGCCGCGTCGTCGATGGCACCGCAAGGAACACCCGGCTTCACTGCGTCTCGGGCCGCGTCCTGGGCCTTGCGCTCGAGATCCCAAAGCTCGCGTTGTCGGTCGGACGGCTTACCGAAGATGACGGTTCGCGTGATGTCCGAGCGATAGCCATCGACGTTGCAGCTGCCATCCATTATGACGACATCGCCTGCCTTCAATACCTGAGGCTTGCTGCTTCCATGCGGGAAAGCCGTGTACTCGCCGAACTGCACGCCGGCCCCTCCGCGAACGCCCATCGCGTCATGGGCGGCGGCGATGATCTTCGAGGCCTCGAAATGCGTCATGCCTTCTTCGAGCGCCTCGACGGTTGTCTTATAGGCCTTCAGCGTGATGTCGTTCGCGGTTTGCATGAGCGCGAGCTCCGTTTCTGATTTCCGGATCCGGCAGCCGACCGTAACCGGGTCGGCGCTCACGAGCTCGATGCCGGGACATTCCTTCTGGATACCTTCCACGAAGAAAAACCGCGTCCGCTCTTCGATCCCGACCTTGCCGGTGCGCACACCGCGATCGGCGAAGATCTGCGCGACGAGCTTGTAGGGGCTCTCGTGCTCTTCCCAAGTGTGGTATCTTTTCTTCGGGAAAATAAGTGCCATGCCATCGCCAACAAATCCTGTTCTCGAGCCAGGCCGCGTGTATCGTACGCGTGAGCTTTCTCGCTGGGGAGCGAACGCACCCCGACTGACTGGCCAATCGTCTCGTCCGCGACGGGCAACCCGTTCGTCTCGCCCATGGTCTGTTCGCGCACCCTGAGCAAGGACGTTTCGGCACGGTTCTTCCAACCGATGAAGAGCTTGTTCGGGCGTTCCTAGGCGACACGCCTTTCGTGTTCACTGGGCTTGACCGATGGAACGCCCTTGGGCTTGGAACGACCACGCTTTCGACCGAGCGTCTCGTCTACAATTTGAAGCGCACGGGGACGTTCTCCCTCGGCGGTCGCCGGTACCGCCTTCGACGTGTAGCGTTTCCAAAAACACCGCCTCCCGAGTGGTTCGTTGTGGACCTGTTCGAACATGCCGAACAGGCAGGAGCATCGCGCGGTGATCTCGCGACGGCACCAAGAGAACGCTCGAGCAGGTGGATGCGGCGCTTGCAAAAGCCGTCTCGTGAGCTTCGATCCAGATTTCGAAAGCCTCGATCACACTAGCTCGGCCACGAGACGTCCCACGTGAGACGGGACCTCGGCGACATGAGCCCCAGCGTATCGGAGCGCTGCGATCTTCGACTGCGCCGTACCTTTGTTACCTGCGACGATCGCCCCCGCATGCCCCATCTTTCTACCTTCCGGAGCGCTCGACCCGCCAATGAACGCGACGACGGGCTTCGACATCTCCGCGATGAACGCCGCAGCATCCTCTTCCATCGTGCCTCCGATCTCGCCGAGAAGAACAACCGCTTCTGTTCCCGGGTCGGCCTCGAAGGCGTTGAGGGCATCGTAAAATGTCGTGCCGAGGATGGGGTCGCCGCCGATGCCGAGAAAGGCCGATTGTCCGAGCCCGCGCCGCACGAGCTCGACGCAAACGAGCGTTCCGAGACTTCCACTCCGGCTGGCGACGCCGATAGAGCCGGGAGCGAAAATCGTGGGCTCCCACGCAGGCAGGATGCCGAGGAAGTAGCTTCCGGGAACGGCCATGCCGGGAGAGTTCGGGCCCAGTATGCTCACATCACGTTCGTCGGCCTCTGCGAGGAGCTCCATCGTGTCGTGGACCGGGAGGTGCTCGGTAAGCAAAACGACGGTCTCGATCCCGGCTGCCATCGCTTCGAGTACGGCGCTTTTCGCCGCGTGCGGTGGTACCAATAGCACCGTCGTCGTCGCGCCGTGTTCCTGCACGGCTTCTTCGACACGGTCGTAAACGGGAGTGGCGTCCACGTGCTGACCGCCTTTGCCGGGGGTGACGCCCGCGACGATCTGCGTCCCGCAGGCGATCATGCGCGCCGTCCAAAAACGCGCCTCGCGTCCGGTGATGCCTTGGACGATGACGCTCGGCGCTCGAGCGAAAAAGCTAGACAAGGCGAATCGCCGCTTTGACCGCGTCGTCCATCTCGTCGAAAGGCTCGCGGCCGAGCGTCTCCCTGACGAGCTCGATCGCGCGCGCTTCGCCCGTACCGTGAATGCTGAACACGACGGGCACGGACGGCGCGAGCGCCTGCCAGCCGGTGAGAAAGCCCTCGATCATCACGTCGGTGCGGGCATAGGCGCCGCAAAGATTCACGAGCAAGCTACGAATGCGTGGATTCCCTAAAATGATCTCGAGAGCTTCGTGTGCTTTGCGATAGGCATCACCGCCGATTTCCATGAAGTTCGCCGGCCGACCGCCGTGAAAACGCACCGCATCGAGGGTGGCCATTGTGAGCCCCGCGCCGTTCGCGAGGACGCCGACATCGCCGTCGAGCTCGATGTAGTAGAGGCCGGCCTCTCTCGCTTTTTTCTCGAGCGCCGTACCCTCGGCCGGCGCCACTGGCAGCTCTGCCTGTCGCGCAAGGGCGCTGTCATCGACGACGAGCTTCGCGTCGAGTGCGATGAGCTCTCCCGCCGTGGTCACCGCGAGAGGATTGATCTCGAGCAAGTCCGCGTCGAGCGCGCGATAAGCCTCATACAAGGTCTCGAGCACCGCGCGCACGTTCTCGGGAAAGGCCTCGAGAGTCGAGGCGCTCACGCCGCGCCGAATATCGATGGGCCTTTTGGTAACGTCCTGCGCTGTCTCGACGTCGACACCGCCCTCCGGCGAGAAGAGCATCATCGGCGACTTTGCACGGCGATCGGTGACGACGCCCACGTAGAGCTCGCGCTCGATGGGGATGCGCTCTTCCACACGGAGACGATCGGCGTGCGCCAAGAGCTCCGCGGCTTCCGAGGAGGCCGCGCGCGCGTCCTCGGCGAAGCGGATGAGCCCGGCTTTACCGCGCCGCCCGGTTGGGAGAAGCGGTTTGATCACGACCGGCGCTCCGAGCTCGCTTGCAATCACCGCCGCCTCTTCGGCCGTGGTGGCGACCCGGCCGCGCGGTATGCGGATCCCGCGCGTCTCGAGAAGCTCTTTGGCCGTCTGCTCGTCGAAGTTCATGGAGTGAGGCCGAATCGCTCCCAGTAGTCGCCGAAGAGGTCCGCTTCGGTCGGCGGTTCGGCTGCAATCGGCCGGGAGATCCGGGTGATGTTGAGAAAGTGCTTATAAGTAATGTTGTCCGACGTGCTGTTCCCGCCCCATGTGCCGGCGGCGAGCGACAAAGTGAAGTCGAGACCGTTCTCGAAATCACCGCCATTGCCGATGCAATGGGCTTGGTTGACGAGCACGCGACAGACCTTGGCCCGATGCGCGAGCCTCTCGATGCGCTCGTCGTCCCGAGAGTGGATGCCGACAGAATGGCCGAGGCCTTGATAGGCGAGAATGCGGTCGATTATCGCGAGCGCGTCGTCGAAGCGTTCCCATCGATAGACGCTCACGACCGGAGCTAGCTTTTCGCCGGAGAACAGATGATCGGGCCCAACGCCGTCTTCTTCGACGAGAAAGAGCCGAGCCTTCGCGGCTGCATCATGAGCCAGCCCGGCGGCCTCGGCGATCACGGCAGGGGATTGTGCGACGAGCTTCCGGTCGAGCGCGCCGTCTTTCCAGAGCGCTGCTTCGAGCGCCAACTTTTCTTTGCCGCGAGCGACGTACGCGCCCCGCGCCTCGAGCGCCGTGAGTACGCTGTCGTAAACCGACGCCTCCACGTGCAACGAGTTCTCCGACGAGCAGCTCGTCGCGTAGTCGAATGTCGCGCTCCGGAGGATCTTGTCCGCCGCGTCTTCGATATGAGCACTCGCATCCACGATCACCGGTGCGTTGCCGCGCCCCACGCCGAGCGCGGGCGTGCCGCTTTGATAGCTGGCGAGCACGTTGGCCGGACCCGCCGTCACGACGACGATATCCGCGAGCTCCATGAGCTCCTGAGCGCGAGCTTTGCTCTCTTGTTTGTTCTTCGCTCGAAGACTCAGTTGCTGCACGGCGTCGCGCGGAACCCCTAATTTGTCGAGCGCTTCATGAACGAGACGTACGAGCTCAGTGCAAGTGCCCTCGGCTTTCGGGTGCGGCGCCAGCACGACGGCGTTGCGTCCTTTCAGCGTGATCATGATGTTGTTGATAGGCGTGGCACCCGGATTCGTCACCGGTGTTATAGCCGCGACGACCCCCACGGGCTTTGCGATCTCGGTGATCCCTCGCTCCCGGTCTTCTTTCAAAATGCCGACGGACGTGGCGCCTCGTAGGTCGTTCAGCGTTCCCATAGTCTTGCGCCGGTTCTTCTTGATTTTGTCGTTGACGTTGCCGAGCCCCGTCTCCTCGACGGCGAGCTTGGCCAGTCGCTCGGCATGGGCGACCCCCACCCAAGCGACAGCCGTGACGATATCGTCGACGCCTGCTTGGTCGAGCTTCTCGAGCTCCCGCTGCACCTTGCGCGCGCGGGTTATGACCTCTTGGACTGTCGTCATTCGAACGCTCCCATGACGAGAATGGAAGCCGCGACACAGATCGCGGCGAAGAAAGTCATGACGATCCCCGCCTTGGCCATGTCCCGGATCGAGAAATACCCGGAGGAATAAGGGATCACGTTGGTCGGGCTCTCGGTCACGAGGATGAAAGCCAAGGAAGACGTAAACGCCGCGGGGCCGGCGAGCGTCCATGGATCGAGCGCCAGGCTCGCGGCGAGTGCGATGAGGATTGGCATGATGATCGTGCTCGTGACGGTGTTGCTGGAAAAGAAGAGATGCAGCAACGCCACGCCGAGCACGATGAGAAACGGCCGCAAGATCGTAGGCACCTCGCCCATCCGGCCCATCAAGGCCAGCGCGACCCACTCTGCTGCCCCCGTCTCGTAGACCATCATCCCGAGCGAGATGCCGGCGACGATAAGCAGGATGCCGCCCCAGTCAACGTCGTGCTGAGCGTCCTTCCAGCTCATCACGTTCATTCCCGGGAGGAAGAGCGTGACGCCGCCGAAGAGCGCGACCCCTTGGATCGGAAGAGAGGTCAGAAGCCACAGCGTGATGGTCATCCCGAAGACAACGAGCGTCTTGAGCTCCGCGGGCGTAAGCGGGCCCAGGGCTGTGAGCTTTTCTTCGAGCTCTCCCTCTTTCATGGGCAACTTTTCGAGCTCGGGAGGAAAAATCCGCAGCAGCACTTGCCACGCGATGGGGATCATGAGAACGGCGGCCGGGAGGCCGTAGCGCATCCATTCGAGAAAAGAGATCTCGACGCCCGCGAGCTCTTTGAGATAGCTGAGCGCAATGGGGTTAGCGCCGGTTCCAGCGGGCGTCGCGATGCCGCCAATTAGCGGTCCGAAGGCACAGGAAATCATGAGCGCCCGCCCAAAGTTGCTCTCGAGTGGCTTCAGCTCGGCGTCTTGCAATATGCCCACCCCGAGCGGGAGCAGGATCGCCGCGACCGCCATATCTGTAATCCACATCGAGAGCGCGGCACCCACTACGAGGAACCCGAGGAGCACGCGATCCGTTCGGGTGCCAACGCGGCGCAAGATGTTGAGCGCGAGCCTAGGGCCGAGTCCGGAGCGGCTGAACGCGGTCGACAGCAACAAGACACCGAGAAAGAACGTAATGATGGGGTTGCCGAAACCGGTGCGCACGACGACCGCATAGTCTTCGACGCCGAACGCCGGTATCAGGAGAAGCACGAAGAGCGACGTGACGGCGAAGGGGAGGGCTTCCGAGATCCAGAGCACGACGGCGAAGGCGAGGACGGCCAGACAAGCTTTGCCTTCGAGGGTGAGCGCCGCGTCGCCCACCGGCGGCGGCGCCGGCAAGATGTGGATACCGAGCATGACCGCGACCCCGATCGCGAGATAGACAGCTTTTCGCATTGCGCGAAAGCCTACTGGAGGCCTTTGGCGCTGTCAAAGAGCGGGTGTAGAGTCGTGGTGATGAGCCGACTCGAGATTCAAGCGCTGCAATTCCTCTCTATGGGTCCGATCGACCTTACCATCGAGTCTTCCGAATGTGTTTCGGTGATGGGGGCGTCCGGCTCGGGTAAAACACTCTTCTTACGAGTGCTCGCGGACCTCGACGCCCACGAGGGAAGCGTGCGCTTCGATGGAACGTTGTGCGCAGCGACGCCCGCGCCAGCGTGGCGCCGGCGTGTCGGCATGCTTCCGCCGGAGAGCGCGTGGTGGGCGGACGACGTGGCGCCGCACTTTCCCGCTGGATATGAAGGCGATGAGCTTCAGGCGCTCGGATTTGGTCGCGACGTTCTCGGCTTTGACGTGCACAGGTTGTCCACGGGCGAGCGCCAGCGTCTCGCGCTCGCGCGGCTCCTCGCGATCGGACCGGAAGCACTGTTGCTCGACGAGCCAACAGCAAGTCTCGATGTCGATAATGTCGCGCGGGTCGAAGCCCTCGTGGAACGTTACTGTCGCGGTAAAGAGGCACCGGTCATTTGGGTGAGCCACGACCGCGAGCAAGCGCGACGGGTCGCGTCGCGCCACTTCGAGCTTCGCGACGGACGTTTGGTGGCGTCTTGACCATGGGAGTGATCTCGCTCGGCGCCACCGACCTTGCCATTGCCGCCGGCCTCGTGCTCGCGCTCGCCGGGCTCAGCCTCTGGTCGTCGCTCGGTCTGACGCGCTCGATCCTAGTGGCAGCGATGCGCACAACGATACAGCTCTTGCTGGTGGGGTTCGTGTTGAGAACGCTCTTCGAGAGTCAGGGACTCCTGTGGCTCGTGGTCATCGCGATGGTCATGCTCTTGGCCGCGGGAAGGGAAGTGCGCGCGCGTCAAGCGCGGCCGCTCGCAGGCGCTTGGGGCTTTTCCGTTGGGGCCCTCTCCATGTTCATCTCGTCGTTCTCGATCACGGTCTTCGCACTCATCGCCGTCATCGGCGTGACGCCTTGGCACCAGCCACAATATGCGATACCGCTTCTCGGCATGCTCCTCGGAAACACCATGAACGGGGTGGCGCTCGGGACCGGCCGCTTCACCGAAGTGGCTTATCGGGAAAAGCGTGTGCTCGAGGGCCGGCTTCTACTGGGCCAGTCGCGGGAAGAAGCGACGCTCGACTTGAGACGTGAGAGCGTAAGAACGGGCATGTTGCCCATCCTGAACTCGATGGCCGCGGCGGGGCTCGTGAGCCTGCCGGGGATGATGACGGGACAGATCCTCGCGGGGAGCCCGCCCGTCGAAGCGGTGAAGTACCAGATCTTGATCATGTTTCTCGTCGCGGCGGGTACGGGCTTCGGGGTTTTCGTCTCGGTCGCTTTGACGGCGCGGCGTCTTTTCGACGAGCGCCATCGGCTCCGTCTGGACCGCCTCAGAAACTAAGTGACCCTCACGTCCCCAGGTCCACCGGCCCAACTGGCCCAACTGGCCCAACTGGCCCAAATGGCCCAAATGACATTGACCGGTAGGCCGAAGCTGAGTAAGCTACGGTTGTATCTAACCTAGGCGATGGTGTACCGAATAGTCAAAGCACTTCTGGTTCTAGCGCTGAGTGGGCTACTGTCCCTCTCGGCCTTGCTCTCCTTGTATCATTACCTGCAGGTACCGCAGGCGCAGAGCCGCTCTGCTGAATCCGTGTCCCGGGGGATTCTCGAAGGCGCTGAGGCCTGGATCAGCGGCAGCCACGCACACCAAGTGCAACGGGTGCACCTCTGCGGCGCCTGCATCCTCGCGAAGAACCTGAGAGGCACCGCGCCGACAGCAAGCTCACTGGTGGCGCCGCTGTCATCCTCGACCGCGATCCTGGCGCTGGCCTGTGGAGAAAAGTGCCGCTCGCCTGGATTCTTTCGCGTCTCCCGCTCCCCACCGACCAAGGCCTAGGGCGCAAAACCGCGCTATCGCTAAGACCAGCGCGTGTGGAGGAGTGCAATTCCGCACACCTTGTTTGGGCGTCTCCGCTAGCCCGAGAAAACTCATTCATCAGGGAGGAACGCATGACCCAACCCCCTTTTCTCCTACTTGCAGCGGTTCTTGCAACAGTGACATGGACCGCGGCAGCAGCCGAAAGCCGGGAAGCCCAGGATGAAGGAGATGAAATTACCCAAGAGCTTGCTGCGTTGAGGGAAGAATTTGAGGCCATCAAAGCTCGTTATGAAGCGCGATTGAGCGCCCTCGAGACCAAGCTTCAAGCGATGCAAAAAGAACGTTCCCTTGATGTCGAGGAGGAGCTCGAACGTCTGGAGGAGCGACACGATAGAGACCGTGAGGAGCTCGGGGGAGAGATCGAGAAGAACCGTAGAGCTTTCGCGCCGCTCGCATTCACACCGTACATCACCATGTTCGGTAACCTGATGGGGCGAAGGGACAACAACATGGTCATAAGCCCTGAGGGTGATCCTATCGACAACCGCTTCGTGTTTCGGGCGGGGGAGTTCGAGCTACGTGCAGCGGTCGACCCTTTTGCGGACGCGTTTCTCTCCATCCCGCTCGAAGCGGAGTCCCCTGGAGGGCCGCTCGAAGCTGATATAGAGGAAGGGTATGTGCTGATAAAGCGTTTGCCTTTTCTGGGTTCGCCATGGGGCTTGAAGCTCAAACCTGGAAAGTACCGCCCAGAGATTGGCAAGAACAATTTGATCCACTTTCATGATCTGATGTGGACGAGTCGACCCCTTCCGGTGGCGACATTCTTGGGCACGGAGGGGCTCGGCGAGTCCGCCGAAGCCGGATTTCAAGTCACGGGTGTGAACGCCGACTTTTTCCTGCCGTCGCCATCTCTCGAGACAACGCTCAGAATGCAGCTAGGTTTTGGCACGACCGGGAACCTTGCTGTCACCGAAGCCAATCAAGGAGACGATCTGGTTTTCTATGGGCGCGGGAGCTGGTACCAGAGGATCAGTAACAGCCAGGCCTTTGAGCTCGGGGGCTCCTATCTGGGTGGTAAAAACGATCCGTCCGGAATCTTGCGCACCGCGCTGGCGGTGGTCGACTTCACGTATACGTGGAAGCCGGGACGCAGTGGGCTTCGGAGGTCCTTCGTAGGCGGGGGAGAGTTCTTCTACGCTTCATTGGAGCAGTCCGATGGGCCGTCGCGAACGCCGCTTGGTTACTACCTGTTTGCTCAGTACCAGCTAGGACGAAACCTTTACCTCGGGGGGCGATATGATTTCTCTCAGGAACTCGAGAACGAGCGGTTAGACACCCAAGTTTGGGCAGGCTACCTTACCTACTACACGTCGGAGTTCTTGCGATTCCGCTTGGGCGGCGAGCACCGTTTGAGCGATCTTCCAGAAAAGGACGGCTTGAATACTTTGTTCTTCGAGCTAAACTTTGTATTCGGCGTGCACCCTACCGAGCCGTACTGGGTGAATCGGTAAGCGTCCATGTGGAGAAAACGGATGATGTCATCGACGAAATGGTATGTAGCGGCTGTCCTGCTGCTGGCTTTTTCGGTACCGGCAGGCGCGCAGGACGAACCAAAGAAAATAGTGGTGGGCACGTTACCCACGTTGTCCGCCATCGCTAAAGAGATAGGAGGCGCAAAGTTGGCAGTCGTAAGCCTGGCCCGACCGGACGAAGACCCTCACTTCGTCTCCCCTACGCCATACCTGATGAACAAAGTTCGGAAGGCCGAGCTTCTCCTCGAGATCGGGATGCTGCAGGATCGTTGGGCGGACCGTGTGGCGGATGGTTCCGGGAACACTCGCATCACCCGCGGCGCGGGTGGGCGCATTACAACCTCGGTCGGGATCCCGAAGGAGGAGGTGCCGGACAATCCCACTCGCGCTCTCGGAGATCTGCACCCGGAAGGCAACCCTCATCTCTGGCTGGATCCTCTCCGGACCAAGAAGATTGCTTCGAACATCACTCGCGGGTTGGTGCAAGCGTTTCCGGAGGATCGGGATTATTTTCAGAAACGCGACAAGGACTTTCGAGCTCGAATCGATCGTGAGGTGTTCGGTGAGAAGCTGGTCCAGTTGGTGGGCGGACGGAAGCTTAGCCGGCTGGCCATGGATCGGGACCTTTTTGACTGGTTGGAACGAAACGAGGTAGGAGAAGAAAAGCTCATCGGTAAATTGGGAGGCTGGCTCAAAAAAGCCGAGCCTCTGCGCGGTGAGAAAGCCGTCGAGTACCACAAAGTGTGGGTTTATCTCTGTAACCTCTTCGGGATTGAGCTCTTGGGGACCATCGAGGAAAAGCCTGGCATTCCACCAGGCCCGCGCTATCAACGCGAGATCATCGAACGGATCAAGAGAGAGGGGGCCAGACTCATCCTGGTCGATAACTTCTATGACGGGGCGCTTCCCGACGCCATCGCCAATCAGGCCGGGGCTACGGTCGTGATACTACCGAGCCAGGTGGGTGGCGAGCCTGGGACCGAAGACTACTTCAAGCTGATCGACAAAATCTTGGACCATCTCCTGGCTGCAATCAACGAGTAGTGGAGTGCTACCGCGATGAGTGACCTGAGCGAGCTCACCTGGATGCTCCCGCCACTCGCGATCTGTCTCGTCCTCACCGGGATTCACGGCTACCTCGGCATCCACGTGCTGAGTCGGAAAGTTATTTTCGTGGATCTAGCCATGGCGCAGATTGCCGCCTTGGGGGCGAGCTATGCCTTCCTGCTTGGCTACGATGCCCGCCGGCCTGAAGAGCAGCTGGTCGTCTATGCTTTCTCGCTCGGGTTTACGCTCATCGGAGCTGCGGTGTTCGCGCTGACGCGCATGCGTCATGAGAAGGTGGCGCAGGAGGCCATCATCGGGATCACTTACGCAAGCGCGACCGCTATAGCGATGCTCATGCTATGGAAGTCGACGGGAGAGGGGGAGCACCTGAAGCAGATGCTTGCCGGAAACGTGCTCCTCGTCACTTGGCCCCAGATTTTCAAGACTGCAACCATCTACGTGGCAGTCGGCGCGTTTCACTGGGTATTTCGCAAGCAGTTTTTCATGATCAGCTTTGATCCCGAAGGCGCAGCAAAGGAGGGCCTCGAGGTCCGGTTCTGGGACTTCTTGTTCTATGTGTCCTTTGGCGTCGTCATCACGAGCTCGGTGGCTATCGCCGGCGTCCTGCTCGTTTTCTCTTACCTTATCGTCCCTGCCGTCATTGCGGTGATGTTTGCGGAAACTATCGGCCGGAGGATAGCCGTGGGATGGCTCGCCGGAGCCGTTGTTAGCCTCGCGGGGATGATCCTCTCCTACTACGGCGACCTGCCAACCGGGCCGGCCGTGGTCGCATGCTTTGCGGCCCTCCTTCTGGCCGCTGGCCTCACTCACATGGTGATGAGCTCGTCGAGCAAACTGGGAGCTCTTGCGAAGGTGGCGGGAGGTGCTTTTCTCGTGGCTAGCTTGGCGATCGGGAGCCTCGCGTTACGTAAGGGGTCCGAAGAGCACATTCACGAGGTGACTTTCGACGAGCTGGTCCGGGCTCTACACAGCACCGAGGCCTCGGCCCAGCTCGACGCCTTGGATCACCTCGCTGAACGGAAGGATGCCCACGCGGTGCCCGAGATCTTGGAGCTCCTTCGAAGCACGAGCTCAGACAGACTGATAGAGCACATTGCCCACGTTCTGCCAGTTTTTCAAGACCCATCGGCCGCGCCCATCCTCCTCGAGATGTGCCGCCGGGACTACGACCCATTTCTGAAGGTGGCGCTCGCCCGCGCCATCCTGGAATTGAAGGAACCATCAGGGATTCCGGTTCTCATCGACATGCTTGAAAGTGATGAGCCAGAGCTCGCCCGTCGAGAGGCGATGGAGCTGCTCGGGAATCTCAGTGGCAAAGACTTTGGATACCGCCCCCAGCGGAGTCCAACGGAGAATCGGGAAGCCATTGAAGGGTGGCGTTGCTGGTGGGCAGAGCACGGTTCACACCTCAAGTGGCGGGAGCAAACACGCCGGTTCGAGTAACCAAAACTCATGAATTGAGAGGCATTCATGACGGACCTGAACAGTCTGTGGTTCGACGTAGCGATCGTCATGAGCGTTTTTGCGTTCGGAACTATCCTTTTTGGCCATTTCGAAGAGCACAAGCCAAAGTGGCGCCGGATCCTGAAAGTCGTTATCGTCTCAACGATCGTCGTAACCGTGTCCGCCACTTTTGGCCGAGCGTGGGCTTTCGGATTACTTGCTCTGCCATTGGTTGCGGCACTCGTCACCCACGTCTGGTGGCTGCCCAAACACGGCATCAACGGTTGGACCGGTGAGCCGAAGGGAAAGTATTACGAGCTCATTGGCCACAAGAATAACGGTTGATGCTCACTCGGGTGTGTCGTCGATGACATCCATGACCCAAAGATCTCCGAGCTCTTCTTCCCAGGTGAAGTAGACGTAGTGAGCATCGGTCGCGAGGCTCCACGAGCCCAGCGTGCCGGGTCTTCCCGAAAAATCCGTGATCGGGCGATCCGAGCGATCCGCCATGGAAACGCTCCACAAATTGCCCGCGCGCTCTTCATTACCCACGTAGAGCAGTCGTTCCCCGTCACGCGAGAAGCGCGCGTAGCTGGCCCGGCCCGTTAGAAGCTCGGCTTCGCTGCCTTCGGCCGGCATCATCCAATAGCGGCTTACCCGCATGTCGTCCCAGAGGAGAAAGATCACGTGCTTCCCGTCAGGCGACCAATCTGCCTGCGACCGGGTTCCGTCTCCCGTGATCGGATAGGGGTCGCCTTCGGTTGCGGGCGCGATAAAGATCTGCACGGAAGGGTCCGTGCGATGAGAGTGAAACACGACTCGGGTGCCATCGGGCGACCATCGCGGAGCAAAGTCGTCTGCTCGTTCGGTGGTGACCTGAGTCCAGCCGGCGTTTTCGAGCTCCTTGATCCAGATGTTGTGGTTCCCGCCGCGATCCGAGCTCACCAGCGCTCTCTCGCCGTCGGGGGAAATATCGACCGCTTCGATCATCGCCTGGTCAAACGTTACCTGCTCGGCGTCGTTCCAAGTCGCGACGCGGTCGGCAAGCATGGGAACCCGCCAGAGATTGGCGATGCGTTTGCCTTTCGAGTAGACGACTCGGTCGCCGTTGGGAGACAGCGCCGCATGACGGAGCTCGAGACCCGCCGTCAACGCCTGAGGCTCGCCAACGGGCCGTCCGTCCTCGCTCAACCGCTGGCGCCACCAATCCATGCTCCCGGCGCGGTTCGATACAAAGTAGAGATGAGCCGAGTCTTTAGACCAGCTCGGACTCCAGGGGCTGGTTTCTTCTCCCGTGATCGGGAAGGTCACACCGTCTGCGACCCGAAGAACCCATAGCTGCGCGCCCGAGTTCCCGAGCATGTCGGTATCGATGTAGGCGAAGAAACGGCCATCGCGTGACCACGCTGGGGACCTCACGTCGCCGAGGTCATCGGCGGTTCGGTTGGCCGTCTGGCCGGAGTCGACCTGCAAGACATACACGTCCCAGTTTCCCAAGAGCCCTTCCTGCGTCGCCGCGTAGGCGATGGTCCTGCCGTCCGGGGACCAGCTCGGATAGTCCTCGATGCCCATCGAAGACGTGAGCTGGACGGGGCGCAATACCTACTACTTCTATCGCAAGGGACATCGCGGGGTGCTCGTCGAGCCGAACGTTACGATTTGCAAGAAGCTCGAGGCTGTACGGCCCGAGGACACGACGCTCGTCGCCGGCATCGGGGTCACCGCGGTTACCGAAGCCGACTATTTACACCGATGTCGGAAGAGCTCTCGGGCGCCCTCGTGTGTTTCGACGTGGACGCGATGAAGCCAGAAGAAGTGGTGGCCGCGCTTGGAAAGAAGAACATCGTGGCGTCAGTGACCCCGTATCGCGTGACGTACGCGCGCCTGTCACCGGGACTCCTGAACTCCGAAGAGGAGATAGAGACGACACTGCGAGCCGTTAGCGAATTGAAGGCCTAGGCTCGCGTCGCGTAAGATCTAAGGGTGACGCGCCGCTTCTCGATGATTCGCTCGTTCCACGTCGCCGATCTGTTTACCCTCGCAAACGCAGCCAGCGGCACGGGTGCCATCTTTCTCGCCATGGCCTATGTCTCGGAGGGGGGTCCCTCCAAGATCTACTCCGCCGGCATCGTTCTTCTATTTGCGGTGATCTTCGACCTCTTGGACGTCCGCGTAGCTCGATGGCGACACAGCGCTTCACCTCGAGGCCGCGAGCTCGACTCGCTCGCCGACGCGTTGAGCTTCGGCGTGGCGCCTGCCTGTCTGGCCCGTGCCGTTGGCTTCACTGGAGCCTGGGACACCGCGGTGCTTCTCTTCTTCGTCGCCTGCGGTATAAGCCGGCTGGCGCGCTATAACGTCACCGCGGAAGAGCTTTCCGACGACTCGGGCACGGTTGCCTACTATGAGGGCACACCGATCACCGCGAGCCTAGGGCTCGTTTTGCTCATAGTGGTACTCGTCGCTCTCGGCCGCGTGGGCGACGAGCTCCCGGGCGGAGTCTGGACCGTCGCCGGCGGTGAGCTCCATCCTCTAGTTCTGCTCTATGTTCTCTCGGGTGCGCTCATGATCAGCAAGACCGTGCGCATTCCCAAACCTTGACGAGGTAAAGCCATGCCACCACTAAAACCACTCTTGTTCGGCCGGCTCAGTCGCGTCCTGTTCGGGATGGGCACATTTGCGGTCATTGTCTTCGTCGGTCCTGGACAACTCAGCTTGTGGGGCACCGTAGCGCTTGGTCTTCTCGGTATTTCCTTCTTGGTGGGCGGTCTCATGGGCAATCCTGGGTGCGAAATCACGGCCCTCCCGAATCTGTTTCTATCAAAGGAGAATCGTGTTCACTGCGCGTGACCACTCTGGACGCCCTTGGATAGGGCGGAGCATTACTTCAAACAGCGCGAGTAAGGTTGCGCGCGGCTACTCTTTCAAAATGAGGTGGTCGAGCTCTTGCTTCGTAAAGCTTCGATAGTCCTTTGCGCGTAAGAGGAAGAGCAAGAGGCCGAGCGCGACCCATCCAGCGAGTGCTACCCAGGACGGACGGGACATGAACGCCGGCATGCCCGGCACCGTCAGTAGCACGACGAATCCGAGCGACGCGACCGTCCCCGCTAGAGCGAGAGCCGTTCCCCTCCCGCGGCTCTTCAAGAGAACGTAGGCCGCGAAACAAGTGTAGGCGTAACCGAATGCCGTACCGAGGGCCGACATGTCCACGACCCAGAGAAGTGCTTGGCGCCCGAACCAGGGAGCAAGGAGCGACACAACGCAAGCAAAAGCTATCGCCACGTGCGGGGTCCCGTGCTCGCGGTGGATGCGGCCGAACGACTCGGGAAGCAGTTTCGCACGGCCCATGCTGAACAGGAGCCGGCTGCTCGCGAGGTAGAAGCCGTTGATCCCGGTGAAGATACCTGCGCCGACTGCGAGTCCTAGAATGGTGAGTCCGATCGGGCCGAGCGTTCGTCGTACGGTCGCGCCCGTCAACCACGGTGAGCCCTCCTCAACGAGCTCTTGCCACGGTCCGACGGACGCGGTGCAAAGCACAACCGTGACGTACATCACCGCGCCGGCAAGAATCGAGACCACCATGAGACGCCGCGTCTGTTTGTGCGAGAACGAGAGCTCTTCGGTGGCTTGCGGCAGAGTATCGAACCCGACATAGAGCCACGGCGCGACCGCAACCATCGCGAGGATGCCGGCTACCGGCGTGCGATCGGACGAGAACAAAGGCCGAAAGTTATCGACGGCGCTTTCCGGTGATAGGAGAGTACCGATGGCGATGAGCAGAACCGTGGCCACGAGGAGCTCGTCAGCACGAGCTGGAAGACGCCGACACTTCGGACACTCCGGTAGTTGAAGTAGCCGACGAGGAGGATCGCGGTCGAGGCCAGGAGCACTTCGCCGAGATAGACGTTCCATCCCGCGACGCTATAGAGAAGGCCGCGGGCGAAGAGCTCAGGGGCGAGGAATTTCCCGAGGAGCGCGAGCGCCGTCGCGTTCAGCGGGATGATCGAGAGATAGCCGAGCGTCAGGAACCAGCCGCACAGGTAGGCGTGATAGCGCCCGGCGGCGTAATAGGCGTGCGCGAACTCGGCGCCGGCGACAGGGAACCGTTCAACGAGCGGGGCATAGCTTTCTACGATGAGCAGCATCAAGGCTGCGCCCGCGAGAAGTCCGATCGTCGCGCCGAGCGGTCCCGCGCGCGCGAGGAAATCTCCGGCTAGAACGAAACAGCCCCAGCCGATGATGCACCCGAGTGCCAGCGACGTGACGTGGAGCGGGCGAAGCGATTTCTGGAGCTCTACGCGTTGCTCTTGCATATCCGACTTGACGGGACCACCTCGAACGTGGGATGAACTGTAGCATTAAGCACTGTGGGAAGAAGGTAAGAAGGCAAGAAGGGGAGAAAACAAAATGGCAAAGCTCCAGATGACGCCGAGCGAGGCTCTCGTGGAAACCATGCGCGCCGAAGGCGTCGAGGTCTGTTTTGGGATCGTCGGCTCGGCGTTCATGGACGCGCTCGACTTGTTTCCCGATGCGGGGATCCGGTTCATCTCGGTCGCTCACGAGCAGGCAGCGGCGCATGCCGCGGACGGCTTGGCGCGCGTCACCGGCCGCCCACAAACGTGCATCGCTCAGAATGGGCCCGGGATCACCAACTTTGTCTCCGCTGTCACAGCGGCCCTTTGGGCGCACTCGCCGGTCGTCGCGCTGACGCCCGAGACGGGCTCGGGCGGGATCGGCAAAGGCGGCTTTCAAGAGCTCGACCAAATGGCGATGTTCGAAAAAAGCGTGAAGTATCAAGTCCGCTTGAACCGGCCCGATCGGATGGCCGAGCTCGCACGGCGCTGCTTCTACATGGCGAAGACCGAGAGCGGCCCGACCCAGCTCAACATTCCGCGGGACTATTTCTACGGGTTGTGTGAAGACGAGATCTACAAAACGCCGGACCTTGCCCGGGGTGCGGGGCCGCGGGATCAGATAGAAGAAGTGTCCGCACTTCTAGCGACGGCCCGCTATCCCGTCATCCTTGCAGGTGGCGGGGTGTCGATGGGAAACGCGGTCGACGAGACCAAAGCACTTGCGGAGCACCTGTCGGCTCCGGTCGTCAATAGCTACTTGCACAACGATTCGTTCCCCGCGGACCATCCGCTTTCTGTCGGGCCGATTGGCTATTGCGGCTCGAAAGCCGCCATGCGCACGATGGCGAAGGCTGACGTGGTGCTCGCGCTCGGCACTCGGCTCGGCCCTTTCGGCACTCTGCCACAATACGACATCGAGTATTGGCCAAAGGTCGCGAAGGTCATCCAAGTCGACATCGATCCAAAGATGCTCGGCTTGACCCAACGGGTCGAGATGGCGGTGCTCGCAGACGCGCGCGCCTTCGCGGCCGAGCTCCTGCAATCGCTTCAAAGCGGATGGAAGCTCGAGCCCAATCAAGAGCGCATGGACGAAGTCGAAGCCACGCGGCGTGCGTGGGACGAAGAGCTCGAGTCGACTTCGTCCTCGACGGCGAAGCTCATGCACCCGCGGCGTTTTTTGCGCGAGCTCGTGGCCGCGATCCCGAAGGCGGCCATCGTCACGACCGATGTCGGCAATAATTGCTCGATGTCGAACGCTTATTTGAAGTTCACCGGCCACCGGCAATTCTTCCCCGCGCTTTCCTGGGGTAATTGCGGCTTCGCTTATGGCGCCGCGCTCGGCGCGAAGGTCGGCGCACCGGGGCGTCCGGTCTTTGCGCTTCAAGGCGACGGCGCGTGGGGGATCAGCGGTCTCTCCGAAGTCATGACGGCGGTACGCGAAGACATCCCTGTCATCGCTGTTATTTTCCAGAATCACGAATGGGGCGCCGAGAAGAAGAACCAGATCGACTACTACGATAACCGCTTCGTCGGCGTCGACCTTTCGAAGAGCCCGAATTACGCGCGGCTTGCCGAAGACATGGGTGCGAAAGGCATTCGTGTCGAGGATTACCAGGAAGTTCAAGATGCGGTGAACGAGGCGGTGGCTTCGGAGAAACCCTGCGTCATCGAAGCCGTGATCGAAGGGGGCGAGAACGTTCTCGCCGATCCGTTCCGGCGGGACGCGCTCAGCAAGCCGGTCCGCCACTTGGACCGCTACAAACACCTCGAAGGTTGATGATTATGTGGGTCTTGCTGCTGGCTCTTCTGAACCCGGACGCCGTTTATTTGAACGCCACCGTTGTGACGATGGATGTGGCTGCGACCGAGGCGCAGGCGGTCGCCGTCGCTGACGGCAAGATTGTCGTGGTGGGAGACAACGCTACCATCGAGGCGCTGGCGGGTCCTGAAACGAAGCGTGTCGACCTCGATGGGGCGGTGCTCCTTCCCGGCTTCTATGCGGCGCACGACCACTTCCCGGGTTCGGGCAGGGTGGGGCACTGTTCAGCGTGGACCTGAACAGCCCTCCGATCGGCGGCATCGAGACCATGGACGAGCTAGTCGAGGCCCTCGCCGCAAAAGCGGCGGACATGCCAAAAGGCGCGTGGGTACGTGGACGCGGCTACGACGATACATTAATAAAGGAGAAGCGCCACCCGACGCGCGCCGATCTCGACCAGGCTTCGAAGGATCATCCCATCTTCATCACGCACATCTCGGGACATCTCGGGGTTGCCAACAGCCTGGCGCTCGAGATGGCGGGTATCACGCGCGACACGCCGGAGCCTCCCGGTGGCGTGATTCGCAAGGACCCGGAGACGGGCGAGCCGAACGGGGTCTTCAAAGAAAGCTCGTCACTCGTGACACGGCTCGCCCCTCCGCTCAGCGCGAAGGATCGCTTGGCAGCCATCCGTTGGTCGGTGGAAGATTATGTCGAGGAAGGCGTGACGACGACCGTCATTGCCGGCGGGTCGAAGAACAGCTTTCTCGACCTCCAATCTGCTCGCCGCGAGGGCTTGCTCTCGTTGCGCGTCGTGGTCATGGGGCGGAAGGGCTCGCTCAAAGACCTCTCGCCCGGCGAGGCGGGCGGCTTCGTGAGCGGCTTCGGCGACGAGCGCCTGAAGCTCGGCGCGGTAAAGCTCGTGCAGGACGGATCCATCCAAGGCTATACCGGTTATCTGGTCGAGCCCTATCACGTGCCGTTCATGGGCGATGCCAGCTACCGCGGCTACCCGCGCCGCGAACGGAGCGAGCTCGTAGAGATGGTGAAGTCTCTTCACCGCGGGGGCTACCAAATCGCGATCCACGGCAACGGCGATGCGGCCATCGACGACATCCTCTACGCCTATCGTGAAGCGCAAAAGGATTTTCCTCGAGAAGATGCGCGCCACCGCATCGAACACTGCCAGATGGCCGCGAGGATCAGCTAGACGAGATGAAAGAGCTCGGCATCAGCCCATCTTTTTTCGTCGGCCACGCCTATTACTGGGGCGATCGCCACCGGGACATCTTCATGGGTCCGGAGCGCGCGGCGCGCTTGAGTCCTCTGAAATCCGCGGTCGATCGAGGCATCCGGTTCACCGTGCATGACGACACGCCTGTGACACCGGTCAAGCCGCTCCAGCTCGTCTGGGATGCGGTCAACCGGGTGACGACGTCTGGGAAAGTGCTCGGCCCGGAGCAGCGCATCACGCCGCTCGAAGCGCTGCGCGCCGTGACGATCGACGCAGCCTGGCAAAACCACGAAGAGCTTTTGAAAGGATCGATCGAGGTCGGGAAGCTTGCAGATTTCGTCGTGCTCGAGGAGAACCCGTTGAGCGTCGCCCCCGAGCACATTCGGGACATCCGCGTGCTCACGACCATCGTGGGCGACGAGGTGGTGTACGCGCGTTGATCCCATCCGCGCTTGCTGACCTGACCTTGGCGATCCACCTCGCCTTCATCTTTTTCCTCGTGCTGGGCGGGCTACTCGTGGCTCGCTGGCCCCGCCTGGTGTGGGCGCATATCCCAGCGGCGGTGTGGGGTGTTCTCATCGAGCTTGCCGGTTGGATGTGCCCACTGACACCGCTCGAAAATTGGCTGCGTCGTCGAGCGGGGGAGCGCGGTTACGAGACGAGCTTCGTCGAGCATTATTTATTGCCTGTAATCTATCCCGAAGCGCTGACACGCAACGTGCAATTCGTGCTGGCCGCTTTCGTTCTCGTCGCTAACGTCGCGCTCTACGCCTTCGTCGTTCGGCGCTACGTGCGGAGGACCGCGTGACGGTGTCCCAGCGTACTTCGCGCTTCGAGCTACCCGACATTTATGTCGTGCTGTGCGGCTTCATCCTCGTTGTCGCGGCTCTCACGTGGATCGTGCCCGCGGGAAGCTACGAGCGCACGGTCTTGCCGAACGGCCGCGAGAGTGTCGTTGCGGGCTCGTACCACGTGATCGAACCGACGCCCGTCGGGTTCATGGACATCGTGACGGCGATCCCCGTCGGCCTCAGCGAGGCTTCGAGCGTCGTGTTCTTGACGCTTCTCGTCGGCGGCTCGGTGGGTGTGCTACGCCGCACGGGCGTCATCGATTTAGGCATACGACGTCTGATGACTTGGATGAACGACCGGACCGAGCTCTTGATCCCGGCCCTCATGGGCATCTTTGGGCTGATTGCTGCGTTCATCTGAACGCCGGAGCTCGGCATTGCTTACTTGCCCATCGTGCTCCCGCTGATGCTGCGACTGGGCTACGACTCCGTGACCGCGGTGGGGATGGTGTTGCTCTCGTCGACGCTCGGCTACGCGTTCGGGATCACCGCGCCCGCCACGATTGGCATCGGACACATGCTGGCGGAGCTCCCGATGTTCTCCGGCGCCTGGTATCGCACGTTGTCCTTTCTCGTGATCCAGCTCTTCTCCATCGCTTTCGTGATGCGCTATGCGAGAAGAGTGCATGCGCATCCCGAGTCCGGCTTGAACGCTGACGTGGACGGAGCGCTCCGGACGGAGCTCGCGGCGGAGGGAGAAAAGGCGGAAACCTTCACCGAGCGGCAGAGCTTTGCCGCGCTGGCTGCGCTCATCATGTTCGTCGCCATCGTCGTCGCGATCCTCCAGCTAGGCCTCAGCCTCAACGAGATCTCCGGTCTTTTCGTTGCGATGGCGGTGGTCACGTCGTTGTGCGCGGGGCACGTAGCCAACGAAATCTGCCGCAACTTCAACAGCGCGTTCAAGGAGATGCTCGTCGGAGCTCTCATCGTCGGGGTGGCGCGCGGCGTCTCGGTCATCATGGTCGAAGGAAACATTCTCGACACTTTCGTATTTCACATCGCGAGCCTCGTCGACGCGCTACCAGAAGCCTTCACGGCTGTCGGGATTCTGCTGACACAGACCGTCTTCAACTTCCTCGTGCCTTCCGGGAGCGGTCAGTGCTTGATAATACTTCCGATTCTCATCCCGATGGCGGATCTCGTGGGGCTGACCCGCCAAGTCGTCGTGCTCGCGACGCATTGGGGTGACGGCATCACCAACATTCTTTTCCCCACGTCTGGATACTTCGTAGCGACACTCGCGATCGGCCGCGTGAGCTTCGTGACGTGGCTGAAATTCTACTGGCCTTTTTTCTGGATCGTGTTGGCGACAGCGATCATCGGGGTGATCGTCGCGCAATCCATCGCGCTCGGGCCATTCTGACAGGCTGATGGGAGATGGTGTGACAAAAATACATAAACTCAAAGTCGAAGTCATGACAGCGGAGTCGTTCCGTCCGTTCGGGGAAGTCATGGAAGCGAAGTCGATGCCGCCGGAGCAGCGCGAATTCTTTCCCGCGACGTTTACGATCGACGGTCGGCCGACGCTCGACGTCATTTGGCAGCCCTATCAAGGCCGCACGTTCACGGAGCTCGAGAGGCATTTCAACGTCACGCAGACCTTCGTGCCGCTTTCAGGCTCACTCGCGGTCGTCGCCGTCGCGGCCCCCACAGACCCGAGCGACCCGAAAGCCATTCCCGAGCCGGAAGACGTACACGCGTTCTTGATCGACGGGACGCAGGGTTTTGTATACAAGACCGGCACGTGGCACTCGCTCGATCGCTACATTCTCTCCCCGCCAGGAGCGAGCTTCGTCATCTTGAACGTCGACCCGAACCCGACCCAAGTCGTCGACTATGAGACGGAACGCGGCATCATCTTCGAGGTCGATCTCTGAGAGGAAAGGGAAGTCCCATGAAGCCATCGACAGCTTTTCTCGCAGTCTGTATCGTGGCCGCCGGAGCTCCGGCCGAGGCGCAAGACACGCCTCTTGTTCTCGCGGGCGCGACGCTCTTCGACGGAACAGGGGCGGCGCCGGTGCCGAACGCGCGCATCGTGGTGCGGGGTGAGCAGATCGTCTGCGCCGGCACCCGCAACGCATGCGCCGCCCCCGAGGGCGCGAAAGTCGTCGACCTGCCGTCAGGCTCTTGGGTGCTGCCCGGGCTCGTCGATGCGCATGTGCACTTCGCTCAAACCGGCTGGTTCGAGGGACGTCCCGACACGCTGGACCTTCGCGACCTGCATCCGTTCGACGTCACCGAAGCCCAGCTCAAGTCGAACCCGGGCCGTTACTACCGCTCGTATCTGTGCTCGGGCGTGACCAGCGTCTTTGACGTCGGCGGGTTTCCCTGGTCGTGGGAGCTGCGCGCTTCCGCCGAGCACGATCCGATGTCGCCGCACGTGGCCGCCGCGGGCCCACTGATCACGCATGCGCCGCGGGCCAAGCTGAACCTGCCAGGCGAGCAGGAGATGATCTTGCTGTCGGATGAAGAGGCGGGACGCGCCGCGGTGCGCTACATGGCGTCACGGGCGACCGACGCTATCAAGATTTGGTTTCTCCGTGTCCGCGAAGGCGAGCGCGAGGACATCGATGGACGGGTGATCGCGGTCGCCGACGAGGCGCGGCGCGAGAACCTTCCGCTGATCGTCCACGCGACGAGCTTGCGAGAGGCGAAAGTCGTGCTGCGTGAAGGCGTGCATTTGCTCGTCCACGGCGTCGACGTTCAACTCGTGGACGAAGAGTTTCTCACGCTGGCAAAAGAAGCCGGAACGATCTACACACCGACCCTCATCGTCGGCGACGGCTACCTGAACATGTTTGAAGCCGTCAAGGGCGTCACCACGCCGAGTCTCGACGACCCAAATGGATGTATCGACACCGCGACTAGGCGGCGCGTCCTCGAAAGCCCGAGTCTCCAGGACCATCCAGAGGTGCGAAAGTTCGAGCGTGATTTCGCCGCTTACCGCGAGCGTCTCGCGGAATCCTATGCGCGCAAAGTCGAAAATCTACGCCGGGTCCACCGCGCCGGCATCCCGATCGCGATGGGCACCGACGCGGGCAACCCCGGAACTTTCCACGGCCCGTCGGTCTATGCGGAGATCGAAGCGATGCACGCCGCCGGCATCGAGTCGAACGAGCTCATCGTCATGGCGACGAGAAACGGCGCACGAGCCATGGGACGTGAGGATATCGGGGTGGTTGCGATGAACAAGATCGCCGATTTGATCGTGCTCGCCGAAAACCCTCTCGAAGACATCCGGCATCTTCGCAGCATCACGCACGTCATGCGCGCGGGCCGGCTGTTCCGTATCGAGGAGCTCGCAGCGGAGTGATTGATACAGGGGACTAGTGCACATCTACCGCAATCAGCGTTACATCGTCGTGACCGAGGGAGCCGCCGGTATGGGAGCGCACAGCCGCGAGAACACCTTGTTTAGGTGGAACAGAGTCCCGCCACCTGCCTCTTCCAGAGCGGCTTGAAGTCGACCCCTCGACCGGATGTCCAGGGGGTCGATCGACTCGGGTCAGGGGGGTTCTGCTGCCAGTCCTGCGGAGGAGCATGCCGGACTCGAGACCCAACCGTAGCTGCCGCCCAAAATGGCGCCGAAGACCAGGTGGCCCAGGAGGCTTGGCAACATGCTGCTGGCGGCCTCGAGGCTCCAATTGACGCCCAAGCCCATTCCCATGAAAAAGGGCATGAGCGTAAGTGGTCCCAATAGCACCGTAGCCCAGACCGCCTCTGAAGCCGCTAATCCGGCTACCAAGAACCAGTCCGAAGGTTCCCGCCGATCACGGCGCTTACCCCCATGTGCACAAGAAATCCGAATGCATCGGACGGGTAGCCGGCCATCTTGCCGATCATGGGCAACATTCCCATCGTCCCCATCATCGCGCCGAACACGACGCCGTCCCTTATGATTTCACCCCGCAGCTGAGGGAGCTCGCTCAACCTGAAGAGCTCGCGGTCACACCGCCCAACAACCTGGAGTGGCACCTCAAGCCCGACGTATTACGAAACAGGAATTGAGCAGGCTTGCGTCATGGCTCGGCAGCCACAGGTGCTGGCTGCGGGTCGAGGGGTTGCAGGTCTCGTCCGGCGAGCGCCGCCGCGTCGGGTGCGAATCTCGTGGCGCGAAAAACAGCGTAGGTGTTGCCCGCGACGAAATGTGGCTGTGAGCCGTCGGGATTGCGCACGTTGCCGGAATAGGGGCTCCAGTACTCCCAAACGATCTCACCCCGCGGAAGTGACCTCGATAAAGCGTCCTTGCGCGCCCGAGCAGATCATGGTGTGCCCGTTCGCGAGCCGATGCGCGCCGGAGATGAAGTCCGAATAAAAGGACGTCTTGTCGGGAGCTTCGTAGGTCCATGTCGGCTCGGCGGGTCCCAAAGGGCTGCTCGCCGGAAAGACGTAGCGCCCTTCGCTATCTATCGGCGGCACGATCTCGAAGACGGCCGAGTAGTTGCCTTCCGGACTGCTCGGGTCGTTGTTGAAGACGAGCATGTTCCCGCCGCCCGGCAAGCTCTCGGGAATCCAGCGAACGTCGTGCTGTCCGAATAATTGCCGCGCCGATTCGTCACCATGCCCATAAGTCCTGGGGTTTCCCCAGCGATACAAGAGATCGCCTCCCTTGCCCCAGCGCCCACCCGAGTGCCCCGCGGCCTCCTCCGTCGTGGTGCTGTGGTCGAGGATCCATATCTCGTGGAACCGCGGTGTGCTCACTGCGATTTGGTCGAGCGCCGCGTTATAGGCGATGGCGTTGGTATGAAGATAATCGGAGAGCAAGTCCTGGGAGCTCGTATCGGCTGCCATGTAGCCGAGAGCCTTGAGCCTTTCGAGCTCCTCCGCAGGAAACTCCGTGCGCTCGCCATCGCCGTGGAGGTTGATGAGCTCCGGATGTGATCGCGGGTCACCGTAGCCTTCCAAATCGGGATCGTGATCTTGAACGAGGTGATCCCATGCATGCCACTCCCAAACGATGCGAGCTCCATCCGGCCGTACGGGCTCGAGCAACATATCGGGCCAAAGCCCCGCCTCCAGTATCGCGTCTGGCCGGCGACCGGCGCGAAGAACTTCCTCCGTGGATTTTCTCTCCCACGCGATGGCGAGGACGTTTCCGTTCGGGAGCGGCTCGTTGTCGTGGTGCATGAGGCGCTGTTCGTTGGCGAGCTTGAAGTCCCAGACGAGGTCGCCGTCCCATGTGAATTCTTGAATGCGGCCGCCGTGGCCTCCGATGGAGAACACGGGCACTTCAGGCTCGCGGCCCGCACGTAGAAGATGGCCGTTATCCAGCAAGTAGACGCTGACCCCGGGGGCGTAGTCGCTCTCCCATGTGTGCACGACCTGGCCGTCGTTGTCGATGAGATAAGTGACGCCCGAAAGGAGCGGAGAGAAGAGAACGTAGCCGGCGGAGACGGAAGCCTTCTTGACGAGAAGACCTCGAGGCGGCTCGTCGGCAAGATCTTCCGTCGTTTCGGTCGCCGAGGATGCCGTGTTGGAAGACGGAGGCAAGCTTCCGAGCGGAACGGGCATGATGTTCCACGTGAACCGACCGAGATCGTCCTCGAATGTCCATAAGGTCTCTCGCTGCCAGCCGTCGTCAGAAAGAACGTAACGCCTCAGCTCGCCCTGATCGTCGCTCGCGACGTAAAGCTCGTTGCGACCGTCCTCGTCCAAATCGAGAAGAATGGAGGCGTGCTCGAAACCCGAGGAGTCCGCATCGATGAGCTCCTTTTCCCACATGCCCTCGCGCGGCCGCAAAAGCCAGAGGCCGGCTTTGTACGTCGCCGCCACCATTTCCTTCTTACCGTCGCCATCCACGTCACCCACGGTGAGAAAACGACACAGCTTGTCGTCGAGGGTGGCCACGATATTGGCCGCGGTTGGATCCGTGTCATGATCGTATCGGCGAATCTCCACCTTCCCCCCGGAGATCGCTTCCACGGACACGTAGAGCTCGTCGCGCCCGTCGCCATCGAGGTCGTCGACGAGGATCTCCTTGGCGTGGCGGTCTCCGAGGTCGACGACATCCACGCGGCCTTCGCCGGAAGCGGGGACGTAGCGCGCGACTTTGCCGGGCTGCGCCGTTCCATCCACCTTGTTGGGTGCGGTAGGCGTGGCGTAAATCTCGAGGATACCGTCGCCGTTCAAATCCCCGAGCTCGATCTCGTGGACGACAGTCTCGGGCGTACGGTCGAGCTCCTCGACGGAAAAACCACCCTCGCCGTCTGGCCGCAAAACCGCGACCACGCCTTGGTCGTGCGTTGCGACGACGATGGCCTGGGAGCCGTCGCCGTAGATGTCTCCGATCTCGGCGTCCCGCATCCGGCTGAACTTTCCGCCGAAATCGACGTCCCAGAGCGTGTCCAAGCTGCCATCGGCGCCCCATAGCTTCACGACCGCCCGGGTGCCGCCGAGGGTCAGCAAGCTCGATCGATAGGCCATCGCCTTGTGGAAGACATTGCTGTCCGGGTCCTCGATGAAGCGGTAGCGCCACGCTCCACCCTCGCGCGTGAGAATCCCAAGGCGCGCAGGGAGCGGGTTGGGAGAGCCGTCTGCGTTCTCGCCGAGAGCCGCCATACTCAGAACGAGCGCCTGATCGAGGTCGGGACCACCTCCGTCGCCGCAAGCACCTGGAAACAAAGCGGTCGTGACCAGCACAGCCGGAGTCCACCATTTCGCGTGTTTCTTCATGCGCCAGAGCATACAATACATACCCAATTTAGGAGGCTGAGCCATGAATCGACCTGTCCTGGGCCTTTCGTTTCTTTTGGTCCTATCCCTCGGAAGCGTCGCTTCCGCTCAAGACACGAGCACATTGGAGCTCGTGCTGAGCCAGCTCGAGTGGCGCAATATCGGCCCCGCCATCATGGGCGGGCGCATCGACGACTTTGCCGTTGTGGAATCGAACCCGCATATCGCGTTCGTCGCGACCGCGTCGGCCGGCGTCTGGAAGACGTCGAATAACGGTGTGACGTGGAAGCCGCTCTTCGATGATCAGCCGATCTCGAGCATCGGCAATATCGCGGTGGCCGCGTCCGACCCTTCGATCCTCTGGGCGGGAACCGGCGAGCCTGCGAATCGCCAGAGCTCGTCCTGGGGTGATGGCGTCTACAAGTCGACCGATGGCGGAGAAAGCTGGAGCCACATGGGCCTCGAGAATACGCATCACATCGGCGGGGTCCACATCCACCCGCGAAACCCGGATATCGTCTATGTTGCGGCGATCGGTCATCTCTGGGGTCCCAACGAGGAGCGCGGTATCTACAAGACGACCGATGGCGGCAAAACCTGGACGAATACGAAGTTCATCGACGAGAACACCGGCTTCATCGATCTGGCCATGGATCCCGAGAGCCCGGATACGCTCTACGCCGCGGCTTATCAGAGGCGGCGCCGGGCCTACGGGTTCAACGGTGGCGGGCCGTCGGGCGGCCTCTACAAAACGACCGACGGCGGCGCGAGCTGGAAGAAGCTCACCGAGGGGCTTCCCAGCGGAGATATGGGGCGCATCGGGATCGATATCTATCGCAAAGACCCGCGCATCGTCTACGCGATCATCCAGAACAAGGAGGGCGGCATCTTTCGCTCCGAGGACAAGGGCGCGAGCTGGACGCGGATGAGCGATACCAATCCCCGTCCGATGTATTACAGCACCATCCGCATCGACCCCCAAAACGACCAGCGCATCTGGGTCATGGGATCGCGGATGTTCTACTCGGAGGATGGCGGCAAGACCTTCGTCGACGATCGCGTGACGATGATTCACGGTGATTTTCACGCGATGTGGATAAATCCTGACAACTCCAACCACATGCTCTTGGGCTCCGACGGCGGCATCCACTATTCCTACGATCGCGGTCTGACATGGGACTTCGTCAATACGCTTGCACTCGGCCAGTTCTACGAAGTTGGCTACGACATGGACACGCCCTACAACATTTATGGCGGGCTCCAAGACAACGGGAGCTGGGGCGGTCCCGTACGCACCCGCTACCAGCAAGGCATCACGAACGAAGATTGGTTCCGCGTCGGCGGAGGGGACGGGTTCTATACTCAGATCGACCCCAACGATCCGACAACCGTTTACGTCGAGTCCCAGAACGGAAACTTGCGGCGGCTCGACCTGGAGAGCCTCGAGACCAAGAGCATCCGGCCCGAGCCGGAGGACGGCGAAGACCGCTATCGGTTCGACTGGAACTCTCCTGTGCTGCTCTCGCCGCACGACGCGACGACGATCTATTACGGCGGGAACCGTTTGTTCACGTCCAAGAATCGTGGCGACGTGTGGACGCGAAGCGTGGACTTGACGAAGAACATGGACCGCGACGAGATGCCGATCATGGGTGTAATGCCGAGCGACGAGACGCTGTCGCGCAATGACGGGATCTCGAGCTACGGCCAAATCATCACGATTAGTGAGTCACCGCTCCAAGCGGGGCTTCTTTACGTGGGGACCGACGACGGCAACCTGCAAGTCTCGCGTGACGGCGGCGAGAGCTGGACCAACGTCTTCAAAGGACTCACCGGCGTTCCCGACCCGACCTATGTCAGTCGTGTGGTGGCCTCACGCTATGCGGAAGGACGCGTCTACGCGACGCTCGACGGGCACCGCAACGACGACTTCGGCACCTACGTCTTTGTGAGCGACGACCACGGAAAAAGCTGGCGCCGGATCACGAGCGGCATTCCCGAAGGTCACACGATGAACGTCATCCGCGAGCATCCACGCAATGAGAATCTGCTCGTCCTCGGGGGAGAGCTCGGCGCTTACGTGTCGTTCGATCGCGGCGCGATGTGGCACGAGCTTACCGGCCCGCTCCCTCGCGTTCCTGTCGACGACATCACTATCCATCCACGCGAGAACGATCTCATTCTGGCAACCCACGGACGCAGCATCTGGGTGCTCGACGATATGACGCCACTCGAAAATATGAGCGAGTCTGTGATGAGCGCCGACCTCCATCTATTCGAGATCCGCGATGCGATCGGCTACCGGTCCTTCCGTCACAAGGGAAATACCGGGCACAAGATGTTCATTGCTCCCAATCCACCCGAGGGCGCGCTCGTCTTCTATTACGTGAAGGAAGAGAGCGAAAGTGAGGTCCACATCGTTGTCACCGACGCCGCGGGACAAGTCGTGCGTGAGCTCGAAGGCTCGGGGCAGCGTGGGCTGAACCGCGCCAACTGGGACCTGAGATACGACGCGGTGATACCGGATAGTTCGACAGGTGGGTTCGGTGGTCCGCCACCGGGGCCGAGGGTGCTCCCGGGGACGTACACCGTCAAAGTGATGCTAGGCGACCACGAGGCGATGCGCTCCGTGAGCGTGAGCGATGACCCCAATGTTCGCGCTACATCCAGCGATCGGCGCGCCCACCTGGACTACTTGCTGGAGCTGCGAGGCTTGATCTCGGAGATGCACGAGTCCCATCAAATGGCGGCTGACCTCGACGAGCAGCTCACGAGCCTCGGCGCGTCGCTCGACAAAGCGGACACGGCGCCCGAGTCCGTGACGACGGCACTCGCTGCCGCTCAAGAGAAAGTCAGCGAGGCCGCGAGACTCTTGTCTCGCGATGAAGGCCGGCGCGGCTTCGGCGGTGGCGGCCCGCGGCCTCTATTCCAAAGAATGTCACGGAGGGCGCGCGCCGTCGACGGATATACCGAAGCGCCGAGCGCACAGCAGAAGTCCCAGCTGACCGCGTGGTCGCGGGAGGTCACCGAGCGCAAGAGCGCGCTCGACGCCGCCGTGAGCGGAGAAGTGGCGGCGCTCAACCGCGCGATGGAGAAGAGCGCAGTTCCCCGGATTCTGGCAAGACCGGTAGGACGCCCGACATCTCAATAATTAGCCATCAATGATTAATAGGCCGCCGGCTCACTTGATGCATACCGCCTTGACGGCTTGGAGGTCGAGGAGGCGGCGACGACCTTGCGGATGCCGTCCTGGAGCAGCGTCGTCATTCCCTCTTTCACGGCTTGGGTCCGGATCTCATGGACGGAGGCGCGCTTGGCGATCATCCGTTTGAGCGTGTCGGAGGCGACGAGGAGCTCGTGGAGACCTACTCGTCCCTTATACCCGGTGTCGTTACATTCGTCGCACCCTTGGTGCTGGCACAGAGCGAACTTGGGTCCGTAATTGACACCGAGCGTCGCCCACCACGAAGGCCAGATCCTCACCGCTCGGCGAGAAGAAGAGATGCTGGGCTCCTTCGGTGCCCTCGACCGGCGTCGGCTCGAGCCGGTCGAGCGGGCGCAGGTAGATTTGGGGCTCTCCGTCCACATCCGCCACATAGGCGATATTTTTTCCATCGGGCGAGATGGCTACTTTGCCGCTAGCGCCTGGCCTTTGCGAGATGGGCGCAGAAGATGGAAGCGTCACGATCGTGCGGCGTACACCCTTCGTCGGCGCATCCGTTCCGGCGCCGAGCCACACCGCGACTCCTCCGATGACTGCACCGACCGCCAATAGAGCAAGAGCGGGAATCTTCGAGGATAACGTTTCCGCGGAAACGTCCACGTCTTCAGCGAGCCAAACATCCCCGATGTCTCGAAGCCGACGCTTCGGCTCTTTCTCCAAACAGCGATGCAAGATGCCGCGAACCGGCGCGGTCGCAGGCAACGCGCCCCAGTCCGGCTCGCCCTTCAAGACCTCGACGAAGATGTCCGAAACCGTCTCCCCATCGAAAGCCCTCCTGCCCGTCAGCGCTTCATAGAGGCAACACCCGAACGCCCAGATATCCGTGCGGCGATCGAGATCTTTCCCGCGCGCCTGCTCCGGGCTCATGTAAGACGCGGTCCCCAAGATCGCCCCGAGCGCCGTACCTCTGGTTCTCGTGGGCGATTGCGACGACTCGACGTGGGCAACATCTTCCTGAAGCGCCTTTGCGCGCGCGATGCGCTCGGCGAGGGTTTCTCCCTCGACGAGCTCCATCACGAGAAACGGCGTGCCGTCGACCTTCTCGAAGCCGTGAAGGGTAGCGATGCCGGGATGGTTCAGCTGCGCGAGTAGCTTGGCCTCCCGCTCGAAGCGGGAAAGCCTCTCGCTATCCTTCGCGAGCTCGGCCGGCAGGACTTTGATGGCAACCTCGCGGCCAAGCTTCGTATCGCGAGCGCGGTACACGACGCCCATGCCGCCACGTCCCACTTCGTCGAGAATCTCGTAGTGGGCAAGAGTTTTTCCGACCATGGAACAGAGAAAGTATTGCAGCACAGCTGGAAAGTAAAGAGCCATAAAGGGAGGGTGCTGCCGAAGATCCTTCGTCCTCAAGTGGACGGGTTGAGTTAAAGCGCCTCGTCTCGACGGACAACTGACGGCGAAATGTTTCCGCTGAAACGCCGATGCCCTTTCGAGCTTCGATCATCCGGCCACGTCATGCATCTCTGAAGTACGCTTGAGTTCCTTACTTTATAGCCTTACAATATAGCTATGAAAGCTACCCTTACTTCGAAAGGGCAGATTACGATCCCGGTAAAAATTCGACGGAAGCTCGGACTGAAACCGGGACAGGTTCTCGACTTCGACGAGGAGGCGCCCTATCTTAAGGCAGTACCCGTCTTTGACGAGGAAGCGATGCGTTCCGTCCTCGGGTGTGCCAAGAGTCGGACCGGTATGAAAACTGCTGAATGGCTGGACGAAACGCGCGGGCGCGTGGAATTACCCGAATCGTCCCCATGATTCTCGCTCTCGATTCCTCCGCGCTTTTGTGTATCTTCAATAACGAGCCAGAGGCTGACGCCTGGCTGGAGGCGCTGGTAGGCGCGCGGCGGCAGGGTCCTTTAATCGTTTGCGAAGTCGTCTACGCGGAGCTCGCTCCCGCCTTCCCGGAACAGGATGAGCTTCAGTCGGCGCTGAGTCGCCTCGGGGCACGGTTCGATCCCATTCAGAGTCAAGCGGCTTGGCTTGCGGGGAGCACGTTCAAGACCTATCGCCGGGCGGGTGGCCCACGCGAGCAGTTGATCCCGGACTTCCTTGTCGCGGCTCACGCCCAAGTGCAGGCAGACCGGCTTGCGGCCACCGACCGCGGCTACCTTCGGAAGTACTTTCCCAATCTCGCGTTACTTCGACCGTGATGTTCCACCCTCAACGAGTTCGAAGAGCTCGAACGACTCGCACCGTCGGGCAACTGACTCGGGATCAATTAAGCCAGCTCCGGGATACCACGAAGGCATGGAGCTCCAAGATCTGATCGTTCGAGAGCAGTGAGCCGAACGCGGGCATCGTGGTCCCGGGTACGCCGCTCGCGGTCTTGTCGACGAAACGCGACAGCTCGAGCGTGGTTCCGAATATATTTGGACCGCGCCCGCCTCCGGATTTGTGGCAACCCACGCAGCGGCCGCGATAGGTCCGTTCGGCCTGGACCATCGCGTCGGCGTCTCCGGTGAACGGATTCGACTCGCCGGAGGACTGCCTCAGCTGCGGTGCACTCAAACCGGCGATCGGCTCCGAGCCTTCGGTTGCGGGAAAGCCGTAGCCGGGCAAGACGCGGCCGCCGAGGGTATGGCCGGGCTCGCCGACTCTCGGCAAGCCTCCCTCGAGGGTGACGAGGTTGCTCCCCGGAGCGATGCGCGCGGGGCCGCCGCCATCGAGCGCGAAGACCCATAGGTTTCCGGCTTTCGGCTCCGTGTAATAAAACGTCATGTCGCCGCCGATGCCGCCAGAGGGGACGGCGAGAAACTGCGTGCCGTCGAGCTCGTAGGTGATGGGGCTTCCGATGATGCCCGATCCCGTCTGGAACTGCCACAGCACGGTGCCGTTATGTGCGTCGAGGGCCATGAAGTAGCCGCGCATGTCTCCGGTGAAAACGAGTCCCGTCGACGTGGTCACCGCGCCCGCCCAAAAAGGCGCCGGGCTCACCGTGCGCCAAACGACCTTCCGCTCGACCACGTCGAAGGCGACGAAGTTGCCGGGGTTGTCGCTTATCATATATTGCTGGTAGTCGGCGCCGAGATACCATTCGCCGTTCGTGGGCACCTCGATCTTGTCCTCGTCCCACATCTTGTAGCCCATCGCCCACTGATTAGACATGAAGTACAAGTAACGAAGGTCCGGGTTATAGGCGAGAGGTTGCCAGTCGATCGCTCCTTCGAGGCTCGGGATGATGGGCCCGTCTCGGGATCGAGGCCGAAGGCCCAGTTGATGCCTGGCACGATGGGCTCGCCGTAGATGAACTGCCCGTTCGTTCGATCGAGTGCGTAGAAGAAGCCGTTCTTGTCGTGGTGGAAGAGCGCTTTGACGAGGCCGCGATCGCCGAGCTCGACATCCGCGAGCACGGGCGTGCTCACCGCGTCGTAGTCCCAGCAATCCCACGGGGTGTATTGGAAACCCCAGTCGATGGCGCCGCTATCCACGTCGATCGCGATCGTCGAGGCCGTCCATTTGTTGTCGCCCTTTCGGACGTGACAGTTCCACGGCGCCGCGTTGCCTGTGTTCCAGTAGACGAGGTTCAACGCCGGGTCGTAGACGCCCGTTGTCCACGTCGGTCCGCCACCGTTTTTCCAAGTATCGCCGGGCCACGTTTCGTTGCCAGGCTCGCCTGGGCCGGGGATGGTATAGGCCGTCCACCGTAGCTCGCCGGTCTTCGTGTCGAAAGCTTTGACGAAGCCGCGGATGCCGAACTCGCCGCCGGCCACTCCCGTGAGGACCATGTCCTTGATCACGAGAGGCGCGCCCGTAATACTGTAGCCTTGCCGCCAGTCGATGACGGCCGTCTCCCAAACGACGTCGCCGCTCCTCTTGTCGAGCGCGACCATGCGAGCATCCATCGTCCCGACGAAGACGAGCTCACCCCATAGCGCCACGCCGCGATTGATCGAGCCGCAGCAATAGACGCGCTCGGATTCGTCCGAGAGATCGGGATCGTAGCTCCACAGCTTCGCGCCCGTGCGCGCGTCGAGCGCGAAGACGCGGGAGTCGTCCGCGGAGAGATACATCACGCCTTGGTGGATCAACGGTGTCGCTTGTAAGCCGCGGTTGTCCCCTCCGGTGACGAACACCCATGCGGGTTGGAGCCGGTCGACGTTCGCCGGTGTTACCTGATCGAGGCGCACGAAGCGCTGGCCGGAGTAGTCGCGGCCATAGGTCAGCCATGAGGCGTTGTCGTTTGCTGCGTTCTCGAGGTCCTCGGTTGTGACGAGCTGGGCGAACAACGTCGAGCAGGAGAGCGTGACTAGCAGGAAAGCGGTGGCCGTTGAAAGCGGTTTCATGGACGAATTGTAACGACTACCGGAGCCTTCGGATAGGGTCCCATCCCGCGATAAACTACGACCCTTGATCGAGATTCGGGAGGAGCAAGCCCGCGATGAGGCCGGCGTCCGGCGTGTGAACACGGAGGCTTTTGGCCAGCCGGACGAAGCGGAGATCGTCGACGCGCTTCGACAGAGTGGCGTGGATTGTCTCTCTCATTGCGCTCGACGGCGACGATGTCGTCGGGCACATTCTCTTCACGCCGGCGACATTGGAAGACGTCGAGGGAATGGGGCTTGCTCCGATGGCCGTGCAACCGAGTCGGCAACGTGACGGCATAGACTCGAAGCTCGTGCGTCGAGGACTCGATGCGCTGCGGGAGCGGGGTTGCCCCTTCGTCATCGTTCTCGGACATTCCGAATATTACCCGCGCTTCGGATTCGAGCGAGCGAGCGAGCGCGGCATCCGTTGCAAGTGGGACGCGCCCGACGAAGCTTTCATGATTCTCGTTCTCGACGAGGCCGTGATGGCCGGTCTTTCGGGTCTCGCACACTACCGGAGCGAGTTCGGGTGAAGCTCTTGGCTCTTAGCGACCTTCACGTAGGTTTCGAGGAAAACCGTGAAGCGCTCGAAACGCTCGGCGCGCATCCCGACGATGGGCTGATTCTCGGTGGCGATCTCGGGGAAACGATCGAACATCTGGAGATCGTTCTCGAGATCGCGACCGAGCGCTTTGCCCGTGTGCTTTGGGTGTCCGGTAATCACGAGCTCTGGACGCATCCGCATGACGGGCTGCGCGGGGTAGCCAAGTACAAAGCACTCGTCCAGTTGTGCCGCGACTTCGATGTCATAACACCCGAAGATCCGTTCGTCGTTTGGGAAGGGGAGGGTGGTCCTTGCGCGCTCGCGCTTCTTTTTCTGCTTTACGATTACTCGTTCCGTCCCGACGATGTTGCGGCGGAGGACGCTCTCGATTGGGCGGCCGCGGCGGGCATCATGTGCGCCGACGAGCGTTATCTCCATCCCGAGCCGCATGCGAGCCGGCAGGCGTGGTGCAGTGAGCGCTGCGACGCGGCTGAAGCACGGCTTTCGGCGGCCGCGGCTCAGCATCCGCTCGTCATCATTAATCACTTTTCGTTACGGGAGGAGCTCGTGCGTCTCTGGCGCATCCCGCGCTTCTCGCTTTGGTGCGGGACGAAGCGCACAGAAGACTGGCACCGGCGCTTTCGCGCGAAAGTGGTCGTGTATGGCCATCTGCACATGCGCGCCACGGATTGGATCGACGGCGTGCGCTTCGAGGAAGTCTCGCTCGGCTACCCCAAGCACTGGCGTGTGGAGGACGGGATGGACGCCTATTTGCGGGAGATTCTTCCCGGCCCTTCAGCTACCTGAGCGGCACCACGTCACGCATGACGAGGCGCACTTCTTCGTCCGCCTTGCACCGGAAGCTAGCGGCGACCGCGTGCCGGCGGCTATAGGATAGCGCCGTGAACTGCCAGCTTGAGGGGTCGTCCTCAAGCCGCGGGTCGAACGCTATCGAGATGGCTCTGTCGAACAAGAAAGAAAAATGTGACAGAGGGATCGCGAGTCCCATCCCGCGCGCTTTGATGTAAGACTCCTTCAGCGTCCAGTACAGAAAGAAGCGGTCGAGCTGCTCTTCCTCAGGTAGCTTTCGGAGCGCCGCCACTTCCGTTGGTGAAAAAAAGCGGTGGGCGATGTCGAGAAGCTTGCCGCTCCGCTCCCGATCTTCGACGTCCACGCCGATCTCCCGCTCGCGCGCGACGATACACGCGATGAGACCGTTCGTGTGCGAGACGTTGAATTTGAGCGAGCGCGCGCTTTCGGGCTCCGCGATTTCCGGCCGCCCGTATTCGTTCATGACAAAGCGCCACTCCTTGGGGTCGACCTCTTCGTAGCGGGACAACACCGTGCGGACGAGCGCTCGCGTAACGAGGCAGCTGTGCTGGTCCTTCTCGAAACGAAAGCGGTCGCGTTTTTCGCGCTCGTCCTCCGTCAAGAGGGCGTCATAGGCACGAAGAAGCTCGGGATCTCTTATGCGGTCCGGCTCGACCATCCAGAGATGGGCTTCGTGCTCACCGAGCTTCGTGCTTCACCTCGCCCCCAATGATCGTATAGACGACTTCCGTGTCTCGGATCTCGTCGTCCGGGATCGTGAGGATGTCTTTCGAGAGGACGGTGATGTCGGCATATTTGCCCGCCGTGAGCGTTCCTTTCACGTCTTCTTCGAACGCCGCACGCGCGTTGTTAATCGTGTAGGACTCGAGCGCTTGCATGCGCGTCATCGCTTGATCGGCGTTGAAGATGGAGCCGTCGGGGAGGCGCCGGGTGACCGAGCAATCGAAGCTTGCAATCGGGTCGATCTCTTCCACCGGCGGATCGGTGCCGTTTTGCACGACGGCACCGGAGTCGATCATCGAGCGGTAGATGTAGCCCTGCTCGCGCGTGCGCTCGTCGCCGAGTCGCTCGTCCACACACGGCCCGTCGGAGCAGGCGAAGATGCCCTGGATGCCAGGGATGACGCCGAGCTCGGCGAAGCGCGGAAGATCGTCGGGGTGGGTCACTTGGGCGTGCTCGATGCGCATCTCAGGTCCGCTTTCTCGGGATGGTTCTCGAACTCTCGCTCGTAGATGTTGAAGAGCTCGCGCGCCGCGCGGTCGCCGATCCCTTGGATGGTCATTTGATAGTCGTGCTCGATGGCGAGCGCGGCGGACGCTTCGATCTCGGTCACGGGGGTCACTTCGAAGCCGGAGCTTCTCGGTAGGTCGTTATAAGGCTCGAGAAGCCAGCCGCCATGGGTGCCGAGCGCGCCGTCGAGGACTTTCTCGCCGATGGTGCGGATGGTGAGATAGCCGTTGCCATAGCCGAGGAGGCGGTAGTCGTCGAGCTTGTCTTCCATGTCTTCTGCGGTCTCCTGGATCGCCATGTAGAGGCGAAGCGGCAAATTGCCTTCGTCGGCCATCGTCTTCAGGAGGTCGAGCGTCTCGAAGCTCGAGCCCATGTCGTGGAAGCTGGTGATGCCGTTTTTCAGCGCGTCCTCGGCGGCGAGCGCTATGTGGTGGCGGCTCGCACGGTCGATCTCCTCGGGCGTACGCTGGGCCTGATAGTCGGCTAGCGCTTGGCGCGCAAGGTCCGCGGAGCCTTCCCGCAGCATCCCGATGGCGTTGCCATCCGCGTCCCGGACGATCTCGCCGCCCGACGGGTCTAAGCTGTCACGGGTTATGCCAGTGGCCTCCATCGCTTTCGCGTTGACGAAGACGCTGTGGCCGCTCGTGTGGCTCAGGAATACCGGGTTTTCGGGGCTCACGGCACTCAAGCTGTCATGGGTGGGGAGTCCCTCTATGTTAGGGGTCGGGCGCTTCTCCCATTTGTCCTGGTGCCAGCCTCGGCCGACGATCCACTCTCCCGGCTCCACTTCGGACACGGCTTCTTCGACCATGCCGACGATGTGGTCCCAGTCCTTCGCGTGTCGGAGGTCGAGCTCCGTAAGCGAGGCGCCGTAGCTCATCCAGTGGCCATGGCCTTCGATGAAGCCGGGAATCGCGAGCTGGCCGTCGAGGTCGATAACTCGTGTGTTCTCACCGATATAGGCTTCGATCTCCTCGTCGCTGCCGAGCGCTTGTGCCTCCGGCATGGACGCGTCGACGGTGACGATTTTGCCGCCGCGCAGGACGAGATCGGCGGGCTCGGTGCCGTTTCCGCCGCCGCTGCTGCAGGTCGCGAGTGCGAGGATCGAAAGAACGCAAATTCCTTGATAATTCATGGCTTCCGAGTCTACAACACACGCGACATCCTTGACACCTTTCCGCCAAGCGCTATACTGAAAGCAAGAAATCAATGAAAATTATGAACGGGCAGAGCTTCGACATCACGAGCATCGTCATTATTAACGGGAGGTGCGGTCCTCCCTAGGCATCTATCGAAGCCGAACGGCCCCGCATCCTTCAAGGATGTCGGGGTTTTTTTAGTGTCTCACTCGGGGATGGTTGAAACCCCTCGCCTTTAGGAGAAGCCTTAAGGAGGCATGCGGTACGGTCTCCGGATGAAAGGATACCGGAAATCATCGCACACGACGTACCAGTTAAACTATCACTTTGTATTCATCCCGAAGTACCGCAAGCCGGCCTTGAGAGGAGATGTAGCGGTTCGGCTGAGGGGTCTTATCCGAGAGATCTGTGCTCGAAACCAGATAGAAATAGTGAAGGGTCCTGTACGGCCAGAGCACGTGC
>CAUZCL010000014.1:0-105098 GCA_963578475.1 Acidobacteria bacterium bin61 | reverse complement strand
CAATTGCCTCCCAACCGTAGGTGCGCAGAAGCATGACGAACATGAACAGGACCAAGAAAACCAAACCCGGAGCGATGATCGTGTTGAAGATGTTGAGCAAACGAACGCCGCGTATAGCGATCCAATAAGCCAATCCGAGCCCGACGGCGACCCCGGCGCCGACGACCCCTCGGCCGGGCGCGAAGCCGAGCGCCACGGCGATATTGAAGATGCCGTTGCCAAACATGACGAGGATGAGCCCGGACCAACCGATGAGGTTCACGAGGTAGAAGATGAGGAGCAATTTGGCGCCGCGTTGGCCGAAAGACGGCTTGCAGAAATCGATTTGCTCGAGACCGTATCGCTGGCATCCGAGCGAAAGCGGCATCGTTGTGAGGAAGACGCCGATGAGGTTGCCTGCGACCAGACAAACGAGCCCCTGAACGGCGCCCACGAGCTCTGCCGCGTAGGCTCCCGTTAGAAAGCACCACGTGGCGACGGAGTAAGCGAAGCAGGTTCCGTGGGCGCCTAACGTGCCGTATTCACGCTCACCAATAAGAAGCGGCAATCGACCAAAAACACTTTCGCGCTGGATATCAACATCGGCGTCAGCTTCATCGCTCATCAGGCGAACCACCAGACGATGAGGTATGGAAGGACCAGGGAGGTGAGCACGACGAGAACCCAGTCCCAGCGAGTAAAGCGCCCGAGCTCTTCATCGCCAGCTCGCTCGAGCTCGACCAGACGCCGCTCGAGCTCTTCCGCGAGCCGTGTTCGCTCGCCGCCACTCGTCATGAGGAGTGCTCCTGGTTTTCCCACACGATGAGTGCGGACCAGCCGTCCGTCGCGTCGTCGTGAATATATTTATCGAGAACGCCCCGCACCGCAAAACCGTTTTCGATCTGGAAGCTCAGTGTCGGGTCGTAGAGCTCGCCGGCGACGACTTTGTCGGCATATTGGGCCGCGGAGAGCTCATGCTTGTGATCGGTGAAGCCCGGCATATGCGCGCCCGCGATGATCCCGCGCTTCTTGAAGCGCCGAACGAGCTCTTTACGCAGCGCGTAGAGCCGCCGCCCTATACCCCGCCTTCGATAATCCGCGTGCACGAGCATATCGGTTCCGTAATACCACGCGCCGTCGGGATTGTGGTTGACGCATTGATGCGCGCCCGTGATCTCCGCAATCGTGTGCTGCGGTTGGGCGAAATCGAAATCGAAAAAAATTCCGCCGCTTTGGCCGACAACGCGATCGCCATCGAGACAAACAAAGAACCCTTCCGGAAAGGTCTTGGCATAAACACGGAAATCCTCTTCCGAGATGAGGTCGGCCGGAGCGGCGTGCGGAAAGGCGTGCAGCTCGAGGGCAGCGCATTGCGGCGCGAGATCGTCTCTCAGCTCCACGTAGTCGAACATGGCGTCACGCCGTTCTTATCACGAGCATGCAGGAGAGAGGAAACACGAGCGGAGCGCGCGAGGGTATGATCGGGCTACTGGACATTTCGCAAGAGGAGTCGAAGAATGGGCCCAACCAGCAGAAGAAATCTATTAAAAATGATGGCGGCCGCACCCATCGGGGTCGGCGCGGCGGCTTCAACGCGTTTTGCCGAGGGGCGGAGCGCTCCCGAAAAGCCAAGCGACGTCGTCAAACTCTTTGGCGACGGTCTCGCGCTATCTCCGGCCGAATCTGTCGCCGTTCTCGAGACGATCCTCCACGAGCGCGGGATTGAAGCGGACTACTACTCCCGTGGAGGTGTTGTCGAGGAGGTCGAAAACACGATGGCTGCAGCCCTCGGAAAAGAGCGCGCGATCTATTTTTCAACCGGTACGCTCGCCAACCACGCCGCTATCAGAGCCCTGGCGGGCGATCGGGTTCGGGTGCTGGTCCCGAAAGAGAGCCACATCTACAACGACTCGGGCGATTGCGTGCAGCAGTTGAGTCAGCTGAATCTAATCCCTATGGATTCCGAGACTGCGACGTTCACGCTTCAGGACGTCAAGAAAGCCGTGGAGCGGACCGACTCAGGCAGGGTCACGACCGGGGTGGGCGCCATCGTGATCGAGTCCCCCGTCCGCCGCAAGCTCGGCGAGATGTTCGACTACGACGAGATGAAGAAGATCTGCGCGTTCGCGCGCGCAAGCGGTATCGGGACGCACCTAGATGGCGCGCGGCTCTACATGGCGTCCGGATATACGGGAATCTCTCCTATGGAATACGCCTCCCATTTCGACACCGTCTACGTATCGCTCTGGAAATATTTCAACGCGTGCTCCGGAGCCATTTTGGCTGGGTCACGGGAAGTGATCGACCCGCTCTATCACACCCGCCGTATGTTTGGCGGCGGGCTTCCGGGCGCCTGGCCGTTCGCGGCCGTAGCTCTTCATTACTTCGAAGGCTTCGAAGCCGGGTATCGCGAAGCGGTAAGAACTGCCGACGCGTTCTTCTCACTGTTGAAGCAGAGCCCCGCCTTCGACGTCGTGAAGATACCGAACGGCAGCAATATCTTTCGATTGGTGGTCAAGGGGACGGACCCGGAGACGTTCAGAGCGAATCTGAGAGCAAAATCTATCCTGCTCTCTCGCCCGAGACCCGGCTCCTTAAACGGGAGCTTCGTCGTCGCCGTTAACCAGACGTTGAATCGCACGAGCGCCGAGACTCTCGCGGCGGCCTTCGTAGAGTGCCTCTAGGTCGGACCCAATGAGCCTTACTCGCCGTGAACGACATCCATGACCCAGATGTCGCCGAGATCTTGTCTCCAGGCGAAATATATCCAGCTACCGTCCGTCGTCATCCCGGACCCTAGACCTCCCGAGCGCCCAACTAGATCGGTCACCCGATGTTCGCTCCCGTCCTCGACATTGAACGCCCAGAAATTGCCGTTTCGTTTCGCGAACACGGTTTCGCTGTCCGGCGACCAACGGGCGGTGGAATAGGCTGGGCCCGCGCTCAACAGTTTTCGTTCAGATCCGTCCGCGCTCATGAGCCACAAGCGAGGCCCAGGCGCGCCGAAGACGAGCCATTGACCGTCCGGTGACCAGGCGCCCGTGACGTCTGAAGCGGGATGCGTCGTCAGCTGTCGAGGCTCGCCGCCCTTCGCATCGACGATCCATATGTCACGGTTTCCGCTGCGCCAGGAGTCGAACGCAATCTGGGTGCTATCGTGGGTCCACGCGGGGTAGACGTCGTATGTCGGGTGGGTCGTGATCTGGAGAGCCGGTCCACCCGCGGCCGGCATCGTCCAGATATCGCGGTTCCCGCTTCGATAAGCCCAAAACACGATCGTCTCCCCGTCCGGAAAGCGGTCACGTTTTGCAGTGTTGTGCACTGCCACAGCATCGACGACGCGATCACCGTGCAGTCTCCTCGGCAGATAACTTCGCAGTTGCTGTATCAGACGCGGTGCGAGCAAACCCAAAACTCCCAAGCCGATCAGCACAACCGTACCGGCGGCCAAGACTTTGCCGTCACGCACAACCCAAGCCACGAAGTCGTCGTCGTTGTTGGGCTCCACCCGCTGGATGCCGCCGCCGAGGCCGAAGGTCCACGCGAATGAGCCATCACTGGGGTCGATGAATGTAGACTCCGTACCCAACCAATAGCCGTCGGCTCGAAGGCTGTCAAATAGCGCCAAGTTTGGAATCTATACGAGCCTCACGAACGGGTGCGACTACAGCTTCTTGCATCATTTCGAAGGGCTGAGGCGACTCCTCGCCGATGACGAGCGGGCGGAAGCGATTCGCGCTGCGTTGTCCGAGGGTCGCCCAGAGGCGGTGTTCTCCGGCAAAGAGCTCGCTCTCATCCGTTACGCGCGAAAGCTGACGCGCTCCCCGGCGGAAATGACCAGGGAGGACTTCGACGCGCTTCGCTCCGCTGGAGCGACGGACGGCGAGATCCTCGAAGCCAACCAGATCATCGCCTATTTCAACTACGCGAACCGTGTTCTCAATGGTCTCGGTGTGACGACGACAGGCGACGTGCTCGGAACATCGCCGCGCACGGGGAGATAGGACTCGCTCCCCTACGACGCATCGCTGGGTGATCTCCGCGTGCCATAGACGAATCGCTCCATCTCGCCGTGGATACGCCACACCGTGTCCGCGGAGGGCGGTTTCGTGAAACGCGACACGGCAGCGGCAACCATCCAGTTGAGAGCAAGAGACCAGACGGCACCGTGGACGCCGAAAGGATGCGGTTTTATGACGAGCGTCCAGAACAGGCAGGCGAATCCAGCCCCGATCCCGGCCAAAACGCCGACTCGGGTCAAAAGAAGCTTCGAGGGAAAGCAGACGTTGACCACACTGGGGGCGAGTTGCAGTGCGCCCGAGCCCGAAAGCGAGACGAGCACGACGAGAGCCTCGAACGTCTGGATCGCAAGTACGTAACCGATGACGAGAAGCCCGAGAACCACGAAACGACCGACCCGCACGTAGTGCGCGGGGCTCGCTTCGGGACGCACGTAACGTTGATAGATGTCGCGCGTCAGCACGGTCATGTTCGCGTGCAAGATCGAATCGAGCGTGGACATGGCGGCGGCGACCGCGCCTGCGAGGATGATTCCCGTGAGCCATGGCGGCGCGTAGCGAAATAAGAGCTCCGGAAATATCTGGTCGGGGATGGCGAGCTCGGGTAACACGAGCGCGCCCCCGAGACCAATGAGAGCCGTCGGGATATAAAGCGTCATCAAGTAAATCGGCGTCGTCGCGCCCAGCCATCGGATCGTGCGGTCGGAAGCCGCCGTGTAATAGCGAAGCATCATCTGCGGCATGAAGAGAACGCCGCAGAGCGAGATCATCATGCCGAACCACATGCCGGGCGTGAAGAAGCCTTTTGGTCCCGGCAGCGTCAGCAGGTCGGGCCGCTCGACGGCGACGCGGCGCCAAAGCTCAAAGGGTCCACCAAAAAGCTCGAAGGCGAGTACGAGCGCGCCCACCCAAATGGCCACGTACATCCAGACACCTTGGACGACATCGGTCCAATAGACTGCGCGCAAGCCTCCAGCCGCGAGATAGATCGCCGCCACGACGAGAAGGATGAACGTTCCGACTGCATAAGGAATGCGCTCGCCGGAGGCGACCGAAATGATATAGCCGAGCCCTTGGGCCTGGGCCTGTATATAAAGGATAGTGAAGAGGACCGAGACAAGCGCCACCACGACCCTGACGGCCTCGCTCTCGTAGAAGTCCGCGAGCAAGTCGGCCGGCGTCACGTAGCCGAATTTCTTCCCGAGCGCCCAGATCCGGGTGCCGATCACGTAGCTGAAGGCGCCGACGAGGATCGTCCACGTCCCCGCGTCCCAAAAACCGATCCCGTGTGTATAGAAGAAGCCGCTCGAGCCCAGAAAGGCGAACGCGGAGTGATAGGTCGCCACGACCGTCAGGTAGAGAACGCCGAAGCCAGCTTTGCGGCCATAGAGAAAGAAGTCGTCGAGATCGATCGTTAGACGGCGGTTGGCGACGAAGCCGAGCACGAGGGTCACGAGGATGTAGAGAAAGATAAGCCCGGTTGCGATGACCCACGGCTCCACGTAGACGTCCCCCTACACGTCCCGGTGATGTATCCAGAGAAGCACCGCAATAAGCGCGACGTAGATGGCGAGGAGGTAAGTGTAGAGAAACGGCATCCCGAGCACGAAGGGCTCGATGCGGTTCGCGAGAAGCAAAACGGGCGGCTCCGCGAGCGCGAAAAAAATCAGGAATAGCAAGAGCCCGCGTCGCCCGGTGGTGGTTCTGGGGACGAAGTGCGACGCGAAGCGAGGGTAGTCTCGGCGGTCCACGATGCCCAGTATCATAAACGAAGACGCACCCGCAAGCGGGACAGCACCCTCAGGCGATCCAGTGGATCGAGTGCGTCTTGATAATGAGGTGTACGGGTTGGCCGTGCTCGAGCTCGAGCTGCGCGACCGCCCGATGCGTTAGCCGGACGTAAATCGGATCGCCTGCATCCACGCACACCATAGCCACGCCCTCACGTTCTTCGATAGCTCTGATCGTCCCTGGAACGAGGTTTCTCGCCGAAAGTCCTTCGGGCGCCGTCCGCGCGAGCAAGATGTCCTCCGCGAGGATCCCTACGAGCGCGCGCTCACCGACAGGCACTTCCCGGTGCGGCGCGAAGAGCTCGAGGCCAGCCTCGGTCATAACCCTAGTGAGCCCCTCTTCCGGTGATTGCTCCGCGACGCGCGCATCGAAGACGTTCTCGAAGGGTCCGCGAAAGAACGCACCGCCGGGGCCGGGCTGGGTGAGCACTTCTTCGGGCGAGCCCTTCGCCCGGATCCGTCCCTGATCGACCAGGATGACTTCGTCGCACAAAGTGAGGACGTCGAAGACGTCGTGGCTCACGACGACGGCCGGGATGTCGTAGAGCTCGCGCACGCGGCGGAGGTAAGGAAGGATGCGCTCTTTGAGCTCGATGTCTAGAGCCGCGAGCGGCTCGTCCAGAAGCAGCAGACGCGGGCGCGTGAGGAGAGCGCGCGCGAGGGCGACGCGTTGACGCTCGCCACCCGACAAACGGCCGGTGGCGCGTTTCAACAGATGTCCGATCTCGAGTGCATCTACGACAGAGTCGACCGTAATCTTGGGGTCATCGCCGTGAGCACCGTAGCGAATGTTGCGAAGGACGTTCAGGTGTGGAAACAGTAGCGCCTCTTGCGGGACGAAGCCTACGCGGCGACGCTCGGGCGGGACGAAGACGCTCGCGCTCGACGAGAACATCACGTCGTCGCCGAAGCGGATCTCGCCCTCGGAAGGTTGCCGTATGCCGGCTAACGTCTCGAGAAGCGTCGTCTTGCCGACACCCGACGGACCGAAAATCGCGGTGACGGGACCGTCGAGATCCATGGTCACATCGAGGTCGAACGACGAAAGCGGAACCTGGACAGAAACGTGGATCATACCCTGGTCCTGGTGAGCCGCTCCGAGGCAAAGATCGCCGTAAACGCGATGAGCACCGTCACGACGGCGAGGCGGTAGGCTTCGGGGTCGCGTCCGAGCTGGACAAGTTGGAAGATTGCGAGCGAGAGCGTTTGAGTCTCGCCCGGGATGTTGCCGGCAACCATGATGGTGGCGCCGAACTCGCCAAGAGCCCTAGAAAAGCCGAGGATGACGCCGGCGAGGATTCCGCGCGCGGAGAGAGGCAGCGTGATGGTGAAGAACACATAGAGCGGTGGTCGTCCGAGCGTGCGCGCGATGGCTTCGAGCCGGGGATCGACGGCCTCGAAGGCGGCTCGGACCGTGCGCACGAGGAGCGGGAAGGCGACCACCGCCGAAGCGATCACGACCGCGCGCCACGTGAACGCGATGCTCACCCCGAAGCTCTCGTAGAGAAAACGGCCGATGGGGCGGTTGCGCCCAAACAGCTCGAGCAGCACGAGGCCGACGACCGTAGGCGGCAAGACGAGCGGCAATGTCGCGAGTGTCTCGACGATGGATCGGCTGCGGCGACGGGTCCGCGCGAGCCAGAACCCGAGCGCTACCCCGAAGGGGAGCGTGATGAGGACGCCGGCAGCGGCAATCTGAACGGTGAAGCGGACGAGCCAAGCGAGGTCGATCGTCATGTGTCTCGAGTGACGCTGCGTTCTTCACCCATGTTGCGGACGTCATAGCCGGGGAGATCTTGGAACAGGCGCTTGAGCGTCGCCTGCTGCATCGTTTTTCGTAGCGAGGCAAGCGCTGGGTCGCCGCGAAGCTCTTCGGAGTAGCAGAGCTCGTAATCCTCCCGCTGGATTACGACGAAGTCGAGGCCGGCTTCTTCGGCGGCGAGTCGCACCGCAACGCCCGCTTGCGCGAACCCGCTCCGGATAGCGAGGGCGACTTCCCGGTGATCGTAAGCGACGTAGCGAAAGCGCTTACGCGACTTCGTTCCTAGGAGTCGGTCGAGGCAGTGCCGGGCGCCCGAGCCTTTCTCCCGCGCCACCCACCGCAACCGAGCTTTGGTGATGGAGCTCGTCGTACGCGCCCGCACCGACGTGGCGACGGCGATGCCTTCTTGCCATCGCGCGAGATGGAGTAGGCCGTAGCCGGCGCCTAGCCGCTCGCAAACCATCTTGGCGTTCGCGTCCTTCACGGCACGTTCGCCCCAGTGAATGCCAGCCGCGTGAACGAGCCCGCGGCGCAATAGCTCGAGAGCTTCGCTGCTTCCTCGTGTGAGGGCTATGAGCCGCACACCTTCGCACCGCGCGAGCTCAGCCGCGAGAAGCCCCACCGCCGGGTCACATCCTGCTACGACGAGCGTCCGATCGGGCGCGCCCCAGACCGCGCTTTCCACGCGGCTCCTACGAAAAGTACCGTCGTGAGGGAGCTCGCCCACGGCCGTCGGCTCGACGGGATAGCGCAAGAGGCGAGCCCCCACCTGCGCTTCCCAGAATCGGCCCGCGTCGACTTTCGGCTCCCAGGCCCACCCGGCTTCGCGCTCGACTTCGGCGAGTGTGAAGAGCTGTTCCACGCTCATCGCGAGCGTCTTTGCTAGCCGCAGCGCGGTCGCAGTCGAGGGCGCGAGTCGCCCGGTCTCGATGGCGCTCACTTCGGCTCGCGAGATGCCGCTCGCGTCGGCAAGCTCCTGCTGGGACCAGCTACGCGCTTGACGGAAAGATACGAGGCTGTTGCGAATAGATATGATCATGGCGTCTGTAGACATGATCGTATCATCAAACGACACACGCAGCGCAGTGCTAGACACCCGGACCGGCAAGTCGCCATATGATAGGACGATGTGGCGCCGCAATCCGCTCCTTCAATTCGCCGTCATCGGCGCGTTGTTGTTCTTCGCCTATGGCTTTGTTCATGACACGCGGACGGGCGACGTAAACCGTATCGAGCTGACCTCGACCGTATGCGAGAGCTCTGGGCGATGCAGTGGAAGCGCCCCCCGACCGAGACCGAGCTTCAAGGGCTCGTGGAGGCGCATATCCGCGAGGAAGTCCTCTACCGGGAAGCGCTTGCGATGGGGCTCGACGAGGGGGACACCGTTATCCGGCGCCGCTTGGCGCAACGCGTCACGTTCATGGCCGAGGATCTGGCCTCGCGCGTCGAGCCCACTCCCGCAGAGCTGCAGCGGCACTTCGAGGCGCATCTCGATCGCTATAGGGTTCCGGCGCGGGTCAGCTTCTCCCACATCTATTTCAGTGTCGATCGTCGCGGGGACGAGGCCGAATCGGACGCGCGGGCGGCGCTCGTCCATCCGGAGACCGCTCGAGGAGACCCGTTCATGCTTCAGCGCGACTTCCCTTCGCGCACGCAGCGAGAGGTGCGCGAGCTCTTCGCCTCGATTTCGCACGGGCTCTGTTCGCACTCGAGCCCGCCGATTGGCGCGGGCCGGTGGCCTCGAGCTACGGATTGCACCTCGTCCGCGTCCACGAACGTACCGAAGGGCGGGAGCCCGAGCTATCTGAGGTTCGGGACCGCGTGCGTAACGATCTTCTGGACCGGCGCAGGCGCGAGGCGGACAAAGCGCTCGTCGACTCCCTCAAGGAGCGGTACGAGATCGTCGTCGAAGGTCTCTCTAGACAATGAATCGACAGGGGAACCGCAAGCGGCACGGCATGGTGCGCTGGTACAACCCGGTGCAGCTGCTGCGTACCGGCATCGACATCTTCGTGTCCGAGGAGCTCAACGCTCGCGCCGACCCGAGGCTTCTCGAAGTGCAAACGGGCCCCGACCCGAATTTCACCGAGGAGGGCAGCGACCCCGTCGGCGAGGACGGCTTCTGGTTCGACTACATGGCGGATACCGCCCTACTGCGTACGGAGTCGCTCGCCGACTTCAGGTCTGGATCGCCCGGGCGGCGAGCCGAGGATCGTCGACGAGCTCGTTCTTCAAGGAAACTGAGCTCTGATGCTTGACGTCGCCGTCATCGGAGGAGGGCCAGCGGGCACGAGCTGTGCCATGCGGCTCCAACAATTCGGGCTCGACGTGGCGCTCTTCGAAAAAGGCGAGGGCCAACGCCAACATGTCGGCGAGAGCTTGCCTTCGAGTATCCGCGTTGTGCTCGAGAGCCTCGAGCTCACTCTGCCCGACGAGGTCGTCGAGACGCGTCCACCGGAGCACCTCGTCTATTGGGGTCGGATGGCCGGCGACGGCATCCGAGCGCGTCCCCATCAAGAGACTTCGCTTCTCGTCTGGCGCGGACCTTTCGACGCTTTCTTACGCGCCACAGCATCCGAGCGCGGCGTTCCCATCATCCAAGTGCCGGTCGTTCGAGTGCAGCCTTTCGAAGAAGGTCACGCGCTCGAATGCGGCGGGGGCGAAACGCGCAAGTGCCGCTTCGTCGTCGATGCTTCCGGCCGGTCGGGAATCGTGGCAAAGGCCTACCGTCAACGTGTCGAAGGGCTGCGCACACTTGCGATGACAGGACATTTCGATACCGGTGAAGCTTCGCCGAACACGCTCGTTGAGACTTTTGCCGATGGATGGGTGTGGTCGGCCCCGCTTCAAAGCGGCCTTCGCGACGTCACGGTGATGGTCGAGGGGGATGCGGTGCGCGATGGCGATGCCGAGGCTGCTTACCAGGCCGCCATCGACAGAGCACCTCACATCCGATCCATTGTCGAAAGTGCAAAGCGTGTGGATCCTGTGCGCGGGATCGACGCGACCCCTTATGGCGCCCGCCCTTTCTGTGCGCGCGACTTCCTGCTCGTCGGCGATGCCGCGTCTTTTCTCGATCCGCTCTCGGCACACGGCGTCCACAAAGCGATGGACGGAGCGCTCGTGGCGGCGGCGGTCGTACGGACGATTCTCGATAATCCTTCAATGGCGGAAGACGCCGCGCGCTTCTACGACAGCCGCGAGCAAGACATCTTCGACATCACGCGCTCTCGGCTCGCGCGGCTCTATCGGCAAGAGGTGCGCTTCGCCGATCGGCCGTTTTGGATGAAGCGCGCCGTCTCGGACGAGCCGCCGTCCGAGCCCACGGCTCCCCGCGCACCCATGACCCCGACCACACCGCTTCGTGCCGGAGACGGCGTGGAGGTCATCAAAACAGCCGTCCTCGAGAACGACACGATCGTGCAGCGCGAAGTGCTCGTGGCGCCAGGCCTCGCGGGAGCAAAGCGGCCCGTCCGCTATCTGGGCACTATCTTGCTCCCGGACTTGTTCCGCGTCGCCACCGCCGCGGGAACTGCAGCGCTGGCGGCCCGCGCGGCCGAGGGGGCCTACGAGCCCACCTATGCCGCCATCGACTGGCTCTACCGGCATGGGTACTTGGACGTGGTGGACCCACATTAACACTGATAAGATGCCTCCTACGGTTTTCGTCTGGAGGTTCTTGCTTTGCGATTCCGTTCTCTACTCCTCCTCATCCTGATGCCGGCGACTGCTATCGCCGCGGACGAAGGCATCCCCGTTCAGAGCGAGCTCGTCCAGAGCGCTTGTGGCTCTTGCCACCCGAGCGACGACGACGGCCGCATGACCCGTATCTCGTACCAACGTAAGGCCCCCGAGGGCTGGCAACTGACGCTCAAGCGCATGATCCGCACGAATGGCCTGAATCTCACGCCGGACCAAGCCCGCGCGATCGTCCGCTACCTCTCGGACCATCACGGCTTGGCGCCCGAGGAAGCGCGTCCTTATTTCTATCGCGCCGAGAAGCGGCCGCAGCTCGAGAACATCGAGGAAGGAGAGCTCAAAGAGACGTGCGTGCGCTGCCACATAGGGGCCCGGTTTTTTACCCAACGCCGTACGGAGGAGGAATGGGATCTTTTGAAGGGGATGCATATCGGCTATTTCCCGGTCATCGAGTTCCAAACCTTCCGCGGCGCCTCGCCTCTCGCAGGTGATGCGCCGGCCGAGAACACGGGCTCGGAATGGCGGGCCGACCGGGTTTTGGAGACGCTGAAAGCGGATTACCCGCTCGAGACACCGGAGTGGAAGCGTTACAAGGCCAAGGGCACGGGCCGCGGCATCGCAGGCAGATGGCTTTTGATAACGCATCAACCCGGGGAAGGCCCGGCTTCGGGCATCGTCACTTTCGACAAAGCTGGTGACGACTACACCTATAGCGCGGAGATCCTCCTCGTCGATGGAAGCCGTCACCAGCGCGAAGGCAAGGGCGTTCTCTACGGAGGTTATTCGTGGAGAGGCAGCTCGAACGGCGACGGCTTGGGCGAGCTTCGCGAAGTGCTCATGTTGTCGGAAGATGGTTCGAAGCTCGAAGGGCGAATTTTCAGCGGCACTTATGGCGAGCTGGGGCTCGATGCCACGCTCGTCCGCCTTGGAGAGGATCCGCGGATTGCGGCCGTCTGGCCTCGCTCGGCAAAGGTGGGCGGGGGCACGGCTTCGGTCACGATCACAGGCGCGAACTTCACAGACGACATCCTCACAGACGATCTCGATTTCGGCCAAGGCGTGTCCGTGACGGACATTTCCTCTCGCACGGCGACGACGCTCACGGTGACACTCGAAGTGAGTGACGACGCTCTTTCGGGTTATCGCGACGTCGCGCTTGGTCCTACGCAAGCCGTCGATGCTTTCGCGGTCTATGATCGCGTCGACTATGTCAAGGTATTGCCCGACGAAGCGCTCGCGCGCGTCGGCGGCGGCGCGGTCGCGAAACAGTTCGCGAAGTTCGCAGCGGCCGCCTTTCACCGCGGGCCCGATGATGAGCCGCTCACCGAGGACGACGTCGACCTCGGCACGGTCCAGCCCAAATGGAGCGTCAAGGAGTACTACATCCGCCACGAAGATGACGACATCGAATATGTGGGCACGATCGATCAGAAGGGCTTATTCACGCCGGCTATCGATGGCCCGAATATAGATCGCGAGTTGAACGCCAACAATTTCGGGGACGTCTGGGTGGTCGCTAGCTATCGACCCGACGGCGCATCGGAAATCCTCCGCGGGCGCTCGCGTCTCGTCGTAACAATACCCATCTACGTATATTGGGAGCTTTTACCATGACGCTAGTCTACGCCTCTGAGCTCAAACGTTTCTCCGCGAGGGAGCGCAAATATGCGTTTCTCATCCCGTCGTCGATGGTGCTCGAGCTCGACGCTGAAGTCGGCTCCATCCTGGACGCGCTCGAGGAAGGTCCGAAGCCCATCGACGCGCTCGCCACCTCGCCGGACGCCGAAGGCGCTCTAAGGGAGCTTGCCCGAGTCGGCGCCGTGCATCGCGACGGTGCGCCCAACGTTCCGATCACCCAGATCGCAACACCGCCCGAGCCTCCCCCCCTCAGCACGATCGTGCTCAACGTCACCAATAGCTGCAATTTGAGCTGCCGTTATTGCTACGAGTATGGCGAAGACCGGCTCGAGGAGTCGGCGCCGGCGCAAGTCATGAGCGTAGAGACGGCGCGCCAATCCGTCGATACCCTTTTCGCCGAGTCGGGCCGGAACGACAAGCTGCAGATCACCTTTTTCGGCGGCGAGACGCTCTTGAACTTCAAAGTCATCGGTCCGACCGTGGACTATGCGCGCCAGCGCGCGAGAGAAGAAGGGAAGTTCGTCGATTTCAGCTTGACCACGAACGCGACGCTGCTCACCCGTAAAATTAGCCAGTGGCTCGCGGATAACCGCATCGGCGTGACCGTGTCTATCGACGGTCCGAAAGAGATTCAGGACTCGATGCGCGTCTACGGCAAAACGGGCATGGGGAGCTACGACATCGTCGCCCCACGCATCAAAGAGCTCCTGTCGATCTACACGACGCGTCCCATCGGTGCGCGCGTCACGCTCACGTCGAAAGTCATCGACGTGCCTAAGATCTTCCACCACCTGACCGAAGAGATGGGCTTTTACGAAGTCGGCTTCGCCCCGGTGACGTCGTCGACGGGTCTCGACTACGCCATCGACGGCAACGGGTTGGACCAGCTTCTCGAGCAGTTCCGTGCCCTCGGGGAACGCTACGTGGAAGCCGCGCTCGCCGGCAAATATCTCGGCTTTGCGAACTTGAGCGACATGCTCGGTGAGATCCACAAAGGGGTCGCGAAAGCTTATCCGTGCGGCGCAGGCCTCGGGCTGCTCGGTGTCGCCCCCGGCGGCGAAATCGGCCTCTGCCACCGCTTCGCCGGCTCGGGAGACCACGACTTCGGACACGTCGAGACCGGCGTCGACGCGAGCAAGCGCATCGAGCACCTCGAGCGCGGGCATATCGACAAGCGGATCGATTGCAGCACCTGCTGGGTCCGGAGCCTTTGCTCGGGCGGGTGTTATCATGAAGCCCAGGTGCGCTATGGCGATCGTTTTCGCCCCAACCTCCACTATTGCGACTGGATTCGCGAGTGGACGGCAATGGGGCTCGAAGTCTACGCAAAGCTGCTGGACGGAAATCCCGAATTTTTAGACCGCTTCGACGAGAGGAAAGTTTCATGAAGCATTTGAAGGCACGCAACCTCAAAGCTGAAGCCGTCGTGGAGTTTTTCGAAGCGGAAGATGGCGGCGTCAAAGCGCTGCAGGACGACGCCGCGCCTCACGTCCCCGCGGGCTGCACGACGATCTTCTCGCCCGGTTGGGAGGTCGACGCCACGGGCGGAACGGCGAACCTCTGCCAGCCGATGGAGCGCGATCTATACGACTGCTACAAGACGTGCTTCTGGCCGGCGCAAGTCCCGGACTATCTGAATAACAATCCCGATTGGCACTCCGGCTGCGCCAGCGCCACGCAGGACTGGCGGAAGATAGATTTGATTTTCCCGTAGACCATGCCGATAAAAGCCCTAGTCGTGTTGTTGGGCGCCGCGGCGCTCGTCGCGCCCCCCGTTTTCGGTCAGGAAGAGCCCAACGTGTTCATCGCGGGGATCTGGCCCGATCGGATCATCTTCTTCGACCAGACGACCGACGCGTTCACGGATGGACTCAGGCTCCGCCACGGCGTCGCGACCGGCTCCGCGACCCATACGCCCGACAAACGACGCTTCTATGTGGTCACCGATCGCATGGAGTCGATCGAGGTGATCGATGCCGTGCGGCAAGAGGTGATCGACGAGATAAAACTCTCGACCCCAGAAAAGCGCATCCGTTTTTTCAGCGCATACCCGAATCACGACGGTTCGAAAGTTTATTTGAACGTCAACGTTGTGCAGCTACAAACGGACCGCTTCATCCAAGAGAACGAGGTCGACATCATGGTTTACGACCTCGGCGCCCGCGAAGTCGTGAACAGCTTCAAGTTCCCCGAAGAAGTGGGCGCCCGGCGTCCGGCGCTCCACGTCTCCCCGGACGGAAGCTCCCTCTATGTCATTGGCCGCGACCTCTACGAGCTCGATGCCGCGACCGGGGAGATCACGAGAAAAAAAGTGCTCTCGAAGCCGCTCCTCGCTGGCTATGGCGAGCTCCGCGGGTTGAGCTTGACGGAAACGGAGCCGGGCACCTTCTATGGCATTTATCGCACCGAGGACCCGGTTCTGAAGAAGCGAATCTTCGGCGTCGCCAAGCTCGACCTCTATGATATGGACGTCTCGACCTTCGAGCTTGGACCTCAGCTGAAGGTCGGCCGCTTTGCGCTCTCCCCCGACGGCAAACACGGTTATGCCGGCCTCAGCGACATGGTCGTGATCGACATGGAGAAGCAGAGGGTTATCCTCAAGAAAGAGAAGTTCGAGCGCGGGCGGACGAACAACTCGATGATCGTCGGCCATGATGGAACGAAGCTCTATGTCTCAGGCGTCGGTGACACGGTCTGGGTCTATGACACCGCGACCCTCGAGCTCATCAAGACCGTTTATGCCGGCGGTGATTTCATGATGCCTCCCATTGAGATCCCGAACCCCACCACATCGCAAAACTAGTGCCGTGGGCCATTACCGGCGAGCCTTAGGCTTCGCCCTTCCCTACTGGAAGCGTCTCGGCTTCGTTCTTTTTGTCTCGATGTTTGCGACCCTGCTAGGGCTCGCACAGCCTTACTTTCTCAAGGTCCTGATCGACGACGCTTTCTTAGCTCAGAACTTCTCGCTGCTCGTTCGCGTCTCCTTGCTCTTGTTCGCCGTCTCGATCGCGAGCGTCGTGCTAAACGCCATCTCTGGCTACCGCTACATTCAAGTTTCGACGGAGGCGCTCTTCGACATCCGCCTCCGCGTCTTTCGCCATCTTCAAACATTGTCACCGCGTTTTTATGCGAGGACCCCGTTGGGCGACATCCTCTCGAGATTAAACGGAGACGTGTCTGAGATTCAGAGGATCGCCTCCGATACGCTCTTGTCGTTCTTGACGAACGTCGTTTTTCTCCTCGGGACGGTAACGCTTCTGATTTATCTGGAGCCACGGCTGTTCCTCTTGAGCATCGCGCTCGTTCCGCCTTCGATCTGGGTTCTGAGGCGATACCGGCAGCAGGTGACGGACAAGAATCTCAAGCTGCGCGAGCGCAGCGCCGACATCGGCAGCTTTCTCGTGGAGTCGTTTCTCGGAATGCGCCAGACGGTCGCGTCGCGCCAGGAAGGGCGAGAGGCGGCGCGCTTCCGGGAGAAGAACGACCGCTTTGTGCGCGCGCTTCTCGACCGACAAATCACGAACTATCTGGCTTCGGGGATTCCGGGCGTTCTGCTTTCGTTCTCGACCCTCGCGGTCTTTCTCGCGGGCGGCTACCTAGTGCTGCAAGGCAGCTTCAGCATGGGGAGCTTCGTCGCGTTCACAGCCTATCAAGCACGCTTGCTGGGGCCACTCTCGGGATTGATGGGTCTTTATTTGAGCTTGCGGGCGGCAGGTGCGTCGCTCGACAGGGTTTTCGAGCTCCTCGACGAGCCCGCCGAAGTGGAAGAGCGCCCGCACGCGACGCCGCTCACTTGCATGCGCGGCGAGATCGAGCTCCGGCATGTCGGCCTCGACCACGAGCGCGAGACCGTGCTGGACGATGTGAGCTTCAAAGTGGCTCCGGCAACAATGACAGCCATCGTTGGGCCGAGCGGAGTCGGTAAATCGACCATCGTGGATCTGATCCTGAGACGCCTCGACGTCGATCGTGGCGAGCTCTTGGTCGACGGCATCGACGTGAGAGCGCTGCGCCTGGACGATTTGAGGCGCCACGTCGCCGTCGTCGAGCAGGAGACGTTTCTCTGGAACGCTTCCGTAGAAGAGAACATTCGCTACGGCCGTCCCGAGGCGAGCTTGCACGACGTCGAGAACAGCGCCCGACTTGCAGAAATCCACGAAGTCATTCTCGAGATGCCGCAAGGCTACCTCACCCAAGTCGGTGAGCGAGGTCTTCAGCTCTCCGCGGGTCAGAGGCAACGGATCGCGATCGCACGCGCTATCTTGCAGGACGCTACCGTGCTGGTTTTGGACGAAGCCACGTCGGCGCTCGACGGCGAGACCGAAGCCGGCATCGCCGAGGCGCTCCTTCCGCTCGTCCGCCACCGCACCACTCTCGTGTTCTCCCATCGCCTACCGCTCGTCGCCAAAGCTGACCGTGTTCTCGTGCTCGAAGACGGCCGCATCGTCCAGGACGGTACGGTCGCAAAGCTCTCACGCGAAGAGGGTACTTTCCAGAGAATGTTCGGAAGCGAGGAGAGCCTTTCTTCCGCGGGCAAGAGCCCCAAGAGTGCTTAGAAAACCCAGGACCGTACTCGAGTCGATCATCTTCACCGACGGGAAGATTGTCAGGCACTACCCTCGCGGCAATGACCACTTTGTCGAATTCTTGGACTATGGCGAAATCCGATGAAGATTCGGTTTACAGAAACGAGCCGCGTTGAAGAGCTCGCCGATATTTCCGCGCGAGAAGTAATGGATGCGGCTTTTGATCGGGATGACGGAGGCTGGACCGTAATCTTCAAGGATGATGACGGGGAGCCCATTCTTGTAATCGGATACCGTGACGCAGAGCTCGTCTGAAGACCTCATCATGATTTCCAAGGTTCGAGTCGGTGTCGCCGATAGCGGCATCAACCCAAACCACCGGCACGTGGGAGGAGTGGCCGGCGGCGTGGGGCTCCGCTTCCGTGACGGTGTTGTCGAGGTCGATGACGCTTGGGAGGACCTGCTCGGACATGGTACGGCGGCGGCCGCGACCATCCGCGTGCATGCGCCGAGCGCCGAGCTCTACGCGATTCGTATCTTCCGGCGGCGGCTCGAGACCCATGTCGACACGCTGCTGCGCGCCATCGAGTGGGCCATCTCAGATTGTCCAGAGGGTCCGGGGGCCTTGGACCTTCTCAACTTGAGCCTCGGTTGCACGGAAGACGCGCGCGAGCCGGAATTTGCCGCCGCTTGTGAGCGCGCGCACAAGGCCGGTCTCGTCATCTTCGCCGCCCATGAAGTCTCGGGAGAACCTTCGCTCCCGGGCCGCCTCGACCGCGTTGTGGCGGTGCGGGCGGATCGCGAGCTGGAGGCGGACACGATCCGATACAAGGACGGCGTTTTCGTGGCGTCTACATGGGCGCGCGAGCTGCCCGGCCTTCCCAAGGAGCGCAACTTTCATGGGGTCAGCTTGGCGGTAGCGCACGTCACAGGCATGGCCGCAGCGCTTCTGGCGACAGGCGTCGCGAAATCAGAGCTCGCCGAGCGATTGAGGCTGCGGTGCGGCTGAGCGCGTCGCTTGGGTGGACATTCCGCCCCCCATGGGCGTAGGCTCCGGGCATGCGGGTACTCGCGGCGGCATCCCTTGCACTCATCCTCGGCGCACCGTCGGAAAGCCAGAAAGTGCCTCCCACGAAGGGGGTATTTCTGGTCGCGAAACCCAGCATTTCGAGCGGCCCGTTTCACAAGAGCGTGGTTCTACTGCTCTCGCATGGCAAAGGAGGCACCCTTGGCGTCATCGTGAACCGCGCGACCGGAATAAAACTCTCCGAGACGCTACCCGATCTCGATAAAAGCGGCGCCGCCACACATGCGCTTCATTTCGGCGGGCCCGTCGCTCTCGAAGGACTCATCTTTTTGTTCCGCAGTGATGAGCCGCCCGAGGGGGTCGACGGTGTTATGGGGAACGTCTATTTCAGCAGTAACCCCGAAGTGCTCGACGGGCTCATCGAAGAAGAGCGTGGGCCGGAGGAGCTGCGGCTATATCTGGGCCATTCTGGTTGGGCGCCGCAGCAGCTCGACAACGAGCTTCGTCGTGGCGATTGGAAGGTCGTGCGCGCGGACGCGTTCACGGTGTTCCGAAAGAAGCCCGAGACGATGTGGGATGAGCTCGCGAAGAGTCAGAGGGTCATCGCGCGTTCTTCCACACCTTCCCGTCCTTCATTACGAAGCGCACGCGCCGCAGCGCGGTGATGTCCTCGAGAGGATTCCCCTCGACACCGATGAGGTCGGCCGTCATTCCGGCCTGAAGCGTTCCGACCGTCTGGTCGAGTCCCAGTGACTTCGCCGCGAGCGACGTCGCTGACACGATCGCCGCGCCAGGGTCCTGTCCGCCGCTCTCGACGCGATAGATTAGCTCTTCGATGTTCCGCCCATGGGCTCCGGCGACGGCGTCGGTTCCGAACACCATTTGGAGCCCGGGGACGCGCAACCCGATGCGAAAAACCTCTAACACGGATGGGACGGCCTTCTCCATCTGTGCAAAGCCTTCTTCGTCGTAGTTGCCGATCCCGAGATAGCGATTTTTGTTCTCGAAATAGTTCAGGAAGAGGAGATGAGTGTTTGGGTCGAAATAGACGCCGCGCTCCGCCATCAGGCTGAGCGTCTCTTCATCGAGGAGCGCGCCGTGCTCGATCGTCGTGCAGCCCGCTTCGACGGAACGCCGCGCGCTTTCCGGCCCGTGCGCATGGACAACCGACCGTAGCCCCTGCGCGCGCGCCTCACCGCAAGCAGCGTCGAGCTGCGCTTGGGACATCGTCGGGGTGCCACCGTCTCGAATGCTCGCTGAGGCGAAGATTTTGATGACGTCCGCGTCTTCGTTCTTTTGCAAGCGCACGAATTCGCGGATCGCATCGGGCTCTCCTGTGCGCGCGCCGATGCTGCGTAGGGACGTCAAGATGCGCGGACCGGGCAGTACGCCGCGATCGATCGCGTCGCGAAGCGGCTTGTCGACGCGTGAGCCTAGGCTCTGCACGGTCGTAAAGCCCGCCATCAGCATCTTGTAGGCGTTCTCAGCGGCGTAGAGCGCGCTCGTCTCGGCGCTCTCCGTGTCGTCGCTGTGAAGCCGGCCATCTGGGTCGAAGTGCCAGCGGACATGGACGTGGGTATCGATGAGACCCGGCAAAACGGTGAGGTTGGTTAGGTCGTAATCGCCCTCGCCGGAAGAGCTCCGGATGGTCTGAATCGATCCGCCGTCAATGACGAGCACACGGTTCGTGGCCACGCCGCCTCGCCCGTCGAGCAGGCGCGCTGTCCGGAGCGTGACACGCTCCTGACCGCTGAGCGCGCAGACCGTCGTCAACGAGACGGCGACGGCTAGTGTTGCGACGCGCTCAATCTGCTTGACGTTTCGGGCGAAGTGCATACAACGCCTCTTCAATGTCATTCTCCGGCGAAGGTTCGACAAGGCTCAAGGAAGCGAAGAGAGCAGGCCGAAATCTTTTTGGTGACCACGCTCGAGCGTTCCTACTAGCGTTGACTAACGATACGATCGTAGTTGGTCTCGCAAAATTCATCGAGCGAGGTGGCAAACTGCATCGCGAGGTCCTCATAGGTCGCGTTGCTCTTCTGGGCCGTCAGGTCGGTTCCACTGCGGACGTCTCTCGCGGCACCGCCCCTTACCGTCGCCGACTGGCTGCCATCGAAGACCTCGTCTTCCGTCTTGTAGGCTCCGGCGTCGAGCGAGTATCCGAGCGCGATCCCTTTGTCAGGGTCGTCCCGGCGGCCCAGTACGGTGATCTTGATGTCGGCTTCCTCTTCTTTGTTGGTCACTTTCGTCCATTTGCCTTTGCCGAGATGGCGCCGTACGTCCTTCGCAGACTCTTCTAAATCGGGCGTTCTCTGCTGGAGACCTTTGTAGACACCGGCCTCATCAGCCGTCACGTATAGGAGGATTTTGCCCTTTGACGGCCTCTGGCCAAGCGCTGGGCTGGCCAAAGCGGGAAGAACGAGTAGCGCCAACAGAAATCTCATGATTTCCTCCTTGAGCTTCGGAGTTTAAATCGTTACTGGTGCAATCGCAAACAAACAGCCCACCAACGTCTTCCAAGACAGCGCGAGGCGAGACCCCAGATGGTTTTCTCCCCCAAGGGACGGATCTCGTCAGCGTGGCCAGGGCGCAACTGCGGTGTAAGTGGTCAGCGAACAACGTCTTGAGTAGCGCTGGCTACTCGCCAAACGCCCGGCCAAAGCTGGCGTGCTAGCAGCCGTGACCAGTTTTTACTTTTCGTGGCTCGTATTGTCACTGGCGACAAGCCCAGCCGTTTTACAAGAGGGCCTAGCCGAACGACTCGACGCAGGCAAGCAAACTTACTTCGAGGGTCGACACCTCGAAGCGCTGGGCCTCCTCGAGGCACTGGCGTCCGAGCTCGAGATCCAGGCGGAGCTGGCCGATTGCCACATGTTCACCGCCATGACCCGCCACGCACTCGGGGACGAGCCCGCCGTGCGCCTCTCGTTCGAATCGGCGGTCCGTAATCACCCGGATTTAGTGCCGCAGCAGGACTGGTTCCCGCCGGCCGCTTTCGAGTCGTTTGTTGGCGTTCGCGAAGGGTTAGTCGGTCGCATCGAGGTGCGAACCTCACCTCCCGGTGCCAGCATCACCATCGCTGGCCGCGGGGTCGGCACAACGCCCTATGTGGGAAACGCCGTCGGCGGCGACCATCGCGTTGAGGTTCAGTTGGAAGACTAATCACCGGTATGACAGCCGCGTGACCGTCAGGGCCGCCGAGACGACCGCGGTCGAAGTTACCATGCGCATGACGCCGGCGGCTCTCAAGCGCGCGAGAGACGAGCCCGAAGGACGTGGAAACAGGGAGGGGTCGAAAAAAGCCTTATACGGACTGCTAGGCGGGGCGGCGGCAGGCGGAGTTTTGGTTTTCGCTACCGCGACCGGGTCCTCGCGCGCAGTCGGTATACCGGTGACGCGCACGTTCACCAACATCGCGCCACCGTTCCAGCCAGCCGGACCTTACATCGCCGACGTCGGATCCAACGGCACCCTGACCGCCACCATCACGTGGGAGAACCCGCAAGCCGCGCTGTTCGCGGAGGTGCGGCTCATCGAGGCTGTGCACACGGTACTGCTGCAAGTCTCTCCAATCAGCGATACTGAAACCCGGTTGAGTATCTCGGTCGAGGCGGGAAAAATTTATCACGTTTACTTCTCCAACATATCGCAAACTGCCACGAACTTCACGCTGGTGCTGAATTTCCCGGGCTGATTCCGAGCGCATAGGGCGTTCAGGCCAGGTGTGAGCTCGACGAGCCGTCGAGCTTGGACTCAGCCGTTAGTCCGACGTCGACCAAAACTCTCTCCCTATAATCAGCGTGTTGCATTCCCATGCGAACCTCGACACGGGCGCTCGCACGGTCGGCTTCAATCGGGGGGCGAACAACATCGTTCGGGTCGCCGGCTCGAACCACATGCGCGCGAAGGGCGAGCTCTCCGTCCCGCTCGGCACGCTTTTGCGCTACCCGGCAACCCAACAGAAGCCCTGTTCATCCTGGACCTACAGATCACCGACGACAACGGCAACATCAGCATGCTGTCCATCCAGGGCCGCATCCTCTTCCCTACGGTAAGCCTTCGCGAAACCCGATCCTTTATCGCCGAGGCTTCGGAGAGCTAGATCGGACGCGCGCTCCGAGAATAATACTTGCGGGGCCTCGAGCTAGAGCTAGAATCTCGGGCCGGGTAGTGGGCCTCTCGTGCCCGCGGCTCACCTGAGATGCGGTCGTGGCGAGTGACGCGGAGGACGTCAACAAGAAGACGACCGCAGCCAAAGGCATGCAGAAGTCGTTTCGAGCTCGTGCTAGTTCTAGTCCGTTGTGCGCGCGGGTAGCGTTTTCGCGAGCGCCGTCGCTGAGCGAAGCGAGAGCGCCGCAAAAGTCAAAGTTCCGTTGTTGCATCCGGAGGAGACGATCGTCGGCGCGCCTACTACCCACAAGTTCTCGTGGTTGTGCGATCGGCCTTCGGGGTCCACGACGCTCGTCGCCGGATCGGCGCCCATGCGGCAGCCGCCGCCCGGATGGTCCTGCAAGGAGTCGACACGCGTCGACAAGGTCTTCCCACCGCCGGCACGAACGATATGATCGAAGACGCCGCGGATGCTGTCTTCGGTGTGTTGACGAAGCTCGGCCGACCACTCGCTGTCGGCGAAGTCGATCCTGGGCAGGGGATCGCCCCAGGGGTTTTTGCGATTGGAGTCGAGCGTGAGCGCGCTCTCTTTCGCCGGGATGACGTCGTAATAAGCGCGCATGCGCGCGACGCCGGTCGCCGTGCGCTTCTTCCAGTCGTCCAGGACCGCGTCGCCGAAAAGGCGCTTGCCCTCATCGTCCGTGAGCCGCGGCCGGCGCGAGACATCCGACTCCCATATACGAAGGTCGTGGCGCACATAACGGTCCGGTCTCTCGCGCTGAAATTTCTTGGAGAGCAAGCTGTCAGAGCGGTAGACGCCCGGATAGAGCTTCATTGGCACTTCGACATAGGTGTTAAGGGAACGGTGCCCAGTGACGAACTTCCCCACCATCCCGGATCGGTTTGCGACCCCGTTGGGGAAGCGGTCGCTTCTCGAGAGCAGCAAGAGATGCGTGCTCCAACAATAGCCGGATGCGAGCACGAAAGTATTGGCGCGGAAGTGGATCGGTTCGTCCGGCGCGTCGCGGTCGAGCGCGACCGCGTGATCGATAGCGTCTGATCCCTCCGCGAGCTCGAGCTGGCGAACGAGTGTGCGGTCGTAGAGCTCGATGCGGCCCTCCTTCAACAGTCTTTGAAACGTGAAATCGGGCGTGTATTTCGCGCCCGTCGGGCAGATGCTGCAGGTATCGCAACGCGTGCACACGTTTCTCCCCTGATACGGGACAGAGTTCTTCGCGACCGGATTACGCCAGAAGGGAATGCCCGACTTCTCGCCCCATTCTTGGAGTTTGACGAGGTTGTATGAGACGGGGAGCGGAGGTAGCGGGTAATCTTTCGAGCGTGGATCGAGCGCAGCGGGGCCAGGCGAGCCCGCCACACCGAGTCGTTCCTCGGCTTCCTGATAGAACGGGTCGAGCTCGTCATAGGTGAATGGCCAGTCATAACCCACCCCGTAGATCGAGCGAACTTGAAAATCCTCCGGTGAGTAGCGTGGGGTCGTCCCGCCCCAATGAAGGGCGAGCCCGCCGACCGCCATCGAACGTGATTGGATCCCCGTGCCGGTCTGGCCGCGGATGTGGTCACCGCGCCACGGGTTTTCACGATAAGCAAGAAAACGCGCTCGCCGGTCGAACCGTTCCTCGAGATTGAAGATCTTGTCGCCGGCCTCGACGATGACGATCTTGGCGGCGGTCTCTTCGGTCAACTTCTCGGCCACCATGGCTGCGCTGATTCCCGCGCCGATGATGACGACATCGCTCTCTATCGTCTTGGCCATGGCGCTAGCTCCCGAGGGGCTTGGGCTCGTCGGGACCGGTATCGAGCCCGCGGCAGGTTTGCTTCTCGATCGCGGCACCGTGGCCGAGATCGTTCGCTTCCGACGTTCGATAAAAATAGGCGAGAAGCCCGATAGCAACATGAGGCGCGTCGCCCGCATAAGGCAGATCTTGCGGCTTCTCGCGCGGGAGCTGCCGGTGAAGGATGGTTTCTTGGAGCGGCACGTCGACGGCGCCGAAGGAGCTCCCGTGACGTTTCTGGGCCTCGAGCTCGAGGGCTTCGAGCTGTGAGCGCCAGAGCGGAGCTGGATCAGGAGGCCCGTAGGCGATCTCGTCGTTCCAGAGATAGTGATGAGGCAGCTCGGCCACGGGCTCGAACCCGTCGAGCCATTTCACGAAATCGTCGAGGACACGTGTAACGCCTTCGTCGCCGAGAGCCCCTTTGGGCAAGACGACGCGCCCCACGGCGTCGAGCGTCGTTCTGTGGAGGCTGTCGAGGTTGTCGAGGCTCGGCGTTTCCAACGGAGCGGCGTCTCGTGGTGGTGTGCAGCTCGCCGCCGCCAGCCCCGACACGATGGTCGCGGATTTCTTGAGAAACAAGCGCCTATCTTCGTAACTCATGGGCCAACTCCTTTGACGTAACGGTCGAAATACTCCACGAGCTTCTTGAATGCAAATCGCGTCTGGTAGAGCTCCTCGCGATCCCAGCCGTGGCGCGACGAAGGTAGCGTAACGAGGTCCACGTTCTTCCCGAGCTTCATCAGACGCTCGACGAGTGCGAGCGAGTCTTTGTAGAGCACGATGCGATCGCTCATACCGTGAATGATGAGAAGCGGATCACGTAGCCCCGCGGCATGAGAGAACGCCGACGCGCCTTCGTAGGCGGCAGCCTCGTCCCAAGGTGACATCATCACGCGCATCTCGCCGGTCAGGGCATGAAAGACGTTCGTCGCCGGCGCTCCTGCAACGCCGGCCTTGTAAATCCCAGGCTTCTTGAAGAGCGACATGCAGGTCAGAAGCCCGCCATAGCTAGAGCCCCAGATCCCCACGCGAGAGGTGTCTGCATAGTCGAGCGTCTCGAGATATTTCACGCCGCTATGGATGTCTTCGACATCGATCCCGCCGTAATCCAGCCGGATCCCGCGGCGGAGCTCCCGTCCGTGGCCCCAGCTTCCGCGGATGTCGACGACGAAAAGGATGTAGCCTTGCTGCAAGAGATATTGCTCGAGGCCCCAAAGTGGATGGGCGTTGCGCCCGCCCCATTGATTGCGCACCGTGTTGGAATAGACGGAGCCGACGATGACGGGATATTTGCGCGGCTCGGAAAGCTCGGGCGGCAGCAACATCCGCCCGTGAAGTGTTGTGCCGTCCACATGAGACGGGAACGTGACGTATTGCGCGGGCACCCAAGCGTGCTCGTAGAACTCGGGCCGGGGCGATTGAGTCAACCGGTGCTCGCCCGCGTCCCCGACGAGAAAGAGCTCGGGCGGCATCCGATCGCTCGAGAACATGTCTGCGGCGAGCCGCCCATCCGGAGAGATGACGAGGTCGTGCGTCCCCGCGCGCTCCGTGCGCTGCTCGGGCTCACCGCCTTCGAGACCGATGCGAAAGAGCTGGCGGTCCTCCGGTCTTGGAGCGTTGGCGACGTAGTGGATGGCATCTTGTCTAACGGTGAAGTGGGCGACGGCGAAATCGCCGCTCGTGATGCGTCGGGGCTCGCCGACGCGATTCGACGTCGCCATGTAGTAGATGTGATAATCGTCGTCGCGATCCGAAAGAAAATAGAACCCGTGGCCGTCTCTGGCCCACTCGACTTGCCAATATGCCGTCACGTTGAGTGGGTCATCCTCGCGATAGAGCTCGCTCACGCCACCGCCGCCTGCGTCGACCAATAGGATGCGGCGGGACTTGACGTAGAGGTCCGATCGGTCGACGAGCAGGCTTCTTCCATCGGGCGACCACAGATAACTGAAGATGGACTCCGTTGGTTTGGCCTCGAGGTCGAGCCATGTGATGGAGGCGTCCGCGACGGTGACAACACCGAGCCGCAGACTTCGCGGCTCTTCACCAGGAAAGGGCCGCCGCACGGACGCCATCTCGACATCCGTCGACATGTAGTCGGGAACGCCGCGAAGAGGTACGCGGCGCTCGTCGCTCTCGAGAACTGCGATGTGGCGACCATCGGGCGACCATCGATAGTTGACTATGCGCACTTCCGCGCGCGTGTCAGCGAGGAGGCGCCTCGGTTCACCGAGGGGCGGAAGCACCCAGAGGTCGCCATCGCGCAGAAAAGCCAGCTCGCCGGACGACGCGTACGTCGCCGCTGTCGCGCCGCCAGCGGCAAGGAACTCGGAGGCTTCTCCCACGCGCATGGAATGGAGCGTGGCTTCGAGCTCGTAGACGAGCCGCTCGCCGTCGGGGTGCCAGACGACGTCGAGGACGCCGCGATCCCCTTCCGCTTCCGAGGCGTGGTGGGTCACGCGCATAGGTGCTGTGGGCTCTAGCCCAAGATCGACGATCCAGACGTCGCGCGCCGGGTAGCCCCGGTCGTTCCAGAGAAAGGCGAGCTTCCCGCCATCTCCGGACCAAACCGGGCGCTTTGGCGCGGTGCCGATGAGCGAAGGTAGCGAGTAGAGCCGATCGAGGCTCAGCTGAGCTTCCGAGAGGCTAGGAAGTAGCAGGGAAATGGCGAGCAGGTGACGTAGGATCATTTGAGTTTGGTCACGACGAGCGTCGCATCATCCGCAAAGGGTGTTCCCCGGCGGAACTCATCGACGCTTCGAAGCAAGCGTTCTTTGATATCGTTGGCGGAAAGATGCGCGCTCGATAGGAGGACGCGCTCCATCTCGTCATAGCCATAAGGCTCGTCGGACGCGTTCATCGCCTCGCTGATGCCATCGGTGTAGCTACAGCGGGCAAGCCCGCTGTCTGGGGCGTCCGGGCCGGATCAGGGCGGACGCGGCAATCAACGAAGCCTCGCCGAGCTGAAAAGCGCGACCGGAGAGCCGATCAAGACCCGAAGCGGAGCTTGCTCTCTACCGACAGCACACCGAGTGTTTGCCGGATGATGGACTCCGCTCTTTGCTTGGCCATTTTGTTCAGGACCACGCCCGTCAGCAGGACCCGGGACCGATTGACGATGATGCGGATCGGCGGGTGCGCCATCCGGGCGTAGTCGGAGAACATCGAGTCGCGATAGAGGCGATTGGCGAGCGTTTGCCGCAACTGGCCGTCTTGCATGGAGTTGGGGAGCACCTCGATCTGGTTGCCGAACTCTTGAATGCCGAGGACGTTGTGCATCCTCTTTTCGATGCCAATTTTCTTGTGTGGTTCCGTGACGAACCCCATGAGGACGATGTTCCCATCTTTTACGAACGCGCTCGCATCGTCGAAGATGGTGAGGTTCCCGTATCTCCGAATCTGTTTGACGACGTCTTGGCCGAGCTTGTCGGTGCTCTCCGCCTCAGCGATCTCGATATCGGCTTCGATGTCCTCGATTTCCGGCTGGTCGAGCGCGATCTCGACGGCCTTGTTCTTCGCGAACACGTTTCGCACTTGGCCGGTAAGAATCGCGGTTGCTCCCTCAAGCTCCACGTTGAGCTTGAGCTTTTCCTTCTTGAAGCCTTTTTCGATCCGTTTCAGGACCTCGGCCGGGCTACGCTGCGCGAGCAGTGAAGCAGGAATGGCGAGCAATAGCAGGACGACCATGAGCCTTCTTACATTGATCTTCATAGCGTTTCTCCTGGGCCGATTGTAGCTTATTTGCGGCGTGTGCTCTTCTTCTTGCCAACAGGCCTCGCCGAAGGCTGGGCCTTGGGAACAAAGTTCCTCCCGAGCCTGGTCTCGAAACCAGCCGCTTGGCGGTGGCCGCCATTTTGAAATTGGCGCGCGATCTCGGAAACGTCGAAGTCTTCGCGTGAGCGAAGAGACCACTGACGAATCCCGTCGCCGCGGTCAAAGTAAATAACGACGAAACGTGCCTCGGGATAGCGTCGCAAGAGCTCCTCGCCGACTTCGGAGCCGAGCACAGCGCCGTTCACGATCGGTACGCGATAGCCCGCCAGTTCCTCGAACCGGGCCTGGTCACAAAGAAGCGCGACTTGCTCCTTTTTGTAGCGGAGGATCGGCACACCTTCCTTCGCGAGCTCGGACACGTCGAGCCCGTTCCAGCCCTCGAAATCCATGGGGTACGAGCTCAACGCGGAGTACACTTCACGGCTTTGTGGAAGCTCGTACCGCCAAAGGTCGTGCTCCATAACATAGCGAAGAAGCAGAGGCACGGGCTCCTCTGGGTGGAAGTGCTCCCAGGCGAGTACCGCGCCGCTCTTGCTGTTGTCGAAAACCGCATAGTCGAGGCCCTTGAGCGCCGCTTCCGCCGTCCGGTGGTGATCGATGATCTGAAGCTCAGCGAAGCGTTTCCGCATAGCGACGATCACCTCTCGCGAGTAGCAGAAGTCGAGGATGTAGACGGAAGAGCCCTCGGGGAGCACCGGTGCCGGAACGCCGTGTTGGACGGGGCGATAGGTAGCCTCGTCGCCGAGCTTGCGCCAGGCGGCCCAGGCCGCCCCAAAGCCGTCGGCGCAGTTAGCGTGATAGAGAACGGTATGGGTCAAGGCTCTGGATCTTATCCCAAGATTTGCCTTCCGGTGACCTCTATTGCTGGAATTGTGCGTTCCTGCGCCGCTCAAACGTTCGATCCCGCAATAGCTCCGATGGTCTTGCTCTTTTGTTGTCACAGATTCTTCTCGGAACCCTCACCATCGGCTGTGGCGACACTAGCTCGCCCACCAATCCCACGAATCCGTCTGGGGGCACGTCGACGGATTGCACCCTCACCGCCCCGATAGCGCAGTCGCCCGGAGCCGCAGAGCAGATCGAGACGGTGCAGCCCGAGCTCGTCGTGAGTAATGCCAGCGGCGGCTCTGGAGCTCGGACCTACAGTTTCGAGGTTGCGACGGACGGCGCCTTTCAGCAAATGGTCGCTTCGGAGACCGGCGTGATAGGAAGGTTTGGGCGGGATCACTAAATGGCGCGGTCCGGAAGCCCTTACGGCCGACGCGCGCTACCTATGGCGCGTGCGCGCCAGCTCCAGCTCCGGTTCGGGTCCGTTTTCCGCCGCCGCAGAGTTCCGCATCAAGGCCGGTTTTACGCGAGACCGACCCACCGAGGTCGTATTGTTCGATCCTCTGACAACCGGTTCGACCGTCGGGACGTTGATGGGAGGCCAGTTCGTCGCCGGGGGATGGCAACCGCAGTCGAACGCCGACTGTATCCGCTATCAGATCCCGACGCTTCTTGAGGGCTTTCTCGAGTTCGAGACGACCAATGTCAGCTCGACGAACCCGTTCCCCCGCAAACGCATTCTCGTCAGTATGTGGGATCCGTCGAAAGGCGACTACACGACGAACCCGTTCCGTATGCATCTCCAAAAACTGGACCATACCACGGTGACTTTCGGGGACGTGCGTCTGCGCTGGATCTCACGCGGCCAGGAAACGAATACGAATCTCAGCTTTTTCGACTTCGACCCCTCCATCGTCTATTCGTGGCGCGTCGAGTGGGGCACCTTCGCGGGAATTCCGTCCCAGCACGTGAAAGTATTTCTCGAGGGCTTCGAGATCCTCACACGTAACTACGATCGTCCCTATAGCCCGAACCCGCATTGGCTCGAGCTCGGCAACTGTGATCGTGCGGAAACTCTCGAGCAGGCCATCTGGTCCAATCTCCGGGTTGGCAGCCGCTAAGGGTCCGCTCAGGGCCTCTCGTCTGTCTTTCGTCACGGTTGACCTGAAGGTCGGTGCCGTTATCTACTCGTCCGTCGATTCCTTTTCTTTGATGAGATCGCCCCGGTTGAGATGCATCTTATCGAAGCTATCCGAAGCGATGACGTAGTACCACGGCGCGAAACGTTGCGAAAGTTCTTCCGCCGTTTCTTGGCCTTTCTTGACTTCGTCTTTCCAGCTCTTATGCGCGTCGGCGAGCTCTTTGTTCTCCTTGTCGTCGTCGGTCAAATCGTCGTATTCTTTGTCCTCAAAGTCGCGATTTCCTGGAGGCGGCGGCGCGGGAAGGGCGGAGCCGTTGAAATCCGCGGTGATGAACAAGTACCGGTTCTCGCCTGGGCCGCTCTCTTCGTCTCCGGTCGACTCGGCGCCGGCGCTGATGGCCTCGCCGGAGCCATAAAGGATCTCGCCGAAGCGGAGCGTGTAAAAGACGCCTTCACTCGTCCGCACCTGGAGCTCGCCCTCGTTGGACAGAAGGTCCCCCGTGCGGGTCATGTAATAACCCCTGCTCTGCAGCGATAGAACATCTTGGCGGGAAACGGTGAGCCCCGAGAGACGGTTGTCGATGCCTGCGGGCTTCGGACGAACACCGACGATCTTGAGATCGTCCACCTCACGTAGCAAGTCGGTCATCTTCGTGGAGTCGACTTCTTGGTTGGGATCCATGCGATTCGCGGCCCATGTGTTGTCCTCTTTGTCGAGAGTGACGGTGTCACGCTCATCCACCATGAGGGACCGCTCGTTGATGGAATAGTCCCGCAATACGATGTGGTCGATCTTGCTCTGCTCGACTTTGAGAAGGTCGCTCTCGATCCAGTCCTCGAATTTGGTAGAGATGTCGACGTCCACTTTGGCGGCGTAAACGCGCTTTTGATCAGGCAGGCGCACGAAGTGAAAGCCGTCACGGCCTTCGATCTCAGAGCCGATGATGATGTCCGCGAGAACGACGTCGTTCTCGCCGCGCATCGTGACGCGCTTGCCGCGGCCGAGCAGGCTCGCAGCCGTTTCGTCGAGCGGGTCGATGACACCGAGCACTTCGTGATCGGAAACGTTGTCCGAGCGGAAGTCGTCCTTGTTGATGGTCATGACCCCCGCGGCCGTTTCCGCGAGTCGGTCCTCGCCATCCGCGGCGTAGTTGTGATGCGACGGGATGGTCCAAATACCATTCTGGTTCGTCACCTTGAACGGCCGCGCCGCGGCCGTCTCTTCGTCGAACTCGATGACCTCGAGCGTCATCGCGACGTTCGGGTCGGTGAAGTCGGGAAAAAAAGGCTCGCCTTGGTCGAGAAAAGCGCTCGGCGTGATGGTGCGCGGCGCAAACACGAAGACGATGGAGATGACCGCGAGAAGCAACGCGGCGCCCGCAAGGGTCTTAGTCAGATTGAGCTCGGGCTTGGCCTCGACGGGTGTGGTTTCCTCTACCATTACGCTCCCTTCCTCAGGCGGTGGGCTTGAACAGCGCCTTCCCGTTCGCGCTCTTGCCGTCGGATGAAGATATAGACCCCGAGAAGGAACACGGGAATCGGTGGCAACAAAACAGCCGCGGAGCGGATGCTGCTCTGGATGAGACGGATCTGGGTTTCCATCCTTTCCTCACTCGCGCGGATCGCTGATTCCTTCGCGGCGTCGATATTGGATTTTTGTACGTCCAGCCGCCGATTCTCGATCTCCTCGAGGTTGCGCGCCATGATTTGCTTCGTCTGCGCGTCGAGATCGTCCCGGTCCCGGACTTCGGCGACTTTCGCGTCGAGCCGTCTCTGAGCGTCGGCGAGGTTCTTGTCGGCTTCACGCTCGGCCTCAGCCTCTTCCCGCGCTCGTTGTTCGATGTAGTTCCGCGTCTGTTTCTCTACGCGCGCGAGCGTCCGGTGCTTCCTGCGGCGGTTGCGAAGAGCGACGAATGACTCGTCGCCCACCAGCGTGTCCATCGAGTTCAAGAAGAACGTGACGTTGTCGAAGTTCAGATTGCCGGGTCCCATGCGCCGAATGTCGAAGAACTGTTGGGAAATGAAATCGATATCGGTGATGACGATGACGTGAAGCGGATGGGCCGGGCTCGCCTCGGCATCCTCGGACTCGGCATCATTAGAAGCCTGAGCGGACGGCTCGGTACGCCGAACTTCTGCTGCGAGAGTATAGGTCATGGGGTCTGGACGGTGCGGCAAGTTGCGGTTGAGCGAGGCGCCGAGAAAATTTCGCTGTACCATCTGGAAATACGGAATGCTCCCGGATAACGGACCGGTCTGCAGAAGGGGACGGTACGTCAAGCCCTCGCCCGAAGCCGAGTTGATTTGCCCGGGGTACAGGAGGACGAGCTGCTGGAGCGCGGCGCTCGCTTGGTGGTTCGCGTTGAACACCTCTAGGTTGTTGTTGCCGCGGCCGAGAAAGACGACTTCGGGCGGCAGGTGTGCGAGGTCCGGATGCGGGTTATAGGCATCCCACGTAATCGTGGCCGGGTCCCAATAAAAGCCGAGCTCCCTCAAAAAGCCGCGGATATCCCCTTTGGGTTGTGGCGGCGGCTGTTGCTGCCGCATGAACGGGTTGGTGTTGGACCCCGGCTGTTCGGACGGTGAGAGGCCGAGATTGACGATGGGGAGCGGATCCACGAGGAGGAGGGCCGGCGTCCCTTGCTTGATGAAGTCGGAGACGTTTGTCATCTCTTCCTGCGTCAAAGAAGAAGGAAGCGTTACGAGCAAGCCGTCGACCTCCTCGGTGATAGCACTCGAAGGCGTTATCTGGACGACCTCGTATTGTTTCCGGAGCTCTTCCACGACGGCCCATGCCGGCGAGCTCTGCATCGTCTGGAAATCGAGGCCGCCGAAAAGCTTTAGCTGGGTGTTGATGACACCCACTTTCTTACGCTCGGTATTGGCAACGACGCGAATGCTCCGCGCGATCTCGTACTCGGCCGGCAGGCCGCGATCGAAGAACGGGATCACTTGTTCTTCCCCCGCGCACGTGAAGGCGAGACCGAGGAAGACTTCGCTGAAGCCGGCGCGCGCGCCTTGGAGATTCGGGATTTCCCGCGGCTCTATCCCGAACTTCTCCCGAGCTTCGCGGGCCTCTTCAGTAAAAGGCTCGGTATCGTAAATCGCTACCTGTACGCTCCCGCCGCTCACCGACGCCATCTCTCGCAAGAGCCCTACAACATTAGCGCGCGTTTGTATGTACTGCTCGGGCGCGGTCGGGCTGATATACGCTTGAACGAAGACAGGGCGATCGCTTTCCAGCTGCCTCAGCAGCGCTCGCGTCTCCGAGCTCAGCGAGTGAAGGCGCTCTGCGGTCGCGTCCACGCGCCAGCCGAGCAGACCCAGGAGCGCGATGCTCGAAACGAGGATGACGACGACCGATACGGCGCGCACGAGATGATGCGTCGACGTCTTCAAGCCGTCCATTTCACGAGGCCAGTGCCGCTGGCTCACGAGAAGCACGTTCAGATACAAAAAGACTCCGGTCACCGACGCGAAATAGAGAAAGCCCGTGAAGCCAATGACCCCGCGGCCAAAATCCTCGAAGTGGTGGAACACACCCATTGGCTCCACGGCGCGCGCGAGACCTTCGCTCAGAATCCGCGTCATGGGCTCGATGAAGACACCGATGCCCACGAAAAGCACCCCGAGAACGAAGGCGATGGTGACGTTCGACGAAAGCTGTGAAGCGAGTATACCCACTGCAATGAGCGCCGCGCCCACGAAAAAGAAACCGAGATAGTTCGCGAACATCAAGCCGAGGTCGGGAGCTCCAAGCCAGAGCAGCACGATGACGTGGCTCAAGGATAGCGCGAGCGCGACCGTGTAAATCCCGAGAGCGGCCAAGTATTTCCCGAGCACGACCTCGAGGTCAGTGGCAGGAAGCGTGAAAAGAAGCTCGTCCGTGCCTTGCTTTTTTTCCTCGGCCCAGACCGACATCGTGAGGGCCGGCACGAAGAAAACGAGAAGGTAGGGGAAAACCGCATTGAGCTGGTCGAGGTTCGCTAGATTGTTCAGAAAGAAGCGGTCCTGCCAAAAGGCGGCCGCCGCACTCAGGAAAATGAAGAGGGTGATGAAGACATAGCCCGTGGGATTGCTGAAATACATGCGCAGATCCCGTTTGGCGATGGCGTTGACGATGTTCCAGTTGATGTTCTTGATCATAATGCCTGCGCCTCCGTGGCATCGTCGAGCTCTGTGAGGCGATAAAAAGGCCCTTCCAAAGAGCCGTCTTCCTTGAGCTCCTCAGGCGTGCCTTTGAAAACCATGCGGCCGTTATGCACAAAGATCACGAAGTCCGCGATCGCGTCGACTTCTTGCAGGATGTGCGTCGAGATGAGGATGGTCTTCTCGCTTCCTAGGTTCCGAATGTTCTCGCGGAACTGCCTGATTTGGTTCGGGTCGAGCCCCGCGGTCGGCTCGTCCATGATGAGGACGTCAGGATCGTGCAATAGCGCCTGAGCAAGCCCGACGCGCTGTTTCAAACCTCGCGAGAGCTTACTAATGGGCTTATCGAGGACTTGCTCGAGCGCGCACAGCTCGCGCACCGCGGCGATGCGGTCCTTCAATCTCCTCGGGCCGAGCTCGCGCGCTTCACCGAAGAACTCGAGCAGCTCGAGCGGCGTCATATCCTGATAAAGCGGACCGTTCTCCGGCAAATAGCCGAGCCGCTTCGACGCTTCGATGCGCTCTTTGTGCACGTCGAGTCCGGCGATGTGAGCGCTGCCTGCGCTCGGAGCGAGATAGCCCGTGAGCATCTTCATGGTCGTTGTCTTGCCGGCGCCATTGGGGCCCAGAAAAGCAACGATCTGTCCTTCCGGGATCGAGAAGCTGATGTTCTCGGTTGCCACGAAAGGCCCGTAATACTTGGTCAGGCCTCGCGCTTCTATCATAGTTCTAGAGGGAGCATCTTCCATCGAGCGCATACCTCCTGTTCGATTGGTGTGCGGTGATGGTCCCTCTTGGGGACCGCCGACGCGGGAGCGAGGATTGTCGGCTCAGCCGCGCGAATCGAGACCAGATTCTACTCAAATTGTTTCATCGAAACAAGTTGATGGCATTTGCGCAAAAGTATCTACCGTCGGGTTCGGCGTGGGCGTGTAATCTTGGCCCGAAAAGGCTTTAGAAAAAGACCGGGCGCGATACCGTCAATAACATGCTCAGTTGGAACCATAGCGGCTTCTCCGCAGACGCAAGCGTTCGGGTGGAGACCATTGCCGACGCCGTCAGGCTCGGCCAATACATGATTCGCTGCCCCTCGTCCTCGAGCGTTTGAACTGGGACGACGAGCGCGCTGAGGTAACTTACCAGGCACAACCCAAACGCTCGAAGGGCCCTTCAGCCGGGATAGCACGATGGGATGTTCTCGAGTTCATCGCCCGAATCACCGACCATATCCCCGAACCCGGACAGCAACTCATCCGAAACTGGGGCTATTATGCAAACGCCTCACGCGCAAAACGCCGGAGAGAGTCCGGCATTGAAAATTCTACTGAAGACAACCAACACGGCCAAGATAGCAGCGACGCGCACCGACAACGCAGGCTCACCTGGGCCAAGATGATCCAAAAAGTGTACGGAATTGACCCTTTGCTGTGTTCCTTCTGTGGGGGCGAAGTCAAGATTCTCTCTTTCATCACCAAGCCCAAGACCATCAAGAAAACCCTCGACGCAATGGCCTTGCCCTCACAAAAGCCAGAGCCGCTCGCTCATTCACCTCCCCTTTTCAGAGACACGACCTACGCGCCTCTCTGAACCGCTAGCGTAACCTCACGCCCAGCGCAGCCCAACGCCACCGGTCTATTTGACACCAGCGCTCTAGCACTATTCTCACCTGACCCTCGCCTGAAAACCACCACCCTCATGCGTCCTACACTCTTTGCACTGAAATTCGCGTTCGAAATCGCCCCGCAGCGCTCCATCAACAGCTTTGTGCGCGGCCAACGGAAAAGCAATGTGCTATAGGGTTTAAGTCGGCTGTCCGTTGGGTTTGCCAGGCCCTGAACAAGCGTTAGCGACCGCTCAGTTCCCGGTCTCCTCTTCAGGCGCTTCAGGGATTAATCCCGCATAGGCATAGAGTGCTGTCGCCACCGACTTTTCGGCGCCCGCCATTCCGTAAACTTTCCCGGCGCCCTCGATGACCCAGAACTCGTTGGCCGCGTGCGAACCTCCACCATGTCCCGCCCCGCCACCGGCGATGGGGATTTGGATGGGACTCACCTCATCGTTCACGAAAAGGTAAGCGGGCCAGTAGCCTCCGAGAATGGTCGCTTCGTCGGGCCGGTCCCGGTGCGAGATGCCGAAGATGTCGTACATTCGCAAGAAGGCTCTTGCCACGTCGGAGTCGAAGCTCATCTCTGACCAGGGGACGTCACCGATGACCGTCATTTCGACATCCTCGTATCCGTTGGCATCGAGGAATTCCCGGATCCTCTGTACGATTTCGAGCCCGTCCTGCTCGGGCACGTAGCGGATGTTGTGCTTCGATGTGATCCTGTTGGGCAAGATCGCCCCGGCCCCAGCGGGATACATGTTGCCGCCCCAAATGCCGTCCAAGTTCAACGAGATGCCGTAGCGCGCCATCTTCGCGTACTCGTAGGGGTCGTCCGAGGTGAACCGAGCGAGCCCCATGTTCTCCGCCGCGATTTTCAAGTCGATCCCTTCGGCCGTTTTCTTCAGCATCTCCTCTTCGAAAGGCCGAAGTGGTCGAGCATCGTCTTTGAAGCCGGGCACCAGAATCTTGTTGCCGTTATCCGAGACGAGCGTCGCCAGCATCTCGATATGTCTCCACGCGGGACTGTCGGCAGCCCGCTTGCGCGAGCCATGAATATTCGAGGCGACCGGCCCGCGTCCCCAACTCCTGCCGCTCGTCGTTAGCTCGATGTAAACGCAGCCCTCTGACGAGCCCGAGAGGCCGCCGGCCCCACTTCGCCCTTGCCGGCCCGTCCGGAACAACGCTTCTGCGTCGGCGACGAGCTCGTGGTGCTCGCGGACCCACTGCCTCAGTCCGATCGACATGCGCTCCTCGTCGCCTTCCGCCACGAAGATGAGATTGACCGGGAGCTTCCCGGTCACGTCCACGATGGACTTGAAAGCGTTCCATTGGACCATCTGTGGGCCCTTGGAATTATTGGTGCCACGACCAATCATGACTTTCTTGAACGGGCCATACTCGACGAGGCTACCGTCGAACGGCGGCACGATCCAAGCGTCCGGCTGTGTGATGGGCATGGTGTCGTACATCCAGTAGACGAGCAGCGTTTGCGGGGCGCCGTAATCGCACCGCGCGTATACGACGGGGTTGCCCGGCTGTCCCCACTCGGTCATCGCTACGTCGAACACGCGGCTATCTTGACAACCGAGCTGCTCGAAAAAACCCTGCACCATGCTGGCCGATTCAGGTATGCCTTCACCGGAGTTCGAGATGCTTGGCTGCTGGACCCACTTGCGCAAATTGAGCACGTGGTCGTCGATGTTGGCATCGATGAAGTCGAACACCTGTTTGAGCTCGTCCGGAAGCTGCTCGATGTCCGGGGAAAGCTCCTCGTCTCCTTGCGGCCGAATCCCCAACGCACCGGCCGTGCCCTGAGCGCTCTCGAGTGCGGGCTCGAGGCCTGGTTCCGGAGTGCAATGAGAAAGAAAGACACTAGCCATCACCAAGGCCAATCGCCAACGCACGGGAGCCCTCCAATTTGACGAAATCGGTTTAGTCAAGGAGGTCAAACTACGACAGCGAAACGACTTTGTCAACAGAGCTGACGGATGATCGGGTTACACTTTCCGGCCATGCCGTTTCCTCGCTCCGGATTCGCGTTGCCGTTTTCTGGGGCCGCTCTCGCGCTTGCGGCGCTCCTCGCGTTTTGCCGCGCTTCGCCCGAGCCGCGGGCGAACGCGCTCGCGCGAGACTACGTGTTGCTCGCTCTCGCTCTCGGCACCCGAGATTCAGGCTACGTCGAATCGTATTACGGACCGGAAGAGTGGAGGGCGGAAGCGGGGCATCGGGTCGAAACGACGGCGAGCATCGGATTCGAATCGGGCCGGCTATTGAAGCGGCTGCATGCCTTCGAGCCCAAAACAGATATTGAACGGCGGCGGCTCGGCTTCCTGAGGCGGCAGCTGGAATCGCTGCAGCGACGTGTCGATTTGGTGCGCGGAGACAGCATGAGCTTCGACGAAGAGACAAAGGTGCTCTACGGCGGAATCGCTCCGCATTGGAGCGAAGCCGAGCTCGCCTCTCGGCTAGAGGGTCTGGACCGCCTACTCGAGGGGGACGGCCCTCTGCTCGCGAGGTTTCAGATCCACCAGCATCGCTACGTCGTACCAGCGAACAAGCTGGCAACGGTCTTCGAAGCTGCCATCGAAGAGTGTCGCCGACGAACGACCGAGCACATCGACCTGCCGGCCGGCGAGAGCTACCAGTTGGAGCTCGTAAAAGGCAAGCCGTGGGCCGCCTATAGTTGGTACCAGGGTAGTTACGAGAGCCTCATCGAGCTCAACTCCGGCTTCTCGTTGACCATCGATTCGATGATCGATTTGGCCTGTCACGAGGTTTATCCAGGTCATCACACGATGCAAGTGCTGCTCGAATCGCGCCTCGTTCGAAGTTTGGGCTGGCAGGAATACACGGTGACACCACTCTTCAGCCCCTTCTCGGCTTTCTCGGAAGGTCTCGCCGAGATCGGCGTCGAGCTCGTTTTTCCATCGGAAGACAGGCGTCGATTCGAGCGGGAGGTCTTGTTTCCACTCGCTGGCCTCGCCACAAAAGACTACGAACACTACGATGCCGTCCGTCGAGAGGCCAAGAAGCTTCGCGCCGCACAAACGGAAACGGCGCGACGCTATCTCGATCGCGAGCTCACCGGACGACAGGCCCGCGACTGGCTCCAGACCTACGCGCTCACCACCGACGTGGAATCGGCTCTGCGGTTCGTGACGATCTATCGCTCACACGTCGCGAGCTACGAAGTGGGCGAGCGGATGATGCGGGACCATCTCGAGGGCCGCGCAGAAACGTCAGAGAAGTGGGAAGTGTTCGAACAGATGCTCACTGCAGGCAGTTTGTTCCTCGACAATGAACATCCGCCATGAAGATTCCCGTCTGGTCAAAATACTCAAACGCCCGGCGGTCAGCAGTTTGCACCTTCCGAAAGGCGGCTTGAACCCGCCATCGCGGTCGGATAAGTATTCCAGTTCACCGGAAGGAGTGACGATGGACTGGAAGACCAGCTGGCGTACATCACCGGGGCGGTCGACGAAGAGCTGCTGCTGCGCAACAAGTATCTTGTGGCCGAGAATCGAGTTCTTCGAAATCAGATCCAGGGTCGCTTGCGCCTGACCGATGGCGAACGGCGGTCTCTGGCTGAGATCGGAAAGCGTCTAGGTAAGCAAGCCCTTGACGAGATCGCGAGTTTCGTGAAACCCGACACGATTCTGGGTTGGCACCGGAGGCTTGTGGCGAAGAAGTTCGACGGCTCCAAGAACCGTCAATATCCAGGGCGACCGCGGGTCGGCGCCGACATCGAAGAGCTGGTGGTGCGTCTCGCCAAGGAGAACGAGTCCTGGGGCTACGACCGGATTGCCGGGGCGTCAGCCAACCTCGGGCATGAAGTGAGCGACCAAACCGTCGGTAACATTCTGAAACGCCAAGGCATACCGCCTGCCCCTGAGCGAAAGAAGACCATCACCTGGACGGAGTTCATCCGTTCGCACATGGACGTCCTCGCGGCGACAGATTTCTTCACCGCGGAGGTGTGGACTCAGGGCGGGTTGGTGACGTACTACGTTTTACCGGCTCACCATTGAGGCGGTCGGCATCACGCCTGTCAAGCTGCCCGCACGGAGCCCGAATTACTCGTTCGCGGAGCGCTGGGTGAAGTCCGTCAAAGAGGAATGTCTCTCGAAGCTATTCCTGTTCGGCGAGAAGTCGCTTCGTCATGCGCTAAGGGAGTACGTCGTCCACCATCACGAGAGAAATCATCAAGGCAAGGAGAACCTGCTGCTGTTCCCAGCCAGCGAGGAGTTACATCAGTCCGAAGGCAAGGTGCGCTCCCGTGAACGGCTTGGCGGGTTGCTCCGTTTCTACCATCGGGGAGCCGCATGAGTATTTTGACCTCACGGGCTCAACTTGTCGCTAGAAGAGTTCTTGGAACTTCGCTAGTGCTCCGCAACAACCGGTCGATGTCTCGGGACCTGAGCTCAGCACTGCGGGTTGTTTTCACGGTCCGCTATGATAAGGCCCATGCTGTCGGTCGTACTGATTACCCGCGATGCCGCGCATCTTTTGAAGCGGACCCTTTCGGCCGTTTCCTTCGCGGATGCGATCGTCGTGGTGGATTCCGGCTCGACGGACGGCACGCGCGAGCTCGCCGAAGAGCTCGGCGCCAAGGTCTACTTACAGGAAGACTGGCAAGGCTACGGCCATCAGAAGAGCTACGCGCTATCAAAAGCCGAGGGGGACTGGGTGCTCCTTCTCGACGCGGACGAAGTCGTTGACGATACGCTTGCGGCCGGGATACAACGCGTAGTGCAGTCGAAGGGAAGCGTCGCGGGGTACTCCATGCGGCGCGTAAATTACTACTGCGGCGCTCGCTTACGGTTCGGAAACGGGAGGCCTTCTTATGTCGAGCGGCTGTTCCAGCGAGAAAAAGGCCGCGTCTCCGATCACCGTGTGCATGAGCGTGTTCTCGTGGACGGCGTCGTCGAGCGTCTCGAGGGAGAGCTTCACCACTATACGACCGAATCTCTGAGTCACCGGGTCCTCAAAGGCGACACCTATGCGACGACGGCGGCCGAGGAGCTCCACCGTCGAGGCGAGCATGCGGGAGTGCTGAAGCTCCTGTTTATCTTTCCGCTTTCGGTCTTCCGCGATTTGATCTTGAAGGCGGGGATTCTCGACGGCCGGAACGGCATCATCATGGCCATGACGGGAGCGTTCTACTCGTTCAGCAAATACGCGAAGCTCTGGGAGCTTCGAAAAAAGTGATCAAACGCTGAGTCGCTCGCGTACCCGTAGGGTCAAGATATTCATGCGGCTTCCCGATGGTAGAAACGGAGCAACCCCCCAAGCCGTCCGCAGCACCGTTAGTCTGAGTGGCCCTTTAGTAGATTGCTTTTCCGCCTGGTGGCCAAGCGACTCGGCGCCCCGGGCGCCAGGGGGAGTTTGAAGGCATCTTCTGTGCGGAAAGGGGGGCGAATGGGCGACGCAGGTGTTAAGAGGGGAGGTGGGTGAGAATTGTGCTTGTTCGCTGGCGACAAATGGACCAGTGGCGTTGGGAGCACGGGCTTTGCCGTTACTCGCGGTTCAAAGAGGCACGTAGGTCGTGTCTCTGAAAAGGGGAGGCGAATGCGCGAGTGGCTGGGGTTTTGCGAGGGCAGATCCATTGCGTCGAGGATTGTTTTGATGGTCTGAGGCTTGATGATGAAAGAGAGGATCTACATCCGGCTTGGCCATCGCCATCCACTGTCGAGCCCGTAGCCACGAAACAGAGGTTGCCATGGTCGAGGGCCCGCACCTATGGAGGGAACATGCGACGACCCATCTGGCGAAGGCCATGACGAAGAACTGCCATAGGTACGGTTGCATGGGCCCGATTCTAGCCGCCCGATCGAGTCCGGGGGCTCGCTCCTGAACGCTTCAACGACCTGCCAACACTCAGCATCCGGCGTTGATCGAGTTTTGGCACACTGCGGGACACCTACGCAACGACGGCGGCCGAGGAGCTCCACCGTCGAGGCGAGCATGCGGGAGTGCTGAAGCTCCTGTTTATCTTTCCGCTTTCGGTCTTTCGCGACTTGATCTTGTGGGAGCTTCGGAAAAAGTGATCAAACGGTGAGTCGCTCGCGTACCGCCGGGAGCACGTCCTCGATCTCAATCGAAGTCATGCACACGTTGTCGAAGCCGGGACAGCGACGTTTGTAGCACGGCCCGCAATCCACTTCCTTCCAGACAACCGCGTCGTTGGGCCCGAAGGGACCGTTTTTCGCTGGGTCGGTCGGGCCGAAGATGCCGACGACGGGGACACCGACGGCCGAGGCCAAGTGCATCGGGCCCGTATCACCGCTTACGAATAAGCGGGCGCGACGGATGTAGGGAATGAGGCCGCGAATGCCGGTGGCGGGCGCGAGCTGTGCCGAGCCTTCCGACGTGTCCACGATTCTTTGTGCGAGCTCTGCTTCGCCCGGCCCCCAGACCACGAGAGTAGGGAGCTTCCACTCCTTGGCGATGGCGGCCGCGAGCGCGCCGAATTTCTCGGGGGCCCAGCGTTTCGTGACCCAGGCACCGCCCGGGTTCAAGATGACGTATTCGGTCAGCGCGAGCGATGCCAGGCTGCGTTCCGACTCTTCTTCCATCTCGTTTTGAACAACCAGAGGAAAGGCGCGTTCTTTGGTCTCGATATCGAGCGCGCTCAGGAGTCGCAGGTGGCGATCGATGACGTGATGCGGCTCGCCGTTGACGCTCACATGCTCCGAATATAGGAGCGCGGCGGCGCGCTCCTTGAGGGCGCTTCGTGAAAAACCGATGTGGCGGTCGCTCTTGGCGAGCCGCGCGGCCACAGATGATTTGATCGTGCCTTGAAGGTCGAGCACGACGTCATAGCTCCGGCGCCGAATCGAGCGCGTGCTCGCGGCGATCTCTTTCCACGTAGCGGGTGAGAAAAGGCGCTTGCGCCAACCTAGCGTGTCCACTTCGACGAGCTCGTCGAGCTCGGGGTTCGACGCCAAGACGTCGCGAAAGCGCGTCTCGACGAGCCAATCGATCGTCGCGTCGGGAAAGTGAGATCTGAGCGCCACGAGGACTGGCAGCGTGTGGACCAAATCCCCGACGGAGCTCAAGCGAACCATGAGGATGCGCATCGGTGTTTTTGAAACAGAACGCTATTCTAGCCGTTTGTCGGCCTTCGCGAGCTGCTCTTCGATCGCGCGCGGTGAGACCCCACCTTCGGTATCGCGTAGAGCCACGGAGGCCCGGTAGTCCCAGACTTTGGACACGTCGTCTTCGAACTCCGGCGAAAAGCTGCGCAGTTCTTCGAGCGAGAGGTCGCCTGGGGAAACGCCTTTCTCTGCAGCAAGGGCGAGCACTTCGCCTACGGTGGCGTGGGCGTTGCGGAAGGGAATCCCGCGGCGTACGAGGTACTCGGCGAGGTCGGTGGCGAGCAAGTCGGGCGAGAGCGCTTGCTCCATGCCTTCGCGGTTCACGGTGAGCGTGCGGATGACGCCCTCCATCACCGGCAGCAGGAGGCCGAGCGTATCTAAGGTGTCGAAGGCAGGCTCTTTGTCTTCCTGCAGGTCGCGCTGGTAGCCGGTCGCAAGCCCTTTGACGATCGTGAGAAGCGCCATGAGGTTTCCGGTGAGTCTACCGGACTTGCCTCGGATGAGCTCGAGGCTATCCGGATTGCGCTTCTGCGGCATGAGGCTGCTTCCCGTCGTGTAGCTCTCGTCGATATTGACGAAGCCGTACTCGGCGCCCGACCACAAGATAAGGTCTTCAGCCATACGCGAGAGATGCGTTCCGAGTATGGCGCCGGCGGAGAGAAATTCGAGAATGTGGTCGCGCGACGAGATCGCGTCGATGCTGTTTGGAATAACGCGCTCGAAGCCGAGCTCGTCCGCGAGGCGGCGCCTGTCGACGCCGAACGGATTGCCGGCCAGAGCGCCCGCGCCGAGGGCAAGTTCGAGGGAACGCTCGCGCGCTTGCGCGAGCCGATCGCGGTCTCGGTCGAGCGCCCAGAAATAAGCAAGGAGGTATTGAGCAAAGACGACGGGCTGTCCGCGGCGTAGATGGGTGTAGCCGGGCATGACGGTGTCCTGGTTTGCGCGCGCTTGCGTGAGCAAAATCTCTTGAAGCTTCTTGACTTCCGCCATGCGCGCGTCGATGGCGCTCGCGAGATAGAGGCGAAGCTCGGTGACGGCGAGGTCGTTGCGGCTTCGACCTGTCGGAACTTTGGCGGCGATCTCGGGATCGATGAACTCTGCAAGAAGCCGCTCGACCGCGGTGTGAATGTCTTCGTCCTCGAGAACGGGGTTTTCTTTTAGCCGCGCCTCAACTTGGTCGAGACCAAAGATTATGGTCTCGAGCTCGGCTTCGCTAAGGACACCGACGGCCGAAAGCTCGCGCGCGTAGGCTCGGTTGATGCGGACATCTTCGAAGGCGAGCCTTCGGTCGAAGTCGATCGAGATCCCGAGGGCTTCGAGCTCCGGTGCCGTGGGTTTCTTGAATCGGCCGCCCCAGAGCTTCATCCTCTCTCTCGCGCTCGCTCGCTCAGCTTGCGAATTCTCTGAGGAAGGCCGAAAAGACGGATGAAGCCCTCGGCATCTGCTTGCTTGTAGACATCGTCTTTGCCGAAAGTCGCGAACTCCTCCGAGTACAAGCTGTGGGGCGAGCGCCGTCCTACGGCGCTGGCGCTACCCTTGTAAAGCTGTACGAGAACGTCGCCCGTAACGGTTTGCTGCGTCGCATCGACGAAGGCGTCGAGTGCTTCTCGGAGCGGCGAGAACCACTGGCCGTCATAAACGATCTCGGAATATTTGATCGCCATCCCGGCTTTGTAATGCGAGGTCTCGCGGTCGAGCGTAATGCTCTCGAGAGAGCGATGCGCCGCGTGCAAGATGGTTCCGCCAGGCGTCTCGTAAACGCCTCGCGACTTCATCCCGACCAAACGGTTCTCGACGATGTCGACACGACCCACGCCATGCGCACCGCCGAGCTCGTTGAGTTTTTCGAGAAGCGGCACCGGCTCGAGCGCTTTGCCGTTGACCGAGACGGGCGTTCCTTTCTCGAAGGCGATCGTGACGAATTCGGGCTCCGCTGGAGCCTCGGAAGGCGACTTCGAGACCTGGTAGAGGTTCTCCGGTGGCGGCGTCCACGGGTCCTCGAGCGCACCACCTTCATGACTCAAGTGCAGGATGTTCTGGTCGCGGCTATAAATATTTTCTTTGCTTTGCGCGACGGGTATCCCGCGTTGCTCCGCGTAGGCGAGCGCGTCTTCGCGCGAGCGGATGTCCCATTCCCGCCACGGGGCGATAACTTTTAGCTCGGGCGCGAGTGCCTGGAACGTGAGCTCGAAGCGCACTTGGTCGTTGCCCTTGCCGGTGCAGCCATGCGCGACATAATCAGCACCTTCGGCGAGTGCGATCTCGACTTGACACTTGGCGATGATCGGCCGGGCGAGCGACGTGCCGAGGAGGTAGTCGTGCTCGTATCGAGCACCGGCGCGCAAAGCCGGGAAGACGTAGTCGCGCACGAACTCCGTGCGCAGATCTTCGATGAACGTCTTGGAAGCACCGATGGCCGTGCCTTTCTTGGCGGCGGCTTCCAGATCCTCGCCTTGTCCCACGTCCGCGAGCATCGCGATGACCTCGCAGTCATAATTCTCTTTCAGCCAAGGGACGATGACGGAGGTGTCGAGCCCTCCCGAATACGCTAGAACAACCTTCTTGTGTGTCATGATTATGCGCAACTATAGCATAATTATGCAGACAAGCTAACTCACCGCCAGAAGGTGCCGAAGCCGTTGGTCCAAGTTCCACAACCGTTGCACGACTCACGATCCCACTTCCCTACTTTTCTCTCCAGGCCACCCACCGGTGACTGGCTTCTACGGAAATCTATTGAACGATTCGTGGCAATCTGTTCAAAGCCCTTAAACTATTGACACATATATAGTTCACGGAAACCATACCCCTTCAAACATTGGGATATTTTCTTACATGTGAGAAAATATCTCACTCGTGATCATCACCGTGCTCGTCTTGAACCCACCGTCGGATGAGCTATGCGACCTCGCCGCGGTGTTTGACGAAACCCTCGGCGAAGGGCGCACCGTCTCCATCGTGGAAAGCGCAAGAAGCTTGGCGAGCCGCATGGCGCGCCAGACTCCGGAGCTCGTGGTTCTCGACTACCGCCTGGGGGACGGGAACGAAGAGGGCGGCGCGATCCTCGAGCGGCTCAGCAAGCGCCACAACCGGGTGCCCTTTGTCGCGGAACAACATGCCGATCCGCATCGCTCGCAACCCCACGCTCACCGCCGACGAATTCGCACAAGCGTGGGAGGCCAGGAAACACTACGAATAGCGCTTCACGTCTTGTCGCGCTGCACGAAACGGTCGAGCGAGAAGCGACCGCCTCCCAAAAGCACGAGCGCCACAAAGATGAGCATGTAGCTTGCGGCACGCTCGGGGTTGCCCCAGCTATCGATCACCTCCTCCGGCGCGCTCATGACGCCTAGCCAAATGAGAATGTGCTGGGGCAGGTGGTGGCGGAACATCGTAGCGACGAACATCGTGAAAGCCGCGAAACTGGCGGCGATGCGCGTGCCGATACCGAGTGCTACCGCAAGCCCGCCCACGAGCTCTGCGAGCCCCGCCGCCCACGCAAAGACCAGCGGCATGGGAAAGCCGAGGGCTTCCACACCGGCCACGAAACGATCGCCACCGCCCGAGCTGAGCATGGCAACCTTCTGCCAGCCATGCCCGAAAGCGAGACCCAAACCAGATAAACGCAGTACGAATAGAGCCAGATCTTTCGTCATTTTTTCGCTTCAACTCCCGTTAGTTACCAGCATTTTCGCTGGGTGCATGGACTGCAAACTTCGAGGCCAATAGTGCTCGGGCGAAGCCGCGACCGCGTCTTTGAAGTAGGGTAATCGGCCAGGGTCTCGGTCGCGCGAGGATGGCTCGCGATGAGAGACAGGTCTTTGATGATGAGCCCTTCGAGGTGCAGGCCGCGCGACCGTCGTCAGGATTGACGCCGTAATTCCCGATATGGGGGTAGGTCGGCGTAAGGAGTTGGCCGCTATAGGAAGGACCGGTGAGAATTTCCTGGTAGCCGGTGAGTCCTGTGCGAAACACGCCTCCGCCGCGGGCCTCCCGAGAGGCCCCAAAAAACACGCCCTCGAAAACGCGTCCTTCTTCGAGTACGAGTCGGGCTCTCATCAGAGCGTAATTCTAGTCCAGCGAGCGCCGGAGCGCCAGACTTGTACGCCGCCGTCATCGTTCGCGGCTCTGGACTCAGACGAGCTCTTCGAGCTCGGCCATTTCGCGCTCCTCCAGGGCCCGCTTTACGTACTCCTCCAGCAGATCCTCGCTGGCTTCGCTCAACCCATCGAACCGGATCGAAGCCCGGTGAGTGATGCCGCTCTCCTCGTCGTCACTTGGCAAGCAATTGAGAACTTCTCCCTGAACCTCTATGTGTCGGCCATCGACGGTTAGAGCAAACGGATGGACCGAGCCGACGGGCAGTGAAAACGTCAGTCCCACGAGCATCCCTGCCGCGGAGAGCTGGAGCAGACGAAAATCCATCAAGAGCGCGACTTGACCCGTTCGAACGCCACGAGCTCCGATCCGACGTTCTGTTCTCCGATCGATGCCCTCGTAGCTGATCCCAATGGCAAACTCGTGCAGCACGTTTTCTTCAGGCGAGTCAACATAGGTCTGAAGGATCTATCGCGACGCGGTATTTGACGATGGTCCTGCCGTCGTCGCACACCTCGAACCCATGCACGTAGTGCCGCACGACCCGTCCCTTGACGTCGAGCACATGGTCCGGTCCAAGGTCCAACTTGAGTCGCGCCACCTCGCCGTGCAACGGTCTCGAGACCTCCAGCATGACCCCGGTTCTGGACAGGTCGATGGCTTTTGCCGGCTCAAAGAATACGCTGACCGAATGCTCGTCTTCCAGCGAAACACGGGGGTTCTTTCTACGTTCGATCTGATCGAAGTCCGACATGTCACTTCCCACTCTTGTTCTTAAGCAAGACCGTGGCCAGAAATGCGTCTCGGGCTATTCGTTTTCACCCAGTTCCAATAGTCGTTCCCACAGACGCAGTTGAAGCGACTATCGACTACGGAAACTGTCTTTTGGAACCCGAATTGGGTCTTTCGACGTGGGAGACTCCCCCTTTGGCGTGGGCTTTCGCCCTCATCTCAACGGAGGCGTCCCCAAGCCTCACCAAGAGCGCTCGCTCTAGTTCAGCGAGAGCCGGAGTGCTAGTGTGAGCACCGTAGCTATGGACGCTTGGAAGTTGGACCGCGAACCTGTCATCAAGGCGACGTATCTCTCCAGAAAGCCCGCGTCCAAGAGCGTTTGGGTGGCTCTCGGAAGTGTGCTCCTCCTCTTCGTGGCTTCCGTGATCTACTGGAGCGACCCATTCGGTGCCGCCTCGCTCCTGCCTGCGAGCCGGGAATCGGTCTTTCTCCACGGGGAGTATTGGAGGCTTCTGACGTCGCTTCTCGTGCATTCAGACTGGGGGCATTTCCTTTCGAACGCGGTCGTCCTCGGCGTCCTGGCCTTCTTGATATACGGCTATTACGGGCCGCTCGCTTATCCGGCGTTCACCTTGGTCCTAGGCACTCTCGTCACGGCCATCTCGCTTCGCACCTACCCCGCCGAGACCTGGCTGCTCGGCGCTTCGGGAGTCGTTTATTTGATGGCGGGTTTCTGGCTCACGCTCTACTTGCTCGTCGAGCGGCGCATCCCGCTGAAAAAGCGCGTCGTGCGCGCCGTGGGTTTCGGCCTCATCGTTCTCGTACCAACCGCGGTCGAGCCCGCGATCAGCTACCGCACGCACCTCATTGGCTTCGTCGTGGGCTTTAGTTTTGCACTCGCCTATTTCACCAAGCAGAAGGACGCGCTCCGGGCGAAAGAGCGCATCGAGTACGAGTATTACTAGCTGTCGGCGTTCGGGTCTTTAGCGGCGCGGCCGCTATAGGCGAGCGCCATCGCGCGCTCCGTTACTTTCGAATAAAGCCTCTCGAGCGAGCCTCGAATCTCTGGATGGGTTTTCCAGAATGGCGGCACGCCGAGTCGTTTGAGAAGCGATGCCGTGACCGCTGGAGGGCCGACCGAAATCGACAAGGAGTCGAAACTTTCTCCGAGCTTCCAGAAATCATCGATGGATTCTTCGAGCGTGCGCTCTCTCGAGTAATGGAGCGCACGGCCCGCGGCCTCCGCCGCGCGGCGCTGGCGGAGCTGGCGGAGTAGCCGCTCGCGACTCAGGCCTCGCCAGCGAAACAACAAGAACGGATCGGCATCGAACTTCTCCGCGAGCACGTAATGGACGGCCGCGATGTGTTTGCACGGCACGACGTCATCCGCACAACTGCACGACATCGTGAGCTCGTTCGCCGAGGTCGGGAACAAGGACACGCCCACGCTGGCAAAGACGTCCTCGATGTTCTCCGGCATCTCGCCCGAGAGAAGCTTCGCCGAAAAGCGCGCCTGAGTCGCGAGCTCCCTGACCGCTTCGTGCCACTTCTCATCCGAGAAGGGGTCGATCGCGATCTCGACGACGTAGGGCTGGTAGCGTGAGCCCTGCACTTCGGCAACGACACGGCCCGCGTCGAACTCGAGCGAGAGCAGGCGCTCGGCTCGCGCGTAGCGCTTACCGCGCTCGAGTCGTTGCGCGACGCCGATCGACTCCATGACAGACCACCAACGCTCCGACCACCAGCGGCGCTCTTGGTCGGGTGTCTCTGATCTCGCCATGGTCAGGACTCGATAGCTTCTGCGCGCAGCTCGAAGAGCTCCCGCAGGCTTTCCGTAGTGAGCTCGGTAAGCGAGCCCGGTCCGGGCTGGATAACGGCTTGCGCGAGCTCCTTTTTGCGCTCGGCGAGCTCGTCCACACGTTCTTCGATCGTGCCCGCACAAATGAATTTGTAGACCGCTACGGAGCGCGTCTGGCCGATGCGATGCGCGCGGTCGGTCGCTTGGTCCTCCACCGCCGGATTCCACCAGCGATCGAAGTGAAAGACGTGCCGCGCTTGCGTCAAATTCAAACCAAAGCCGCCCGCTTTGAGCGAGAGCACGAAAATCGGCGGACCGTCATCGCTATCCTGAAACTCCGTGATCATCGCCTCGCGCTGTTGCGATGGCACGCCGCCATGGAGAAAAACTAAGTCAACGGAGAGGTTGTCGCGCAAGTGCCGCTCGATGAGCTTCCCCATCTGTGCATATTGTGTGAACACGAGCGCGCGATCGCCTTCGGCTAGGACTTCCTCGAGCATCTCCGTCAGGCGCGTGAGCTTTCCCGAGCGGGAGGGGAGTGAGCTGCCATCCGCGAGAAAATGCGCTGGGTGGTTGCAAATCTGTTTGAGACGGGTGATGGCCGCGAGCACTTCTCCTTTCCGGCCAATTCCTTCGGAAGATTCGATGCGATCCAAGCTGTCTTGGACCACCGCTTGGTAAAGCGTGCCTTGCTCCTTGGTCAGCGTGCAATAGACCTTCATCTCGTTCTTCGACGGAAGATCGCGGATGACGGTAGGATCGGTCTTGACACGTCGAAGCAGGAAAGGCTTGACGAGGCGGCGGAGCTCTTCCGTCGCCTCACTATCACGATAGCGCTCGATCGGAAGTGCGTAGCGCCGCCGAAAAGAAGCTTCGGAGCCGAGATAGCCGGGGTTCAGAAACTCCATGACCGACCAGAGCTCTTGCAAGCGATTCTCGACCGGAGTCCCCGTAAGTGCGAGACGGCGCGGCGCGGCAAGTTTCCTCAAAGCGCGGGTCTGCTTCGCTTGAGGGTTCTTGATGTTCTGCGCTTCGTCGAGCACGAGGCCATCCCACTGGACCGCTTGGAGCTGAGCGAGGTCCCGATGAACGAGGCTGTAAGTGGAGACGATGAGATTGTGCCGCTTCGCTTCTCGCTCGAAAGCTTCGCCTTCGTGCCGGTCCAAACCGTGATGTACGAGCACGCGCAAGCTCGGCGCGAACCGCTCCGCTTCTTTTCTCCAGTTGCCCACAACCGAAGTCGGACAGATGAGAAGGAACGGTCGCTCGAGCTCGCCCCGTTCCTGAAGCCGCAGCAAGAGCGCAAGCACCTGGATCGTTTTGCCGAGACCCATATCATCGGCGAGACAGGCGCCGAGACGGAATCGGCCGAGAAAATCGAGCCAGGCCAAACCTTGGACTTGATAAGGGCGGAGCTGCCCGTGAAACGTGGCCGGCTGCTCTACCTCGGGAAGGCCTTCACTTCCCGAAAGCCGCGAGAGAAGCTCCTCGACCCAGCCGGTCGCCTTCAAGTCCGTGACGGGAAGCCCCTGGTCGCCGAGGCGGTCGAGCTTCAGCTGAAGGACATCGCCGAGCGTCAGCTCGGGAATCTTTGGACGCGACTCGATCGCGCCGAGGATTTCCTGAACTCTCGCAGGTAATAGCTCGATCCATTGACCTCGCACGCGAACGAGAGGCCTTTTCATGTCGGCGAGCTCGAGAAACTCCTCGCGGCTCAAGGTCTCGTCGCCGATCGCGACTTGCCAGTCGAACTCGACGAGCGCTTCGAGCCCGAGACGGCTCAAGACACTCCTCGGGCCGTGAGAACGCGGCGCAACGCGAAGGCTCAAACCAACGCCGTGCTTACGCTTGCCCCACCAGGACGGGAGGAGCACGCCGTAGCCGCTCTCGCGAAGGAGGAACGCGCCTTCTTGGAAAAACGCATAGGCTTGGTCCAAATCCAAAGAACAGGACTCCGGTCGCGACTCTTTCAAGCTTTCTTCGATCGGAGCAAAAAGTGCCGCGGCTCGGCCGAGAGCTTCGAGCACCATCTCGTGCGGGCGTTCGAGCCGTCGCTCGAGATAGCGCCACGATGTGCCGCCGTGCTCCCAGACCCGCGCGAGCGGAACGAGGAGGCTCTCGTCGTCGAGCGCTTGAAGAAAAAAGCGGAGCTCCCAAGACCCGGTATCGTCGCGTAGGTCTTCCTCGCTATCGGGCGCGGGCGCGGGCGGAGGCTCGAGACGAAACGCGATACGGAACGCGGCTTCCTCGTCTTCGTCGAACTGGGCTTTCCAGGTCGCGAGCTCGTCGCGAAGCGTCTCCACGGTGTCGCCATCGAAAGTGATGTCATCTTCGAATAGAGAGGACGCAAATTGCTCGCCATCAGTCTCGACAAATCTCTGGCGAAGCCGCAGCCGCGACGCCGCTTTGCGCACGAAACAGTCGACGACGGCGATGAGAAAGCCTTCGAGCAGAGCGTGGGCGGAGGGCGTCTCGTCACTACTCGCCGCGCGGCACACCGGAGGCATCGCTGCCTTGAGCGCGTCGATGCGATCCAGCTCTTCCTCTACGAGCGGCTCCCAGCGCGCCATCGATTCGTCGCCGTCGCCGACGATAGCGGGAAGAAAACGCTGGCGGGCGAGTAGCTCGAGCGCAAAGCGCGCCGAGGCCGACCAGAATCTCAAGTCGGCGGCGAGGCGCAGGCGATGGGGGAGCCCGGCTTCCGAAACGGGCAGCATGGCTAGCCAGGCAAGTGCCGCTTCTGGCGAGAGCGTAAGACCCTTCACTTGCCACGCACGCAGCCGTTTCTCGAACGTCGACGGCGAGTCGCGGTGAAAAAAAACCTCGGGAGACGGAATCGGGAATCCGTTCTCCGAAGGGAGGAGAAACGTGATGTCGTCGGACTCACTCTCGACGGACGTGTCGTCGTCCGCGAGCGCCCTGAGCAGCTTCTGCTCCACATCTTCGAGCGCGAGTTGATGCGGGTGGACGCCATTCGACGCGGACCTATCCGCCTGAGGCTCGGTCTCGCCCCATACAAAGAAGCGATTTGTCGTAGAAAGCCAGGTCCCGTGTGCGATGATCACGTCAGCTCTATTTTTGAAGGCGAAAAACGTATTGGCTGCGACTCAGTCTCGGAATTAGGATTTCGATTGGCGGAGAGGGTGGGATTCGAACCCACGTGCCCAGTTACTCACCAGACAAGACGCTTTCGAGGCGCCCCCGTTACGACCACTTCGGTACCTCTCCGCGAATCGTGCCGGCCGCGAGAATCGTTCTCAAACGTTCTCGCGGCGGTATTTGAAGAAATCCTGCAGTATCTTTCTACAATCTGGCTCCAGTACTCCCGACACGACCGACAACCGATGCGGCATGCGGATCTCGTTCAAATCAAACAAAGATTCCACGGCGCCAAATTTGGGCTCGGTGGCACCATAGACCAGTGTAGCAATACGTGCATGCACAATCGCACCTACACACATCATACAAGGCTCGACGGTGACGTAGAGCGTCAAGCCCGAAAGTCGGTAATTACCGAGCTCTCGAGCCGCTTTGCGCATCGCGTCGAGCTCGGCATGGGCGGTGGGGTCCACCGATCGAATCGGCTGATTGAACCCAGAGGCAACGACTTGCTGGTCGTTCGCTACCACGGCACCGATCGGAACTTCACCCAGGTGAAGCGCGTGTCGCGCCTCATCCAAGGCGAGTTGCATCATTTGCCGCTGAGTCCCGATAGCCCCTCACCTCATCCGGTTCCGAGAATACCCGACTTAAAGAATCTCCGCAAGGAGACTCTCCGCGCGGCGGGGCCGCAACCAAATCTCCGCCGCGAGCGGTCAGCGGTCAGCTTTCAGCCGTCAGCTCCAGCAAATAAGGATGCCGGGTAAAAGTCGTATGGCGAACTCCGATGAGGCCTTTCTGGGCTGGTTAGACGCGCTTCGGGCGCGCGAGCTCGAGCGGCTGACTTTTAGGGAGATCCGAAAGGGCGTTGTCGCGCTCTCCCGCATCTATGTCGAGGAGAGGAGCCGGCTCGGCACGGCCGTCTTCGACGGGGCTGGCAAAAGAGCCGCTTTTGCATCCTTTTACACACCGCTGCATTTTTTGCTCGTGCGCGCGATCGTCCTCGAGCTCGGCGCGGAGTCCCCGCCGCCTGGGACCGTCCACGACCTCGGCTGCGGCCTCGGCGCGGCTGGCGCCGCTTGGGCACTCGCGGCGGAACCTTCTCCATTCGTGGTCGGGGTGGAGCGCCAGAAGTGGGTCGCGCAGGAGGCGAGACGGAGCCTTGACACGCTCTCCCTCGAGGGTCGCATCCTCAACAAATCGATCGAGCAGGCCCCGAACGCGAAAAGCGGGGACGCCGTGGTGGCGGCTTTTGCCGTCAATGAGCTCGGGGACGATGCGCGGAATACCCTCCTCGGAAGGCTTCGCAAAAGCCGCGGAGTCTCGGTGCTCATCGTCGAGCCCATCGCCCGTCGAGTGCATCCCTGGTGGACGCCGTGGCGGGCTGCATTCGAGGAGCGTGGCGGGCGCGCCGACGAATGGCGCTTTCCCGTCGAGCTTCCTGACTGGCTAGCGGAGCTCGATCACGCCTCGGGACTCGATCATCGCGAGCTGACCGGAAAATCGCTCTTCTTTTCAACTTCTCCTTGACTGAGTGCTAAGTTTGCAGCATTATGCTTATAATTCAGCATAGCACGAATCACTGGAGAGGCAGATGGAGAAAAAGACCTACCTTCGACTGAGCAATCGAGAACGGCAGATCATGGACATCCTGTATCGCGACGGGAAGGCCACGGCCGCCGAAGTGCACGCGAAGCTCCCGGATCCGCCGAGCTATTCGGCGGTGCGGGCCACGCTTCGCATCCTCGAAGAAAAAGGGCAAGTCCGCCACGAGCAAGACGGGCCTCGCTACGTCTTTCGACCGGCGGTCGCCCGGGACGAAGCGAAACGGACCGTGGTTCGGCATCTCCTCTCGACGTTTTTCGACGGCTCGACCGAGCTCGCTGTCACAACACTTTTGGACGAATCTGCGTCTCAACTTTCTGAAGACGATTTCAAGAAGCTCAAAAAACTCATCGATGTAGCGGAGAGCAAGGGAGAAAACCGATGATGGAAGCACTCACAACTCTTGGACAGTCGTTTGGCGGCATGGTTTTCTTGAAGTCGACTTTGATCGTGTCACTGGTATTTGCGTTGAACTTTCTGCTGCGCAAAGCCTCGGCCGCTTCACGACACTTCTTGTGGACGCTTTGCTTCATCGCTCTTCTCGCGCTGCCTTTGGCGACCTACCTCTCGGGCGTTGATGGCAGCTGGCGCATACCCGTCCCGTTTTGAGCCCGTTGGCCCAAGATGGCTGCTACGCCCTCGGAAGCGCCGCGTCCGGCTCCTGCTCCCTTACAAGAGCCATCTGGAAGTGAGGGTAGCGCACCGACTGAAGGCGCAACTCCTACGGCGACACCGCCCGTCTGGCAAATTGCGTGGATCTTGGGGGGCAGCCTTCTTACCGTCCGGCTCATGGCTGGATTGTTCTCGAGCTATCGCACGGGACGACGCGCGCCAGCAATGCTCGATGACCGCTGGCTCGAGCTCCTCGAAGAAACGAAAGACAAGAGCGCGCCGCCGGTTTCTTCATCGGGGACGACATGAAGGGCGATTCTTCCTCCCAGTTGCACGCGAGCTTCTCGCCGAGGAAGCGGAGGCAACGTTCGAAGTTGCGGCCCGGTGGGTTCTCCGTGTCGATCGCGACGAGGGAGGCCGTGAGCTCGGCCATTTCGTCGTGGCGCGAGGCGATGGCTTTTCGTAGTTGTTTGATCACTCCAAACATCCTACTCTAGCTCGCCACGTTTGCCATGATGTTACGTAACTTTGGGCCGGGTCTGCTGGTCGCCGCTGCCTTTGTCGGGCCGGGGACCATCGTGACGGCGTCGCGCGCGGGGGCCGGCTACGGGACGGCGCTTCTCTGGGCAGTTGTCTTCTCGGCGGTTGCGACGGCGGTGCTTCAGGAAATGGCGGCGCGCATTGGGCTCGTCACGCGGAAAGGACTGAGCGAAGCTATTCGGGAGAGCTTCTCAAAGCCCGTTCTTCGCTTCTTGTCTCTTGGGCTCGTCGCTGTCGCGATCACGCTCGGGAACGCGGCTTATGAGACCGGGAATCTCCTAGGCGCCTCTCTTGGGCTGGAGATCTTGAGCGGCGTCTCGCCGAGGTTTTGGGCCGTGGCTATAGCGGTAGCGGCGGTAGCACTTCTTCTGAGCGGCGCGTATCGAATGATTCAGCGCGTGCTCATCGGGCTCGTTGTTCTCATGAGCTTCGTGTTTCTCGTGACGGCCATTCTCGTCGAGCCTTCGCTCGCTGAGCTCGGGCGTGGGCTGGTTCCCTCCGTGCCGGATGGGTCGGTTTTGACCATCGTTGCGCTCATCGGCACAACGGTCGTCCCCTACAACTTGTTCCTTCACGCGAGCACCGTGCAGGAGAAGTGGCCCGCCGATATGAAGACCGACGAGGCGCTCGAGCAGTCGCGGCTGGACACGGCGCTCGCGGTCGGTCTCGGCGGCCTCGTTACCGTCGCGATCCTCGTGAACGCGACGGCGTTCGACGATGCGTCCAGCCTTTCGGCCATCGCGTCGCAGCTCGAGCCGGTTCTCGGCGATTGGGCCGGTGCCTTTTTTGGGTTAGGTCTCTTCGCGGCCGGGCTCACGAGCTCCATCACCGCGCCGCTCGCAGCAGGGTATGCGATGTCCGGTGTGCTGGGTTGGGAGCGCGACCTGAAGTCGCCCGGGTTCCGAGCCGTGGTGGCGTTCGTCGTTCTCACCGGTCTCGTGCTCGCGCTCATCGGCGGGAGCCCGACGGAAGCCATTGTGATCGCGCAAGCAGCCAATGGCTTGCTCCTTCCGCTCATCGCGATCTTCTTGATCGTCGTTGTGAATGACCGTGCGCTCATGGGTGAGTTTCGGAACAGGCCTTTGCAAAACCTGCTCGGCGTGCTCGTCGTCCTCGTCGTGACCGGTCTCGGCCTATATCAGCTGCTAGGTGTTTTCGGGGCGGTGTAGCCATCGGCCTTCCATGCCACCTGCGATTGGGAGGATGCTACCGCTGAGATGGCCGGCGAGCTCAGGTGACGTGAAGAAGACTATCGCGCGGGCGACGTCTGCAGGCGTTGCGATTTTCCGAAGCGCCATCGTCGCGGTGGCACGCGGGATGGCGGCGGAGTCTTCCATCGACGAAGCCGCCATCGGGGTGTCGACCCATCCCGGACATACACAATTGACCCGCCCCTTCGGCGCGAGCCGCACGATCTCGTTCTTCAAGCTTCGCGTCATGCCGTAGGCCATCGCCGCTTTGGCGGCGGAGTAGTCGGTATGGTTCTCTTCGCCAAAGACGGCCGCGGTCGAGGCGACAAACACGATCGAGGCCTCATCGCGCGGCTTCTCCGCGAGGTGGCGCATGAATCCTCGGCAGGTGAGAAAGGCGCCCGTCAGGTCCGCCGCCATTGTCCTCTCCCATTGCTCGAGGCTCATTTCGTGAAGTGGCGTCTCGCTCTCGATCCAAATTCCGGCGTTGACGACGATCGCGTCGAGCCGAGGGAAGGTGCTCAGAGCCGCGCTGTACATCCCATCCACGTCGGCCTCGCTGGAGACGTCGGCTCGGACGATGACGGTCTCGACGTCGAGCTCTTTTGCAAGCGCATCCACGCTGTCTCGGTTCGTCCGATAGTGAAGCACGACGTTCGCGCCCTCGTCCGCGAGCGCACATGCCGTCGCCACACCGATCCCGCCCGAGGCGCCGGTGACGAGCACTGTTTGTCCTTCGAGTCCACTTCGCATTGTTTGCTTCTCTCTCGCTTATAATCTCGCCGGGAGTTTCAACCATGGCGAGTCGCGCACTCATCTTATTCGCAATCTTAGTTCCCATCATAGCTCTTGGCCAGGAGGAGCCGCGTTCGTCTTGGCTCTCGTTGACGGAGGCCGAGAAGCAGAGCGTCGAGTCCCATGCCACCGGCTACAAAGAGTTCATGCGCGTCGCGAAGACGGAGCTCAGCTTCGTGCGCGAAGCGGTCAAGCTGGCGCGCGCGGCGGGCTTCCGTGAGTTCCCTGAAGACGCGCCCATCGAGCCCGGCGCGCGTTTCTACGACGTGAACCGTGACCGCGCGCTCACGGTCATCGTGATCGGCACGAACGACTTGCGCGACGGCTTCCGTGTCGTCGGCGCGCATATCGACTCGCCCAGGATCGAGCTCAAGGCACGCCCCATCTACCAGAAAGAAGGCTTCGCGCTCTTTCAGACGAACTACCACGGCGGGATCAAGACCTATCAATGGACCAACCTTCCGTTGGCACTGATGGGACGAGTGGACCTCAAGAACGGACGCACCATCTGGATCTCGGTCGGCAACGACCCGAGCGAACCGACGTTCATCATTCCCGACCTCTCCCCCCACGTGGATGCCGAGCTCCGCGAGCGCAAGAACCGCGACGTCATCCAGCACGAAGAGCTCGATCCTCTCGTCGGTCACATCCCGGGGCCCGAGGGCGACGAAAGCGTGAAGCGGTCCGTTATCGACTACCTCCGGAGGGAGTACGAGGTAGGCATCGACGACCTCGTCTCGGCCGAGCTCGCGCTCGTTCCGGCCTTGGAGCCGCGCGACGTAGGGTTCGACCGCGGCCTGATGGCGATTTACGGACAAGACGATCGGCTCTCTGGCTATGCAGCGCTCAAGGCCGTGCTCGACACGGAGGCGCCCGAGGTCACGTCCATCGCCTATCTCGTCGACAACGAAGAGGTGGGCAACGTCAACAATACCGGGGCAGATTCGAGCTACCTCGTCGACTTGATGGGACGGCTCCTCTACGCGCAGATGAGGGACGACTTCAGAGAGCATTGGCTCCGGAAAGCCCGGCGGAAAACATTGGTCATTTCTTCGGACGTCAACCCGGGTATCCATCCCACATGGCCCTCGGCGTGGGAGGAAGGTAACGCACCGCGGCTCGGCTTCGGCGTCAACTTCAAGATGTATGGCCGCGGTTTCAACGCGAACTCGGAATACACCGCTTGGATCCGAAAGGTTCTCGATGACGCGAACGTGCCGTGGCAAATAGCGACCTATAAAGTCGGCCGCTCCGGCGGCGGCACGATCGGGCGCGCGCTCGCGGACGACAACATGGACGTCATCGACTTCGGCGTCCCCGTGCTTTCCATCCACACGCCTTACTCGGTGAGCTCCAAAGTCGACGTCTACCACCTCTACCATGCCATGCTCGCATTTTTTGAGGCCCCGTGATAGCGCTTGCCTCCGCACTCTTACTGAGTTGGAGCTGCGCGCCGTCCCTACCGTCGATCCCCGAAGCCGCTGCAGCAGCACTCGCGTCCATCCAACCGGCCGAGCTCCGGGCCCATATGAGCTTTCTTGCCGACGACCTGCTCGAAGGCCGTGACGCTGGGACGCGAGGCTACGACATCACGGCACGCTATGTTGCCGCCGAGCTCGAAGCGATGGGGCTCGAGGCCGCGGGCGACGACGGGAGCTTCTTTCAGATGGTCCCGCTCAGGCGCGCCACGCTCGACGAGCACGAGAGCTCGCTGACGATCGTGTATGACGGACAGCCGAGACCGCTCCACTTCGGAGAGGATTTTGTCCTCGATGCGCCTTTTCGAGAGCGCCAAAGTCGCGTGCGCGCACCGCTCGTTTTCGTTGGCTATGGCGCCTCGGCACCCGAGCTTGACTAGGACGACTACGCAGAGCTCGAGGTCGAGAATAAAGTCGTCCTAGTGCTCTCGGGGGCCTCGAGCCAGTTCCGCTCGACTGAGCGTGCTTACTATTCCTCCAGGGAAACGAAAGCCAAAGAAGCGGTCGCCCGCGGCGCTAGCGGCATCTTGACGGTCATGACGCTGACGGATGCGACTCGGTTTCCTTGGTCACGGCTTCGGGAAGCTGCACGGGCGCCATCGATGCGCTGGCTCGATCCGGCAACAGGTAAGCCATCGGGCGAGACCGTGCCTCGCGGCACTCTGAGTCGCGAGACGGCGGAGAACCTCGTGGGCGCGTCATTATCAGTACTGGAGCCGGTCGAGCCCGGGGGCTGCGAGCTACCCCAGACCGTGATCCTCCGAGCGGTTGGACAGCACGAGGACCTCGCAAGCCCGAACGTCGCGGCGCGTCTCGGCGGGACGGATCTCGCCGACGAGATCGTCGTCTACTCGGCTCACCTGGACCATGTAGGCTTCGGCCAAGAGGTCGACGGCGACGACCTCTATAACGGCGCCTACGATAATGCTTCGGGTGTCGCTGTGCTCCTGGCGGTGGCGCGCGCGTTCACGCGCATGGAACCGCCTCCCAGGCGCAGCTTGCTCTTCCTCGCCGTCACGGCGGAGGAAAAAGGTCTTCTCGGCTCCGACTACTTCGCGCACCATCCTACGGTGCCGCGCGATGCGATCGTGGCCAACGTCAACGCGGATCGTGCTCTTATGCTCCATCCTTTGCGGGACGTCGTCGCGTTCGGCGTCGACCACTCCACGCTGCTCGAGCCCGTGTCACGCGCTGCCGAGTGGCTCGATATCGGTTTGAGCCCCGACTTCATGCCCGAACAAGTCATCTTCATCCGAAGCGACCAATATTCTTTCGTAAAGCAAGGGATCCCGGCCGTTTATCCGTTCGTGGGCAATGACACCGGAGAAGAGCAGGTGGATGGCCGTGCGCTTCTCGACGATTGGATGGCGACGCGCTACCACAAGCCCTCCGACGACATGCGTCAGGAAATGGACTTCCGAGCGGGCGCGGATTACGCGAAGCTCGCATATCTGATCGGCTACAACATCGCCAACGCCGAGCAGAGGCCCGAATGGAACGAGGGCGATTTTCTCGCGGAGAAATTTTCTCGCCCTTAGGCCCTCAGGGAAGCTCGCCGTTCAGCTCCTCGTAGACCTTTTCGATTGCGCGCGCGCCTTGGCTCGATCGCAACGTCCATTCTTCGAGCTCACCGAATTTGGCTCGAGCAGCTGCGGCGTCGACGTCGAGACCCATCCCGTGAAGCCTCGTGGCTTCCGCGATCACCAGCTCCATCGCTTCGCGGTAGGTCTGGAGCTCGTCTTCGAGTATTTCAGGCGTTTCGACGAATCCATGGCCAGGCACATAAACATCAACATCCATGGCTTGCGCAATCGCTATCATCTCGACCCATTCCGATGGATAGGCGGAGCGCAGGGCGGGGAAGATGCGATTGAGGTACGCCTCGCTCATGAAGAGGATCTTTTCCTCAGGCAAATAGACGTGGAGATCGCCGCCGGTATGCGCGCGGCCTAGAAAGAGAATGCGGATTTCTCTACCGCCGAGCGTCAAGACCTTCTCATCTTCGACCAGCTCGGTTGGGATGATGACTGGCGGGGCGTCCTCGCGGCGGTTTTCGCTCGACGCCGCAGCCTCGAGCGTTGCTTTAGAGGTCGGGTGCGCGTAGAACACGGCGGCTTCGGGGAACGAGACGTTGCCGGCGGTGTGATCACCGTGGTCCGAGCAAATCACGACATGGGCAATCGGCTGGTCGGTGAGCTCGGCGACAGCGTCGACGAGCCGCTTGGTTTCTTCGGGACTTCCTTGTCCGTCGGCCACGAGTACGCCTTTATCGGTGACGACGAACAAGCTCACCGTCGTGAACTTCTCGTCGCCAGCGGAGCGAAGCTGTTCGTACGAATAGACGCCCTCGGCGAGCTCTTGCACCCGCGGAAAGTCGTCATCGGTATAACCGCGCTTTTGGGGATCTCCCGTGCGGACGATAGGGGTGGCGGCGCTCTCGGGCTCAGGCTCGGGGCTCGGGGTAGGCGAGCAAGCGGCCGCGAGAACGAGAACGACGAAGCTAAACGGTCTGAAGGTCACGATCGATTTCTCCAATCGCGCGTATTATACAAGGCTCAAATGCGTTTGTTTCTCTTTCGGAGCGCCAAAGGTGTCTCCGAAAATGAAATTTCAGAAGCCACTCAAAGGTGCCCTGGGCTCCGCGCGCTGCTTCCTCAAAAGGAGGGCGCGACCCTGCGGGTCCTCGACCTCGGCAGCGCACGGACGGCGAATCTCGAGTTTTTTGCCAATTATGGCGGCCAGCTCGCCGTTGCGGATTTCTACAGCGGTCTTCGACCCCTGCGAGCTGTGCCAGAGGGCGACGAGCGCAAGCGCAAAGCCTTGGTGAAGCTTCTCGACTTCGACCCAGAGACGCGCTTTGACCTCGTTCTCGCGTGGGATGTTCTGAACTATCTCACGCCTCAGGAGCACGAGCTTCTCATGACGACGCTCGAACCGTTTCTCGTTCCGGGAACGGCGATTTTGGCCTTCGTTTGGATGCAGAAGGAAATGCCTCCCGGGCCGTCGCACTACTGGGTCCGAGACGACGAAACGGTCGCCTTCGAGATCCAGGAAGGACGCGCGGCCTTGCCCCGCTATTTAGAACAGGACCTGTTGAAACGGATGCCGAGCTTGACGGTCGAGAGCCGATACCAGCTGCGCAACGGCATGCTCGAATACGTCTTCTCGTACCGCAAGAGCTCGAGGCCCGCCGCGGCGGTCTCTAGTGAACCGGTCCGTTATCCGTTGGGGCCGGCCCCTCGATAGAGCCGAGCACTTTTCCGATAAACTCGTCGAGAGCGCGGCCGACAATCCAGCGCACCACGACGACCAGATCATTTTCCCAGTCGATATAGATGATGTTCGAGCCCGCGCCGCGGAACGTCACCACGCTCGGTGGTGCCGAGGGTAGCGCTTGGCGGCGCTCGCCGTCATCGTTCACGTAAGGCTTGTTCAAGAACCAGTTCATGAAGCCGTAGCCTTTGTTTACGCCCGGGCTGCGCGCCATCTCGATCCACTTTTCGGAGATGATGCGCTTGCCCTCCCAAGTGCCGTCCCTGAGAAAGAGATAGCCGAATCGCGCCATGTCGCGCGCGTTGATGTGCATGCCGCCGCCCCAGTGGCCGCCGCCGCTCACTGACTGCACGTTGACTCCGTCGATCATGACCCACGAGTTCTCGTAGCCGTGCCAGCGCCACGTGTTGGATGCGCCGATCGGATCCATGACGTGTTCGCGGAGCACTCGAGGCAGCGGTTGGCGCCAAACGTGGAGCGCGACGAGAGCAAGCAAGTTCACGCGCACGTCATTGTACTTGTAATGCGTCCCTGGCTCGTACATCGGACGGTTCGGGTAATCGAGAGGCGTCTCGCCGACGGGCCGATCCGCCCAGTCGGGCTTGTCCCAGAGTGTTCCTTGCCAATCGCTTGTCTGCCGCAAGAGATGGTCCCACGTGATGCTCTTGTTGTGCTCGCTCCCGAAAAGCTCGTCCGTCGGGACGTACTCGCTTGCGAGATCGTGCACATCGCTTATGAGGCCGCGATCATAGGCGAGCCCGACCGTTGTGGAGAGGAAGGTCTTCGTCACGCTGAAGGTCATGTCTACCTTCTTGGTCTCGCCCCATTCGGCCACGATGTAACCGCTCTTTACGACGAGACCGTTCAATGCCGCCCGTACCGTCGTAGGGCCGACGCGGCGGCCGAACGGCTCTCGGGCGAAGTTCGAGAGCTCATGGTTGAGCGCGAGGTCTTTGTTGGCCTTGGATTCCTGGCCGATTGCGAAGTCGATGGCCTCCTGAAGCTTGACGGCGTTCATGCCCAGCTCTCCCGGATCCTGCGCTGTCCAGTTGCGACGCTCCGGAAAGTAGGGGTCCTGGGAAAAAGCCAGGCTGCTCGAGAGAACGAGCGCCACAAGCGTGCTCGAGACGACGATCCGTTTCATCATTGGGCCTCCCGTGATTCGAATCGATGTTATTCGAGGTTCGGGAGTTGGCGCAAATTGTTATCATCTGTGCATGCGATGGTCGAACATGTTCATCCCGACGCTCCGGGACGATCCCGCGGACGCGGAAGCGATTAGCCACAAGCTCATGCTCCGCGCTGGGCTCGTCCGGCAGCTCTCCGCGGGCATCTATTCCAAGCTACCGCTCGGCTTCCGCGTATCTCGCAAAGTGGAGGCCATCGTGCGCGAGGAGATGGAGCGCATCGGTGCGCAAGAGTTCCACCTTCCCGTCATCCATCCGGGGGAGCTCTGGAAAGAGAGCGGTCGCTGGTTCGAGATCGGCGACGAGATGTTCCGGCTCAAAGACAGGCGCCAAGGCGATTATTGCCTCGGTATGACCCATGAAGAGGTTTTCACCGCGATCGCACGTGACGAGCTCCGGAGCTATCGGCAGCTTCCCCAGATTTGGTTCCAAATCCAGACGAAGTTTCGCGACGAAGCGCGGCCGAAATCCGGTGTGCTTCGCGGACGCGAGTTCGTCATGAAGGATTCTTACACTTTCGACATCAATTTTGCGGGGCTCGATATTGGCTTCGACAAACATGCGGAGGCTTACCGCCGTATCTTCGAGCGCTGCGGGATTCGATCGATTCCCGTGCAAGCGTCTTCGGGTGCTATGGGTGGCAGCGATTCCGTCGAGTTCATGAGTGTCTCGGACGCGGGCGAAGACTGGATCGTGACTTGCCCAGGCTGCGACTACGCCGCCAATGTCGAGAAAGCCCTATCGGTGGCGGCTGTGGTGGAGGATAGCGATGATACAGCGGAGGTCGAGAGGTTTCCGACTCCCGGCGTCCGAACGATCGACGCCCTCGCAGAGTTCGACGGCGGTGCCGCCGCGGAAAGACAGATCAAAACGCTCGTCTACATCATCGAGGAGAAAACAGCCCTCTTTCTCGTTCGCGGCGACCACGAGCTGAACGAAATCAAGGTGGCCGAAGTAACGGGCACCACCAAGTTCCGGCCAGCCACGCCGGAGGAATGTCAAAAAGCGCTCGGCGCGCACCCTGGAAGCCTGGGCGCCGTGGGGGTCGAAGGCCTGACCGTTTATGCGGACGACGCTTTGAAAGGTCGCGAGGGGATGGTGACCGGCGCGAACGAGGACGACTTTCATATCCGTCACGTTCGCGTGGAGCGCGATCTCGCGAACGTTCAATGGACGAGCCTCAGGACTGTCGTTACTGGAGACGCTTGCACCAAGTGCGGGAGCGCGCTCGAGGTCAAGAAGACCATCGAGCTCGGACATATTTTTAAGCTCGGCTTGAAATATTCGGAGTCGATGGGCCTGAACGTCTTGAACGAGCAAGGCAAGGAAGTACCCGTTGTGATGGGATCCTATGGGATCGGGATCGAACGGCTCGTCGCCGCCGTTATCGAGGCCTATCACGACGAGTTCGGCATCGTGTGGCCCTGGTCGATCGCACCGTTTCATATCGTCATCACGCCCATCTCTTTCAAAGACGAGGCGGCGCTCGCGAAGGCCGAGGAGATTTATGAAGCCTTGAAGCCGAATTACGAAGTGCTTTTCGACGATCGCAACGAGCGGCCGGGCGTGAAGTTCAAAGACGCCGAGCTCATCGGCATACCGCTACGCGTCGTCGTCGGGCCCAAGGGGCTCGAGAAAGGCATGGTCGAGATCTTCGATCGCGCGACCAAGGAGAAGACCGACATACCCGTAGACGCGATTCTGAGCGAGGTCGATAAGCGCGGCGAGCAGCTCGCGGCGCGCGTGCTAGCATAGACACGCTGTCTATGATTGTGTAGCTTCCAAACTCCCCGTTAGCCTCTAGCGCCGCTAGAGGTGTGTTTTCTCCACATAAGAACGAGAGGAAAGACCCGCGGAATTGGAAGACTACGGCTACAACCATCATTTCTTGGCCGCTTTCGAGCAAATAGACATGCCCGGCCTGAGGCCTGGTCGCGTCGTGCTCTCAAGCGGCGAGACCCATCGCCTCATAGCGGAAGACGGCGAGCACCAGGCGAGTGTTTCCGGACGCTTGCGACACGAGGCGGCATCCGCAACGGACTTGCCCGCGGTCGGCGATTGGGTCGCTTTTAGCGACTCCAGAATCGAGGCGGTGCTGCCGCGCCGCACGCGACTTTCGCGGAAGGTCGCCGGTCGAAGGACCGTCGAGCAAGTCGTCGCCGCGGATGTCGACACCGTCATCGTCGTCATGGGGCTCGACGAAGATTTCGACCCGAGAAGGATCGAGCGCTACTTGACCACCGTCTGGCAGAGTGGCGCCGTGCCCGCGGTGCTTCTCAACAAAGCCGATCTTACGGAAGCGATCGACGCGCGGAGGGCCGAGATCGAGGAAATCGCGATAGGCGCCTCGGTATTGGTGTCGAGCTGCGTCGGTGAGCTCGACGGGCTCGGCCTCGCTGAAGTAGGTCGTTTTTTGGCCACGCGAGACCGCGGTGCTCGTGGGCTCGTCGGGCGTCGGGAAGTCAACGCTCATCAACCGTCTGCTCGACGAGAACGTGCAGCCCACTCGCGAGGTCCGGCAGAGCGACGATCGCGGCCGCCACACGACCACGCATCGCGAACTCTTTCGGATGCCCGGCGGCGCTCTATTGATCGACAACCCGGGCATCCGCGAGCTCCAGCTTTGGGCGGAAGAAAGCGCGCTCGATGACAGCTTCGGAGAGATCGCGGGCCTTGCGGAAGCCTGCCGCTACGAAGACTGCGCACCAGACCGAGCCCGGCTGCGCGGTGCTTGCGGCGACGGACTCAGGTGCGCTCTCGGCGGAGCGTCTCGAAAGCTTTCGCGCACTTCAGAAAGAGCTGCGCTATCTGCGCGTCCGTCAAGACGCCTCCGCGCAACACGCCGAGAAGCGGAAATGGCGCGCGATCAATCGCGAGATGCGGAGGTCCGGACGTCACCGGCGAATGTGAGCCCACCACCAGCTCGTAGGGCTGCGCTCCGAAACCGAGCCACCCATCGAGACAAACATCCCGAGCGAAGCGGCGTCCCAGCGAGTAAAAGCGATCAATCGCGCCCGGATGACTATCGAACCCTGATGCGCTGCATCACAGTTTTGGAAAAAATCCCAAAGTGGAAGGTCGGACCGTGGCCTGGCTGGCCCAATGCGACGTCGAGCCGCACTTCGTCGATGAACGGCACCAGGAGTCGAAGGCCAATCCCGTAGCCGCCGATGAACTGGTTCAAGGCAAATTCATGACCCAGATCCCAGCTGTGTCCGAGATCGACGAAGCTCGCGAGCTGAATCCCGATATAGGCGGCAAAGAACGACACGCTGACGGGCCGGGGCTCGAGGAGCATGTAGCGATACTCGGCGGCGTTGATGAACTGATTCTTTCCGGAGCGCGCGTCGAGCTCGTAGCCTCGTATCGTGTTCGTTCCACCGAGATGAAAATCCGAATAGATCGGGATGTCGACGCCGACCGTACCGGTCTGAAGCGTCGTGAGCGACGAGAGATAGATGGTGTGACGGTCTTCCCAAGTGTGATAGCCGCGAACGTCGAAGATGAATCGCCAGAAATACCCGTCGCTGTCGAGCACGTTGCTCCTCGTTACCTGAAGCTCGTTCCACCACCCATATCTAGGAACGGACCAGAGGTCCCGGCTGTCATAACCGAGATAGAACCCGAGTCCCGGGATGATGTCGCGATTGTCCGGAGAGAACGTCACACTGTCACGCTCAGAGCGGATTCTCTTCATGGCCAGAGCGCTCGACGGCTTAACGGGCGGGAACGTTTCTGTCGCCAACGCCTATCTCGTGGACGTGACGGACGAGACAGACCGCAAGACGAGCTTCGGAAAGATCGCGGTGGCCGGGAACCTCGGCTTCATCCTCGGACCCACACTTGCGGGGCTTTTGGGCGCAACGCGTTACGGCGAAGTCATACCCGTGGTAGCCGCGCTCCTCATCTCGCTCATCGCCTCCGGGGTGGTCGCGTTCTATCTCCCCGAGTCTCGCCCTTGCGTGCTCTCGGAGGCCCCCGGCCGATCGTCCGTGCGCAAAGTGTTCGGGCAGGAGCACAAGGATTGCTTTGATATCGACGGGACCGGGACAGTCACGTGGAAAGACGTGCTCGCGCTTCCGCAAATACCTTTCTTGCTGCTCCTTTACTTCGTCATCTTCCTAGCGTTCAATTTGTTCTACACGGCGTTTCCGGTATATGCGCTCCAGGCGCTCTCATGGTCCATCACCGACATCGGGTTGTTTTTCTCTTTTCTTGGGCTCACCACGGTCCTCGTGCAGGGGCCGCTCCTCGGAAAGCTCGGCCCCAGGTTCTCGGACGCGGCGCTCGTGTGTGGAGGTGCTGCGATCCTCGCGACGGCGTGTTGTTCACGAGTCCGAGCCGGACGGTGCTCTATGTGGCCGCTATGCTGTTCTCTTTCGGAAACGGTCTGATGTGACCGTCGTTTCTCGCGCTTCTTGCGAACGCCGCGGGGGCGGCTTTCAGGAGGTCGTACAGGGCATCGGCAGCAGCGTTGGAAGCCTCGCCAGCATCGTGGGGCTCATCGCGGGCGGTATTTTGTACGAGACCATCGGGGGCGCGACGTTCGTCGGCTCGGCAGGGCTCACTTTTCTAGTCGTCGCGCTCGTGCTCATCTACACTCGGATGAGCGCCCCCACGACGCGCAAGACGTAGAGTGCTGTCTCGAGCTCTTCGAGCTCGAGCTCGTGCTCGGCGCCCAAATCGGACTCCCAATCGGTGAGCTCGCGCTCGAGCACCTTCAGCGCGGCCTCGCCGGGCACCGTGAGCTTCAGAAGCGGGGATCGACGATGATCGGGATTGGTGACGTAACGCGCCCGACCCGACTCGACGAGCTGGTCGGCGATGCGTTGCACGCTCTGACGCTTCACACCGAGGCGCCGGGCCAGCTGAGGCACCGTGCTCCCCTGTCGCGCGGCTACGGCTAGTACACGCCAGGTGGCACGGGTGGCGCCGGCGCGGTGCGCCATTTGTTCGCGCAGCTGCGCCATCTGCTCGACTAGCTCGTGCGATGCATCCAAAACACGCCGGATCGCTTCTATCATGACATTATTATGTCTTATTGACAGTGCACTGTCATCTATAAAATGTACGCCTGGCCGTTGTCGACCCCCAACACCTCTTTGGCCGGTATCTTGGAGACGGCGATCGACATCGCGCTCGACAAGAAGGACCCGAAGAAGAAGCTCGAGCGGCAGAGAAAGAGGCAGAAGGTGGGCGGAACATAGAGAATCTACCCCCGTATAAAGAAAGCGCCTTGACGCTTCGACTTCAGTTGGGTTCGGCGAAGCTGTAGAGCGCGTCGTAGGTCCGAACGTAGAGCTTGCTGTCGACGATCGCAATCGTAGACTTCGAGCCTTCGTCCATCGCGTTGACCGCGAGAAGCTCCCACTCGGCGCCGGCGCGGATAACGGCGACTTTGCCTTCCTCGCTCACCGCGTAAATCTTCCCGTCCGAGGCGACGGGGGACGCGTAATAGGCGCGGAGCGCGCCGCGCAGTCTTCCGCGCTTCAAAACCTCGCCCGTCTCTGGGTCGAACGACGTGAGGATGCCGCCTTCCTTCAACGTGTAGAGCACGCCGCGATAGTAAAGAGGGGACGGGACGTTCGGGAGGCTACTCGAGTCCTTCCATAAAAAATTACGCGCCGTCATGTCGCCTTCGCCGCCAAGCCGATAAGTCCAGAGCGCATTCATGCCTTGGCGCCGGGTGCGAAATTGGTTCCAGTCACGCTCTTCGAGAAAGCCTGTGTCATCCAAATCCAGATATTCGTCGAAGCGCCCAATCGCGCGCTCGTCCACGATTTCGCTCTTGGCAAGCTTGCCGTCTCGGTTGTCATCGAGTTGCGCCAACGCGTCGGCGAAAGGCGGGACAATCTCTTGCTGGCCGGGATCCGACTCGCCCGCGCGCGTTATGAAATAGACAGCATCGTCTGAGAGAACCGGCGTCGGCTTGATCTGCCACGGCAAACCTGTGAGCCACCAGATGAGCTTTCCAGTGGCGAGGTCGTAAGCGTTGAGCTGATACGAACCGACAACGAGCACTTGGAGCGCTCCGCCGCGAGGCTGATACAGGACTGGCGTCGCGTAGCCTCTCTGGGCATGAGCGCGCTCCGTTCGCCAGCGAACATCACCCCTCGTCTTCTCCACCGCCACGATGAACGAGCCTTCGTCTTGATCGCAGACTTGTAAAACGAGATCCCCAGAGACGATCGGCGACGACCCGTGGCCAAAAGGGTTATTGAACGGTCCGAGAGGAAGCCGCCACAGCTCATCTCCACGAGGGCCGCAGGCAAGCAGCCCGAAATCAGCGAAGAAGACGTAGACGTTCTCGCCATCGGTTGCCGGCGTGGGCGAGGCCGGGTGGTTGTTTTCCTGGAGCTCTTGGGTTCGTGGGCGCGGCGCTTCACGTCGCCACAAAACGCGGCCTGTCCGGCGCTCGAGCGCGAAGGTCGTGAGTTTAGCATCCTCGAGCCCTGTGACAAAAATCCGCTCGCCGGCGATAGACGAGGACGACGGTCCCATGGGTAGCGGTGTTTTCCAAACGACGGCCGCGTGCGGACCGAAATGCACGGGCAAGCGCTCTTCCTCGGCGACGCCCGCCGCATTCGGGCCGCGGAACTGCGGCCAATCCGCACCGAGACCGAGAACCACGACCCAAAGGGATGCGACAAGCTTTGGGATCGTCACATCGCGAATGTATCGCAGGTACCTTCTCTGTCGCCAGTTCGACTAGACTAGGCTTTGGAAAGCAACAAAAGGAGACTAGATGGCGAAAGGTAAAGTCGCTCAAAAGCAACCCGCCGTATTGGAACTCGACCCCGGTACCTACCACTGGTGCCAGTGCGGCGAGTCGAGCAACCAGCCGTTTTGCGACGGTAGCCACGCGGGGACGGAGTTCACGCCAATGATGGTGGAAATCACAGAGAAAAAAACCGTGGCGCTTTGTCAGTGCAAACAGACGAACAACGCGCCCATGTGCGACGGCTCGCACAGCTCTTTGTAAGCCTTGAGGAATAGCGCGAGCTGTTATTACACGCAGCTCATGCTCGAGCTCGTCCTCAGTCTTTCGTTAGCGGTCCTCGCTTCGGGACAACAGACCGCTCCGTTGTCGATCCTCGTGATCGGCGCGCATCCGGACGATGCGGATTCGTGCGCGGACGGCACGGCGATTCATGGGCGGCGCTCGGCCATCGCGTCCAGTTCCTCTCGCTCACGAACGGGGATGCGGGACATCAAAGCGAAGGCGGCGGAGCTCTTGCCAAGAGGCGGCGCACGGAAGCGGAAGAGGCGGGGCGCCGGTTCGGGATATCGTCCTATCGCGTTCTCGATAATCACGACGGCGAGCTCGAGCCCACCCTTGCGGTGCGCCATCAAGTCATCCGTGCGATCCGTAATGCGAGCGCAGATGTGGTCATCTTGCCGCGGCCGAACGACTACCATCCCGACCATCGAAACACTGGCCTCGTCGTTCAAGACGCCGCCTACATGGTCATCGTGCCCAATGTGGCGCCCGATACACCGCCGCTTGCCCGCAACTCTGTTTTCCTCTATTGCTACGACCGTTTCGATAGGCCCAATCCTTTCCGGCCGGACATCGCCGTCGACATTACCGAGGTCTACGCAAAGAAGATTCACGCGATGGACGCACATGTCTCTCAGTTCTACGAGTGGCTTCCCTGGACGCGAAAAGCGCTCGACCAAGTGCCTGAGGATTCGGAGGCGCGGGAGGCTTGGCTCGCCACGTCTCGCGCGCGACCCATCGGCTCTGAAGTCAGCGCGTCGCTCGTGAAGTGGTACGGAGGTGATCGCGCGGAGAACGTGACGCACGCGGAAGCCTTCGAAATCTGCGAATACGGACGGCAGCCGAACCCGACCGACATCCGCCGGCTGTTCCCGATGCTATCGAACTAAAAAGCATACTCGACGACCTGTTTTCCATCTAGCTAGGGGGTAGTTCTAATGTCACTAAAAGCTCGCAGCGTTTGGGCGTTTCTCGCGGTCGCCATCTTGGCGGTGTCCGCCCGTGCTCAAAATCACGCGCCCAATCCGTATCGGACGGTCGAGGGCTGGGCCAAGATGCCCGCGGGCCGCACGTGGGGTGCGACTAGCGCGGTCTATGCCGCACTGGACGGGAGCGGCAATATCTGGGTCGCGGAGCGATGCGGCCAGAACAGCTGTATCGGCAAAGAAGACCTCGACACGGTCTCCTTGTTCGCTCCGTCCGGCGATCTCGTGAAGAGCTTCGGTGCCGGGATGATCGTCTGGCCGCACGGAATTCATGTCGACGCCGACAAGAAGGCGTTGCATCGCACCAATCCCCGCGGAAGCCCGAGCTCGTCCTCGAGATCGCGCAGCCACGCAGCAAAGCTCGCGCTTTCGGGTCGGATGTTGTCCCAATAGAGTTGGTAGCCCCAGTCGTAGAACTCGCGCGCTTCGTCTGGACCCTTGCAGAGGAGTGTGCGGTGATCGTTTTGCACCATCAAGCGGTCGGCGGGACAACGAAGAAGGCTCTCCACGCTCTCGAGCTCCGGAATGTCTGTCAGTCCCCCGAGCCGCTTGCGTGCGCCGTGGCAGTAGTACGTGTCATGAGGCCAGTGATTCTCGAGAAATCGCTTCGCTCCGCGCGCTCCCAGAAGCCGAGCAAGCACGCCCGAGGCTTTTTCAGCGCGCATTTTCGTCGAGGACTCGCGAAAGCGCCCGCGCTTCGCGGATGGCCTGGTCGAGATTATCCTCGAGCCGATTCCGCTCTCGGACGAGATGGACCTGGGTGAAACGGTAGAGGTCGCTCCCGCGCGGATGTTTCGAAAGCGTCTCTAGGGGCGCGAGTCCAGGGAGCGTGGGCACTTGAAGCGCCGGGTCTTGGTGATAGGGCCCGTTTCGTTCGTAGGTCACGCGCAACACGGGACGGATCACGCGCACCATCCGCCGCACGATGTCCGCGGTAGACGCTCCGGAATAGGTCGTGAGCCGCCGATCGAGGTCCTGCACCGCACGATGAAGCTCGTCGGCTTTGATTAAAGCGCTCGACAGATCGAAATGGTCTCCCGCCCAGCCTTTCCGCTCCTCGAGACGTTCCGTCAGCTCTTCAGTCGCGGCCGCCAGTCGTATCGGCGGGATCGCGTTCATGAGAAGCCTGGAAAGAGCGGCGACGTAGAGCTTCGTATCGCCTGCAAGAATCCCGAAATCAATCTTGTCGAACGTGTCTTCCGTCGTGTGCCAGAACCAGTAGCGGCCGCCCGGATCGACGCGCCCGTGACTGAATTGAAGAAGAGGCATCCCGACACCGTAGAAGCCTTGATCCGAGTTGCGTCCAGGTCGGCCACCTTGGCCGTCCACGGAAGCGACGTCGCGGAGAACCGCGCTCGCGAGATCGTCCATCGAAGCCGTATTGCTCGAGCCGTAGACGCTCGCGCCCATCTGACCGACCCCGTCGATATTCATATAGGCCAGCGCATGGTCGCGAAGCTCGAGCCAGGCGTGGTCGACATACCAGGCCGAGCCAGCATAGCGGCCGTTCGAGTGCGCCGGCCACCAGGCGACTTTCAAGCTTCGCTCGAGCTCGCCTCGATGACGGTGAAAGATACGCGCCATCTCGACCATCGCGGCGTTCGAGGCGCCTTCATCGACGGCTCCGTAATGCCAACCGTCGATGTGGCCGCCGACGAGCACGAACCCGTCCGGGTCTTTTTCGCTTTCTATGGTCGCTACCGCGAGCTTCAGCATTTTCCAACCCGTTCTGACCTCGGTCTCGATCGTGACGGTCACGGGCGCCGACGCGAGTGCTTCGCGAAGCGCGTCCCCGTCCGGCTTGTTGATGTTGACGCTCGGGATCGAAGGAAGCTCCTCGTAGTTCTCGTGGGTCGGCGTTCCCCAGATGGGGCTGACGGTGAGCTCTTGGATGAGCTCGGAATAGGAGATGAAGACGGCCCCTACAGCTCCTCGGTCTTCAGCATCCTTGACACCCCAAGGAAGCGGTAGGGCGTCCACGAGAACCACCTTGCCTTCGACGTCCACGTTCTCGTAGTCGCTCGGGGTGCCTGAAGCAACATAGACGAGCTCGCCATGGGCGCCGCCTGGAGCCGTGGGCGCGGCGAGTGCTTGCGTAAGGCAAGTTGGCTCGCGCGGCTCCGCACCTTCCACCCGTAGAGCGCAGCGTCCGGGATTGCTGACATAGCCGGGAAACAAGTGCACCTCGACATCGATATTCTCGGCCCTCAACGTCTCGACCACGTAGTCCACGGCCGCGTTCTCGCCTGGGCTTCCGCCGTCGCGCCGGTGCATGATGATGGCCCGCGCGTGGCGTTCGAGAGCCTGCGTGTCGACCTCGGTCAGGAGGCTTGCTTCATCGGCCGCATGAAGCGAGAAAGGCGCCGCAGCGACGGTCAAGAACCCTAGAAAAACGCACACCTTCATGCCGAACCTCCTGCGAATCGAAAGGGGCCCAGTCTATCTCCAGTGGCGGGCTGTAACAACGAGAGAGGGGGCCATCGGGTGCTAGAATTCTCAACCGATCGAGCATCGTCCAACTATGGTCAAAAAGCGCAAGCGCTCTCGCCCGAAGCCCACGGTTACGTTCACGCGTGCTTGCGATCAGGTCGAAGCCATTCTGAAGGGAACGACCCGACGGAACATCGTCGCCGCGTGCGCAAAGCCACCCCGGTTCCGAGCGGCTTTGACCGAGCTCGCGAACAGTATGCGCGCGAACCTCTTCCAGACGGGCTCGGGCCAAGTTTCTCTCGAGCGGACCGTCCGGGCCCTCGACAAGAGAACCCGCGAGGACGGCTTCCACGTGCTTACCGACTGGGATGGCAAAGCGGAGAAATTCAACGAGGAGACCATCCCCGTCGATGTAGCTCTATTTCTCATGGACATGCCCGAGCCCCAAAAGTCGAAAGAGACCGTTATCGCCATTCTTCTCGACTACTACTTCTTTTATGTACTCGCTCTTCTCTCGCTTCGCGCCTGGGATGAAGGAAGCCATGAGGGAAGCGCGGACAAGAACTTCGATAGGCTGACGCGGCTACTCGAAGAGCTCCACGGGCCCGACGGTAGCGGACACTTTTTCGTCTCGAATGCCGAGACGCTCATCCCCATTGCCACCGCCCATTTCGAATACGATGTCAGCGCCTACGATCGCTTGCTCGCGAAGGTCGGGACCCTCAATCTCGAGCATCGAACGCGCCACGCGCTGGCTCATGCGGCGATTCTGGGAAGCCATCTTCGGTTTGGATTCGAGACGAATTACGAACGCGACATCATTAAGATGCGCATCGATAATGTCCCCGACTACCCTCAAGTTTTGTCAGCGCTCGCAACGCTCATGGAAGCCTATACACACCTCAGGGAAGATGGCACTGAATCTGATGCGCACGACACGATCGTCGAGGGGCTCTTGAACGGCCTTTCGACCGATCCACGCGCCTTCGTGGGCACGCCGCCATCATCTTTGGAGCCGTACGCGGACATGGTCTCGAGCTTCCACGAGCGTTTTTCGGAGTATCGCGACGACTTGCTCAAAGCGTTCGAAGAACAGCGTCCGTCTGCAGACACTTATTCCCCCGTGGCGCTCTACTTCAACTTTCCTCACAACGTGCTCAAAGCCATCGTTGTCGACGCCCTTCTTCGTGAAGAGCCTTGGCCGTTGACATTGAACGATTTACTAACCGGCATCCCACGCGACAAGGCCTCGTCCGACGCACGCACGACGTTAGCGAGAATGTTGATGAGCTATGCGCGCACGAGCCCCGACACCATCGCTGGCCATCTGAGGCCGGTGATCGTCTACGACCCCAGAAAAGGCCATCGCGACTTCGTGAACACGGTCCGCAAGATAATGGAATAAAGCGCTCGAAGCGGCGAAGAATTTTCGCGTCTCCACCCCTCCTACGGAGCGGAGGCAAGAAGATGCGAATGACCACCTTCCTTCTATTTACCCTAGCGACGGGGCTCATCTCCGCGTGCGACGACCATCTGGATTTCCTGGGCCCGGACGGCTCCGAGGTGTCTTCGCGCGATGGGATCCATGGCTCAGTAAACATCGTGACCGAGTCGCGTTCAGCTCGCTCTCGCTTTCTCTGTGCCTCTGTGGCCATCCCGTTCAGAAGCGGAGGCGGATGCCTAAATTAGGCATCAGTGGGATCGAGGACACGAGCTCTTCTCGCACGAACGGCCGCCCTCCGTCGAAAGTGATGACGGGGTTGACCACGAGCGTGTTATCCCGGTTGAGCAGGTTGAGAAACTCGAGAAAAAAGAGCCATCGGCCCTCGCCGCCGCCGGTGCGATAGGGATCTACCAGGAAGGCTTGCAATTCCCAACGGTGAAGCTCATGAGCCGCGGCGGCGTCAACGATGCTCTTCTCGACCTGATTGCGGCGAATGTGCGGCTCCCCCAGCAAACGCTCGGCGATCTCTGGGCCGGCGTCGCGGCCAATCGCGTGGGCGAGGCGCGTCTCTTGGAGCTCTTCGAGCGCTACGGGCTCGAGACGGTGCGCGCGGCGATGGGCGAGCTTTCGACTATGGCGAAACGATGGTTCGGAAGGAGCTCGCAAAGCTTCCGCACGGAATCTTCGCAGCTCGCGACCCCCTCGATGGCGACGGGCTCGGCGGCGGTCCTTTCGAAGTTTGTGTGAAAGTCACCATCGAGGCGGAGCGGTTCGTCATCGACTACACGGGATCGCACCCGCAGGTCCCCGGACCCATCAACACCACCCGCACGGGGACGGAATCGCGTGCACGCGCCATCTTCTGCGCGATCACCGCGCCGCACTTGCAAACGAATGGCGGCATGTTCCGGCCGCTCGAAGTGCGCTGTCCTGAGGGAACGGTCTTCACAGCGAAGCGGCCCGCGCCGACGTCGACCTACTGGGAGTCCGGCGGCTTCGCGATCGATCTCGTGCGGAAAGCGCTCGCGCCACATCTACCCGATCGCTTGCCCGCGGGCTCGTTCCTTTCGGTATGCGCGACGATCCTTTCGGCGCGTCACCCGGAGACCGACGAGCTCGCGAGAACGGACAGTTCTGCCCTGGAAACGGCCAGACCTACAACATCCCCATCGAAGTCACCGAAAGGCGCTACCCCGTGCGCGTGCTGCGCTACGCATTCCATAACGCGGACGGCGGCGCGGGGCGGTTTCGCGGCAGCAAAGGCGTGACGCTCGAATACGAGATCCTTTCGGAAGAGGCGAGCTTGACGGCGATCTTCGGAAGAAACCGCTTCCGAAGCTGGGGCGCCGACGGGGGAGAAGGAGGGTCAGCCAATGAAATCCAGATTTTGCGGCGGACGGGCGAAATAGAAAGGCACGGGAGCGTCGCGCGTCTGAAGCTCGAGCGTGGCGACGTTGTCCGCCTCGTCACGGGAACGGGAGGCGGGCTGGGGCTTAGCGAAGGACCGTCCGCGCGCGGACGTCGTCGCCGATCTGCGCGACGGCTACATCACGCCGACACAAGCGCGCGAGGCTTATGGGCTGAGCAACGAAAAGTCATGACGCACCGCATCTTTGACCGACGAAGTGTTTTCCTAGACGACGTAGTGCTCGTTTGGATACTCGGCGAAATACCGGTCTCTTCTGTCGACGATGACGGTGACAATCCTGGATCCTTTTTTCATTGTCTTGGCCACTTCGACAGCCGCGCACACGTTAGCTCCCGACGAGATGCCGCAGAAGGGTGCCTCCTGTCCCAACAGAAGCTACCCAGCCGTCGATGGGTCCGTCCATCTGATCCAAGATCTCTCTCCCCGTATGCTCCCGGTGAGCTCTCGTGTTATCAATATTGCACAATTGGTTAGCCCACCAATTGGACGCGCGCTTTGCTGCAGGTCGTAGCACTGTTTCATTCGAATGGCCACAAAGGCGGCGGCTCTTTCTACACCTTGCAATTGATCGGCATTTTCCATGTGCTCATTCAGGTCGATCGGCGTCACATCGGCGCCATAGAGTCGGGCAATTCGGATTCGATCGGCCGAATTGTAAGCGCTCGAAAGCTGCGCGGGCAAAAAGATTTGGACCTTATAACCCTTCACGGCTCCCACAAAAGACAGGGCCGGGCCGGTATTCCGGTGGACGGATCCACGATGGTTCCACCTGGTTTGAGGTCACCTCTTTTTTCGGCTTCCTCAATCATGCAAAGAGCCATACGGTCCTTGATGCTCCCCCCAGGATTCGTGAACTCACATTTGACATAGATATTCCACCCCCAGAGAATCCGTAACGTGATTCAGCCGGAGCAAAGGAGTGTTCCCTATGTGGTCAAGAATGGTCACTTTTTCAGTCATCTTCTCATCCACCTTTCACTCGGCGCGAAGAGCCTCGATCGGATCGAGACCGCTCGCTCGGCGTGCGGGGACGACCCCGGACACGATACCGGTCAAGAAGCTCACGCCGAGCGCCGCGGCTACGAATATGCCCGGCGTGTGCACGGGGAGCCCCGGTACCGCCGCGCGAAGAAGCCCACATAGGCCGAGCCCTCCCAGAAGGCCAAACGCCCCCCCTGCCGTAGCCAGTGCTACGGCTTCCACGAGGAACACCACCTGCACCTGACGTCTCGAAGCCCCGACGGCGCGGATGAGACCAATCTCCGCGGTCCGCTCCCCAACGGCGATCCACATCATCGTGAGAATCCCTATGGCTCCGACGAAGAGAGAGATCCCCGCGATGGCGCCCACGGCAACAGTGATGACCTTCATCACGTTGCCGATGACTTCGAGCATCGCTTCCTGCGTCGTCACCGAGAAATCCTCGTTGCCGTCATGGCGATCGATGAGAAGCTGGCTGACTTGAGCAACGACGGTGTCCGCGGGCATCGAGTCGCGATAGACGAACTGGATCTCTTGAAGCTCGTCGAGGTTGAACACGCGCATCGCCGAAGCGACCGGAATATAGACAGCGTCGTCGATGTCGAACCCGAGGAACTGACCTTTGGGCTCCATCACACCCACGACGCGAAAGCGGGCCCCGCCAATGCGAACGAATTGCCCGAGCGCGTTCTCGTTTCCGAAGAGCTCGCGTTTGAGCTTCGGACCAAGGACCGCCATCGACCGGCTTCGCCGCGGATCGGCGGGCGGCCAGAAAGCGCCTTGCCGCACGTTGAATTTCCACATAGCCGCGATGTTGGCCGTCACACCGTAGACAATAACGCTCCGCCCTAGCTCTCCTGCTTGGACGCGGGCTTGACCGATGGTCAAGGCCACGACCCGCACGACACTCGGCAATCGCGCAATCGCCTCCGCGTCGTCGAGCGTGAGCTTGTGGGTCGTCCCGCCCAAGACTCCCGGAATCCCGACTGTCTCCGACTTGCCGGGGTTGATAGACACCAGATTCGTCCCGAACTGGGTGGATTGCTCCAGAATGTAGCGGCGCGTTCCCTCACCGATGGACGTGAGGAGTATCACCGAGCCAATACCGATGGCGATCCCGAGGACGGAAAGAAGTGAGCGCAGACGATGGCCGGACAGCGCGCTGAGAGCGAAGCGGAAAAGAGCGCCCAGGGTCAGCATACTCAACGACGCGCGAGGGCCATGATGGGGTCGAGTCTCGCGGCCCGCCTCGCGGGGAGGACGCCAAAGACCATCCCGACCCCCATCGCAACGGCCAAGGCGGCTCCGACGGCCCAGCCCGGCGGGTGCGCCGGCAGATCTGGGTAGATGCTCACGACCACGAGGACACCCGCCCAGCCGAAGGCCACCCCTAATAGCCCGCCGGTCAAAGAGAGAAGCGTCGCTTCTGCGAGGAAGGCCGCAACAATTTGCGGCTGCGACACGCCGAGGGCTTTCAGGAGTCCCACTTCACTTGTGCGCTCGGAAACAGAGACGAGCATGACGTTCATGATGCCGATACCGGCCACGCTCAGAGAAATCGAGGCGATGGCCGCGAGCACGAGCGTCAGAGTTCCCAAGATGTCCTCGAGCGTCGAGACCACCGAGTCCTGTGACAGGATTGTAACGTCCTCCTCTCCGTGCCGTTCAGCAAGAAGCGCCGTCACGGCGTCCGTGGTGGCGTCGAGATCCGCATAGGCGCGCACCTCCATGATGACTCGAAAAAGCGAGCTCCGGTTGAACATCCGCATCGCGGTGGCGACAGGAATGAGGACGATGTCATCGATATCCACGCCGACCTGCGTGCCGCGCGGTGCAAGAACACCAATCACGCGCATGCGCCATGCGTCGATGCGCACGACCTGGCCCAAAGGGTTCTGTCCGGGAAAGAGCTCCTCGGCCACTTTCTCGCCGATGACGGCGAGAGGCGCACCTCGCTGAAGGTCACCGACAGGTAGGAACTGGCCGCGACCCAGCGAGAGATTTCGAACCTCTAGAAAATCCGACGTCGTCCCTATGACGGCCACTTGGCGGCTCAGCTCACCGCGGCTGACAGTGGCTGTCGCCATAGCAATGGGCGCCACGCGTTGCACCTGACGGAGGCGACGCTGTATCGCTTGTACGTCGTCGAGCGTCAAATCGTTGGGTGCGCCACCCATGCCAGGAAGAGCGCCCGTCGTTTCCGTTTTCCCTGGTATGACGATGAGCAGGTTCGAGCCGATATTCGCGAATTGGGTCGAGACGTATTCCCGGGCGCCCTCGCCAAGTGCCGTCAACAGGATCACTGCAGCCACACCGACCCCCATACCGAGCAAGCTCAGCGCGCTCCGCAAACGGTGCCCGAGAAGTGCTTGGATCGCAAAGCTCAGGAGATCTCTCGCGCTCACGGGGATACCCCGGCCGCATCGGTGATCCCGGCCAAAGCGGCGAGATCCGATTTCTCCAGACGACGAACGATCTTGCCATCCGTCATGACGAGCCCTCGGTCGGCACGACGGGCCACCGCGGGATCGTGGGTCACGACGATGAGGGTCAATCCTCGGTCGTTCATCCCGTCCAGAAGATCCAAGACCTGGCGACCCGAGACGGAATCGAGATTGCCGGTCGGCTCGTCGGCGAGAAGCAGCCTCGGGCCCATCACGGTCGCGCGCGCGATGGCGACACGCTGACGCTCACCGCCAGAAAGCTGATCGGGCCGGTGGCCAACTCTCTGGTTCATGTCGACGCGAGTCATCGCTTGCCTCGCGCGCTCACGCCGCTCCGCTGGAGAAATCCCGGCGAAGACCATCGGAAGCTCCACGTTCTCAAGAGCGGTCAACCTCGGCACGAGATGAAAGAACTGAAACACGAACCCGATCTGATGGCGGCGAACGTCGGTGAGCTCCACCTCGTCCAAGCCTCCGATCTCCCGCCCATCGAGCTTGTAGATGCCTGAGCTCGGTTTATCGAGACATCCAAGGATGTTGAGGAGCGTGGACTTCCCGGAGCCCGACGGCCCCATGATGGCCACGCGCTCGCCTTCTCGAATATGCTCGTCCACGTCGACCAAGGCGTGCACGCGCGCCTCGCCGAGCGCGAAACTGCGGCAAACCTTTTCGAGCTCGATCAAGGCGCGCCTTCTTCCGCCTCCACGATGACTTCGGCGCCCGGGGCCACTTCGGCGCGATCGAGAGAGACGACGACGCGATCGCCGGGCTCGAGACCGGCCAGAATCTCCGTGTAATCCCAATTACTCAAGCCGACCGTCACCTCACGGCTCGTGAGTCTAAGGTCAACGCCGACGAGCAGAACGCGGCGTCCCTCCATCAACGCGGCCGTGGGAATGCGCAGTACGTTCTCCTTCACTTCGAGAAGCACCTCGACATCCGCCGAGGTGCCGGGGAGCAGCTTCGAACCCAGTTTGCTGTCATCCAGATCCACTTCGATCTCGACGGTTCGATTCTGAGCTTCGATATCGAGCACATAAGGAGCTATTCGCGTGACCCGACCCCAGAAATGCTTTCCGCGATAAGAATCGATGCTCACGCGGACTTTCTGGCCGACGGCGATCCGCGCCGAGTCCACCTCGTCCATGGGAGCGCTCACGAAGATCGATTCCGGATCCAGGATGTCGATCGCCGCCGGCACCGGAAGCGCGGGGGGCGACGGTGTCACCCATTCGCCAATCTCCGCGTCCACTTCGGCGACGATCGCGTCGAAGGGCGCGTGCAGTGTCATCTTCGCGACACGGGTCTCTGCCAGCGTTACTACCGCGCCCGCCCGTGCCAAGTTCGAGCCCGCCGCGCGGCAGCCGGCGGCGGCGCGACGAGACTCGGTCTCCGCATCGTCGAGCAAATCGCGGCTGGCGATCTCTTGCTCCGTCAGTCGCCGAATACGTTCCATGTTCCTCGCCGCGCGCTCGGCCGCGAGACAAGATTGTTCCTGCTGGGAGCGCGTCGCTTCGAGCTCTCGCTCCGAGAGGTCGAGCTGAGCTCGTTGCAGTTGATCGTCGAGCTCCAGAACAACGGCGCCTTTCACGACATGCTGACCTTCTCGAAACGGAAGGACTACGACCATACCGCCGACTTCAGGGGAGAGCTTCGCGCGACGTCGCGCCTCGAGCGTCCCCGCGCGTGTGTTCGTCACCGCTTCCTCGACGCGCCCCGGAGCCGCCTTTACGACGATCACCGGCACCGGGTCTTCCACGAAGACATATTTGCGCAAGAGGAAAGAGATCCCGACAATCGCCGTCAGAATCGCGACAATCTTGAAGTAAGGTTTCATTCACCCTCGTATGTTTTCAACTGGGGCCGACGTCAACTCACATCCTGCCTCAATCTTGACCTAGCGCCCCCTGCGGCCGCAACCAAGAAACTCACCGCAGAGGCGCAGAGAACGGAGAGGGAAGTGCTCCGCGACCTCTGCGCCTCTGCGGTTAAATTCTTTTCCATGAAACCAAGGAGGGCAGGATCAGTAGTATAGAACGGTTGCAGGTTCTCACCTGGATGCCATTAGAATGCTGCTCGACTCGAGGAGGAAAGATGAGAACAGCACACGTTCTGTGTTCGTCGGCCGTTTACTTTCTAGCGCTGGCCATACCTCTCCTCGCGACCGAGCGATCGTTTCGTGTCGATGGCGTTCAGGAAGCCAGTATTGCCGACATTCATCGCGCCATGGAGGCCGGCCAGCTCACCGCCGCGGCGTTGGTGCAGCTCTACCTCGACCGCATCGAAGCCTACGACAAGAACGGGCCCTACATCAACGCCATCATCACCATCAATCCGAGAGCGCTCGAACGAGCAGCGGAGCTCGACCGACAATTCGCGGAGTCGGGATTCGTCGGACCCCTCCACGGCATTCCCTTCATCGTCAAAGACAATTACGACACCCACGATTTACCCACCACCAACGGCACGCTCGCCATGAAAGACTCCTATCCTCCCGATGACGCCTATCAGATACGGAAGATCCGCGAAGCGGGTGCCGTCGTTCTCGCCAAATCGAACCTCGCCGAGTTCGCAATGAGCGGCGCCTTCACCGTGAGCTCCGTTCTCCCCGGCTACACGCGGAATCCCTACGATCCGCTCCGTGTCACGGCCGGATCGAGCGGAGGCACCGCCGCCGCCATTGCGGCCAACTTCGGGACCGTCGGGCTCGGAACAGACACCGGAAGCTCGATCCGTGGCCCCGCGTCCCACCAGTCTCTCGTTGGATTCCGGACGACGATGGGCCTGACGAGCCGCGACGGCATCGTTCCGCTCAGCCTTAGTCGGGATGTAGGAGGTCCCCTCGCACGTAGCGTCACGGATGCGGTGGCCGTTCTCCAGGTCATCGCCGGATACGACCCCGCCGACCCGGTAACCAAAGCGGCGGAAAGTAACGTTGCCGAAAACTACGCCGCGTTCCTCGATGAAGACGGCCTCGACGGCGCGAAGATCGGTGCCGTGCGCCAGATGTTTCCCGAGGACGACACCGAGCCCGAAGTCCTGGCAGCCATGAATCAGGCGCTCGAAGACATGCGAAACGCCGGTGCCACCATCATCGATCCGGTGCGCATCCCCGCTCTCGAGGAGATCCAGGAATCGTTCAAAAGAAACGCAGGCAGGCTCAAGTTCGACTACAACAACTATCTTGCCAGCCTGGGTCCAGACGCCCCCTACAAGTCACTCGCCGAGATTATCGAGACCGACGACTACCACCCCTTCCTGGAGAGTAGACTGGCTCGGGCGAGTGAGACCGAAGGACCGCCGGAAGAAAATTCCGGTTATTTGCACAATGTCGAAGTGGCCGAACGATTACGGGGGGTCGTGCTCAAAGCGATGGATGACGCCGGCGTCGACGCGCTCGTCTATCCGACTTTCCGGTATCCCCCGCGGCTCATCGGAGATTTGAACACGCCAGACGGCGCCAACAGCCGCACGCTGTCTCCGCCAACGGGCTTTCCGGCCTTTGCCGTGCCAATCGGCTTCAGCTATGGCGAGCTACCCGCTGGCCTTCAATTTCTCGGGAGGCCGTTCAGCGAGCCGACACTCATCAAACTATCTTACGCCTACGAGCAGACGACCAAGCATCACCGGCCTCCGAAAGCGACGCCACCGCTGCGGTGATTCATGAAAGCAAGATCGGCTATATTTCGAGACAGGGCCGCCTTATGCTTGGGGCGATATGCAGTCGGCACGAGCCACTATTGCAACCCCCTAGCAGAGTGTTCAACTACAGGTTAAATGGAGCAACAAAGCTCTTGGAAGCAGCGTCTATCGAGCTTTGGTCGAGAAATCTTTGAAAGTCGAGTGGGGCAGCGACCTGCGGCGTGAGCCTACGCGTTGTTCAGCAGGAGCGGGTTCACCGCGGAGATGAAGCGAATCGCCGAGAACGACGGCGTGCTTCTATTTCATCAGGATCGGCTGGTCGGCAGCGTGAATACTTACTAGCTCGACGTCAGGCCGCCACTTGCTTCGGTCAAAGCGTTGCGCACTTCCCAAAGCTCGGGGAAGAAACGGTAGCGTGTCGTCGAGGTCAAGTAGCGACTCCCCTCTGTGCCACCCGTTCCGATCGCCCGGTCGCCAATCATCCGCTCGACCATGCGCACGTGGTCAGAGCGCCACGTGAGCATCTGGCGGTCGAGCTCGAGGCATGCTTCGCTGAGAGCGAACACATCGAACTGCTTCCACCGTTGCTGGTAGACCTCGACTAGGCTTAGCGGCTGGCGCTCGACGAGCTTCAGGAAAGCTCTGTGAAGGGTCGTCGGGACCTCTTCCACGAGGCCCGGCCATTGCGCCCGCACACGCTTCTCATAAGCAACGCCTTCGGTTTCGCACAGGCCGCCCATCACTTCGATTTTTCGAAACTGCCGTGACTGCAAGCCGCTCGATTGCTTCAAATAGGGCCGGAACTCTTGAAAGTCGGCGGCGCTCATCATCTCCAATATGCCGAGCTGAGTGTCGAGCGTTTGAAAGATGCGCCCGAGGCGCTGGAGAAGCCACGTCGCTTGCCCGATGTCATCGCTTTCGAGCATGGCGATGATGCGCTCGAGATCGTGGATCACTTGAAGGAACCAGAGCTCGTAGCTCTGATGCATGATCACGAAGACAGACTCCTCTGGATGCGGCGAGACGAACTTCTGCGCTGTCAGAAGCTTCTCTAGCTGCAGGTGCTCGATGTAGTTGAACTGCATATCTTCGGAGCTCGAATCGGTCATGTGGCCTCCTTGCTCTTGCGCAGCTTGTAGCGCTGTATCTTGCCTGTCGCGGTTTTTGGAAGCTCGTCGAGAAACTCGACTTTCCGCGGACATTTATAATTCGCCATTTGTTCCCGGCAAAAGGCGATGAGCTCGCCTCCGAGGTCCGCCGAACCGTCGAACGTTTCGCGCAGCACGACGAACGCTTTGGGTTTGACGAGGTCCGAACCGTCTCGAAACGCGACGACGGCGCACTCGGCGACCGCTTCGTGACTGATGCCAAGAGGAGAGTGCTATGGACTCGCCGCGGATCATCAAGTTGCCCACTTCTTCCGTTCCGACCTCGACACCTTCGTCATCCACGATGCGGGCGTCGTAGCCGGGCACCGGCTTGCCGCTGCTCCCGGGACGGACGTCGTCGACGGGGTTGCACAAGAAATTGTGATAGACCTCGGTGGCGCCAATGCCATCGAGAATGGTCACACCCGTTCGCGCTTTCCACTCTTCCCAGGTCGCGGCCGGGAGACGTTCGCCGCCAGAGACGCACAAGCGCAGCGAAGACAAGTCATGGCGGCGCTCCTTATCAGGTATGGCAAGCGCCATCGCATAACCCGTGGGCGTATGGAACAGGATGGTCGGCTCGAAGCGCTCGAACGTCTCGAGTATGTTCGAGGCGACACGAGGCGAGCCCTCGAAGAGGACGATGGAAGCGCCCACCGACCACGGAAAGACGAGATTGCCTCCGGTTCCGAAGGTAAAGAAAAGCTTTGCCGCGGCGAAGGTTCGATCGCTTTCCTGAATCCCGAGACTCATCTGCCCGCTCAGAACCGCGGTGAGCGCGAGGTCTTTATGCGCATGCAAGATCCCTTTGGGTTGGCCCGTCATGCCGCTCGAATAGTTGAGCGTGCAGAAGTCTTCGCGATGCGTTCTCGCCGGCTCGAGAACGTCCGCTTCGCCAACGATCCAATCGTGGTAGCTGACGCTACGATCGATCGAACCCCCTATGAGGATCACGTGCTTCACGAACGATGCGGCGTCGAGAATCGGCGCGATCTTGGCCCACAGAGTCTCGTGAACGATCAGTACCCGCGCGCGGCAATCATCGAGAATAAAGGCATATTCTTTCTCGGTCAGGAGAGTACTGATCCCGACCGAGATCGCGCCGATCTTGAGCGTTCCGAAGAAGACCGAGACCCACTCGGCGCGGTCGAGCGAGAGCAGCGCGACGGTATCACCCATCCAGACCCCTAGACCGCGGAGCGCGTTCCCCACGCGATTGGCCTCAGAAGCCGCCTCTCCAAAGCTCAGCGTGCGGGCATCGCTATAGAGGGCGGTCTTGTCTGAGCGCGACGAAAGATTGCGGTCGAGCATCTCGGACGCGTTGTAATAAAGAGGTAGGTCCCGCGCTTTCAAGAGAAGGGGATGATGCTGCAGACGAGCCGCGCAAGGCAACCGTTTTCGCCAGGGGTGGCACTTGCGTAGCCAGCCTCGGTCGTAGAAGATCCACCTTTTACTGTTGTCGAAAGCGGTGCGAGGGGCGTCTACTAGGAGGCTTGATGGGGAAGTTCGCTTTTGCTCTATTGGGAATCGCCTTTTTACGCCTAGGCCCCAGTTCGCCCGTCCAAGCTCAGGAGCTCTCCCCCGAAGCCGCGACCGCGATGGTCGAGGACTATTGCCTCATGTGCCACAGCGACGCGGCCATGACCGGTGGGCTGACGCTCGAGTCCTTTGACACCGCCCATCCGGAGAAAAACGCCGAGACCGCGGAGAAGATGATCCGCAAGCTGCGTACGCGGATGATGCCGCCGTCCTATGCCTCCCGACCGGATGATGCTGATGTCGAAGCGCTTCTCACCATGCTTGCAGCGAGCCTCGACGCGCGTTATATGGACAACCCCAACCCCGGGCGCCGCACCTTTCAAAGGCTCAACCGAGCGGAGTATAAGCGCTCCGTCAAAGACCTTCTCGCGGTCGACGTCGACATCGATGCCCTCCTCCCGACAGATACGATAAGCCATAGCTTCGACAACATCGCCGACGTTCAGGGCATGTCGCCGACGGTTCTAGACAGCTATCTTCGCGCCGCAGAGAAGATTAGCCGCGAAGCGGTGGGGGACCCCAAAGCCACCCCGAGTGAGAAAAGCTACAAAGTTCCGCGGACGGGGTCGCAACTGCGTCACGTCGAAGGCGCTCCCTTCGGCACGCGCGGCGGCATTTCCGTCGTCCACAACTTCCCCGCGGATGGAGACTACATCTTCAAGATAGAGCCACACACTTCTCCAATGGGCTACCTATATGGCAGGGCGGCGAAGAACGAGCAAGTCGAGGTCTCGATAAACGGCAAGCGCCTCGCGCTCCTCGATATCGACCCGCTGATGAACGAAGAAGTGGACGGCGGATTGATCCTCGAATCTGTGCGGATTGCTGTCAAAGCCGGACCTCACCGCATCTCTGCGGCGTTTCTCAAGACGTTTGAGGGCCCCATCGACGACGTCATAGGACCCATTGAGCACACGCTCGCGGACACCCATATCGGTATCGCTTATGGCATCACGACGCTGCCGCATCTCAGGGATTTCACCATCAGAGGGCCCTACGACGTCACGGGTGTTTCGGACACGCCGAGCCGGCGCCGGATCTTCACGTGCCGCCCGGTCTCGGCGGACGAGGAGCAAAGCTGCGCTACGGAGATCGTGACAGCGCTCGCGACGCGAGCTTACCGGCGGCCTGTCGACGATCTCGGACTCGAAGGGCTCATGAGCTTCTATGCGCGCGGGCGCGAGAACGGCGATTTCGAGAGCGGCGTGCGTCTGGCGCTTCAGGCGATCCTCGCGAGCCCGAGCTTCTTGTTCCATTTCGAAGAGCTGCCCGAAACGGTAGCACTCGGCGAGCGTTACCAGGTAAGCGATCTGGACCTGGCGTCGCGCCTGTCCTTTTTCCTTTGGGCCACGGCGCCCGATGAAGAGCTCGTGCGCTTCGCGGCCTCTGGGCAGCTTTCAGACCCGGTGATTCGGAAACAGCAAGTGCGCCGGATGATTGCGGATCCGCGCTCGGAAGCGCTCTCGACCCGATTCGCTTCCCAGTGGCTGAGGCTCCAGGACCTCGCGAAGCTGAACCCCGACGCATTGCGCTATCCGCTCTACGACGCGCGGCTCGCGGTCGCCATGAAACGCGAGACTGAGCTCTTCTTCTACAACCTGGTCCGCGAAGACCGGAGCGTTCTCGAGCTCTTGACGGCCGACTACACCTTTGTCAACGAGCGCCTCGCCAAGCATTACGAGATCCCGAACGTTATCGGTGCCGCCTTTCGGCGCGTCCCGCTTGATGGCATCAATGAGAACCGACGCGGTGTCTTCGGTCATGGCAGCATACTCGCGCTCACTTCGGTGGCGAATCGCACCTCTCCAGTACAGCGCGGCAAGTGGGTGATGGAAGTGCTTCTCGGATCGCCACCGCCAGCGCCGCCGCCCAACGTGCCCGCTCTCGAGGAAACGAGCGCTATCGCCGAGGACCGAGTGCTGTCGATCCGCGAGCGCATGGAGATGCATCGCAAAAACCCCGCATGCAATTCCTGCCACGCGGTCATCGACCCGATTGGGCTCGCGCTCGAGAACTTCGATGTTACCGGCGCGTGGCGGCTCAAGGATGAAGGCGTTCCCATCGACGCTTCGGGCGAGCTTTATGACGGAAGCAGGATCGACGGCCCGCTCGGATTGCGCGACGCGATCTTGAACCGTTCGGACGCCTTTGTCGCCACCTTCACCGAAAGCCTTTTGACCTATGCGCTGGGCCGCCGGGTCGAGTATTACGACACGCCCGTGGTGCGCATGATTGCGCGCGACGCCGCCGCGAACGAGTACCGGATGTCGTCTTTCATTCTCGGAATCGTGGAGAGCCCGCCATTTCGGATGGGGACAGCGGACCGCGCGCTGAGCGAGACCGACGCCCCGTCTGCCGATGGCTCCAACCAGGAGAATTAGTCCGATGTACATAACGAACAAACACTTGTCCCGTCGCGCCGTGCTTCGCGGTGTGGGCGCGACGGTCGCCCTCCCGTTTCTCGAAGCCATGGTACCCGCGCGCAAAGCCTGGGCCGCGTCAGGAACGGATCACACGCGGCTCGTCTGCATCGAGATGGTACATGGGGCCGCTGGTAGCAACGCCATTGGGATCGAGAAGAACCTGTGGTCGCCCGCGGCCGAAGGCAGCGACTTCGACCTCACGCCGAGCAGCTTGAGCCCTCTCGAGCCTTACAGGAAATATCTGACCATCGTTAGCAACACCGATTCCCGCATGGCCGAAGCCTTCTCCCCGCCGGAAATTGGTGGGGATCACTTTCGCACGAGCGCAGTGTTCCTGACCCAGCAACATCCGAAGCAGACGGAAGGCTCCGACGTTATTGCCGGGACGTCTCTCGATCAGCTCTACGCGCAGCGCTTCGGCCAGGACACGCCCATCCCGTCGATGCAGCTTTGTATCGAGAACATCGATCAGTCGGGCGGGTGCTCTTACGGCTATGCATGCGTTTATGCCGACACCATCAGCTGGGCGTCGCCGACAGAACCGCTTCCCATGATCCGCGATCCCCGCTTGGCCTTTGATCAACTCTTCGGCTCCGGCGGGACCGAGGAAGAGCGCGCCTCGAGGCGCGACGCCAATCAGAGCATTCTCGATTGGCTGCCCGATGAGATCGCGCGGCTCGAAAGACGCCTCGGCGCGGCCGATCGCGTGCGACTCGAGAGCTATCTCGATGACGTGCGAGAGATCGAACGTCGGATCCAGAAAACCGAAGAGCGCAACGCGAGCGGCGAGGCGCAGGAGCTCCCCGAAGCCCCCGTGGGCGTTCCCGATTCCTTTGAAGAGCACATGAAGCTCATGTTCGATTTACAAGCGCTCGCCTTCATGGCGGACATGACCCGCGTTTTCTCGTTCAAGCTGAGTCGGGATGTCTCTGGCCGCGTGTTTCCCGAAAGCGGGGTGATGACGGGATTCCACAACGCCTCCCATCACCGCGGCCGCGAGAAGAACGTCCTCGAATACGCCAAGATCAATCGTTACCACGTCAGTCTCATTCCCTACTTTCTGGACAAGCTCTTAAGCATCCAGGAAGGCGAGAGCAACATGCTCGACAAGACGATGATTCTCTACGGCTCCTCGATGGGCGATTCGAACTTGCACAACCATAAACGGTGTCCGATTTTCTTGGCCGGCCACGCTAACGGCCAGCTCACCGGCAATCTACACATCAAGGCGGCGGACGGAACACCCATGGCCAACATGATGTTGCCGATGCTTCACAAGCTCGGCCTCGATTTGGAAAGTTTCGGCGACAGCACCGGGTCGCTTGATTTGACCTCCGTCGCGACGGCGGCGACGACCTCTAACTCGTAATGACGTTCAAAGGAAAGATGATGCAAGCTCTCCTTCGATTGAGCGCTTTCACGACGCTAGTGGCTTTGCTCATCGCGGCCGCGCCTATAGATCTCACGACGAGTGAATCTCCCGTGGCCGACGCCGCGATGCTGGCCGACCGTGAGTCCGTACGCTCCTTGCTGCGCCAGGGGGGCGACGTCAACGCGGCCCAAGGCGACGGCATGACGGCGCTTCATTGGTCGGCCGTGAAATCTGACGTCGAGATGGCCGAGATGCTCCTTTACGCCGGCGCGAATGTGAAGGCGACCACGAGACTCGGCGCTTATACGCCTTTGTTCCTCGCCGCCAAAAGTGGGCATCCCGCGATAATCGAGGCGCTTGTCGCAGCTCGAGCCGACGTGAACGCGGCCACGTCCACAGGTGCGACGCCTCTCATGCTGGCCGCCGCCTCCGGAAGCGTCGAGGCAGTGACGCTTCTTTCAGATGAAGGCGCCGACGTGAACGCGACAGAGTCGAAGCGCAACCAGACGGCGTTGATGTTCGCCGCCTCCTATGGACGCGCCGGCGTCATCGAACTGCTCGTCGAGCGGGGCGCGGATGTCGCCACGGCCACGAGCCTTTTGGACATTCCCGCGCTCGAGAAGGAAGACCGCGCAGCGCTTCGGGCCAAGCTTCAGAAGCAGCGCGAAGCACGTGAGAAAGCGGCGGCGTCCGACGAGCCGAAGACCGCGAAGGTCGAAAAGAAGCGCGGGCCGAGTTTTTTCTCGAAACTGTTCGGCTGGATGAGGCCTGGGAAAAGCAAGAAAGTGGCGAGCGCACCGCGGCGCCGGCCCCGGAGAAGCTATGGCGAGCTCGTCGGCATCCAAGGCGGCTTGACCCCTTTGCTGCTCGCCGCACGCGAGGGCCACATCGAGGCCATCGAAGCGCTCATCGACGCGGGGGCCGATATCAACCAATTGAGCAAAGGCACCAAGACAAGCGCCATCCTCATCGCTACGATGAACGGGCGCTATGATCTCGCCAAGGTCTTGCTCGATCGAGGAGCCGACCCAAACCTCGGAAACGAACCGGCTGGTGTCACGCCGCTCTACGCCGCCATCAATATTTGGTACGCACCGCATACGAGCTACCCTCAGCCCACCGCGCAGTTCCAGCAGTCGTTGACGCATTTGGAGCTCTTGAAAGTTCTTCTCGAACGCGGCGCTGACCCGAACGTTCGCTTGAAGAAGAAGATATGGTTCAGCGCCTACAACTTCGATCAGTCGGGGCTCGACGAGACGGGCGCGACACCGTTTTGGCGTGCGGCCTATGCGAGCGACGTCGCGGCCATGCGTCTTTTGAAGGACCACGGCGCCGATCCTGCAATCCGTACCAAGAAGCCGCCCGAGCGACCGCGCGTGGCTGACGAGCAAGCCCGGGATATCAAGGATATCTCGGCTCTCCCGCCCATCCCCGAAGGCGGGCCGGCGATTGCGCCCATCCACGCCGCGTCAGGCGCCGGATACGGGGAGGGTTTCGCCGCGAACGAGCATCGCAACCATCCGGCGGGTTTCTTGGCCGGGGTTCAGTTTCTCGTCGAAGCGTGTGGCTCGGACGTCAACGCGCGCGACCATGAGGGGAATACGGCGCTTCACAACGCCGCCGCACGAGGAGATGTGGCGCTCATCGAGTATCTGGTCTCGAAAGGCGCCGACGTGACCGCGGTGAACCGCGAGGGTAACACCACGGCCGACATGGCGAACGGACCGGTGCAGCGCATCCAGCCCTTCCCGGAAGCGATCGCACTTCTGACAAGCCTCGGCGCCGTTAACAATGATAAGTGCGTCTCCTGCTAGTCCTCGAACCCCCTACTTGTGGGCTGTAATGTCCGCATACACCGTCGTCTTCACCCCTCGCCAGCGTACAATGCGGGACGATTACTTCACGAGCCGTTGACGAGGCGACAACCTATGACCATGAAATTCGAGACGCTAGCGGTGCGCGCAGGCGCCGAGCCCGACGTCGAGACCGGGGCTTTAGCACCGCCCATCCATCTGTCGACCACCTTCGAGCACGGCCCCGCGGCTGAAACGCCCAAGGGCTACATCTATGTTCGAGAGAACAACCCGACGCAAGTCAGGCTTCAGGAAGCGCTTGCCGCGCTTGAAGGCGGCGAGGAGGCCATGGCCTTCGCCTCGGGCATCGGCGCGGGAGCCGCGTTCCTGCAAGCCCTTCCCCCGGAAAGTCACGTGATCTTTGCGGACGACATCTATTACGACTTCCGCACGATTGCGACGGAGTTCTTTCCCGGCTGGAACAAGACGGCTTCGATAGTGGATTTGAGCAACCCGAAGAACCTCGAATCCGAGCTACGCGACAAGACCAAGCTCGTGTGGCTAGAGACGCCATCGAACCCGCTCCTGAAAGTCGTCGATATCGAAGCGGTTGCCGCGATCGCGCACCGGGCCGGCGCGAAAGTGATCGTCGACAGTACTTTCGCAACGCCCGCCCTCCAGAGACCTCTCACGCTTGGCGCCGATGCCGTGCTGCAGTCGACGACGAAATATCTCGGCGGGCATAGCGATGTCCAAGGCGGCGCCATCATCGTCAAGAAGCGCGACGAGCACCTGAAGCAGATGCACCTCGTCCGCAAAGTGTTGGGCGCGGTGGCCTCGCCTTTCAACTCGTGGCTCGTTCTTCGAGGTATCCGCTCGCTCGCTGTGAGGGTCGAGCGGCAATCCGCCACGGCCCTGACTCTCGCGCGGGAGCTCGACGAGCACCCGCACGTCACGACGGTGCACTACCCCGGACTTGCTGGACACCCCGGACACGAGGTCGCGGCGCGCCAGATGAGTGCTTTTGGCGGCATCCTGTCCTTCGAAGTCGCCGGTGACGAAATCGATGGCGGCGAGGCGGCAGCCATCGCAGTCGCTTCGCGTTTGAAGCTCATTGTCAACGCGACGAGCCTTGGGGGGGTCGAAACGATTCTCGAGCATCGGTACACGAGCGAAGGTCCGACCTCTCAAGCGCCGGCCGGCCTCCTCCGGATGTCCGTCGGTCTCGAGAACGCCGGAGACCTGCTCGATGACTTGCGCCAAGCACTCGACGGATAGGCACGACGCCGATAGCATCGAACCCGGAGTGGCAGACGCGGCAAGCGTAGCCGCCTTCGAGCGCGGCCAGAGCTTTCTCGAGCTCGAGCTGCACCGGCGAGCCGAAAGTGCCGTATAGCTTGCCGTGATAGGGCGCTTGGTCGGCTTCGAGGAAGGATTCGTAGGTTTCGTAGAGAACCGTAGACGCTCGATGGATCGGAGGATTGATCGTCCGGAAAGGGTCGTGCTTGGACTCAGCCATTCGCGGTGGAGCTCCTCATTCCACCGACAAAAGAGTCAGCGTCGAAACATCCTTCACATAGATGCGGCTGCCGGAGATCGTCGGCTGCGCCCAGGTCGCGCTAGAGGCGACTTCGTAGCGTTGCACGACCTCGAACGACGTGCGGCTCGCGCGCAGGATGACGAGCTCACCATCGTCCTCGAGCGAGAAAATCGTGTTCGCTGCTCGGACGATAGCGGCGTTTTCCGCTTGGCGTGGGTCGCTCTTCCAAAGCACTTCGCCGCTATCGAGGTCGAGCCCAAAATACTGCCCGCTGTTCAAGTGGGAGAGCCCGTACAACACGCCTTCGACGACGACACCGTTGGTCATGTGCAACGAGACTTCGTCGGTATGCCAAACGTTCTCGGTTCGAAACGCCTCCCCTCGGCGCACCACATGAAAAGCGGTAATGCCATTGGCCCGGCCCGCTTCTATCACCATGTTCTTGTAGAGAATCGGGGTTTGCGAAGTCGTCGTGCTCGGTGTCGTATAGGGGCGCCGCCACAAGAGCTCGCCCGTCTCACGCGCCACGCCGATGAAATTCTTTTGGGTGAACGTCACGACTTGCCGTATGCCTGCAAGCTCGAACACCATGGGCGATCCGTAGGCCGGCCCGTCTCCGTCCCAGCTCCATCGCACGCTGCCGGTAGCGACGTCGAAGGCCGTCAGTGCGCCATCGTCGTGGCCGCCGATATGCACGATGACAACATCGCCATCGACGATCGGAGACGTCGCCGTGTGGTAAAGAGGGTGGACTCGAGGCGACGGGTTCTGCCACAGCTGCCGGCCCGTCTCGGCGTCGAAGGCGGTGACCAAGCCGGTCATGCCCAAAGTAAATAGCCGGCCGTCGGCGAATACGGGGGTCGACTTGGGGCCGGGGCCGTGGCGCCTCGCCGCCGACATCACTTCGAAAGGCGCCGGGTAGGGTGCGGACCAAAGGACTTTTCCCGAATCGGCTTCGAGCGTCAACAGAACTTCGTTCTCTTCCTGACGGGTGTACATGTAGATCCGCTCGCCGACCAAGATCGGTGCGGCGTAGCCGAAGCCCACTTCCACCGTGAAGCGCTCGCTCAGGCTATCGGGCCACGACGCAGGCTCGCGAAAAGACGCCGCGGCGCCGTCGCGGTTCGGGCCTCTCCACTGAGGCCAATCGCGGGCATCAGCCTTTGGGGACGGCGCGACCAATCCCAAAACCAAGATGCCCAACAGAACGTTTTGACGCTTCATTGCCATGAGTCCTCTATCGTCAGCTGTTTGATTTGGGTCAAGAACGCATGCCCACGGGGATCGCACGAGCGGCTCGTATCCGAGATCTCAGTGAGCAAGCGCCGCTGCTCGCTGCGGTCGAGTTCGTTGAACTTACGTTGTCGCGACGAGAAGACATAGGACTCGAGCCAAGAGAGTCCGTCGCTGAATGCGTTTTGTACACGCGGCTCCGCGCGGCTGAGGGCTAGATCGATGTACTCGTGTGCGGCTCGCGAGCGCGCCCCCGGCCTATCTGTCCGTGGGAGAACGCACTCGGACAGACGCGCGACCGTCTCGACATCTTTAGGGTCGAGAAATCGCGGCTGCCACGACGCGTCCACCGCTGCGGGGGCCCATGGATTCCGCGGCAGGACGGGAGGAATCAGAGGAAATGCGGCCGCAGAGCCGATAATGCGCAGCGCGGCGCGCCGGCTGATACTAGATCTCGGTCGTTCTCTATCGGATGGCATTCTTGGCCTCCCAGGCACGCTTAGCTTTGATCGCAGGCAATATAGGCGTCGATGACCGCTCGCTCCCCAGCTTTTCCCGGCATCGAGTTGCCGTGCTCCATCCCCACGACACCTCGATAACCTTTCGCTTTGAGATGCCGAAAAACGTTGTGATCGTTGATCTCGCCCGTTGTCGGTTCTTTACGACCTGGATTATCGCCGACTTGAATATATGCGATCGCGTGCCACGCCTTGTCCATATTCGGGATCAAATTCCCTTCCGTGATCTGCTGATGGTAAAGGTCGTCCAAGATCTTACACGACGGGCTCCCGACTGCACGGCAGATCTGAAACGCCTGGGGAATCTCCGTCAAGAAGACCCCCGCGTGGTCTGTCCAGTGATTCAGCGGCTCGAGCACCATCGTCAAGCCGGTCGGCTCGCACAGCTCGGCGGCCCGCTTCAAGTTGTCGATCACGTTGGCGGTTTGATATGCCCATTCGAGGCCGCGGTCATACTCTCCGGGCACGACGGTGCACCATTCGGCGTTCACGCGTTTTTGGACTTCGATCGCCTTTTCGATGTCGCCGCAGATGCGAGCACGTGCTTCCGCCGCATCGGAGGCAAACGAGATTTCGCCCCAAGCTGTATGCGCCACGAAAACACCCATCCGCATGCCGAGCCGCGCGAGCTCGTTCCCAATCCGCTCCTGCACCGCGATGTCTCGGGCCGGCATCTGGTTGTCCTCTAGGGCACGAAATCCCTCGTCATGCATGAAACGCAGTTGATCGATCAAGTCGTCTCCTGCGTGGTGACGAAACATGCCGGAACGCGGCGCGTAGTCGAGGGCGAAAGGCGTCCGCTGCCAAGACGGCAGGATCCCCATACAGGCGCCCGCGGCGCCCATTTGTAGAAACTTTCTTCGATTCACAGGCCCTTCGACCTTGCTGTGAACGCTCGCCGGTAAAGACGTGGTACCAGGAAGGTCCGCCATAAACGCACACCATTATCGTTGTTATCGCGAAACCGTCAAAGCGCGTCTCGTGTTATAACGACGGTCAGTGCCCATCAGACTCTCGGAGCCCCACATGAAGCCAGTTAATATCCTGGCACTCTTGCTCGCCGCACTCTTGCTCTCTCCAAGCCTTTGTGCTCAGACGACGCACCGCCCGACGCCGGAACAGCGACTCTTCGAATGGACCGATCTGCAGTTCTCGAAAAGCGTCTATCAGCGCCGGCGGGACAGGATGATCGCCCGCCTGCGGCAATCCAGAGGGGGCGTCCTGCTCGTGCCGGCTCGCTCCGCAGCGAGACGCACGTTACGCGAGCTCATCCAGAATTAACGACTTTCCCGGACGCCTTCTCGCGGCCGACCCGGACGTTTCGACGCGATCGGGAATCGCGACCTTTGGCTCCGTGTCCGAGCTTTCGACGGCCGTCGAGGCGTGGGCCACGCGAGGAAAGACGTTGCGTGTCAACTTGGGACGACGAGGCCCGGTTCCTGACGTCACGTCCGACTTCATTGCCAAGTGGAGCGTGGCCGAAGCCCTCATCTTTCATTTACAGACCACGTTTGCAGAAGCGTCGATTGCGAACGCTTTCGAAGATATGGCCCGGTTGCGCATGGTCCACGGCCCGGAAGAAATCGACACGATGCGACAGGTATGCGCGCTCACGATCGAAGCCATTCAACACGCCGCGGGTTTCGTCCGGGAGGGCATCGATGAGCGTGGGCTCGAGGCTGAGCTCGAGGCCGCCTATAAGCGCGGAGGTGCTCAGCGTCTCGCCTTTGCCTCGATGGTGAAGTCGGGCCCAAACTCTCTCTGGCCTTGGCGCATACTGGCGGCCAATCACGATCGCCGCAATCGCATCATGAGCAACGGTAACCTCGTCATATTCGATGTGGGAACCGAGCTCGATTACTACGTGAGCGACGTCGGTCGCACGTTTCCTGTCTCCGTAAAATTCACGGCGCGGCAACGACGAGCTCTGGAAATGGCGACGGCTGTGTCCGACACGATCATTGCAGCCATCCGTCCGGGCGTGAGCTTTGCGGAGCTGAAAGACATTGCGGTCGCTAAAATCCCACCTGACGAGCGCCGCTACATGCAGGCGGGTGGCTTCTACGGACACCACATTGGGCTTTCGACAGGCGACCCGGCATTGGCCGACGTCCCCCTCGAAGCCGGAATGATTTTCACGGTGGAGCCGTGGTACTACAACCACGATGAGAACTGTCGGTGTTCGTGGAAGATGTCATCCTCGTCACCGAAGACGGACACGAGAACTTGACTGACGCGCTTCCTCGCGACCCGGACGGACTCGAAGCGATCACGGGGCACTAGTGCTCGAAATGTCCGCATACACCGTCGTCTTCACACCTCACCTGCGTACAATGCGGAACGATGGGTTCACGAGCCATTGATCGATGACGGATGACGGATGACGAGGAGACAACCCATGACCATAGAGCGCCACGAAGTAGGACCCCGAATGAGCCAATGCGTCGTGCACAACGACGTCATCTACCTAGCTGGGCCAGTGGATCGAGATGCCTCGCCGACGGCCGAGCAGCAGACAAAGAACATACTCGATCGGATCGATGCGCTGCTATCAACCGCGGCACCGACAAGACCAAGGTGCTTACGGCCACGATCTGGCTTTCCGACATGCGCTTCTTCGCGGAAATGAAAGGTGTCTGGGATGCCTGGGTGAGCCCCGGCAATCCTCCCGCGCGCGCTTGCGTGGAGGCTCGACTCGCCACGACCGAGTTCCTCGTCGAGATACGCGTCACCGCCGCGCGCTAAATTCGAGAGGGGGCGTACCAGAACGACGCAGGGGGAGTCGAAAAGACCTCACGCGAAGAAGTCGCTTTTTTGTGACTCGAGGGTTTCTGCCCCTCGAGCCACGAGCGCACCTACGATCCAGAGATTGATCGCGTTGAACAACAGACCGGCAGCGAAAGCCCCTCGATAAGCTCCCGTGATGTCGAAGACCGCGCCTCCGAGCCAGCCACCGATAGCCATGCCGATGGCGCCAAAGAAATAGACGGTCGCGATCCGCCAACCGATGGATCCAGGAGGAAAATGCTGGCTTATGGTGAGCGCGTAGCTCGGGATGATGCCCCCGAAGGCCAGGCCAAAAAGTGCCGAGATTAGGTAGAGGCCGAAGAGGCTATCGACCGCAAGATACATGGCGAGAACCAAGGCCTGGCAGAGACAGCCAATCAACAAAACGCGGATCCCGCCAACGCGATCGCCGACCACGCCCCAGGCGATCCTGCTGAAGAAAGCACAGCCCAAGAGCACCGCGAGCATCTCCGAAGCCCTCGCTAGCGGATAGCCGAGATCGGTCGCATGGGAGACCACGTGCACGATCGGCATGGCCATAGCCACGCAACAGCAGACGATCGCGATGCTGAGCGAGACAAGCACGCTCTTCTGCGTTAGGCCGAGGACTCGAGCATCAGCCACACGCACTTCCCGCAGGTCTCCCTCGGGTGCTGTCGGTGCCCGACGTCGTAGCAAGAAACTCAGGGGAACCATGGTCACGAGAGCCACGAGTGCGTATACCCGATAGGCTTCTCGCCAGTTGGACCCTTCGATGAGGATCCGGAACATGGAGGGCCAAAAAACGCCGGCGATGGCTTGAGCGCTCGTAACCATGGCAACGGCCATGCCGCGCCGGCGGTCGAACCAGCGTGCCGTGTTGGCGATGAGCGGCGAGAACAAAGCGGCGTTACCGAGCAGACCGATCAAGACGCCGTGCGCCAGCAGAAACACCCACCGATCCGTCGTGACGCTCGCCGTCAACGCGCCGGCAACGATCATGAGAGAGCCAAGAAGCGCCGGCGTACCGACGCCCACACGATCCGACCATCGGCCGATGAAGATGCCGCCGAGCCCCATTCCGAAAACGGTCATCGAATAAGCCATCGACGGTACCCATCGCAGCCCTCCGAAATCCTGAGCCACGAGCTTGAGACCGACGATCACAACGTAGTAGCCGCCAGCGCCAACCGTCATCAAAAGAAGCGAGCCGACAACCACGACCCAGCCATAGGGCCGCTCGATACTTTCTTCAGCCTGGATCACCGGCGGATGATAGTCGCCGAACTTCGATTCTGTCGAGGTGAAAAGAAACCTACGGTTTGCGTCTACCACCACAAGCGCGTAGATTTACTCATGCGCCGTCTCCCGCGACTCAACCGTGCGATGGCCGCCATCGGCATCGCTGCGCTTCTCTGTCTCCCCGAGCCGTCAGCTACCGCGAGCGACGACACCGGCAACTGGCCTCGTTTTCGAGGCCCCGAGTCGATGCCCGTCGCCAGCCATCCGAACCTTCCGGAGCGTTGGTCGACCACCGAGAACGTCGAGTGGGTCGCGGAGGTTCCGGGCGTAGGCTGGTCCTCGCCCATCGTCTGGGACGGAAAGATCTTTTTGACGGCCGCCACCAGCGAACAAGCGATGAAACAACCGTCTTTGGGAACTGATTTCAGCAACGAATACGTCGCTGAGCTGCGGGCGGAGGGGCTTTCCTCTGAAGAAACGAACGCACGGCTCTACGCCCGCGACCGAGAGATGCCTCACGAGATCGTCATTCGTCTGATGCTCTATTGTTACGAGCTCGAGACGGGCAAATTGTTGTGGGAGCGAGAGGTCTATCACGGCAATCCGCCGGGAGGACGACATCGGAAGAACAGCTTCGCGTCGGAGACGCCGGTTACCGATGGCGAGCGGATATACGTCTACTTTGGCCATCTCGGCCTTTACGCCTACGACTTCGAAGGCCGTGAAGTTTGGGCGACCCCGTTGAAGCTCTATCAGAAAGTCCGTGATTTCGGGACCGGGGCCTCTCCCGCTTTGCACGGGAACCGCGTTTTCGTCTTGAACGACAACGAGGACCAAGGCTTCATCGCCGCCTTCGACAAGCGCAGCGGAAAGGAGCTTTGGCGTACAGCTCGGGACGTCGGCAAGCGAAGAAAGACAGGTTGGTCGACTCCTTTCGTCTGGGAGAATTCGCTGCGCACGGAGCTCGTGACCGTCGGACCGGGCGCCGTCATCAGCTACGACCTCGACGGCCGCGAGCTCTGGCACATGAAGCGCCTAGCAGTGGTCACCGTCCAAAGCCCCTTTGCTTGGAACGGTCGCCTCTTCGTCACCTCGGGCAGCTCGGGTGAGCAAAACAAGCCCATCGCCGCGATTCTTCCGGGAGGCTCGGGAGACATCACACCGCCGGAGCGCGTGAACAAGAACGATCATGTCGTGTGGTACAACCGGCTCGCCGGTGGCACCTACTTGCCGACGCCGCTGATCTACGATCGGGCGCTCTATGTGCTCTACGCGAAAGGCATCTTCGCGCGCTACGACGTCGACACGGGCGAGCGCGTGTTCCGCGCCCGCATCGCGCCGGGTGCGGCCGCGTTCACGACTTCGCCTTGGGCTTATAACGGAAAGGTGTTCACCATGAGCGAGGAAGGGGACACCTTTGTGATCGAAGCCGGCGAAAAGTATCGGTTGCTCGATGTTAATTCACTGAACGAGTGGGTGATGGCCACCCCGGCGATCGTCGGCGACCGGTTGTTGATCCGCACACAGCATCGCCTTTATTCCATCCGCAACCGATAGATCCCGTCGAAAGATGTCGTCCAGCTCGAACCACCGTCCTGGGAGGATTCCCAATGCTGACGCACGGAGCCATCGTCGCGCGGCGTCCAAGTGATGCGGTTGATGGGGGACACTTGTGGATCGGAGCTCATGACCATGGCACCCTCAACGAGGCCCCCGAGATTTCCAAAACCGTTCCTGACGCGTCGACCCAGAACTGCTGCCATGTTCCCTTCTGAGTATTGAACGTATTGAAGCTCGTGCCGGTTCCGCCTCCGGCAGAGGTCCACTCTTCCAGAAGCACGCAGCCGCCTTGCACGCGGGTGATCCGGTTCTTGCCAGCCGGCTGCCCCTGCGGCGTTTGGACGTCCCACTCGCCAATCCAGAAATCGAAATGAGCGTATTCCGGCGAAGCGCAGGGCTTCATGCGATTGGCGGTCTCTTGGAACGAGACGTGGTCATGAAACGGCTCGAACTCGCTCGTCTGCATGAGCAATTGATAGGCGGTCATGCCCGCCTCCTGAGCTTCGCGAAGAAGCTTCAAAGCTCGCTCGTCGTCACCGAGAGACGCCGAAAGCCGCGCGAAATGATAGCGAGCTCGCGCGGGGTTTTGCCGGAGCTCCAGCACTTTCTCGCTACGAGTTTCTCATCGGACCGGGAAAAGCCCTCGACATTTCCGAATACTTCATCGTCGCCACGGACATGTTCGCCAATGGGCTCTCGTCGTCGCCGAGCAACACGCCGCCGCCTTTCGCCGGCCCCGACTTTCCAGAGATCGTGATCCGGGACAACGTGAATGCTACGCACCGGCTTCTTGCCGAAGAGCTCGGCATCGAGCACCTGCGGGCGGTGATCGGCTTTTCGATGGGCGCGCAGCAGGCGCTTCAATGGGCGGTGAGCCACCCCGACATGGTGGGGGCCGCTGTCGCTATTTGGGGCAACGCGAAGGAATATCCCTTTGGCATCGTGCGTCTCAAAGGCGCCAAGAGCGCCCTTATGGCGGACAGCGCTTGGAACGAGGGGCGCTATGACGAACCACCCGAGGTAGCCCTCAAGGCGCTTGCACGTCATTGGGCGACGTGGGGAGTGTCGCAAGAGTGGTGGCGCCGCGAGACCTACCGCGAGCTCGGCTATGCCAGCATCGAACAACGCCTGCTGGCGGCGGAAGCAAGCTGGCTGCGCCGAGACGCGAACAACCTGCTCTGGCAAGCGAAGGTGTGGCAGAGACACCAACGTGGGCGACACGCCCGGCTTCGGGAGTGATTCCGAGAAAGCCCTTCGTTCCATCAAAGCCCGAGTGCTTCTCATGCCGTCGGAAACCGATTTGTACTTTCCCGTCGCCGATGCCGAATACGAAAGCCGGTTCATTCCTGAAGCGACGCTCGTTCCGATACCGTCGATCTGGGGGCACGGTGCGGGTGCGGGAAGAGGCCCTGGAGACGCCGAGTTTTTGAATCGAGCCATCGCCGATTTTCTGGGTCGAAGCCGGTAGATCTTTCGGAGGATTTAGACGCTGATGCAACATTCGAGATCGAGACGGGCGTTTTTGCGAGCGCTCGGCGTGAGCCCGGTATTGTTGGCCATGTCTGCGCCGCGCTACGACCTCGTCGTTCAGGGCGGACGCGTGATCGACCCATTGCGTTCCGTATCGGAGCGGCTCGATATCGGGATCGCGGGCGGCGTTATCACACGCCTCGCTTCCAAACATTCCTGAAAGCCAAGCGGAAGCTCCAAAGACTAGAATAAGGCGATGCGATTGATGAATCGGCTGCTCCTCTCGTTGCTCGCTCTGTTTGCCGTGGTGGCTTGGCAGAGGAGCGCACCCGCGGCCGGGAAACTGGTCGATCTCCTCGAGGGCGGCGCCGAAAGTTGGCGGTCGCCAGACCCAACGCGGTGGACCTTCGCCGAGGACGGCGTGATCCTAGGGTCTACGCCCGAGCAGCGCGGAGCCAAGACCTCACCCAAGGCCAGCGCGTTCCTCGTCAGCCAGCAGACTTTCGGTGGCGACATGGTCGTATCCATCGACATTACCTTCGAGACGGGTCGATATCTCGGTGTCTACGTCGACTACGCCCAGGAAACGCAGAGTGGCATCTGGATGGCAACCGGTCATCCGTTACCGGAAGACCCCGAGGAGAGGTACCTGGAAGTCGAGATGGCTTATATCAAGACCGTCGAGAAGTCGGATTGGACCGTGCGCACCCAAGGCGAGCTGCAGATCGAGCCAGGCAAGTTAGCGCGCATGCAGTTCGTCAAGAAGGGTGACGATTACAGCGTTTGGAATGATGGGAGGCTCATCATTACCTACCGCAAAGCCGGTGGTTATCCGCCGGGGCCACTGCAACTGCGGCTAACGAATGCTCGCGCGCGATTCCATCGTCTCGAAATACGCTCGGATTGGTCCAAATGATTGGACGGCTCTCGACCCTCCTCTCAGTCCCGCTACTGGTAGCCGGGACACTCGGGGCAGGCTCGGCGCAGAAGCCGATTCGTGTCTTCGCCGCGGCGAGCTTGACCGACGCGCTGGCCACCGCCATAGCCTATTTTGACGAAGCGCACCCTTCGTCGCGCATCGTGCCCCAGTTCGGTGCCTCGAGTGATCTTGCGCGCCAGATTATCGCCGGCGCACCCGCGGACCTGTTCTTCTCCGCGGATCAGCGGCAACTGGACCGCGTCTCTCGGGAAGGGCTCATCCAGAAAGGAGCGCGAACGGATGTGCTCTCGAACGAGCTCGTCATCGTGCGCCATCGCGAAGAGCCCGGCACGGTGGACGGGCCCGCGGACTTCGAGGCGCTCGGCCGGATCGCCATGGCAGATCCTCAGGTCGTCCCGGCCGGTGTCTACGCTCGGCTGTATCTCGAGAGCCTGGGCCTGTGGGCACGCCTAAAGCACAAGGTCATCCCAACACTCGACGTCCGAGGGGCGCTAGCGGCTGTAGCAAGCGGCAACGTCGACGCTGGTTTCGTTTACCGCACCGATGCGGCCATCGAGGATCGCGTGAAAATCGTCTACGCGGTTCCGCGAGAGGAAGGGCCACGGATCTTGTACACGCTCGGGATTATCGAGGGTCGCAGCCGGCGCGAGGTTCACGCGCTCTACGATTACTTGAGGTCGGCGGGGGCGGGCGAGGTGTTCGCGCGTTTCGGATTTGTCTCTCTCCCATGAGCGGCGCACGCATGCTCGCGGAAATTCTCGAGCAGTCCGACGTTTATCTCGAGACGATGCGGCGTGCTTCCTCATGGCGACTTCCTGCGGCAGGCATATCCTCCATTGTCGCGATCGGCAGCGGAGCGTCCTTCAACGTCGCGCTCCTTGCACGCCACTACCTCGAAGACATCGCTGGGATTCCGACACGTGTGAGCGCCGCTTCGGAGGCGTTTCGGTATGAGACACCACACCCCGAGCGAACGCTGGCGATCGCGTTGTCGCATTCCGGAAGATCCCGCGACGTCCGCGCGGCCGTCGCGAGAGCGAAACGGCAAGGCGTTCGCACGCTTGCGATCACGAACATCGAAATTTCCCCGCTCACTCGGGACGCCGAGCGCGCGTTCGTGACGGGCGCTGGTGCCAAGCTGGCAGTGCCTTCCACGAAAGGGTTCACCGCTTTGATCGCTGCGGTGCTTCTTCTCGCGTCTTCCCCAAAGAATGGTCCAAAGAAAGTCGGAGCGGCTCGGCTCGTCGGCAAAGCGTCCTCGTTTCGATCGCGCCGCCGACACTTTCGCGGCGGCCAAGGCCGTCATTTTCCTCGCAGGAGATGTTCTTTATCCCATAGCACTCGATGGCGCCTTGAAACTTCTCGAGGTCACCTATCTTCCGGCGCTCGCTTACCCGCCTCGCGAACTGCTCCACGGCCCAATCGCGCTCGTCGATTCCGAGGTCGCGGTCGTCGCCTTGGGGACGGTCTCAGCGGACGTGCTCGAGGCGGTACGCAAGCGGGGCGCCACTCCAATCTTGCTCGACTCGAGCACGATTCCACGGTTCCCGAGAATCGTCCGACCGCTCGTTTACGCGCCGCCGCTGCAGCTGCTTGCGCACGCTGTCGGGAAACGCCTCGGTCGGTCCATTGATTCCCCTCGAAGCCTGACCAAGGTCGTCGGCGACGGATACAATTCTCAGAATGCCATGCCGGTTCACTTTGGAATAGCGGACGAAGGGTCCCCTGGGAGATGCGTGAGTTCGTGCTCACGCCAGACACGGGTCGGCTCGAGCAGACCACGGTCAAGGAGACGCCCGATTTCAACACCCTGAACGGCACCTCCGAGCTGGCTTCGCTGATCAACGACA
>CAUZCL010000013.1:0-107359 GCA_963578475.1 Acidobacteria bacterium bin61 | reverse complement strand
GCCGCCGCCGCGTGAACCACACGGGCAGATCACGCCGGGGCGGTGACCGGTGCCCCTGGGTCGCCCTACGGCGAGCTTGATGGGTAAGGTCAAATTTTTAATTTTGCCATTTTTTATGCGACGTGCTGCCCCTTGTTACTGAGGGCGACCCCGAGGTTGCAGTGGGCGTCCGCGTCGTTCGGGTCGAGCTCGATGGCTTTACGGTACTCGGCAATGGCTTCGTCGTGCTGCCCCTTGTCATCGAGCGCATCCCCGAGGTTGTAATGGGCGACCGCGTCGTTCGGGTCGAGCTCGATGGCTTTACGGTACTCGGCAATGGCTTCGTCGTGCTGCCCCTTGTTACTGAGGGCGACCCCGAGGTTGCAGTGGGCGTCCGCGTCGTTCGGGTCGAGCTCGATGGCTTTACGGTACTCGGCAATGGCTTCGTCGTGCTGCCCCTTGTTACTGAGGGCGACCCCGAGGTTGCAGTGGGCGTCCGTGTCGTTCGGGTCGAGCTCGATGGCTTTACGGTACTCGGCAATGGCTTCGTCGTGCTGCCCCTTGTTACTGAGGGCATTCGCGAGGTTGTAATGGGCGACCGCGTTTCCGTGATCGCTAGCGGTGAGTTTTTCCGAAAGCGCGGCGGGACGTGTTTGAACGAGTGCTGCTAGGTCCACCCCTCTACGTACGAGCCGGTTCGAGTAGCGAGCAATCGTTGTAGGCCCGGACCGGACCAGGCCCCATTTGTCCTCGGATGATTCCGATCCCATTCGTCTAAAACACCTTGCTATGCGAGCGATGCAGCGCACTCTCTTGCGGACGCGATTTCCTCATCTAGATGGCTTGCCATTTCTTGAAGCAAATCCCTGCTCTCATCTTCGGCTTCAAGAACGGACTCCCTAAGTTCGTATAGGTCAGAGTGCGCCAAGGCCGCTCTCTCCTCTGTGATATTTCCGAGCCTCTTCTCGACCAGCGAAATCTGCCGGATCACCCGGATCAATCTTGACGCTGGATCCTTGCCTTTGACCGATTCAGGACTATGATCCGCCTCCTCAAGGATCCCTTGCAGTTCATCGAGAGCGCCCTTTGCATAGGCTCGATTAGCTCTTGCCATGAGGTCTTCCCTTCTCTTTCGGTCAGCTTCATCGTCTGCCAGATCCGGATGAACCTTCTTCGCGACTTCACGATAGACCTTCTTTAGCTCAGGGGAAAGCGGTGGCTTCTGAATCTCCTCTTCAGAAGAACGCTCGTCATCGGCAGTGCGAGCGGATTCTTCCGCCTTCGTCCTCGTTTCTTGTGCTACTTCGTGGGCGTTTCTGTCCTGAGGTGCCTGCGCGGCTACCCGTTCGGCGATTATCGCCTCAATCTCGTCAAGTTCCGCGTACTTCACGCCAACGCTGCCGAGATACCTTCTTTCGAAGTCTCGAAGTTCTACTTGGAGTGTCGCCAGGTCGAGTTCAGCTTGGCCAAGCTCTTCTTGCAGTGCGTCCAGCTCCTGGAGCTTTTTCTCTAGTTCCTTTTCCTCGGGAGACTTTCCAGAGCGGGACTCGTCGTTCATCTCTCAGGCCGAATCATCCGTCACCAGCGCCGGTATATCGAATTGTCAACGCTGGCCCAACAGGGTAGGGTTCATGGATGAGCTATTTTCATGTCTTTCGTTCGAATCAGCAAGTCGCAAGCGAGTTGAAGAAGAGCATCGAGAAACGGGTGCCGGACGTCGCCCCCGCGGAGGTCCGAACGATTCTCGGGTTGAACGTGCTGCATTTCCTCGAGTTCTGCAAGAGCCGCGGCGCCGAGATCGAGGAGCTTTCTGCAGGCGACGACCCCATCGGCCTGACGCTGGAAAAGCTCCGGTTCAATCTCAGCCTCGGGGTGCAGGACCCATCAAGGGTCCTCTCGCAAGGAGGCGCGCCGCTCGACCCGGAGGGCGTCGTGAACGAAGACCCGACCCCTGTCACCCGCTACAACCGGGAAGGTACTTTCGTCGTTCGTATGAACGGCGATACCTTCGCGTTGCACGTGGCCTCGTTTCGCTTTCTCTCTCCCACGAATAGCAACATGATCTTCGCCTTTTGTCCGGCGCCGATCTGGTCACAGCTCGACGCGCACTTCGTGGATTTCGCCTCCGAGCGGCTCCGCCGAGAGCGCGAGAGCGGAAGCATTCGCGTCTGGGGTGGAGCTGAGATCCATCCGACCTCCCCGCCGACGTGGGACGACATCTACCTTTCGGCCGACCAGAAGCAAGAAATTCGTATGCAGGTCGAGACGTTTCTAGAAAGCGAGTCTCTATACCGTCGCCTCAACATTCCTTACCGAAGAGGCTTTCTGCTCTTCGGCCCGCCCGGCAACGGCAAGACGATGCTCATCAAGATATTGGCGGCGAGCTATCCTCAATTAAAGCCGGTCATGGTCCCGCTCACAAAAACCGTGGGCGAGCGCGAGCTCGGCGCCGCCATCCGAGAGGCGGAACGCTTGGCCCCGAGCCTTCTCATTCTCGAGGACATCGACGTCATGTTCGGCGGCACGAGCCCGCTCGCTTATAGCGAGTTTCTCAACCTCGTCGACGGAGTCTCGGAGCTCAGCCGAGGCGTTCTCATCGTTGCCACGACGAATCACCCGGCCAAGTTGGGCGCGGCGCTCACCGAGCGCCCCGGACGGCTGGACCGGCTGTGGAGAATCGGAAAGCCGAATCTCGAGACGCGGGAGCTCTACATTGGACGGCTCCTCAAGAGCTCAGAGCGCGGCCTGTCCGATGCGGAGGCCATCGCGAGCGACCTTGCGAAGAAGACCGACGGCTTCTCGATGGCGTACTTGCGCGAGCTCTACACGCTCGGCTCGTTCCACGCGATCAATGCTGGCAAGCCCGTGCAAGAGGAGCATCTTCAAGCGGCTTTCGAAGTGTTGAACGAGCAACGTCTCGAGGCCGAACGCTCGTTCCCGGACGAGAAAACGAGCGGGTTCGGATTCGGCGCCAAGTCCTAGCGGCTAGCTACGGACGGCCGCGACCGCTTTCTGCATGAGCGTTTTCGTGAAGAGGGACCGCTCCGCTCGCGGTGGATTGACGTTCCCCAATCGAGCGACGACAAGGTCTAGGCTCGGGACCACATAGCAATCGTTCATCTTGTAGCCGCGAGACGAGAAGGTGTCGTTCGGCACGTTCTCCCAGTCGTCTTGAATCCAGAACGTGTAGCCGTAGCTCATGGTCTCGCCACCGCTCTGCCGGAAGCGCCTGGTCGCCTTCTGCATCCACGCGGCGGGAACGAGCTGTCTTCCACCCCATCGGCCATCGTTCAGCCACAGATATCCCAGCCGGGCGAGATCGCGGGCGCTACATCAGAGCGACGCTCCGACGATCGTGTTGTAGCCGTACGGGCTCTCGCTCTTGTCGGTGCCGTAGGCATCGCAGCCTTCACTGCCGGCGATAGCCCATCCCGGCTCGTCGGAAAAGTTGGGCTCCGGCACATGCTTGTATTGATTGTCGCGAATCTCGATGGGCATGCCGAGGTGACGGAGGACACGATCGTAAACGTAGGGCCCGACTCTTTCGCCGGATAGGTTCCGCATCGCCAGGGCGAACTGTTCCATGCCGAAATTGCTCTAGTTGAACGCGGAGCCCGGATCGAACATGAGCTCGTGATGCGAGGGAATCCCCTCGAAGTGCCACCAGCCGAAGCAATACTCGTACTATTGTTGGGGCCTATTGGGGTCTACGACTTACAGGCTTTTCCGGGACGAGTTCCGTTACAAGACAACAGGTTACAAGGAAAACCCGATTAAAACAGTTCGGGGTTCTTCGCGCTTTGGTGGTAGCAGAGTGGTAGCATTTCGGCGGGTTCATTCTCCGCGCGGGTTGACAAACACTAGTAGAGGGCGTCCCCGATGAGGAACCCGGAGTCCTCGGAGCTCTCCGTTGTCGTCAACAGGTGCGCTACTCCGGCGAGGACGTTGCTCTCGTCCTCGGGAGCTCCGCGAGGCAAGTCCACCCAATCGCGACCAGCGCGAGGTCTGCGTTCGAGCAACCGGAGTTGTCGGACGAGAGTTGTGTTGTCGGGGATTCCGATAGCTCCATGGTTGACGATAGCGAGCAACGCTATGTAGAGCTCGGACTTTGGAGGGGCGTCCTGGACGAGCCGGACTCCGTGTTTCCCGAACTCGGAGATAGCCCAATCCCCCGCAACGCGGTCCCCGGTGACGGACTCTAGACCATAGGACCGGATGACGCGAGCTGTCTCGGCGGGTATCTCGTCCCGGTTCGAGCTACTAGACCAGGACCGCAGTAGGTCTACGACAATGCGGTCCCCTTCGAGATGCGCAATACACAGAGCGTTGTTGTCCCGTTTTCCGAGATTCACGTCGATGAACGATTTGTAGTCCGGTCCAGGCCTCGGGGGGATAATGGCATCCGGGACCAACACAGCGTCTAACCTCTCCGAGTCGAACAGTGCAGCGGCTCCCTGCTATTTCTTCCGGTGGCCCGCATCAACACCGAGTAGCACTACCGCTGCCCTTCTCCTAGACGGCGTTCCTGGCGCTTGTTAAACTCGCAGCCATGCGATCCGTAGGTGCAGTGTTCACGCTATTGACCTTCATTACGACGGGAGCCAATGCCCAGCATACATGGCCTCAGTGGGGCGGTCCCGATCGCAATTTCGTCGTGGACTCCGGCGTTCTCGCCGAGTCATGGCCCGAAGATGGACCGCCGATTCTTTGGAGCCGTCCGCTCGGGACCGGCCACTCGTCGATCGTATCCAACGGCGGATGGCTCTATACGATGTACCGCGTCGGCAATGGCCGGGAAAAGGCAGGTCCTTGGGACGAAGAGGAGATCGTCGTGGCGCTCGACCCCGCGACAGGCGAGACGCAGTGGGAGCACAAATATCCGTCGCGACTCGAGAACTTCAACTTTGGTTCGGGCCCTCACGCCACGCCCAGCGTGGTAGGCGATCGCGTGTTCACGATGGGAACCCAGAAACAGCTAAAGGCCTTCGACGGCCAGAGCGGCGAGGTGGTCTGGGAGCACGATCTGATCGCGGAGTACGACGCGCCGCCGCTTCTGCTCCGTGCGGTCGTCAAGGCGGGCTACGGTGGAAGTCCTATCGCCTTCGGTGAGACGATCATCGTGACCGCGGGCGGACCTGGGCAATCGGTGATAGCGTTCCGCCAGAGCGACGGCGCTCTCGTATGGAAGAGCGGTGACTTCCTCGTCTCTCCGGTGCCGCCGGTGCTGATGAACGTCTCGGGAAAAACGCAGCTCATCGTGGTGGGCGGCGCAAGTATCCACGGGATCGATCCCGAGACCGGTGAGCTCCTCTGGTCGTTTCCGCACGATCCGGGAAACGACTTGAACATTTCGATGCCCTTCGTGGGAGCGGACGATGTCATCATCGTATCCACCGCCTACCAGTCCGGAAGCCGCGCCCTTCGCTTGACGCAGAAGGATGGCATGACGGTACCGGAAGAGCTTTGGTTCACCAACCGGACGCGGTTTATGTTCTTGAGTGCTTTTCGCCTCGACGGGATGGTCTATGGGACAACGGGCGATTTCGGGCCGGCTTTTCTTACCGCACTCGACGTCGGAACGGGCAAAGCCCTGTGGCGACACCGAGGTTTCGGCAAGGCGAGCCTCCTTCACGCGGACGGCAAGACGATCATCCTCGACGAGGACGGCAAGCTCGCGCTTGCGAAGCTCTCCGCCAAGAAGGCAGAGATTCTCGTGGAAACGTCTTTGTTCGAGACGCGCTCGTGGAGCGCGCCCTCTCTCATCGGGACCACACTATACGCACGCGATCGCGAGACGGTCGTGGCCATCGACCTCGGAGCTCAGTCGCCATGAAGAAGTGGGCCCTCTTTTCGTTCGTTCTCTCCTCGACACTGGTTTCTGCCCAGACTCCCGACTTCTCCGGTACCTGGAGACTCGACGCATCACGGAGCGACGTCGACTTGAACGCACCGCTCGACGGCATCGCCGCGATGGATGAGAAGGAGACATTGCACGTCATCCAGCCGGCGAACGGCACCCTCCTCCTCGAAAGCTCGACCCGTTCGAGCCAGGCGCGGCTCTATCAGCCTGGCCACGAGGTCTCGAACCGGATCCTGCTCGGCGAGCCCGGAACAATGACGCTCCATTCGCGATGGGACGGCGACAAGCTCGAGAGCGAGGGGTTGCGTTCCTTCAAGACTTCTGACAAGCCTTCGGTGAAAGTAACCGAAGTCATCCTTCTCTCCGGCGAATCCCTGACGATCGAAATCGAGTTCGCCCATCCCGAAGGTGCTAGATCGAGCAAACTCGTCTATCGACGCGAAACGAGCCTCGGTCCGTGCGAGAAGTGGCCGTCCCCATGCAAGCGTCCGGGAGGCCGGAACGACGAGCGTCCCTGAGCCGCGATGCAAACGAAAGTTTCGTGCGGATATCGTTGCTTGATGCATCTGAGGACGACGTGAAAGTTACCCTCGGTCCGTCGCCGAGTTCGGTGAGCTCGTGGACCGCAGATGACGGGCACAGTCGGAGGACGGTCGGCGGAACATCTCATCCTCTTGTTCGTATATACGGCGATGGCTCCACTCGGAGCGAGGGGCGGTGCATTGGCAGAACAACTCCAGTTCCTCGGGGGACTCCAGAGGGACCCCGTATAGAACCTTGACGAACGTCCTCCAACCGAACCACGACTCCCCGTCCAGGCCGAACAGGGACGACAGAGCTTCCACTATCTTGGAACCTCGTGGGTCCGGGACTCCGGGTTCCGTGTCCTCCGGGTCCAGGTCCTCGATAGGTTCGAGCTCCGGGGACTCCACGGGCGGGAGCACCTTCGGACTGGAGTTGTTCTGTGCGGTCTGTCGCCAGTCTATCCCTCGGAAGTTCGCTCGGAACTCCGGCGAGTCCTCCATGATATCGAGCTCAATAGGACCGGGGTCTCCGTACTCGGGGAGCTCCACGGAACCGGGATTAATCCACCACTCATAGTCTGGTAGTGTCGTGACCTTCATTTGGTCCCCCTTCGAGCTCGGAGTTTTCGCAAGGCTACGAGGAACAGCGGAATCAGGAGCCAATCAATACAGCGAGCCTCGGTTATCATTCGGACCCTCGTAGGAGCTCAACCGCAGACTTGACGGACTTCGGAACTCTGTCTAGTCCGAGTTGTCCGAGCAACTGCGCGAGCTGGAACCGGAGCTTGCACCCATGCCAAGCCGATACCGAGCACGCCCCCGGTAGCCGCGAGCACACCGCTCTCGGTGAGCATTTGCGCGATGATGCGCCGCTGTCCTCCACCATAGGCCACGCGCACCGCGATCTCGCGTTCTCGCTCCTTGGCGCGGACCAAAAGCAAGTTCGCGACGTTGGCACACGCGATGAGCAGCACGATCCCAACAGCACCGAGCAACGTGAGGAGCAAAGGACGTACGTGATCGACCACGTCCCGGTGCATGGAGTTCACAACAATCTCCATGCCCATATTCTTATGATGTTAGAACTGCTCCTGAAGCCGAACGGCCAGCGCGTCCATTTCGGTTTGGGCCTGCTCGAGCGTCACCTCGGGCTTCAGACGCGCAATAACGGTGAGGAATTCGCCGTCTCGCGGACTCGTGTCGAAATCGATCGAAAACACTCGCCAGACGTCGATGTTCGTGGGCATGCCGGCATAGGCGGGCGAGTAGATGCGGAAGTCGCGCGGCAATACCCCGACGATGATGCACGATTGCCCGTCCATCTGGATTGTCTTTCCGAGAACAGCCGGATCGGAAGCGTACTGCCTTTGCCACATCCCACGGGTCAACAGAATGATCCCGGGCGGAAGAATCGCATTCGGATCGAGAAAGTCCTGAGGATCAATTGGGATTCCGTCATCCGGCTCGAAATCCCGGCCGATGAAGGGACGGACCCCAAGGACCTGAAAGAAGTTCACCGTGGACCACCCCACCATCACTTGTTCGGGCCGCTCCTCGCCAGTAATCGTTCCCTCGATGGCTATCGCGCCGGCGAAATCCTCGAACAACCTCGACTGTTCTTTGTAGTCGAGGAAGTCAGGCCCGGCGCGGCCAATGCCAGAAGCTTGTATCGGAGCCTCACGGGACAGCTCGAGAGAGTGTAACGGTATACAACGAAATGGACGAACGAGTAGGCAGAATCAGACTACTGTGTAGGATATCGGCCTTCTCGCCACAAGCTTTACCGTAATCGTGCACATTGGCCAAGAAGGATACGCATGGCCCTGACGTCCGAACGAGCTCCTGTAGGCCGTATTCTCTCTTAGCCCACGGAAGCGACCCGTCGAGGACTTCACCATTGACAAAACCGCGCAGGGTTCGGGATTATTCAACCGCCTCCGTTGTTGCAGAGATAATCTATCCCGCTCGCGCGAGACGCTATAGTACGCCGACAATGTTGGTAGTCCCGAAAACGACAGGCTCCGGAGGTATTCGCCTGTGGACTCTTGGTTTGTCAGCCGTCATGTTGCTGCAAGCAGCAACCGGCCTGGCGGCGCAGACACGTACTGGAAGCCTACACGTCGAGGTGCTCCATGGTACAGAGCCGGTCTCGGGGGCCAGTATCGTGGCCAACGGAGAAACCTACGAGACGGACGCGAACGGCCGAGTGACGTTTACTGCCGCCGCCGTTGAGCTCTCGATCGACATCATAAAGGAAGGCTTTCTTCCTGCGTCCGTTTCCATCGAGGTCATTGCAGAAACGGAGCACCGCGTGCAGGTGTTGCTCGACGCTTCGCCCGTCGTCGAAGAAGAGGTGACCGTCGTGGCCACGACGCGCTCGGCTCGAGGCCTCGAGGACCAACCGATGCGCATCGAAGTGCTCGGACGAGAAGAAATCGAAGAGAAAATGCTCATGACGCCAGGCGACATCGTCATGATGCTGAACGAGATGGGCGGCATGCGGGTTGCCGCAACGTCGCCGTCTCTCGGGGCTGCCAGCGTTCGCATCCAAGGCATGCGCGGGCGCTACACGAGGTTTTTGTCCGACGGCTTGCCTCTTTACGGAGAGCAGGCTGCCGGGTTGGCGCTGCTGCAGATTCCACCGATGGATCTCGGCCGCGTCGAAGTCATCAAGGGAATGGCTTCAGCTCTCTACGGTGGAAGAGCGATGGGTGGCGTTGTGAATCTACTCACGCGAAGGCCAACGCAAACGGCCGAACGCGAGCTGCTTCTCAACCTCTCTTCGCGCGGGGCGTCCGATGCCGTGCTCTGGCTTTCGGGCCCGCTTTCGCCAAGCTGGCACTACTCGCTTCTGGCGAGTGGGCACGGGCAGGGACGTGTGGACGTCGATGACGACGGTTGGGCCGATCTTGCCGGCTACCGGCGCGGCGTCGCGCGGCCGCGCTTTTTCTGGAACGATGGGCTAGGGAACAGTTTCTTCGCGACCACGGGAGTTACCTTTGAGGATCGCAAAGGGGGAACGCTCCCTGGCGCCGTGCTGGAAGCCACAGGCGAGCCCTACGAGGAATCGCTCGAGACGCGACGCTACGATTTCGGGGTCTCGAGCCAGACACTCCTCGCCAAGCGCTTCGTGTTTACGGCGCGGGGCGCGTTCGCGAGCGCCGGCCACGAGCATTTCTACGGAGACCAATTGGAACGGGACCGTCATGAGACCGTTTTCGCCGAGACGGCGCTTAGGGGCGCAGCGGGTCGTCACACCTGGGTTGTGGGCGCGGCATTCGAGCGTGAATCCTACGGGCCGAAAGATGTGCCGCGGTTCGACTACACGTTCACGACACCGGGGGTGTTCGTCCAGGACGATGTGGACGTCGCCGACTGGTTGTCGCTGTCTTTGAGCGCGCGACTCGACGCTCACAGCGAGTTTGGCACGTTCTTCAGTCCCAGGGTCTCCGCCCTCGTCAGACGCGGGCCTTGGACGGGCCGTTTTTCCGCGGGAAGTGGTTTCTTTGCGCCGACACCGCTCACCGAGGAAACCGAAGCGGCCGGGCTCACGCGGTTGAGGGTTGAACGACCGCTCATCGCGGAGCGAGGTCGGAGCCTGTCGCTCGACGTCGGTTTCACTCATGGAGCGGCTTCCTACACCGTCACGTTCTTCGACTCAAGGATCGATGATTCCATCTTCGTGGATAGGTCTACCGAGTACGTGCTTCGTAACCTCTCGGGAGGAACCAGCAATACGGGCGTCGAGCTCCTCGCGACGTTCCGTCGCGCGCCCTTCGCCTTGACGGGAACCTACACTTACGTTCGTTCCCTTGAGCGAGACGGCGGTGATAGCGTGGATGTCGCTTTGACGCCTCGCAACAGCGCGGGAGTGGTCTCCATGATCGAGAACGATAATGGTCGTCTCGGGGTCGAGGTTTATCTCACGGGCCGCCAGCGGGTCGAAGCGAATCCCTATCGGGAGACGAGCGAGCCCTACGTCGTCCTCGGTGTACTTGCAGAGCGCCGCTTCGGGCGCATCCGACTGTTCGTCAACGCTGAAAATCTCACGGGTGTGCGCCAGTCACGATGGGATCCCCTGCTTCGGCCGACGCGCAATGTCGACGGGAGGTGGACCGTCGACGCCTGGGCGCCGCTCGAAGGGCACGTCATCAACGGAGGGGTACGGATAGAGTTTTGAACACCTGGCGTTCGCTGCGGCCATCTGGAGCACGGACGTCACCCCCGCCTCAGCGAGATATCGCTCGGAACGAACACGTGTGCGCAGATTATGCAGACTATGTAGACACGTTACCTTTGGTAACGCCCGCCCGCTCTCTCCCTCAAACAAACGGGTGGCACTTGTTCTCTCCCTCAAACAAACGGCCGGCACCTAGCCTATTCCGGCACCTGCTCTGTTGGCGGGCGGCAGCGCATCGGGATGGTGTAGTCACCGCTTCGGCTGAGATCCCAACGCGCGGACCACGCTTCCATTGAGCATCACAAAGGAGACGTTCTCGAGCACGGACAGATCGCGAAGAGGGTCTCCCGGGACGGCGATGATATCCGCGAGCTTCCCGACCGCGATCGATCCGATGCGGTCGTCCCACATGAGCAGTTCGGCGTCGACTCGCGTGCCCGCCTGGATCGCTTGCATGGGGGTCATCCCCGCCTCCACTAGGAGCTGAAGCATGGTCCGAGAGCGGTGATTCGGTTTCCTTCGACGCGGATCGTTACATTCTCTCGGCTTGCATCTGAGATGCCGTCGAGCCGCGTGCCGCAGCGAAGGTGAATCGTCTCGGCGCTAACGCGGCCCGGAGCGGCGTGGAGGGCACTGAGTATGACGGCCGACCAAAAAGCTGCTCGTCCCAGTCTTTCATTCGTCGTCGTCAACATGCGTCCGCCTCCGTCGGCTCCGAATCTATCACGCACGTGTGATACAAGATGCCCGTAATGAGCCCTCCCCAAGTGAGTTTTGATTTCGGCGGCCAGGCGGTGATCGTCACTGGCGCGGCCCGAGGCGTCGGCCGCGCGTTGGTGCATGCCTTTTTCGAGGCAGGAGCGAAGGTTATCGCGGCCGATCGAGAGGAGTCTGGCCTAACAGAGACCTGCAGACCCTGTAGCGAGAAAGTCACGGCCGTCGTCGCTGATATCAGTGCTCCCTAAGGAGCGAGCGCCGTTGTCGATGCCGCGCTCGAGCACGGTGGAGGCTTGGACATTTGTGTGAACAATGCCGCTGTCGCGCCCCATACGTCTCTTCTCGAGGAGCGAGTCGAAGTCTGGGTCACGGTCTACGCCGTCAACTGCCGGGGAACCTTCTTGATGACCCAAGCTGCCGCGCGCGCAATGATCCCCCTCGAAAACGGCGGTAGGATCATCAATGTTTCGTCTGGCGTCAGCAAGCGCGGCTCTCCGGGCTCAGCGGCCTACGCCTCGAGCCGCGCCGCGACCGAGAGCTTCTCGCGCGTTACCGCCATAGAGCTAGCCCCACACAACATTCTCGTGAACACGGTAAGCCCAGGCCTGATCGACACCCAGCCAAAACCACTCCCGCCATCCATGGCCGAAGCGCTGGCCTCCCGCATCCCAACCCTCCCACTCGCCCGCCCCGGCAAGCCGGAAGAAGTAGTCAACGCCGTCCTCTTCTTGGCCTCCGACGCCGCCAGCGACATAACAGGTGCCACCCTTGTGGTCGATGGCGGCGCCGGCGTGGGTCAGCGTCCGAAAGGCCCAGTCATCGACGAGGATCGGCGCTACGACTGGGTAACCGGAAGAATCCGAGACTGATTCCATTCCACCAATACAAGTGCCACCCGTTTATTCTTCACCTTATTTACACTCGATGAAAATTACTGTACGCTGGTCGAGTGTCCCCGGCTATTGGTCTTACGTGCACGAGATGTGTCTTCTTCGTGCGCAGCTCCGCGAGCTATGGGGCGAATACTCGGGGTAAATGTCGTCGGTTCCCACCGCTCGTCTATTTCGATGCGACAGCCAAGCAGCCTTCGGAGCTCTGGCCTACGGTGAACGAGAACTGGTGGTGCGGGGAATTCCGGAAAAAACCTCCAGAATCAGGACCCCTTTAGCCTGCGGCCAGAGGTACTTCTCCAGAACTCGACGACCGCCTCCGCCTCCTGCTGGCCGAGCCGGAACGCAGTGCACAACATGAGCGACGCACCGCGCGGATCGATGGCGTAGCTGTCGAAAAGGCCGTCGAGATAGTCCAAGTGCCCGTCTGAGACGAAAGAAGACCTGGCTGGATCCCCATCATTGTTGGCATTACATACACCTTCCTGGCACCAGGAAGCTTACTATCGGGGAAGGTGTGCCTCTACATCAATTCCACAAGAAATGGAAGCTAATCTTGCTGCCTAGGTCGCGTCGGATCCTTGCACGGTGTCGGCCAGCTCTCGCACGGGCCAACGTCACGGATCCTCGTATATCGGAGTGTGCTCTCGACGTCACCGTTCGCGCGCTCGAGCGTGATTTCGACTTCGAGAATTTGGCCGTCTTCACTCAGTCCGAAGACTTCCCGCACGTTGACGGTGCTCGAGGGAGATTTACGTGTGCCTTCGCTCACGAGCGCGCGGCCTTCCCATCGCGAGGTCATCGTGATGCTCCCCGGCTCTCCAAGGAAGATCGGCGTCGAGGTCTTCTCGCCCGGGACGTAGAGGCGCGCGTAGCTCTCGTTGATCTGGCTTTCGACTACGAGGGTACCGTTCGACGGTTGGGCGATATGTAGCGTCTGTGGTGCGCCCGCGCCCATGAGGCCGGCGAGCGTTGCTTCCACGCGGACGCGGCTCCGCTCTTCATCGAGGCGCCAGGTACCCGAGAGATCGACTGTCTGAGCACGCGTGATGGCAGGCGCCAAAAGCGCCACTACGGCGAGACACGAGACGAAGGGCCGCAACATCAGTGTGCTCCCAAATCAACGGCGACGATCTTCTCTCGATCGCGTGCATAAAGTGTGGTCCCGACGAGCGCCGGCGCTCCAGGCCGTCGTCTCGAACAGCTTCGCGCGCGACAGGATCGCAACTTTTTCAGGCGATAGCTTTGCGATCGCGAGATCTCCATCCTCGTCGAGAATGATCGCTTTGCCGTCCGCGTAAATCATGCTCGCGCGGGCGAAGCCACGATGCTGCCACGCGGCGTCTCCCGTCTTCACATCGAGCGCGGTGAGAAACGCCGGCCCGAAATCGCCGCTCGTACCGTAGACGTAATCGCCGAGGCGAAGCGCGTGCGCTTCGTGAACCATATCTCTTCCGGCATCGTCTGCTCGCCCCTCCGAGTCAGCCGAATGGCTCTGCTTCCCACTTTGTAGGCCGACGAGACAACGAGTATGTCGTCCGAGCCCCACAGCGGCGTGCTGCAATTGAGGTCGTTGCCAGGATCGTGCGGGTAAGACCACAGCGACTCTCCGTCCGCGGGGCTCAGTCCGTTGATGGTGCCGCCACCTACAACGACCAACTGCGGCTGACCGGCGAACTCGATCAGGATGGAGGCACTTGTGACGTCAGAAAATCTCCACTTCGCCACACGACCGCGCCGTCGTTCTGCCGAAAAGCCATCACCGATTGTCCGGGACCGCCTACGCTACAAATGATCGTATCTTCGAAAGCGATGGGACTACAGCCATAGCCCGCCTTCACGATCGCACGGATGACGAGCGAGGGTGCATTGAAATCTTCGACGAGGTCGTGCGCCCAGAGAAGCTTTCCGGTGCGCGTGTCGAAGGCATGCATCTTCTTGTTGGTCCCGACGGTGAACAGACGCTCACCGACAACGAGCGGGGTCGCGTGCGGGCCGGCACCGAAATTGAAGTCCTGGAGCTTCGACGGGTAGGTGTACTCCCAGATCGTCTCCCCTGTTTTCGCGTCGAGCCCGATGACGACCTCTTCGAGCTCCCACGGCCCGCCTCGCTCACGGCCGTTTCCGACCCGATACATCGTAAAGAGCCGCCCGTCGCCGTCGGAGACGATGGACGAGTGCCCCGTTCCGAGCGGCCGGCTCCAGAGGATGGGCGGCCCGGCCTCCGGCCACGTATCCGCAAGTCCGGTGGTCTCGACAATGAAGTTGCGATTCGGCCCGCCCCACTGCTGCCACGAGGACGCGTCCTCGGCGAAGAGGCCGCTCGCGCTTCCAAACAGCAGCAGGCATGTCGCAAGCACTCCGCTGGCTCTCCAGTCTTTCATGATGCACCTCGCCCGTTGAGAAAGCAGGCCCATTACAGCATGTCTCTTCACAGGCTCCAAGCGACTTGTGCGCGTCGCACGTACGGTCCGATTTTGCTTACAATGGCCGATGCGACGACGCGTGAGTCCCCTGCTCCTGTTGTGCCTATGGGCCGGCTGCAGCGGGACAACGGATAGCCCGCCTGCAACCTTTGTCGATCTCTTGGCCGAGACCAACGGGAAAGTCGAACAGTTTCAGTACTCCCCCGACGGCCAGCAGATCGTCTACCTATCGGCGAAAAACGGCGAGCACCATCTGTGGATCATGAACGCCGATGGCGGGGGCGCCCGCCCCATCAATCCGAACAACCCCGTTCACCAAGTCAGCGATGGACCTTCCGTTCAGCCGCGTTGGTCACCGGACGGCGAATGGATCTCCTATCGCTCGCGCGGACTCCTTTTCAAAATTCGAGCAGATGGCTCCGCGCCGCCGGTCAACCTCACCTATGGCAGGCGCGGCTCCGCTCCGGTGTGGACTCCCGATGGCAACTCCATCGTCTTCGTGACGGGCGACGCTTACGGATATGCTCAAATTGCTTCGATGCCCTCCGGGATCCCCGACGGCCCGATCGAAGTGACGTACTTGACCGAAGGTCGCTACAACAACACCGATCCGCAGATCTCTCCCGATGGACGGTGGCTTGCCTTCACTTCGGATCGCCGCGGAAAGGACGACATCAAAGGCAACGATATCTGGCTCGCGCCGATGACGAGTGGAGAAGAAAGACTGCTGACGGCGAACACGGAGGATTCCCTCGAGTACTCCCCACGCTGGTCTCCCGACGGCCGAAGGATCGCCTTCGTCTCCAACCGATCCAGCTGGCGCAACATCGGTGTCATCGATGTGGCGAGCAGTGAAATCGAGATGCTCACCTCGAGCCCTTGGGACGAGCACAACCCGCAATGGTCTCCAGACGGCAAATGGATCGCCTATGTTGCCAACAAGAGTTGGAACTTTCATTTGATGAAAGTCTCCACAGACGGCGGCGAACCGGTGCAACTCACGGCGCGTGACGGCGTGAGCGGAGGCATCGAAGCCGGTCAGACGCGCGGAACATTCCGATGGGCGCCCGATGAGCAGTCCATCGCGTTCACGCATATGAGCCCGAAGATTTCCAGCGACATTTGGTCGATTCCCGCGAACGGCGGCACCCCCACGAGACTCACGAACCACATGCCGAGCGCATTGTCGGACGGCGATTTCGTCGTCCCCGAGAGGATCGCTTACGAATCGGCAGACGGGGTCGAGATACCCGCCTTCTTGTACCGACCGAAAGCGGCCGCCGACGGCCGAGTCCCTCCGCTGCTTCTCTACGCGCGTGCCAACACGCACGGGAACCACGTCAACGGGTTCTATCCGTTCATTCAGTTTCTTGTTTCGAAAGGCTACGTCGTGCTCGCCCCGCAGGTTCGGGGAAGCCAGGGAAAGGGCCGTGAGTTCGAATGGCTGAACTTCGGCGACTGGGGCGGCGGCGATGTCGACGACCTGATCGCTGGTATCGATCACCTCGCCTCCCGAGGTGACATCGATCCCAACCGTGTCATCATACAAGGCGGCAGCACGGGCGGCTACTTCACGATGGCCGCCATCCAGCGCTATCCTGACCGGTTCAAGGCCGCCGTGAACTTCTACGGCCCGACCAACCTCGTGCACATGTACGAGATGTGGGGGCCTGCCGAGCGGCCGATCTTAGGCGACGTGGTCGGTGGCGACCACGGTAACCCCGACGAGGCGCCCGATCATTGGCGCGAGCGCTCGGCCTATTTCAACATCGACCAGATCCAAACGCCGCTCTTGATTCTTTGGGGCGACCGCGACTACAGCGTGCGCATCAGTATGGCCGACGAATATTACGAGCTAGCCAAAGAAAAGGGCAAGCCTACCGAGTATGTTCTGTACGACGACGAACCGCACGGCTGGTACCACTGGCGGCCAGCAGATTTGAAAGACTCGATGCTTCGGGTCTCGGCGCATTACGAGAAGTACATCGGACAGTGACGGGCTAGCTGCGACCACAGCATTTCTTGTACTTCTTGCCGCTTCCGCAAGGACAAGGATCGTTGCGTCCAATCTTGGGACCTTCGCTGCGGATGCTCTGCGGCCCCAGGACCTTCCCGTCGGTGAAGTACCACCTGCCGTCGCGCTTTATGAAATCTCCTCGCTCCCGGTGCTCGTGGTCGTGGCCATCTTGTCGAAAGCGAGCGATAAACTCGATGGTGCCTCTCTTGTCGTCCGTTTCACCCGCAACCGTCGAGAGAATGTCGAGCCCTAGCCATTCGGACTCCTCCGCCCACTTCTTGGCCTGGTCGGGATCGTGGTTGTCTCGGGATCTCGGATCGAGGGTATCGGTAATGTAGTCGACACGGACCATGGTGTAGGCCGTGTAGCGGGAGCGCATGAGTGTCTCCGCCGTTGGAGCATTTTGGTCTCCGTCGATGAAGCGCCCGCAGCACTCGGCATAGGCGTTCGTGGTTCCACACGGACAGGTCGTCACAGCGTCTTCCACATCCTTTCAGTCGTCCGTTGGCACGCGTCGCTCGAGCATGAGAAATCGGCCGTCTAGAGAGACGTCATAGCTCGTGTGGTTCCCTCCGCGCGGCCGATGGAAGCGATCTTCGAAGAGAGAAACGGGCCGCGTTGACTGGAACTCCGGAGCGAACGCGACGGACACTTCCATCACGTGTGTTTCCCCGCGGAAGAACAGCTTGGCGCCGTCGGGCGACCAGCTCGGCTGTCGCCCTCCAGCCCGCGACACCATGTGCTTGGAACCACCATCCAGAAAAGGTTGCACATACACTTCTCCCATACCGCCTCTGCCAACAAGCTCGAGAATCTTGCAATGGGCGAGAGCGTCGCCGGGTTCGACAGACATGTGACCACGAGGATATTACGACGACGGAGAATGGCGGGCAACCCCGGCGCACTTGGGTGTATTCTGGCGAGAGGCTGAACATGAGCATCAAGCTGTTGGCGTTGAATCTCAATTTGCTGTTGTTGGCCGGTACTCCGCTATCCGAAGCTTCCGAGCTAGAAGTGATGAGCTCCGGAGGCTTCTCGGCGGCATACCGCGTGCTTTCTCGCGAATTTTCGGACGAAACCCACATCGACGTGAACACCGTTTTTGGGGCGTCCATGGGTGGCGCGTCCACTTTCATTCCAAGCCGGCTCCGGCGAGGCAAGCCGGCGGACGTCGTTATTATGGTGAGCGAGGGCCTCGAACAAATGATAGCCGAAGGCTACGTTGTCGCGAGCAGCCGCGTCGACCTCGCCTCCTCGCTCATCGGGATGGCCGTACGCGCCGGAAGTGCCACGCCCGACATCAGCACGCGCGTAGCCTTCTAGCGTACGCTGGTTGAGGCGAAGTCCATCGCCTTTTCCGCGAGCGCGAGCGGCACCTACCTGTCGACGATTCTGTTCCCTCGGCTTGGCCTCGCCGATGTGCTCGAAGCAAAGAGCCTTCGCGTCGGCGGCGAGCGCGTGGGCACCGTAGTTGCCCGTGGAGATGCCGAGATCGGGTTCCAGCAGGTCAGCGAGCTGCTCCCGGTCGAAGGGATTATTTATGTCGGGACGATTCCCGATGAAGTGCAGAAGGTGACGATGTTCTCCGCAGGGATCACAACGGGCGCCAAGAATGTGGAGGCCGCGCACGCGTTACTCGAGCACCTATCATCGCCGGTGTCCGCCCCCGTGATTGCTGGAACGGGTATGACGCCACAATCGACGGGTCGCTAGTTTCTCAGCGCGACAGCGCTTGCAGCATCCGGTACCAGAACTCGTTGGCCTCGTAGAAAGACTTCACCGGTACGCGCTCGTCGCGCCCGTGGGCCCGAACATCGTCTGGGTCATCGAAAATCGCCGACACGCCATAGACGGGAATGCCCGCGTTACGGACGTAGAGGCCGTCCGTCGCTCCCGTCGACATGCGCGGTAGGATCGGCACGCCGGGCCACATGGCTTCGACGATCTCCGCGATGGGCGCCATAACCGCCGGGTCGAGCGGCGACGGAGGGCTCTGGACCGGATCGTTGACCCGCGTCAACGAGACGGCGTCATCGCTGATGACTTCCCTGAGCTTTGCCTCGATATCGTCGGGTGACTCGTTCGGCAAGATGCGACAGTTCACCGTCGCTCTCGCTGTCTGCGGCAAGGCGTTGTCGGCGTGGCCCGCCTCGAGGCGGGTTGCGACACACGTCGTCCGGAGCATGGCGTTGTAAAAGGACGACAGTCGCCCTAGTCGAGCGGCGGCCGCTGTATCGGGGGAGTCTGAAGCGGCGGCGCGCATGTCCGCCGCCGTGGCATCGTCTTCGAGCTCCGCGGAGCGCTCGAAGAATGTTCGGGTCACTTCGTTCAGATGAACGGGAAACGTGTATTCCGAGAGGCTGCTCAGAGCAGCCATGAGGCGGTAGATAGCATTGTCCGGGCGGGGAATAGAGCTGTGTCCGCCGGGGTTTTTGACCTCGAGGTGGAACGTCAGATAGATCTTTTCGCTCGCTTGGACGGTGAAGCGGTGTGGCTTGCCATCGATAGTGGCGCCACCGCCGGCATCCGAATTGATCGCGAAGGCAGCATCGATGAGCTCACGGTGCTCGCGCACGAGCCAGTCGATGCCCGTCCCGTCCGTCTCCTCGTCGCCCGTGAGGACGCCGATCAGATCGCGTTTCGGCTGGAACCCCTCCTGTTTGAGCCGAATGAAGTTGGCGACGATGGTGACGCAGCCGGCTTTGTTGTCCGACGTGCCGCGGCCGTAGAAGTAGCCGTTCTCTTCTCGGAACTCATAGGGCTCGAACGACCAGTCCGAGCGCAAAGCATCCACGACATCGAGGTGCGCCATGAAAAGAATCGGTTTCTGGCCGTCGTCGTCTGCCCGGTAGCGTACGACCAGGTTCCCTATCTGAGGGCCTGGGCCGACGACGACCTGCACATCTTCTTGCGGAAAGCCGGCGTCGAGAAGACGGCGCGCCATCGCTTCTGCCGCGACCACGGTGTTCTCGACAGCCGCCGCGGTGGAGCGGATCTCGATGAGCTCCTCGAGGATGTCTCTCGCCAGCTGATCGTGGGTCGACGGTTGCGCGATTCCAGGGTGCGCCCAAGCAAGGACGAGGGCCAAGACGAATGCAGACTGTCGTGAAAATTCTCTTGTCACTTGCGCCTCAGTAGCTCATGCACTTCGGGTCTTCGCCCCGGACCCAGGCGGCCAACATCTGCCACTCCGGGTCGTCTTGTGAAGTCCAGCGCCGCCCGCCGCCGTGGAAATGGTCGCCACCCGCCTCTGCCGCGAGCGGGTGCGTTAGAAAGCGGCTTCTCATCGGAAAGCCCGGCTCGACGTAGCGCTTCGCGAGCGCGAAATTCTGCTCCGACTCCTCCAGGTTCCAATAGGTTCGGCCCTCGGGTATCGTGCGCGCGAATCCACGCAAGCCGGAATCATGGCAGTGCACGCATTCCATCCGGCCTTCGCGCTTGTTCAAAAAGATCTGCTGCACGCAGGTCTGGAAGAAATCGAAGTCGAGAGGCGGCACGGGTTCGGTCGTACTGTCTTCGGCGCTCGCGTCTCGCACCCACGCAGCCATTTTTTTCCACTCCGGATCGTTTCGAGATTCGAAGAAGCGGCCACCAACATGAAAGCGCGCTCCGCCCGCGGAAAGCGCGAGCGCCTTGCGCAACAGCCGGCTCTTCTCTGGCTCCCCAGGCACAACGAGGCGTGACACGACTTCGAAGTTTCGCCGCGACTGTTCTTCGGTAAAAAAGACACTCCCGTCGTCATTCTCCTGCGGCGATTCGAGCTTGAGGGGTGTTCCGTTATGCGCATGACAGGTGACACAAGGCGACATCCCCGGTCCGTAACCGCCGCGAGGCGCGAGAAAGATCGGCTCGACCTCTTCGCGGTAACGCTCGAAGCTGAGCGGCTCCTGGGCCGAAGAGAGCGCCGCCCAGAGGACGCCGAGTGCCACCAGAGCATGCCGCGCCCTCATCGGATCACCAACGTGTGGTTGCGCTTAGGCGCTTGGCCCACGCGGATGCGAGCTACTTCTGTCATCTTCTGGGTGTCGATGACGGAGACGTTGTTCGAGCCGGCATTAGCCGCGTAGAGATAGCGGCCATCGGGCGTCATCGTAAGCCAGTCGGGGTGGCTCCCCACGGGCACGCCGCCGAGAAATTCGAGATCGGGGAGCGACCAAGCGTAAACGTGGTTGTTCGGCTTGCTCGTGGACCAGAGTTGCGTCCTGTCCGGCGAGACGAAAAGTCCATGGCCCGGCGAGCCCTGGAGCCCGTCATTATCCACTTGCGAGAATGGGAGCTCAGGCATCTCGACTTTCTGGACGATGAGCCTCTTGTCGAAGTCCACGACGTAGAACCCGTGATAGTTCGAGATCTGAACGAAGATCCTGTTCGTCGTGCCATCCGCCTTGGGCTCAAATGCCATCGGTCTCACACCTCCATCGAAGTGGAGCGACCAGACGGGCTCGTCGGTCTCGGTATCGATGATGGTCAGCGTTCGCGCGCCGATCATCCCGGCCGCGACGTGGCGGCCGTCCGGCGAGATGAAAACGTTGTGAACGCCGCCGAGCGTCGGGATCCGCTTCACGACCTTCCCCTCGTCGAGGTTGATGACGTCGACGAAAGCGTCTTGTCGAGTGATGGCCACGTAGATCTTGCGTCCGTCCGGCGTGATGGCCACATTGTTGGGTCGGCCGGTGAGCGGGATCTGCTTCGACACTTTCCAGGTGTTCGTCGGGACGATGTCGAGGGTGTGGTCGACCTCGTTACTGAAATAGAGCTTACTTCCGTCGGGCGCGGAGGCCACGCCGTGCGCCATGGGAAGCCCGGAGATTTCGTCCACGATCTCGTTGGTGGTCGGATCGATGATATGGGCGTTGTCGCCTGCGGCATTCGTTTGGACGATGCGGACCGTTTGGGCTCCAAGCGGAGCCGCGAGAAACAGTATCGTTAGCGATAGGCGTAGCGCTTTCGCCAAGTGGGTCATGTCTGCCTCCTTCGTGTCGTGAGTCAGTTAGACGGGCACAGCCTGTACGGAATCGGGCAAAGTTTCAACTGATATCGGCCTTCTCTTTCACATATTCCGCAGCTTGGCGATGGGTGGCGAACCAAACGCCTTCCCTGGCGCTTATGTAGTCGATCAGCTCGCGCAAGATGACGATGCGTGAGTGGTGGCCGATATAGTGCGGGTGCATCGTGAGGAGGAACATCGTGCCTTCCTCATAGGCGACGTCGAACTCGTCCTTGTAGACCTGAAGGACGTCGCGCGGCGCGCTGTAGCGGCCACCAAGCGGGTTCATGAGCGGCGCGTCGTCGAGGGTCCATTCGACGGGGAGCTCGATGAGCCCGGTGGGCTCGCCTGCCGCGTTGAGCTCGTAGGGGGCATCGCCGCTAATGTTCTTCGATGCTCACGCTCGAAGCAACCCCCTCCCCGCGAGGGATTTTACTCCCATCAAAGCCCAGCAACCTTCGTATAAGTACCATCGTACAAATCACTTACCACGTCGTCGGTCAATGGCACAAACCTTGCTCCATACCATCCCTGGGTCCCCCCAACAAAGAGCGAAAAGGCACCATGTTCACCACGCTCCTTGGTACGCCAACGAAAGACGCTTTCGCGCAAGCCCTCATCGACACCGCGCGCAAGCTCAACGGCACCCCGCAGGTCGCTTATGACAAAGCGCGATTTCGACTCGGCCTCGCCGACGCTCAAGGTCACATCAACCTCCACAACATCTACGAGGATTTTCTCGTCGCGGGCCTGTTCGCACGCCGTGCGCTTCTCAAACGCTACGTGAAGCTGGTCGCCCAAAGTCACGCTTCCACGATCCCCGACACGTTCCGACAAGCGCAACCCAATCTTCTGCCGCGCGTACGGGAGCGCTCCTATCACAGCCTCACCGAGCTCTACTATCAGCGGGAGGGACTAGAGACCGAGGAGCCGGCCTATCGCGTAATCAGTGATCACCTCGTCGTCGAGCTTGTCTACGATATGCCGGACTCCATCATGATCATCAATCGAAGCACGATCGACGACTGGGGCGTCGGTGTCGACATGGCGCTCGACCTCGCCGTCCAGAATCTCGCCGATGCCACCAAGAGCCGGTTCGTCTCACCCGTGCGCGGCGTTTACGTTTCCAACTGGCGAGATCACTACGATGCTTCCCGTCTCGTCTTGATCAACCTCATCCGGGAGCTCGACGTGCAGGGCGACCCGGTCGCGATGGTGCCGCATCGTGACGCCCTCATTATCACGGGCTCGGAAGATGTGAACGGTCTCGCGAAGATGGCCGATCTCGCCGAGGACGCCGCATCCGAAACGCGCTTCATGACAGCGATCCCCGTCCGGCTTCAGTGGAACGAGTGGGTTCCCTTTGAGCTACCGGAAGAGCACGAGCTCGCGCCGCGTTTCGAGCTCCTTCGCGCGCAAACGTTCGCGAGGAACTGCGACGAGCAGCACGCCTCGCTAGAGGCACTTCATGAGTGCTGTGGCAAAGACATCTTCGTCGCGAGCTACTCCGCGGCTCGAAAAGAAGACACAGGAGCCATCCAAAGCTACTGCGTCTGGCCGAAGGACATCGTCTCTCTCTTGCCCGAAACGGACATCGTCCACTTCTACGATGACGATGCCCCTGAAGAAGACCAGCTCGTCGCGACCGCTTCGTGGGAGCGCGTGCAGGCGGTCGCGCCGGACCTCATGACGAAGCAGGACCTGTGCCCGCCGCGGTACCTCGTCGAGAGTTTCCCCAGCAAGGAACAGCTCGCCGAGCTCGGACGACTGCCATCGCGCTCTCAGCCCCGGGCGCGTCTCAGGTCAGGATTTGCCATACTAATCAGGATGTGCCTTACTGATGATGTTGGCACATCCCCCAGGTCGAGGTTGCGCTAGGGCCCTTCGATCTGTAAACTGCTCTCACAGAAGAGGCTAGGGAGGCAACCCCGTGAGGGGGAAGCTTGTAATCTGCGTGATACCCGTACTGCTCGGCACAGGGGTGTATTGTGCCTGGGCAGCGCCCGAGACCCCCGCGGTCGGCCTGAACGGCATCATTCAGGACAACTGCGTCACTTGCCACAATGACGTCACGCTGCTGGGAAATCTTTCGCTCGAGCAGTTCGACGTCGCGGCTGCCGTGCATCAGGCGAAAACTGCCGAAAAAATCATTCGTAAGCTGCGAGCCGAAATGATGCCGCCAGCCGGCATGCCTCGCCCCGAGGGCGACGAGCTCTCCTTGCTCGCGACCACCCTCGAAGTGACCATAGACGAGGCCGCCCGGCGCGACCCGAATCCGGGCGACAAGAGTTTCCAAAGGCTCAATCGGCCGGAATATGAACGGGCCATTCGCGACCTTTTGGCTCTCTCCGTCGATGCGGGAGACTGGCTGCCGCTCGACCAGATGAGCGCGAACTTCGACAATATCGCGGACGCGCAAACGCTCTCGCCGATGCTGCTCGAGTCCTATCTCAACGCGGCGGCCGATATTAGTCGGCTAGCTCTCGGGAATCGCAACGCCCCTGCCGTCGACCACACCTACACGAACTCCATCTATCTCTCACAACACCCTTGGGACCACATCGATGGCACGCCTTACGGAACACGGGGCGGCACAGTCATCGAGCACGTCTTTCCCGCCGACGGTGAATATGTGTTCGAGCTGACTTTCGGCGCCGGGGACAACGCTAGGATCGAGGACATCGACGTCTCCATCAACGGCGAACGCGTCGGCTTGCTTCGCTACGCGAGAACGAGCGGCGGCGCGGACGGACGGGGCGGTACTCCCATTCGAACAGAGCCGATCGTCGTACGTGCGGGGCAGCATCGTGTCTCTGCCGCGTTCATCCGCAGGTCCGACGGCCCCTACGAAGATTTGATCCGCCCGCACGACTGGTCCTTCGCTGGAGGCGGTGCGGGTGGCGCGGGCATCACGACTTTGCCGCACTTGCAGAACTTGATCCTGAGCGGCCCGTACAACACGACGGGACTCTCGTTGACGCCGAGCCGTCAGCGGATCTTCTCCTGCCGCCCGACGATCGCGAGCGAAGAGCGGCCTTGCGCGGAAGCCATCATTGCTCGGCTCGGGAGCGAAGCGTACCGGCGACCTTTGACTCCAGGCGATATTGACGGCCTCACCGCATTCTATGATACCGGCGCCAAGAAGGGCGGTTTCGAGATCGGTATCCGCGTGGCGCTCGAGGCGATTCTAGCGAGCCCAAACTTCGTGCTGCGGCTCGAGCGGCAGCCGCGAGACGCTACACCTGGCGAAGTCCAGCGAGTCGCGGATTTGGATTTGGCGACCCGTCTTTCGTTCTTCCTTTGGGGCACGCCGCCGGACAACGAGCTGCAAATGATAGCAAGCGAAGGAAGGCTCTCGAATCCATCTGAGCTCGAGCGCCAAGCCAAGCGTATGCTCGCCGACCCGCGCGCCGAAGCGCTCGGTACGCGCTTCGCGGCGCTCTGGTTCCGGCTCCAGGACTTGTACAAGAACCGCCCCGACCCGAATTTCTATCCTAATTTCGACGAGAACCTCGCCAACGCCATGCGGCGCGAGACAGAGCTTTTCTTCGACAACCTCGTTCGCGAGAATCGCAGCTTGATGGAGCTGTTCAACGCCGACTATACCTTCGCGAACGAACGTCTCGCCAGGCACTACGGAATCCCGAACGTCGCGGGAAAAGAGTTCCGCCGCCTCACTTATGCCGATGACTCACGCCGTGGCATTCTCGGACATGGCAGCGTGCTCGTGCTCACTTCGATGGCGAACCGTACGTCTCCCGTGCTCCGTGGCAAATGGGTCATGGAAGTGTTGATGGGGACGCCTCCCCCACCGCCGCCGCCCGACGTTCCCGATTTGGATGTGACCGAAGGGGCGCAAGGCGGACGGTTGCTCACGACACGCGAGCGCCTCGAGATTCATCGCGCGAACCCCACGTGTAATGCCTGTCATCGGTTCATGGATCCGATCGGCCTCGCGCTCGACAACTATGACGTGACCGCGAAATGGCGGCGACGTGAGAACGGCGTAGCGCTCGACACGCGCGGTGAATTCTACGACGGCACGCCGATCACGAACCCTCCGGAGCTCGTCGAGGCGCTCTTGAAGCGCCCGGTGCTGCTCGCGAGAAATTTCGCCGAGAATCTCTTAGCTTATGCCTTGGGCCGGCGCGTCGAGTATTACGACCAACCGACGATTCGAGCGATTACCGAGAAAGCCAAAGAGAATGACTACCGTGTGTCGACGTTCATCTTGGGCGTAGTGATGAGCGACGCATTTCGGATGAAACGAGAATTGCCAATGGTGGCTGAGGCGACGACCGCAGCCCCACTACAGTAACCAAAGAACAAAGGAGCTCCGCAATGTCGACTATCACGGGAAAGCACTTGCCCCGCCGGACGTTTCTTCGAGGTCTCGGTGCCAGCGTCGCGCTTCCTTTCTTGGACGCGATGGTGCCGGCCGGACGCCGGGCGGCTGCTGCGACATCGGCCGCGGTCGACCGCACGCCACTCGTGTGTATCGAGGAGGTGCACGGCCTCGCCGGGTGCAACGAGTGGGGAGCGAGCCAGCATTTGTTCGCGCCCGAGACGACGGGTCCGGACTTCAAGCTGACGGAGGAAAACGCGCTGAGCCCCCTGACGCCGTTCCAGGACTACCTCACGATCGTAAGCAACACCGACACGCGCATGGCCGAGGCGTTCTCGCCTCCCGAGATCGGCGGGGACCACTTCCGCTCGAGTGCTGTATTTCTGACCCATAGCCATCCGAAGCAGACCCAGGGCTCTGATATCTTCGCCGGCACGTCGATGGACCAGATGTACGCTCGGCGCTACGGGCAGGACACCCCGATGCCGTCGATGCAGCTCTGTATCGAGAATCTCGACCAGGCTGGCGGCTGCCTGTACAACTATTCCTGCGTCTATACGGACTCGATCAGCTGGGCCTCGCCGACGGAGCCGCTTCCGATGATCCGAGACCCGCGCGTCGCCTTCGACATGCTGTTCGGCTCCGGCGATTCTCCCGAAGAGCGAGAGGAACGCCGCCAGACACGGCGCAGCATTCTCGACTGGATTGCGGAAGACATCGTCGGATTGCGCGGACAGCTGGGCGCTATCGATCGCCCGCGCCTCGATCAATATCTCGACAATGTCCGTGAGGTCGAGCGCCGCATCCAGATGGTCGAAGCGCACAATAGCGGTGGCGGAGCCCGCGAGATTCCCAAAGCGCCGGCAGGTGTTCCCGATTCGTTCTCCGAGCACATGCAGCTGATGTTCGACCTTCAAGTGCTTGCGCTCGAGACCGACATGACCCGCGTCATCTCGTTCAAGCTCGGACGCGACTCCCAGAACCGTGCCTTCCCGGAGAGCGGCTCGAGCAAGCCGTTCCACCCGGCATCGCACCACGGCAACAAAGAAGACTTGATCCTCGAGTTCAACAAGATCTGCCGCTACCGCATGAGCATGCTCCCCTACTTTCTGGAGAAAATGAAGAGCTCGCAAGAGGCCGGGGTGTCGCTCCTGGACAAGACGATGATCGTGTGGGGCTCTCCGATGGGGGACCCCAACATTCACAACCATCGGCGCTGCCCGCTCGCGCTTCTCGGAAAGGCCAATGGCCACCTCAAAGGCAACTTGCATCTCAAAGCCGCCGACGGGACGCCGATGGCGAACGTCATGTTGACCTTGCTGAACGAGCTCGGGCTCGACGAGTTGACCAGCTTCGGCGACAGCACGGGCACGTTCGACCTGACGACGAGCGCAACATGAGAAACACGCTCGGCTTGGTGGCCCTCGTCATCCTCACTGCGCTCTTTATGGGCGTCGTCTTCGCGGCGGCGCCTTCGAACTCGCCGGTGGCGGACTTCGCCACGAAAGGAGATCGCGACGCGGTGCGCACCCTTCTTCAGCAAGGGGCCGACGTCAACGCCGCGCAGGGCGACGGCATGACGGCGCTTCACTGGGCCGCCGAGCTCGGCGACGCCGAGATGGCGGAGATGCTCATCTTTGCGGGTGCCAATGTCGAGGCGGAAACGCGCGTCGGCCACTACACGCCGCTTCACGTCGCTTGCCGGAACGGCCATGCCGCCGTAGCGGAAATTCTGCTCGAAGCTGGAAGCGACGTCATGGCGCGTACCATGCCCGCGGGCTCAACCCCGCTTCATCTGGCGGCCGCATCGGGCAGCGCCGACATCGTGCGGTCGCTCTCGAGCCGGGGCGCCGAAGTGAACGCGAAAGATCATGAATGGGAACAAACCCCGCTCATCTTCGCGTCGGCCCAGAATCGGGTCGCGGCAATCCAAGCGCTTCTCGAAGGCGGCGCCAATCCGAGCATCACGAGCAAAGTGATCGATCTCGAGGCGGATCGCAAGCTCGCCGAAGCCGGGAAGAACCGTCAGAAAAAAGTTCTTCGCTCCTACCAGATGAAGAACGAGATCGAAGGCGAGTTCATCCCGAGCGCGAGCCAGTTCCAAGCGGCGATCGTTGCGGGCCGCGATCTCTATCTCTCGGGTGAGCTCCCCGAGATCTCCGAGGCGAATCCGAACGAGCGCCGCTTCCGTCCGCGCATGGTCTTGAAGAACAAAGGCGGCCTGACTGCCCTTCTGCATGCCGCACGTCAGGGTCACACCGAAGCGGTCATGGCGCTTCTCGAAGGTGATGCGGACATCAATCAAGTGAGCGCGGGCGACGGCACGAGCCCACTTCTCATGGCGACCATCAATGGGCAGTACGATCTCGCGCTTCGTCTGCTGAAGCGCGGCGCGGACCCGAACGTGGCCGCAAAGCTCAACGGGGTGGCGCCGCTCTGGGCCGCCGTCAACGCAAAGTGGCAGCCTCGTACACGTTTCCCGCAACCGCAGGAGCAAGACCTTCAGGACGCGACCTATCTCGACCTGACGGAGGCGTTCTTGAAAGCCGGCGCGGATCCGGACGCGCGGCTGACCAGCCACCCGTGGTACATGGTCTATACCGACTGCGGCAATCAGAACTGCGGCCTCGAAGACACCAAAGGCTCGACGGCGTTTTGGCGCGCCTCCTATGCGACGGACGTCGACGCCATGCGTCTTCTCGTCGCTCATGGCGCCGACCCGAACCTCCCGACTTTGACTCCGCCGCCGCAGCGACCTCGCGCCGGCACCGCGTCAAAGTCTACCGAGACCACAGAAATACGACCCGTGCAGCCTTTCGGACCCGGCCTCTGGCCCGCGACGGATGAGCGCACTGTCAACCCGGATCCGTCCGGCCTGCCACGCGTCAAAGAGGGTGACCCAGGCGTCTTCGCACTTCACGCCGCCTCGGGCGTCGGCTATGGTGAAGGTTTTGCCGGGAACGCTCACCGCACCGCGCCAGGCGCTTGGCTCGACGCCGTGAAATATCTCATCGAGGAGCTCGGCGTCGATGTGAACGCGCGCGACTTCAACGGCTACAACGCGCTTCACCACGCCGCCGCGCGCGGGGACAACGAGATGATCTTGTATCTGGTGGAAAAGGGCTGTGACGTGACCGCCGTGAGCCGCACCGGTCAAACGACCGCGGACTTGGCCAACGGTCCCGTGCAGCGCGTGTCTCCGTTGCCAGAGACCGTGGCGCTTCTCGAGAGCCTCGGCTCGAAGAACAACCACAACTGCGTGTCGTGCTGAGCGCGCCGGCATGAAAAAGACGGTCTTCGCGATTCTAGTCGCGACTACCGCGCTCGCCGCGGCGCAGGAGGAAGCACCTCCGCCGTGGGTGCAGATGAACGTCATCCAAGTCGATCCCGAGAGGGTCGACGAGTTCATGGCAGTCCAACGCGAGCTCTCGGCGCGCGCCAAGAAAGCCAAAGTTCCTTGGCGGAGCGTGAGCCGCACGCATGTTTTCGGCGACACCTATCGCTTCCTCATCACGACACCGGTGCAGAATCTCGCGAGCTTCGACCGCGCGCGAGACGCCGACCCGGAGACCGAATCGCTCATCAACCGTCTCCGGCGCTGTGTAACGAGCCGTACGAGCTACGCCGTGCGCGTGCTTCACGACGTCGGGAACCCGCTGCCGGAAGGTGAAGAGCCCGATCTGATGGTAGTGAACATCTCCAAGGTTGCTCCCGGACACGAGCAGGACTACATGAACGTGATGATGGAAGACTTTCTCCCGCATTTCAACGCGGCTCAAGTCCACCATGCGACGGGGGCGATGGCTTTCGGCGGCGAGTCGGGCTTCGTGCACGTCTTCTACTTCGAGAACTTCGCGGAGCTCGACAAAGGCTCGCCCGTGATGCGTGAGCGCGGGGCACAAGGTGCTCAGAAGGTGTCCGCCAAGTTTGGCGGCATCGTGTCGAGCAGCGAGACCTGGATCATGCGACGCGTACCCGAGCTCAGCTATGGTCCCGAGCCCGAGTCCACTTAGGAGCCCAAGCCAGCCAAGCGGTAGCAGACCTCCCCGAGCAGACACGCTTCTCGAGGAGCTCAAACGCATCGGTGTCTCGCATGTCGTCGGCATTCCGGATAACAGCTCGGCCGCCCTATTTCATCTTCTCGAAGAAGATGGCGCGATTCGGCTGGTGACGGTGACACGCGAAGGCGAGGCCTTTGCCGTTGCTTCGGGTCTCTGGCTCGGAGGGGCCCACCCCGTCGTGCTCATCCAGAACACCGGACTCCTCGAGAGCGGCGACAGCTTGCGCGGAACCGCGATGCGCATGGGCGTCCCCTTGCTCTGTCTCGTGACCTATCGTGGGTACCACAAGCTGCCCAAAAAAAGCAGCGCGCCGGACGTGATGACACGCGCGGAGGTGGACTCCGTGGCCGTTGTGACCGAGCCCACGCTCGACGCGTGGCGCGTTCCTTACGAGCTCTACGGCTCGGACGACAACCAGACCCGCATCGCGCATGCGGCCGCGCGCGCCGAAGCCGAATCGCGGACGGTAGCCCTTCTCTTGACCCGATCGCTGGTGTGACGCCTGTGCTGACGAAGCAAGACCTCCTCGAGCCCCTCGCGCGCTTGCGCAACGACGAGGTCGTTATCACGAGCATGGGTGTCGTCCGACCGTGGGGCCGCCTGTCCGACAGTGACCTCGACTTCGCCTCGGCCGATAGCGCCATGGGCCACACCGCCGACCTCGCGCTTGGCGTCGCCCTCGCCCGCCCCGAGCGGCGCGTGCTGTGCTTGAACGGCGACGGCAGCATGCTCATGTCGCTCGGCACGCTCGCGACCATCGTCGAAGCCAGGGTAAACAACTTGGTGCTCTTCGTGATCGTGAACCGCACCTACGAGATCACCGGCAATCAAGCCGTTCCCGGAGGCGCGTCCGTCGATTTTGCCGGGATGGCGAGAGCGGCTGGTTTCGCGTCCGTCCACGACTTCGACGACGCGGGCATCTACGCCGCAGCACTGCCGGGCATCCTGAAAGACCCGGGACCCATTTTCGTCGCCGTCACGGTCGCGCCCGAATCCGAGGGCCCGATTTCCAGAAGCGACGCCGAAGAGGCGCGCTATTTGAAGACGTCGCTTTTCGACTGGTCGCGCCAATTCCGAGCGGCGCTGAGATAAACTCGAGCCTTATGGAGACACCCCAATGAACGCGAGCTCACTCATGTCCGGCGTACTCGCGCCGGTCGTCACTCCTTTTATATACGACTACACGCCCGACAGGGACCGATACCTGAAGCACTGCCAATGGCTCGCGGCGCAAAATTGCGGCCTCGCCGTCTTCGGGACGAACAGCGAAGCCAACTCGCTCTCGATCGACGAACGGATGTCGCTTCTCGACATGCTCGTGGAAGGAGGCGTCGACCCGAAGCGCATGATGCCCGGGACCGGCTGTTGCTCAATCCCCGACACCGTAAAGCTCACGAAGCACGCCGTCGACCACGGCGTGGGCGGCGTTCTGATGCTGCCGCCTTTCTACTACAAGAACGTGAGCGACGAAGGGCTCTATCGCTCCTTCGCTGAGATCATCGAGCGCGTCGGCGACGACCGCTTGCGTATCTACCTCTATCACTTCCCGCAAATGTCCGCGGTGCCTCTCGGGATCGAGCTCGTGGGTCGTCTCAAAGAAGCCTTTCCCGAAAATGTCGTCGGAATGAAGGACAGCTCCGGCGACCGCGAGAACTTGGAAGCGATGCTGCGCACCTTTCCGGGCTTCGGTTACTTCGCGGGAAGCGAGTCTCTGCTTCTAACCAATATGCGCGCCGGAGGCGTCGGCTGCATCTCGGCGACGGCCAACATCAACCCCGCGGCCATCGACGGTCTGTTCCAAAAATGGCAAACGGACGAAGCGGACGCGCTCCAGGAATCTCTAGATCAGGTGCGGGGGACGGTTCAGCAATTTCCGCTGGTCCCGGCTCTCAAGACGATCATCTCGCATTACGGTTCCGACTCGGAGTGGAATCGGCTGAGGCCACCGCTCGTCGAACTCGATGACGTGCAGGGCAAAAAGCTGATCGCCGATTTGCAGGCGATAGGCTTCGAGATGCCGGGCCTTTAGCTTTAGCCGATCGGTTGCGCCAGCACGGCAAGGATCACCCGAATCCCCTCGACGAAGTGCCCGACGCGAATGTTCTCGTTCGGGCTGTGCTGATTGTTGTCCGGATTGACGCTCGGGACACCTACCGCGGGAACGCGTCGAGATATTCAGGAGCCCGAGGCTGTAGGGACCGGCTCTCCCGGTGAGTCGGCCACCAGTAAGAATAGGGACCTTGCTGCTTCCGCTCAGACCAATCCGCCTACTGAAAAATAGGTTCGGCGTGTCCGACTGACCGCCACCACCGAAGCCGCCGCGCCGACCGGATTGGCGTCCACCGAAATTGAAGATGCCCTGGCCTTCGAGGAAGAACTCGCGTTTCTCGGGAAAGAACAGACCGAACCGCGTGAGGTTCACCTGCGATTCGTCGTCTTCCACCTGGGCAAAGTCCGTGTTGTAGGTGACATCAGCCACGAGGCTCTTGGTCACTCCGTACTTGACGTCGAAGCCGACGTCCGCGTCACCCCGGTTCTCGAAAGGAACATCCGCCGCCAAGTTGGTGGACGACGACCCTATGACGTACGGCTTGATTTCGAGGTTCATCGACTTCGCGGGCGGCTCGACGCCGACGAGCGCGGCCGCCACGGACAGCTTCTTGATCGCGTCGCGATTGAAGGCCGCCGGCATGGGGGTCAAGTAACTGCGCTCGTTCTTCCATTTGATGATGCGCTGGAAGTTGACGCCCCAGATCTGCGCGGTGCCGGCGCGATAGCGGAGCGACTTGAAAGGGATCGCCATCTCGACCGTCCAGCCCTCGGCGAAGCGGCCCGATTTCACATACCAGATCGTGTTCCAGTCGCTGTTCGTATTGCGCTCGTCCGTGACCTGCGCGTCGTAGAGCGCCCCGAGGGGATTTGTCTGGAAGAGAAAGCCGTTTCGGCGATCGTAGAACGTGTCCAGAATGACGGCGAAGCTAGAACCGCTGAACTCGATGTTCCGGTTGTCACGCCGCATCTCGTTGGCAATGATGCGTTCGGGGTGCGAGTCCCAGAGCCGCGCGGAAAAATAGATGTTCGACTCGTCGTAGAAGACCCAAACCTCGGTCTCCTCGGTCGCGGGTCGCCCCTCGAGAGGTTCCTGCTAAATAAACCCGGAAATGGCCGGGGTCGTCGCATAGGCGCGTTCTTCGAGGATCCCATCGACATCGAGCGGTTCGCTCAAGCGAACCGCGCGCAACGTGGCTCGCCCCCCCTCGTCGCGCGTCAGGACCTCCGGATGCTCCGGTGCCGGGGGCCCGTCGATCAGAAGATCTGGTGCGGCGGCAGCCCTCGCGCGCACAGGGACCCGAGCGGTTTTGGGTGGCACGGATATCAGGGTGTCGGTTGGCAGGGATTTCGGCTCAGGCGCGCGTGGTGGTGGCGACGGGGCCGGCGCGGGGGACGCAAAAGATGGGCCGCCATCGCCGTTGGCCTCTCCGGTGGCCGCGAGATCGATGTATGTGCTTGGCACCACGCGGAGCTTCCCGTCGGTAGTCGTGAACTCAACGGTTCCACCGTTAAGCTCGTAGGACTGAACCACCATACGGCTGCCGTCGACAAACACAATGTTTTGCTCAGCCGCGGCTGCGGACGCTCCGGCAACCCATAGACAAACCAGTAACCGTTTGATTCTTCTGGCGAGCACCAGGTTGAGGCGGTTCAGTGACATCTGACGTGCACGTGACCCTACATTAACACTCTACGACCGCTCCAGACGATGTTCAGTTCGGCGTTGACACCGGTAGCCGATCGCGGTACATTATGAATATGAAATTGGGTTTCATGTTTAACTTATGAGCACCGCCTACGATAGAGCACCCGCCGCGTCCGTGTCCCTGGGCGACCAATCTCCCGGGTTTCGGGGCCGGATCCTCGCTCACAAGAATGCCGGTGTCGCTTTGCGCCTCCGGGAGCTCGGGTTTGTCGCGGGCACGGCGGTTTCGGTGCTCCGGCGCGGCACGCTAGGTGGTCCCTTCGAGGTCGAGCTCCGCGGCTATCGTATCTGCTTGCGCAGAAACGACATCGCTGCCATCGACGTCGAGCCCTTGACGTCCTGAGCCCGGAATGAGCACCGCGGCCATCCCTGTTTCGCCGCTGCGCGTGGCGTTGGTCGGAGCGCCTAACTCGGGAAAAACCACCATTTTCAATGCCTTGACGGGCGCGCGCGCCAAAGTCGGGAACTATCCGGGCGTCACCGTGGAGCGTCGCGAAGGCGCGATGCGCAAGAGCGCCCGTGCGGTGAGCGTGCTCGACCTGCCGGGAAGCTACAGCTTCCGGGGCGAGACCCTCGACGAGCAAGTCGTCGCGCGCGTGCTCGAGGGTGAGCTCGACAGCAAGCCAGACGCGCTTCTCATCGTGGTCGACGCCACCACGCTTCAGCGAAGCCTCTCGATGGTGCTCGAAGCGCTCGAAGCTCATGCCGAGCTTCCTTCGGCGCTCGTCGTCACGATGATCGACGAGATGCGCGCCCGCGGCGGCAAGATCGATTTCAACAAGCTGAGCAAGACGCTCGGAACCCCGGTTTTCCCCGTGGTCGGTCACCGCGGTGTGGGGATCGACGCGGTCTTCCGCGCACTCGAAAAGCCGGAAAGTTGGTCGCGATCAAAGACGTTTCCACGAAGTGAAGGGCCCGAGGCGCGCTATCTGTGGGTCGACAAAGTCTGCGCCGACATAGGCGCGACGAAGATCAAGCCTGACACCCGAAGCGACCGCGTCGATCGCTGGCTGCTCCATCCATTCGTCGGCGTCCTGGTCTTCATGGCCGTCATGGTGCTCATCTTCCAGAGCATCTTCACCTGGGCCGTCCCCGCCATGGACGGGATCGAGACTTTCTTCGGTGGAGTGGGGCGGCTCTCCCGTGCCGTCCTGCCGCCGGGCCTTCTGACAGATCTTTGGGCGGACGGCATCGTCGCTGGAGTCGGCTCCGTGCTCGTTTTCCTGCCGCAGATCATCATCTTGTTTACACTCATCCACTTTCTCGAAGACGTGGGCTACATGGCGCGGGCCGCTTTCGTGGTCGACCGGACCATGGGGTGGGTGGGCCTCCAGGGCCGCTCCTTTGTCGTGCTGCTCTCCTGCTCGGCTTGCGCCGTTCCGGGGATCATGGCAGCGCGCACGATCCCATCACCACGGGACCGTCTCGCCACGATCCTCGTGGCGCCTTTCGTGACGTGCTCGGCGCGGCTTCCGGTATACACGCTTCTGATCGCGGCTTTCATCCCTGCGGCAACCATCGGCGGTCTCATCGGCGTGCAAGGCCTCGTGATGTTCGCGCTCTATCTTCTTGGAGCCATTACGGCGCTCGGCGCGGCAGCCGTTCTCAAGGCCACGGTCGTACGCGGCAACATCTCCACGTTTTACATGGAGCTTCCTCCTTACCGCATGCCGACGTTAAAGCTATTGGCTACGCAGGTCGCGCATAGCGCGCGCGCCTTCATCAAGCGGGCGGGGACCATCATCTTTGCCGCGTCCATCGTCGTCTGGGCGCTTCTCAACTTTCCGCGTGCGGATACCACCGGGATGACGCCCGAGGCGGCGGCGCAAACGCAGCTCGAGGTCAGCGTCGCGGGACATATCGGCCACGCCATCGAGCCAGCCATCAAGCCTCTCGGCTACGATTGGAAAATTGGTGTCGGACTCATCGCGAGCTTGGCGGCGCGCGAAGTCATCGTCGCGACGCTCGCTCAGATCTACGCCGTGGGGGACCCGGACGATTTCGACGGTTTGCGCGGCGCGCTTCGAAGCGACATCAACCCCGAAACGGGAAAGCCCGTGTTCAACATCGCAGTGGCGTTGTCGCTGCTCGTGTTCTTTGTGTTCGCGCTCCAATGCACGTCCACGATCGTCATCATGGCGAAAGAGACCGGCTCGTGGAAGTGGCCGGCATTCGCTTTCAGCTACATGTTCGCGCTCGCCTACCTGGCAAGCTTCGTCACCTTCCGAGCGGCCTCTGTTTGGCTTCTCTAGCGTTCTAATCGAAGCGCACAACGACCGTTGCGCCTTCTTCTTGCACACGGATAGGACGGTCGAGAAAGCGCTTGATGACGTCGACATTCGTGTGTGCGTGCGCGCTCAACGCCAAGGTACGAAACGCCCCGCCGCCCGCAATCGCCATTGGGAGCAGCAACTGATCGGCGAGATGCATACCGACCGGGGCTTCTGAAGCTAGGAACGCCTCGGCGACGTCGGCCGTTTCACTGGCGACCTTCTCCGCACTCACGCCTTTGCGTCCAATCGTCGAGACCACTTCGACCGCGTGCTCGAACTCGAGCGTGAGTACGAGCGCGTTGCCGGGTCCCGCCGAGTTGGACAAGACGCGGCAGGTTGCCGCGTCGGCGGTAAGTGAGAGGCGGCGCTTCAAGACGTCGAGCTCGCGCTCGCCAATCTTCTCGGGCAGGTGCGCGAGTAACGCTTCCGCCGAACGGCGCGTTTCCTGGCCGCGCTCGAGGAGCGTGAGCTCTTTGAGCTCGGCCACGGGCTCGATGCGCACGGTGAACCGGCCGCCCCCTGCGGGATAGAAGCCGGGTTTCACGAGCTCGAGACGCAGCCTTGGTCCCATGCGCTCGATCGTGGGTGCGAAGGCTCGCGTCAGGAACTCGAAGGGCGGAGCCCAGGGATTGTGCGTGCCGCCTTCGAGCGTCAAGTCAGAAGGTCCGTCCGCCAGCATCAAGGCTGGCAAAATCGTTTGGAGAACGAGGACCGCGCTACCCGCGGTGCCGACGGCAAAGTGATAGGTACCCGCTTTGTACAGCTTGCGGGTGGAATGAAAGCGCCATGCTAGAGAGCGCATCGCCTTCTACATGCGCGTTCGAGATACGAGCGGCCGCCTTCACGGCCGTGAGGTGCTGGCGGAGAAGCCCGGGCCTCTGGCGACCCGCCCGGATGTTCTCGATCGTGAGCGGCTCTCCCGTCACGACCGAAAGGGCCAGAGAGGAGAGGAGAATCTGTCCTCCGCCCTCTCCCTGCGAGCCGTCAATCATGATGGGGCGTACCATCGTGCTCAGCCCTTCACGCAAACGATCTGCTTCAGGCGATGGACGATCTCGACGAGATCGCTCTGCGCTTCCATCACGGCATCGATGTCCTTATACGCCGCGGGCGTCTCGTCGATGACGCCCGCGTCCTTGCGGCACTCGACGCCCTGGGTCGCTTTGGCATGATCGTCGAGCGTAAACGCCTTCTTGGCCGCGGTTCGCGACATGATGCGGCCGGCGCCGTGGCTGCACGACTCGAAGCTCTCAGGATTCCCCTTGCCCCGAACGATAAAAGAGCGCGCGCCCATGCTGCCAGGGATGATCCCGAGATCGCCGAGCCCGGCTCGGACCGCGCCCTTGCGGGTAACCAGAACCTCGTCCCCATAGTGACGCTCGCGCGCCACGTAGTTGTGATGGCAGTTCACGACTTGCTCTTTCGCACGGAAAGCCGGCACGAGCTTCGTGTCGCTCATCGCTTCGGTTACGGCCTCCATCATGAGATCTCGATTGGTCGCGGCGTAACGCTGCGCCCAGTCCACCGCGAACCAGTAGTCGTCGAAGTGATCGCTCCCCTCCTCGAAATAAGCGAGGTCCTTGTCGGGAAGCTTCTGCAGATGACGCCCCATGTCTTTTTGTGCGAGCTGAATGAAGTGCATGCCCGTTCGGTTTCCGACACCGCGGGATCCCGAATGCAGTATGAACCAAACGTCGTCGTCTTCATCCAAGCAGATCTCGATAAAGTGGTTTCCCGATCCCAGCGTGCCGAGCTGGCTGGCTGGCGGGTTGTTGCGGTCGAGCTTCGGATACTTTGCGACAATCCGCTCATAGCCTTCACGCAGAACTTCCCATGCTTTGACGTTTCGCTTGGGAACGTTGCCGAACGCGCCGCGGTCGCCCCGACCACCACGACGCGAGCGGCCATGTGGGACGGCTTTTTCGATCGCGCTGCGGAGCGGCGCAAGATTATCCGGCAACTCGGAGGCCGTGAGGCTCGTATGCATGGCGGCCATGCCGCAGCCGATATCGACACCCACGGCCGCGGGGATGATGGCCTTTTTCGTTGGGATGACGCTTCCGATCGTTGCGCCCAGCCCCCAGTGCACGTCAGGCATCGCCGCTACCCAGCGGTGGATGAACGGAAGCTGCGACGTTCGCAGGAGCTGATCCTTCGCTTTCGGATCCAAGGGCACGCCGCGGATCCACGCTTTGACAGGGTGGCCGGCGGGAGCGTTTTTCGGCGGATCGATAGTGACGTATCGCTTGCTCATGACGTTTCTCCTTGCCGCAAATCGGGGAGGCCCCGACGGCCTCCCCTCTCACGTTACGCTCGTTTCTTCTATCGCCAGACCTTATTGCGAAGCCCGTGCCAGCGCCCCAAAATACAAGTAACCTTAATCTTATCAACAGGGGATCTCGGCGCACGCGTTCGCGAGGGACGCTTTCGCGAAGACCTGCTCGCGCGGATCGACCTTTGGACGTTCACTCTTCCCGGGCTCTCCCAACGTCCCGAAGACATCGAGTCCAACGTCGATTACGAGCTCGAGGGGTTGTGGAACGACACGCCCGAAGGCTCGACGCTCGAAGGCCTCCTGGATCCGTCGACACTGGATCTCTTCGATAGCCTGCAGCTGGAATCCATCGTTACGATTTGCCGCCGCTCCGGCTCTATCTCCGATGCCGGCCGGAAGCTCTATGCGGTCTCGCAACAAAAACGACGCTCGGAAAACGACGTCGAACGTCTGCGACAATACCTGGCACGCTTCGACTTGAACTGGGACTTGATCGTTGCGGGAGACCGCCGCTAAGCCTTACCCTTGGCTTCGCGCACGAACGCACGGAAACCCATGACGACAGACACAGTCGAAGCCGGACAGATCGTATTGCCCGGCAAGGACCTGGACGCCACGCTGACCTTTTTCATCGACCGGCTGGGCTTTCGCCTCGAGACGATCCACCCCGCCGACGATCCGTCGGTAGCGGTGATCTCGGGATATGGCGTGCGTCTCGAGCTGGCGCGCGAAGGCGACGGCGCCGCGGGCGTGCTTCGCCTACTATGCGACGACCCCTCCCAGGTCGCCGACGGAGCCGCCGAGCTCACGGCTCCGAACGGGACCCGCATCGAGCTCGTCGAGGCCAATCCACCGCTCGTCGTACCAGCCACGAAATCCTCTTTCGTTTTGAGTCGGAACGACAACGAGGCCCCCTGGCACGCGGGTCGCGCCGGCATGCGCTACCGCGACCTTATCCCGGATCGGCTCGGTGGCGCCTTCATCGCTTCTCACATCCAGGTTCCGGACGCCGGTCCGGTCCCTGACTACGTGCACTTCCACAAGATCCGCTTTCAGATGATCTACATTTACAAGGGATGGGTTCGCGTCCTTTATGAAGACCAGGGGCCAGCCTTCGTGATGCAGGCGGGCGATTGCGTGTTGCAGCCGCCATTCATCCGGCATCGCGTGCTCGAGACGTCGGGCGGGTTCGAAGTGATCGAGATCGGGCACCCCGCCGTTCATGAAACTTTCGCGGACCACCAGATGGAGCTTCCGAAACCGGCGGAAGACCCGAAGCGTGATTTCAGTGGGCAGCAGTGGGTCTGCCATTACGCCGCCGAGGCGACGTGGGCGCCCTTCCGTATCGAAGGCTTCGAGTCTCGAGATATCGGCATTGGTGCCGCGACCAACGGCCTTGCCAGCGTCCGCGTGGCGCGTCTTTCGGGTAAGCCGTCGGGCAAGCTCGTACGCCACGACGCGGAGTTCCTCTTCACGTTCGTGCTCGAGGGCGAGATGACCCTTCGTCGCAGCGAGGGCGACAACGAACGCCTCGGCGCGGGCGATGCCTTCGTGGTGCCCGCATCGATGAGCACAGCCTTCGCGGACTGCACCGACGACCTCGAGCTTCTCGAGGTCGCGCTCCCGGCCGGGTTCGCGACAAAACGCGAGCTGAGCGCCGGCGCTATAGTATGAAAGTACTAGTTGCATATTACACGATGACCGCATAGCATGGGCTCAGGATCGTCGGTCGGTCACTCGAGAATCCAGCCCGAAGCCTATTCGCCAAATACCCCGTTCTGACCGTCACGGGGCCGCGGCAATCAGGAAAAACCACCCTCTGCCGGAAGGCATTTCCCGATCTCAACTACGTCAGTCTGGAGTCGCCCGACCAGCGCGAGTTTGCGACCCACGATCCTCGCGGATTTCTTGATGGCATCGAAGAGGGTGCCATCTTGGACGAAATTCAGCGCGCACCGGAGCTCGTCTCTTACATTCAAGAGATAGTTGACGAGTCCCGCAGGAACAGCGTACTCGTCCTGACGGGGAGTCAGCAGTTTCGGGTGACCGAGGCAATTAGCCAGTCACTCGCCGGAAGAACGGGCATCCTCCGCCTTCTCCCGTTCTCCATCGACGAGGCGGCGCAACTGCAGCCGCATATGGACGCGGACAGCATGCTGTATTGCGGTTTCTATCCGAGAATTTACGACCAGGACCTGAATCCAACCCAAGCACTCGGTGACTACTTCGAGACCTATGTGGAGCGGGACGTCAGACAGGTCAGCGAGATCCGGAATCTATCAAGCTTCCGCACCTTCGTCAGGCTCTGTGCTGGACGTGTGGGGCAACTGCTAAACCTGCGCAGGGACTGGGGAACGACGCAGGTATATCCCACACGACCGCACGGGAGTGGCTGAGCGTGCTCGAAGCCAGCTACCTCGTGTTCGTGCTTCCACCTCTTCATGCCAACATCTCGAAGCGGTTGATCAAATCACCCAAGCTATATTTCTTCGATGTCGGCCTCGCGTCCTATCTGCTAGGAATCGAGAACAAAAATAAGATCTTCACGCACCCACTAAAGGGCGCGTTGTTCGAGAACCTCGTGGTCGTCGAGGCACTCAAGCACCGTTACAATCGGGGCCTTCGGAGCAATCTACATTTCTACCGGGACAGCGGCGGCAACGAAGTGAACCTCGTTTGCGCCTTCGCAGATCGTCAGGTCGGAGTCGAGATCAAGGCCGGAGCCACGGTCCGAAGCAGCTTCTTCGAGGGACTTCAGAAGCTCTCAGAAACACTTTCCACGCCGCTCTCCGCGCGGATGCTCGTCCACGGCGGCGACCAGGAGTTCACACGAGAAGGCGTCATCGTCACCAACCCTCGAGGCTTTGCATCTCGACTTCTCCAGGTCGAAGAGGAACTCCGCGCATCGGACGATTCGACAACTTGACCTACCCTCGACGCCTATCGACGATGGGCCGGTACGCCATATGGGTAGTGCTCCTCCAAGTCCACGTGCTCGTAAGGGAGCGCGTCCAGGAACGTCGTTCCGACGAAAGGCTCCGGTGCTTCGACCACGATAATCGTCTTCGCGTAGCCCGTTTCGTCGAAGCCTCTGCGAAAATGGACGCGTGACTTCACGACGAACACGTCGTATGCATCCGGGTCGATCGAGCCGATGCGGAAATTCTATGGATAGAGCACTTGCTCGTAGGTCGGTGTGATGTATACGAGGTTACCGCCGACGAAATCGATAGCCGCGATTTTCTCGTAGCCAAAACCTTCGCCGAAGTAAGCGACCGTTCCCTGAATCCGCGCCGGCGTACCTCCAGACGGGGTGAATCCGCCAATCTCCATATCGAACGCATCGCCTTCGGCCATCGAAGCTTCGTTCATCGCGTCCAGCGTTTGCGGCGACGTGATCGTACCGTACAGAACTTTCTGGATTCCTGCAGCTTCAAACGCTTTCAAGATGTGGGTGGCGTCGCCAGGACGATCGCTGTGATCGCCAACAGCTACCGGCGTCTCACCTCCGCCCACCGCTTCGCTCACAAGCTCCGTCGCGCGCCCGGGCGGCGGGTACTCGCCCACCGCGAAATCCTCGCGCACGCGCCAGATGAACGCGTCCATGTCGTCCGCGATGCGATTGGCGAGCGCCTGATTACCATTCGTCATGACATGCACCGTCGCACCCACGTCCGGAACATCCGACCAAGGATAGCCGTAGAAGACGCTCACATAAGCATCGTCTTCCCGCGATTCCCAGCGGCGGGCGCGTTCCATGATGTCCATCGAGGGCGATTGGCCCGTCCACTGGTGGACGGTCGCCGTGATCAAGCCGGGCTTTCTCGTCGCGGTCGTTGGCGTGTACTCGCCCTTTGCGACGAGGCGGATCGCACGCGCCGCACGCTCCCCTTGAATGTAGGCGTCGTAATGTGGATGATGACGACCTCGCCGTCGATCGTTTCTTGAACGTCGACCTCCAGAAGATCGGTGCCGTCTTCGATGGCGGCGGCGAGCGCGGCCAAGGTGTTCTCCGGAGCACGCCCGGCGGCTCCGCGATGAGCGATCACAAGAACGTCGTCATCTATCCGTACGCTATAGACCAAGACGAACCCGGTCACGCCCGCGACAAGCGTGCCCGCGACAAGAGCAGCAAGAAGCGATTTCACAGAAACGGTCCTGGTGACGTCGCCGCGCTCCTCTCGCAAAGGCAACGAAGTCCGCTCTGGTTGATCGAGGCGTAGCGTGAGAAGCACGAAGAACGCCGCCTGCACCCACGTGAGCGCGAGGCTCATGAGGCTCGCGAGCAGGAACAGCCCGCCCATGACAATGGGGAGAAACAGCATCGAGCTTTGAAACATCGCGACGAGCACGCCGATGATAGCGGCGGCCGTCAAAACGCAGGCGGCCTTTCGCTCAGGTAGTAGTTGATGTCGAACTCGGTGAGAAGCTGCCAGTAAACGAGGGCCGCGAGCGCGCCAAAAGGCGCCACTATCGCTAAAACGCGTGCGACGAGCCGGGCGGTAAGAAGAAAGACGGAGCCGAGATAGCGCGTGGCGTCGCGAAGCGCCGCCATCACGCCGAACGCTCACCGGCGCAGAGGGTCAGAAGGGCGGCTTGCTCGAAGGTGACAAGGGTGATGTTCGCGGAGGCCACGATCACAAAAGCAACGAACCCGAATGGGCTCAGAACAAAGAACAAGATGTCCTCATCGGCGAGCACGATATCGCCGGAGAACGAGACGAAAGCGCGCAACGCGAGCGCCACTACCGGAGTGAGGAACACGAAGGCGACGCTCTGGTAGACGATATGCGCTCCGAGCAGGCGCGGCCACGTCGCAGCAAAATCCCTGCTTGCCTGAATGAAAAGAGCTTGGGTCTCCTTCAGGATCGCGCGGGGCATGCGCTGTTTTAGCACGACAGACCCGTCTGGCCAGCCGGTATTAATGATGACCGCTCGGTGGTATGCTACGCTGGCTATAGCGCAGGGATGGAACGCTTGGGCTCTGGGGCCCCTCGGACTAAAGGCCCGTAAGGTGAGGTAATTAATGAAGTTCATGGTGGCAAGGCTGGGCGCCGCAACCTTCTTTGTAACTTTGGCGTCGAGCCTCGCTGCGTCGCCGAACGAAGCTACCGAAGCCGCCCAGGCTCTGCTCGAGGACACGTGTCTGGTCTGTCACAACGACGTGACGCTCCTCGGCAATATGTCCCTCGAGGCGTTCACCGTGTCCGCGGCCGAGCAGACGCAAGAGCTGGCCGAGAAAGTCATCCGCAAGCTCCGAGCCGGCATGATGCCCCCCGCGGGCATGCCGCGGCCGAGTGAAGAGAGCTTGCAGGCGCTCGCTTTAGAGCTCGAGACGCGTATCGACCAAGTGGCGTCTCAAAATCCGAACCCCGGACGGCGTACATTCCAGCGCGTCAACCGCGCCGAGTACAGCGCCTCGATAAAAGTGCTTCTCGATCTCGACATCGACGCGGGCGCCTATCTTCCACTCGACACGAAGAGCGCCAACTTCGACAACATCGCCGACGTGCAGCTCTTGTCCGTAACGTTGATGGAAGGCTACCTGCGAGCCGCCGGTGAAGTCAGCCGTCTCGCGGTCGGCGACGCCATGGCCTCCCCTAGAGAAACCACGTACAAAGTCACGCGGTGGGTCTCTCAAACGGAGCAAGTCGAGGGTGCTCCTTACGGAACGAGAGGCGGCACCTCCGTCATCCATAACTTCCCCGCCGACGGTGAGTATCGTTTTCGCGTCTCGTTCCATCACGAAACGACGGGCGCGCTCCACGGGAGCGGCCGCTCTGCACTGCACACGGTCGACGAGCTCGAGCAAATCGAGATCTCCATCAACGGCGAGCGCAAAGCGCTCATCACTATCGACCGCTGGATGCACACTTCCGATCCGGACGGCATGGACCTCCGCACAGAGCCGATCTTCGTCCAGTCCGGACCGCAGCGCGTCTCCGCCGCGTTCATCAACAAAGTGGAAGGCCCGCTCCAGGATTTGATGTCCCCGCACGACTGGTCGATCGCCAGCACTAGCATCGCGGACGCCTACGGCTTCACGAGCGTGCCTCACTTGCGCGATCTCGCCATCACCGGTCCGTACAACCCGACCGGCGTCTCGGAGACGCCAAGTCGGCGAAAGATCTTCTCGTGCCGTCCGGAATCACCGGATGACGCCTCCGCCTGCGCTGAAGTTATCGTGGCGCGGTTGGGCGCTCGAGCTTATCGACGGCCTCTCGTCGACAACGACCTCGCTGCACTCATGGCGCTTTATGAAGTCGGCGCCGAAGACGGGGGCTTCGAGTACGGCGTTCGCACCGCGCTCGAAGGCATGCTCGCGAGCCCGCATTTCGTCTTTCGCTTCGAGGAGCCACCCGAGACGAGCACATCCGCGGGTGCTTATCGCGTGGCCGATGTCGACCTAGCCTCCCGCTTGTCCTATTTTCTCTGGGGAACGCCCCCGGATGAAGAGCTCATGCGCGTTGCGCGTGAAGGCCGCCTCTCGGAGACGAACGCCCTGACGCAGCAAACACGGAGAATGTTGGCCGACCCGCGCTCCTTCGCGCTCTCCACCCGCTTCGCGGCTCAGTGGCTCCGCTTGTCGGATCTAGAGAAGATGCATCCGAACGTGCGAACCTATCCCGACTATCACGACCAGCTCAAGCGATCGATGTATCGCGAGACCGAGCTTTTCTTCGACAGCCTCGTGCGCGAGGACCGCAGCGTACTCGAGCTTTTGAGCCCGGACTACACGTTCCTCGACGAGCGGCTCGCGAAGCACTACGGCATCGAGAACGTCCTGGGCAATGAGTTCCGCCGCGTCTCCTATCCGGACGAAGACCGCCGCGGCATTTTGGGCCACGGCAGTGTGTTGACCTTGACCTCGCACGCAAGCCGCACGTCTCCTGTTCTTCGTGGCAAGTGGATCATGGAGGTCCTACTCGGGTCGCCGCCACCGCCGCCGCCGCCAAACGTCCCAGAGCTCGAAGAGACGGGCGATGCCGAAGGAGGCCGCCTGCTTTCCGTACGCGAGCAAATGGAAAAACACCGGGCGAGCCCGGCATGCAATTCCTGTCACAGGATGATCGACCCGCCCGGTCTCGCGCTCGAGAATTTCGACGCGACGGGTGCGTGGCGAATCAAAGATCGCGGTGTTCCCGTCGACGTCTCCGGTGAGCTCTACGACGGAACGCCGCTTTCGGGCCCGAAGGATTTGAGAGCGGCGCTTCTCAATCGGCAGACGTCGTTCGTGCGCACGTTCACGGAAAACCTGATGGCCTATGCCTTGGGTCGGCGCGTCGAGTATTACGACATGCCGTCCATCCGTAGCATCGAGCGCGCGGCGAACGAGAACGGCCTGCGAATGTCTTCTTATATTGTGGGCGTTGTGACGAGTCCCGCATTCCGTGTGAAGTCGGCCGCCTTCGAAGCCGAGACGGAAGCCGCTGCCGAACGATCGCATTAAGCACAAAAGGAGCTAGACATGGAGATCATTACTGGAAAGCACCTTCCACGCCGGACTTTCCTCCGCGGCATGGGAGCCACCGTGGCGCTTCCTTTCCTCGAGGCGATGGTGCCCGCCCGCAAAGCGTTCGGTGCGCCAAGCGCCGATAGCACGCGACTCGTCTGCATCGAGATGGTACACGGCGCCGCCGGCAGCACGAAGTGGGGCTCGACAAAGAACCTATGGTCCCCCGCCGCGGAAGGCCGCGACTTCGATCTCGGCCCGACAGCTCTGAGCTCCCTCGAGCCATTTCAAAAATACCTGACGGTCGTTAGCGACACCGATCTGCAAAACGCAGAAGCCTTCATCCCCGAGGAGATCGGCGGCGACCATTTTCGCTCGAGCGCGGTCTTTCTCACCCAATCCCATCCCAGGCAGACCGAGAGCTCGGACGTCTTGTCGGGAACGTCCATGGACCAGCTCTACGCCCAGCGCTTCGGCCAGGACACGCCGATCCCGTCGATGCAGCTTTGCATCGAGAACGTCGACCAGGCCGGTGGATGCGCCTATGGCTACTCGTGCGTCTACACGGACACGATTAGCTGGAAGTCTCCAACGGAGCCGCTTCCGATGCTCCGCGACCCCAGGCTCGCCTTCGACATGGTCTTCGGCGCCGGAGGCACGGCCGAAGAGCGCGCCGCCCGACGACGCTCGAGCCAGAGCATTCTGGATTTCGTGACGGGAGAAGTTTCCGAGCTGAAGGGCACGCTCGACGCTCCCGACCGCCGTCGCGTGGATCGCTATCTCGAGAACATCCGCGAGATCGAGCGACGCATACAGAAAGTCGTCGATCGCAACATGAGCGGCAAGATGCGCGAGCTACCCGAAGCGCCCGCGGGCGTTCCCGACTCCTTCGACGAGCACGTGAAGCTCATGTTCGACCTCCAAGCGCTCGCGCTCCAGGCAGACATGACGCGCGTGTTCTCGTTCAAGATGGGGCGGGACGCCTCGAGTCGCGTCTACCCCGAAAGCGGCGTCGACAAGGGATTCCACCCCGCATCCCATCACGGCGACAAAGAGGAGAAGATCACCGATTTTTTCCGCATCAACCGCTACCACGTGAGTCTGCTCCCGTACTTTCTCGAGAAGCTCGCGAGCATCGACGAGGGAGGGCAGACGATTCTGGACAAAACGATGGTCCTCTACGGCTCGCCGATGGGCGACCCGAACGTGCACAATCACAAGCGCTGCCCTCTCTTCATCGTCGGCGGCGCAAACGGCAAGCTCGATGGCGGCCTGCACCTCCGCGCCGCACCGGGAACCCCGATGGCGAACGTGATGCTGGGCCTCCTGCAAAAGCTCGGCTTCGAGGAGATGGAGAGCTTCGGAGACAGCACGGCTCCGTTCTCGCTCTCGGTCTAGAGGAGAACAACGATGCGTATGTGGAAGGCTTCGATGCTTCTCGCAGCACTCTTCTGCGTGGCAACCGCCGGGACGGTCGCGGCTCCCGAAGCCCCTATTGCTTCTGTTGCTGACGCCGCGATGGGCGGCGATGTTGTCACGCTGCGCGCGCTTCTCGAGCAAGGCTCCGATGTGAACGCGCGCTTCGGCGACGGGATGACGGGCCTCCATTGGGCGGCTCGAAAGGGCAACGCGGCGATCGCTGAAATCTTGATCGGTGCCGGCGCCGATCTCGAAGCAACGACGCGCATTGGAGCGCATACACCGCTCCACGTCGCGAGCGCCGCGGGCCGCGCTTCCGTCGTGAAGGGTCTCCTTCTCGCTGGCGCCAACGCGAACGCGATGACTACCACAGGTGCGTCGCCGCTTCACTTCGCCGCCGCCTCTGGAAGCGCTCTGGCCGTCGCCGCTTTGGTCGAGCACGGAGCGAAGGTGAACGCAGCGGAGCCTCATGGGGGACAAACAGCACTCATGTTTGCGGCTGCGGCAGGACGGACCGAAGTCGTCGAGGTCTTGCTCGAAGGCGAGGCGGATCCGTCGATCGCGGCCAAGGTCGTGGACCTCGTCGAGCGGAACGAGTACGACCAGTCCGAGCGCCGCGAGCGCAACAAGCACATAGCAAAGCTCCGGGCGGCAGCAATGAAAAACGCGCCGTTAGACAGTAGCGCGCCAGGCGACAAAGAAAAAGACCCCGAAGACAGAGACGAAGCGCTCCGCCGCGGGGGCGAGCCCGTGCCGCTCGACTACGCCGCTCTGATCGCGACCCATGGCGGCCTCACCCCTCTTCTTCTCGCCGCGCGCGAAGGACATGTCGGCACCGCCCTCGCACTCATAAAGGGCACGGCCGACATCAACCAAGTGAGCGCTGCCGACAACACGAGCCCGATGCTCATCGCGATGTTCAACGGACATTTTGATCTCGCCATGCAGCTTTTCGAGCTCGGCGCCGACCCGAGCGTCGCGAGCGACGCGGGAGCCACACCGCTCTACGCCGCGCTCAACATGCACTGGGCCCCGAAAGCGCGCCACCCACAGCCCGTTGCTTATATGCAGCAAGAACTCACCTATCTCGACGTGATGACAACGCTCCTCGAGGCAGGCGTCGACCCGAACGTCCGTCTGAAGAAGACGCTCTGGTACACGACCTATAACCGTGACCTGCTCGGCGTCAACCGAGCCGGCGCGACACCTTTCTGGCGCGCGGCACACGCACTCGACATCGACGCGATGCGCCTCTTGCTCGCCCATGGCGCGGACCCGAACATGCCGACGCTCAAAGTCCCCGAGCTGAAGCGCCGAGGCGGAGACGCGGACAACACAGACTACTCTGGCTTACCACCCGTTCCGATGGGCGGCCCCGCGGTCTACCCGATCCACGCCGCTTCAGGCGTAGGCCACGGTCAAGGCTACGCCGGCAATTCGCATCGCCACGTGCCCGATGGATGGCTCCCCGCCGTGAAGTTTCTCGTGGAAGAGCTTGGCGCCGACGTGGACGCCAGAGACTACAAGGGCTACAACTCAGTACACCATGCAGCCGCTCGTGGAGACAACGAGCTCATCCAGTATCTGGTGTCGAAAGGCGCGGATGTGACCTTCGTCAGCCGCAAAGGTCAGACGACAGCCGACATGGCGAATGGCCCCGTGCAGCGCGTCCAGCCTTATCCGAAGACGGTTGCGCTGCTCGAGAGCTTGGGAGCTACGAACAACCACAAGTGCGTCAGCTGCTGAGCATTAAGCACAATCAAAAGGTCAAATAATGGAGGAGCTCGGCCCGTATCGCATCCTAGAAAAGATTGGTGCGGGCGGGATGGGCGAAGTGTATCGCGTCCGCGACGACCGGTTGGAAACGCGACGTCGCCGTGAAGGTGCTGCCTGCCGAAAACTTCTCTGACCCCACCGCACGCGGGCGGCTACAGCGTGAGGCGCGCTCCGCCGCCAGACTCAACCATTCCAACATCTGCACGATTCACGACGTCGGCGAATCCGAAGGCCGGGTCTTCATTGCCATGGAACTGGTCGAGGGTGAGCCGCTGAGCGCCCGGCTGTCCAGTGGGCCGCTGCCCATAGAACAGGTGGTGCGCTATGGAATACAGCTAGCCGACGCGCTCGCCCACGCACATGAGCGCGGCATCGTGCATCGTGACCTGAAGGGCGCCAACGTGGTGATCACTGCCGACGGCCGCATTAAGGTGCTGGACTTCGGCCTTGCCAAGCGTGTGTAGGACGCGGAGCCCGATGAAGGGAGCTCGCTGGTAACACTCACTCGGCCGGGGACCATTATGGGCACGCCGGCCTACATGGCGCCAGAGCAGTTGCGCGGAGAATCCGCGGACGCCCGCAGCGACATCTGGGCGCTGGGCGTAATGCTGTATGAAATGGCTGTGGGAACGCGTCCTTTTCAGGGGTCGACCAGCTTCGAGATGAGGTCGGCGATTCTTAGTCAGCCGCCTCCGCCGCTGCCCTCGATCGTACCCATGGCGTTGCGGGCGGTGATTGAGCACTGCTTGAAGAAGGAGGCCGGCGAGCGCTACCAGCGCGCGGGCGAGGTGCGGGCCGCGCTAGAAGCGGTGGAGACCGGGACGGTAGCCCCCTGGGCAAGCTTGCGCTACCTCATCGGTCGGCGGATCTCCCCTTGCCGGCGATGGCTTGGCTTGCATTGACGAGCAAGTTCAAGAAAACTTCCTGGCAAGTAGCAGCCGTAGCGTTAGTGACTCGACTCGCTTCCACGGCGAGGTAGGATTCGATAATGATGGCGTCGTCTATTTCGACTTTGCCTATGGCGGGTCAAAAACGATCGAGTCTTTGGTAGTGCTGCCGTTTAGCAACCTCTCGGGTGACCCCGCGCAGGAATTTATGGCTGATGGAATGACGGAAGCGCTGATTGCCGAGCTCTCGAAACTGGAGGGCTTGTCTGTGGTTTCGCACACCTCGGCCATGCAGTACAAGTCCAATAGACGAGTTTCTGTAAACCACTCAAAATAAGCGTATATCGTTTACACCTAACGACTTAGCCCTTGGGTGCGAGTTCGATAGAGATGCATCAAAATCGACTAAATTGGACCGGTAACAGCCACAAAACAGCCACACCATTCCCCAGGCTCATTCAGACCGTTTCGGGATCCTGTAACGCCCTGAGCTTTGACCAAGAGGACGCGGTCCACGTGGGAGCCAACAAGAAGATTTGTAGTTCGACCTGCTGGATGATGTAGATTGGAATGGAGATCAGGGGCGACGGACACGAACAGCACGACCAATGCGAAAAAGGAATAGGGGGAGAGGGTAGCCTCAGTGAAGAGATAAGTTTTTGGCGGTATTGCCCGAAGGTCGTCGCAAACACCTTCGTCAACGAAGCCAAGTCAAAGAGCTGATCTGAAGCCATAAAAATCGGCTCGCTCTTCTCGACCTTGCCATAATCGTATCGCTGCGCGTACCCGTACGCTTTCTCGTGCAACACCTTTCCATCTTTGGCGACCAGCAGTACGGCCCCTGGGATGATCTCTTCCTCCACCGCCCCGGCGATCAAAGCATCCGCTGCGGCCCAAGCAGATTCTCGCCCCTCACATGACGTCAGCGCTAACAAGAAGAGAACGAGGCTCGAGAGCGAGAATCTGAAGTGAGGCATGATTAGCCGTTGAACTCTTGTGTCACCATTGCTCGACCTGGATCGACCTAACACACCGCCGTTGGGCCGCTAAAAGACCGTCTTCGGCATCGTCATCAGAGCCGCATAAAGGTCGATCGCGTACCAAAGATTCGCGAGCCGCAGATTCTCGTCGGGCGCGTGTTGGTTGTTATCGTGGTTGGCAACCGGAACGACGATCGCCGGCTTGCCTGCGACCTCCGTGAACAGATAGAGCGGAAGGGTTCCGCCCATGCCCGGCGCGAGCACCAGCGCACCCTCTCCGAACGCGCGGTCGGCAGCCGCCGAGGCGGCCTCCATCACGCTCTGAGCGAAGGGATTGGACATCGACGTGCGCGCAGCGATAGACCCACCGCGTCCGCCCGTAACCTTGGCGATGCGCGGATAGCGCAGGCGCGTCTCCATGTCCGGGTCTTCCTCGACGACGTGGAAGCCCTCCCGCACGATGTGATCGATGACGCATTGGCGCAAATATTCCGCAGTGTTCCCCTTAACCATCCGGATCCCGAGCGCGGCGACGGCCGTGTTCGGAATCACGTTGCGGGCGAGCGAGCCGGTATTGCCGCTCGTGATGCCGCGCACGTTGAGCGCCGGAACAAGCAGACGCTCCGGAAGCGATTGTGGCTCGCCCTCCGTCTTTACGATGCCGAGCTCCCTGCGGAGCTCGGCATCCCAATCCGGCATGGCTCGAAGCGCTGCCCGCTCTTCCTCACCGATCGGCTCGACAGTGTCGTACCATCCCTCGACGAGGACGTTGCCGTCCAGGTCCTTCATCGATGCCAACAGATGAGCCAGGACGTTGCCGGTGTCAGGCGCCCAGTTGCCGTAGTGACCGGAGTGCAGGTTCCGAGTCGCGCCGTACACCGTCACTTCCATACCTACAGAGCCGCGGACTCCAAACGTGATCTGCGGCCGGCCGCTGGGGTGGGCCGGGCCGTCGAAGAAAAGCCATATGTCGATGTCGTCGAGCGTCTCCGACGCCATCTCCATATAAGTCCGCAGGTTCCTGGAGCCCGCCTCCTCTTCTCCATCGAACATGAACACCAGGTTCGACGTCAGCACGACACCAGACTCTCGGAACGACCGCAACACGGGAAGGATCGCCGCAATGGGAGCTTTGTCGTCGCCCGCCGAACGAGCGTAGAGCCGCCACTCGGGATCGACCGCCTGACCGTCTTCCGGCAGCGGGATCGGCTCACCCCCGGTTTCCATCGCAGCCGAGTAGAGCGTTGGATGGAACGGGTCGTGCGTCCAGTTGGTGGGGTCGACCGCTTGCCCGTCATAGTGTACGTAGATGCCCAACGTACGTGTCGCCCCAGGCACCTTCAGCTCGCCGAGGATGAGCGGAGAGACACCGTCGATCTCGAGGAGCTCGGTATGAACACTCTCGGCACGCATCCGATCGCGGATATAGAGCGCTGCCTTCCAAATCTCGGGCGTGTGAGCCCGGTTCGGGTAGCTGAGCATTTCCGCGAAGTCACGCACGAGTGAAGCTTCGTTCGCCTCACGATAAGCGCGCGCGGCCTCAGGCCCGGATTGCGCTGTGGCTCTTACGGGGCCCAAGGAGAGCGCAGCGCCGAGAAGGACGACCGCGCGCCTCATGACTTCTGCTCGATGGCCGTGCGCCTGCCGCCTGCGCCGACTTTTCGTTCTCGGTCCTTCGTCGCCATGAATCCTCCAGGAGACGACTAGCGTCTCGACGAAACAAGAGGGCGGAGGAACTACCGCCCACGATCCCGAGCCGCCACAAGCACGCGATGGCCGTGAGCAGGCCGGGCAACATCGCCGGATGATACACCCAACGGACGACCAGTGCCGATACCGCAACTGGGTGCGTCACCGATCGTGGCCCTTATTGATGATGATAGGCGGCTTGTTCTGATCTTCATGGACTGCCAGATGCCGACGATGGATGGGCTGGAGGTAACCCGGAGCATTCGCGCGGAGGCGACGGAGGGGCGCCTGACGAGCTCTCTCGACGAGGGCTAGTGGCAATGCCCATGCTGGGAGGACCAGACCTGGCCCGCGGGACAACGGCGCCCTCCCCGTAGACCACCCTCACTTCCCGTCGCCGCATCGAGCATCACGTAGACGAGGAGTCCCGCGACAACCGCCAGCAAGCCGAGCCCGCCCCATTGGAGAGGCGTCAACTTTCTCCGTTTCCCTTCGCAGCAATTCTTGTACTTCTTGCCACTCCCGCAAGGACAGGGATCGTTGCGCCCAACTTTAGAAGTCCTCGCCACCTGCTAGTCCTCTCGATCGAGAGTATATCGCATCAACAATCAGTACTCGTACTCGCCTTTCATCGTCTCAAGCAGACTCTTGGCGCCCGCCCTGATGAGGCCGGCCTCGCTCGAAGCTTGAAAGAACTGGAATCCCTCGCGATCGTGCCACCCGAACGGGCCGCCGAGCCGTTTTCCCGCCTTCAGAACGTCGTCGTGGGTCTTCGCGATGAGCTTTTCGTAACGCGGGTCGTCCTGCTTGTAACCGGTAAAGCTGCCAATGTCGCCGCTCGCAGCAAAGACGACGTCGATACCGGGAACCGCCGCGATCTGATCCGCGATCTCGATCCCGTCCGGCGTTTCGATCATGACGACGATCATGATGTTGTCGTTGGCGGTCGGGCGATAGTCTTTCCCCCAGAGCGCGCGATACTGGCCACCGCCTTGGCTTCTGCGGCCGATGGGTGGATATTTCGCGTAACGTACAGCCGCTTCGGCTTCCTCCACCGTGGACACCATCGGGACGATGATCCCGAGAGCACCGATATCGACCGCTTTTTGAATGTCGCCCTCTGTCGCATCCGGAACGCGTATGAACGGGATCGCCGGCGCGTCCTTGCACGCCCAAATCATCCTCGCGACCTCGGAAAAGCTGAGCGGGCTGTGCTGCATCTCGATCCACAGAAAGTCGAAACCGGCATCTGCCATCGCGCAATATATGTTCGGATCCGACGTGTACACCGTGCCCCCGACGACGGGCTTGCCGTCCGCGAGCTTTTGCTTCACCGCGTTGTACAGCTCCCCGTCCGGCGGCGCTTCCGACGCAGCGTTTAGCGAGCCATGCATCATGACGAGCCCGACAACCAGCCCGGCAATTAGCCCAGTAACCACAACGAAATGCTTCGAGTTCATAGCTTCTTCCTCCCAGATGGGCGCCAGTATACAAGCTATCTACCCATCCGCGAGCGGGCACCTATCATTCGAGAGCCATGGAGGACGACTGGCGTCGCGCCTCAGCTCAGTTCGAGGTCGTGTTGCTGACGGCCCACGACAAGTCGGCAAGACGACGTTGCTCGAGCACCTTCAAGAACGTGGCCGCAAATACCTGACCCTGGATGATTTGGCGCTGCGGGCGCTAGCGCGCGAAGACCCGGAGCTGCTCCTCGAGCGCTTCCCTCCGCCTGTTCTGATCGACGAGATTCAATATGCGCCCGAGCTCCTTGTGTCGATCAAGAGAAACGTGGACAAGAGCCGCAAGTCAGGCGATTTTTGGCTTACAGGCTCCCAGCAATTCCAAATGATGAAAGATGTCAGCGAAACTCTCGCTGGCCGCGTGGCGATCACTAACTTACTGGGCTTCTTGAGGCGTGAGAAAGAGCGCCACCCGCTCGATATCGAGCCGTTTCTCCCGACTCCGAATCACATCGGCGAACGTGCCGAAAGTGGCGCCACCACGAGCCTCACCAGCGTTTACAACAAAGAGTACACCTCCGTCCCGGTTGGTATTCTCTGATATCGACGACGAAGGCTCATGCGATAAGCTGAGTCAGCGATGGACATACGGCCTGTTGAATCCGCCAAGCGGAACCTCGGACCCGCGGACATTTTTATGCTCTGGGCCGGGGTTGCCATCTCCCTCGCGGAGATTTGGGCCGGGGGCTTTCTGGCGCCCATGGGATTTTGGCGCGCGCTCTGGGCCATCTTGCTCGGGCATGCAATCGGCAACACGCTCATGGCGCTCGGCGGCGTTGTCGGTTCCGATCACGGCATCCCGTCAATGGTGTCGGTGCGACCGTCTTTCGGTATCCGCGGCTCGAGCTTCGCCGCCATCCTCAACGTCATCCAGCTCGTTTGCTGGGCTTCGATCATGCTCATTATCGGCGGGCGCACGGGGGCGATGCTGGGCGGGCCCATGGGAGGCATCTGGGCGTCGAATCGGCTCTGGATTGTTGTCATTGGCTCCGGAACGCTGGCCTGGGCGCTCTTCACGGGCCACCGTGTGTGGAAGATCCTGCAGGCGGGTGCGGTCTTCGGTCTTCTCGCCGTCATTATTATGTTGAGCTGGGAGACCTATCAGTCCTTCGTGGCCTTTATGGCGAGCGCCCCGGCCGAGACGGACGGCGGAGAGATGCCATTCATGATTGGCCTCGACCTCGTCATCGCCATGCCCATCTCATGGATGCCGCTCGTTGCGGATTACTCGCGCTTTTCCCGCGGGACAAAAACTTCGTTCTGGACCACGTGGATTGGCTATTTCCTCGTATCGTCGTGGATGTTCGTTCTCGGCCTGATGGCAACCCTCGTCACCGGCACCGCCGAGCCGCACATCCAAATGCTCGAGCTCATGGGTGCTGCCGGGCTAGCCATCCCAGCGCTTCTGATGGTGGTTTTCTCGACGATCACATCCGATTTCCCCGATCTTTATTCGGCAACCTGCTCGATGCTCAATGTCTCCGAGAAAATCAGCGCGCGGGGCTTCATGTGGATTACGGGCATCGTCTCGATCCTCGTCGCCCTCGTCTTTCCGATGGACCGCTACGAGAGTTTTCTGTATCTCATCGGCGCGATGTTCACCCCGCTCTTCGGTATCGTCCTCACGGACTATTTTCTAGTAAGGAAACGCCGTATCGACGTCGACGGGCTCTACGACGCCGCTGGCCCGTATCGCTACGCCTCGGGTTTCAACCGCCTGGCACTTCTCTCTTGGGCGGCAGGCTTCGTCACCTACAAGCTCGTCGAGGCCTCCGGCCTCCCATTGGGCGCAACACTCCCTTCCCTCCTCGTTTCGGGCCTGCTATATCTCGTATTCACCCCGCGGCAAGCATGAGCTGCTGCTTTGCGTTATAATCTTTAGGATCAGTCCCTTACACTTGGTCTGTGCTTCACCAAACCTCAAGATAGATTGCCATTCAGACACCGACACCCATCGAACTCCATGACCACAACCGAAATAGACACAAAAACTTTCCAGGCCTTTGGCTTGGACGAAACCACCCTCCGCTCTATTGGGGCAATGCGCTACGAGCAACCCACGGACGTGCAGCAAGAGGCGATCCCTCTCGCGCTTGCCGGCAAGGACCTCGTCGTTCAGTCCCGTACGGGTACGGGTAAGACCGCAGCCTTCGGCATCCCCATCGTCGAGAAAATCGACGCGGAGGGAGCCTTCGTACAAGCTATGGTATTGACGCCAACTCGCGAGCTCACGGCTCAAGTCTGTGAAGAGCTCGTCCGCATCGGCCACGACAAAGGCGTCAAGGCCGAAGCCATATATGGTGGCGAGGCCATCGGAAAACAAATCGACGGTATCCGCGCCGGCGCTCAAGTCGTCGTCGGTACTCCCGGGCGCGTGCTCGACCTTTTGAGACGCGGCGAGCTGAAGCTCGGCGGCGTGCGCTTCCTCGTGCTCGACGAAGCCGACAAGATGCTGGACATGGGTTTCGCGCAGGAAATGAGCGATATCATGCACTTCGTCCCGAGCGAACGCCAGACCTGTTTATTCTCGGCAACGATCCCGCTCGGCATCCGAGGTATCATCCACAACTATTTGAACGAGCCGAGCTGGATCTCGCTCTCCGAAGACTTCGCCTATGTAAAGGAAGTTCGGCACACATACATCATGGCGCCCGCGGCGCACAAAGAAGATGTGCTCTACAAAGTGATCGAGCTCGACCAGCCGAGCGCATCCATGATCTTTTGCAACACACGCAACGAAGTGCGCTCGGTCTCCACCTTTCTCTCACGGCAAGGGCTGCCGGTCGCTATGATCTCGAGCGACCTCACGCAGAAAAAGCGCGAGCAGGTTATGTCCCGGTTCCGAGCGGGCACGATCCGTCATCTCGTCGCGACCGACGTGGCCGCCCGCGGGATCGACATCGACGATCTCTCGCATGTCTTCATCTACTCGACTCCGGACTCGCCCGAAGACTATATCCATCGCGCGGGCCGGACGGGCCGGAGCGGGCGCAGCGGCAATGTTGTCTCGCTCGTCTCAGCGAACGATCTCGTCAACTTCAACCGACAGGCCAATCGCTACGAGCTCGAGCTCATCGAGCGCGAGGTGCCCACCGCCGAAGAAATCACGAAGCGGCGCACTGAGCGCCTTATCGGCCGCCTCGAAGACGTCGCGCTTGAGAGCACAGGCGAGCTGACACCGCTCGTGGACGCGCTTTGGGAGCATCCCAAAGGCAAGCTCATCGTCGCAGCTCTCGTGAAGAAACGTCTTGCCGAGACGGCGAGGGTCGAGATGATAGGTGAAGACGAGAGCGACACGCCTAAAGAGAGCGCGAGCGAGCGAGGCCCGCGGCAGCAGCGGCGCCCGCGTCGTGGCCGCAGGCCGCGCCAAGTGAGCTGATCTGCTTCAGCTCAGCTCGTAGACGGTCTCGTTCTCCGTGCGATGAACGCGTGTCAACCCTGAGAGCGCGTTCAGTTGCCTCTCCATCTCGGCGGCGCGAGCGCGCAGATAAAGGTCGCGATGGAGGATGACGTAGCGAAAGCCGAGGCGCTTCAGCAGCACCATCGCAGCCTTGTCGGGCACGGGATCGCAGGCCTCGAAAATCTTCGCGTATACCGGAGGTACGACCGTACCGTAGCCATTGGCCAGCGGCTTGAAGTGTGTCGTGGACCAATAGAGATAGATTGCGTTGTCTCGGTCACGCTTCGGCGGAGGAAGCGGAAGCTCGACCACGGGAACCGAGCCGGGTATCTCCGAGAGCCATCCGTAGACCGCTGGTATCGGCGGCGCATGAGTGTAATGCGTTGGCCCAATCGACTCGACGAGCGGAAACAGAACGAGCGCAGCGCCGAGAGCGTGGCTCGGAAAACGCTTCAGCACGAGGGCGGCGCCGTATGCCGCAAGGATAGCCATCGCAAAGAACACGTATATTGCGAAACGTGGGGGTACTCGAACCCCATCCAATCCGGGGATGACAGCATGAAGGACCCGATACAGACCCCAAGCCGGGCCGAGACTCGCCCAGGCCGCGACGATCGCGAGAATCAAGTAGAGGCCGCTCGCCCGGTTCAACCGAGCGATGGCGAGGAGCGCGAGCCCCACAGCAAGGATGCCAGGAAAGAGAGTGCGCTCGGCGGACGGCGGCTTCAACCCTAGCGCCTGATGAAGATGGGAGCCCGAGCGCAGGTAATCGCCAGGACGCGCCGAGGCTCGTTGCAAGCGGCCTGTCGGCCGGGACAACCCAAAATCGTCGCCGAGCCGCATGAAAGGAAGCGCTAACGGCAGGAAAGCGAGGCCCGCGAGAAGAAGCGCGAGCCCAACCCCAACAACGTGACGGCGATCCACAGCCGTTCGCGTTCTAAAGAGCTCATAAGGAATCGCCACGCCGAGCAGAATCCAAGTAAAGATGCCGTAATACGCGGAAGACGCGCAGACGAACCACAGAAATACGGCGACGCCAACCGCGTAGCGGAGCTTCCCTTCTTGGAGATAACGCGTGAGACACAAATAGAGAAGCGGGATAAAGCCCGCGTTTTGGAGCTGGATATGCGCGAGATGGTTGAGCCGATAAGCGTCGAAGGCGAAGACGCTCCCGGCCACGGCCCCCGCGACGCGCGACCCCGTGAGATGCCATCCAAGCCGGTAAGCCCCATAGCCGGAAAGCGCGAACGCCAAAAGCGTCGCGAGGTTGAGCGTGAGCAACGCGTCCCCGAAAACCCACGCCACCGGCGCCGTCAGAATCCCGAGACCGACCATCGGGTCGTTGAACACAAGCGTCCCTGTCTCCGGGTAGAAGCGATTCGAGTCAAACAAGTGCACGGGATCACGAGGAAGCTGATGCGCCACCCAAGACAAAGCCCAGGCATCGAGCAGCGGATCGTGATGATCCTTCGTAGCCGTCCGAATATCCCGCACAAGCGGATAAGTGAAAACGGCCGCCCCAAAGAAAAAGAGCCCGAACACGACCATCTCCCGCCACCGCATAACCACCCGCGATTATACCCACCCCCGCCCAAAACAAGTGCCACCCGTTTGACCTCAACCCAACATCCCCCTCCAAACAAGTGCCATCCTTTTGTTCTTTACTAGTTTTTTTAGTATTGACTAAACAGTATAAACTAACTAGAGTGATCGTATGTTACCCGCTAAGAGCAAAGCCTTCGTTGAGCGTGTCGGAGAGTTTTTTTCGCGGCTCGGGCATCAGAGGATTGCTGGCCGGCTCATCGGCTGGCTCCTAATCAGCGAGCCGGAGCACCAATCCGCCGCTGAGCTGGTGGAGGTCGTAAGCGCTAGCAAGGCCTCGATCAGCATCAACTTGAGGTTGCTGATGGCCGCCGGGCTGGTCGAACGGATTGGCGTTTCCGGGGAACGCAGGGCGTATTATCGGCTCCGGTCCATTGCCTGGACACGCGATTGGGGCACCAAGCTGGGCCAGATCGCGGAGCTACGGCGTATTGCGGATTCAGGGTTGGAGCTTCTCAAAGACGAGCCCGCCCCGCGCGGCAAGCGGCTCCAAGGCATGCGCGACTACTATGCCTTCATGGAGCGGGAGCTACCTCCCGTTATCGACAAGTGGCTCGCCTCAGACAAAGCTCAGGATGGATGAAGACGAGAAGGCGTGATGTTTAGTTTCTTCCAAGATATTCGTTTCGCAATCCGAGATCTCAGAAAAGGTTTCTTCGTCATGAGTTTCGCCGTCCTGTCGCTCGCGCTCGCCATCGCGGGCAACACGACCGTCTTCGGGTTCGTCAATGCGCTCTTGTTCCGGCCGCTCCCCTACCCCAAGCCGGATCGCATCGTGCTGCTCGGTGAGCGCGAAGAGAATGCGCCGCCCACGCTCGTGGCTTCGGCCGCGAACCTCAGGGCTCGACAGCGCCACCTATGCCGCCGCTGCTCTAGCAGCCCGTTGTGCATCGCCGTCATCGCTGCGTACATACCCGCGCAACGCGCGAGCGGCTTCGACCCCGTCTCGACCCTGCGCGGCGAGTAGAGCAGAACCTCGCTCCCAGATCGAGTAGCATGGCCCCGTGCCGGGAACAACGGATCTCCTCTGGACGCCCCAGACCCTCACCGAGTATGCGGGCGACGCGCAGTTGAGGATCGTCGACGTCCGCACGGGCGAAGAATATGCAGCCGACCATATCCCCGGCGCCACACACTTCCCCATCTACGGGCTCAACACTTACGACACGGACGAAGCACCGCTTCGCTCGTTCGTCCGCATGTGGGCCTTTCTGCTAGGCCGCGCCGGCATAAGCCCTCGCGATCGCGTTGTCTTCTACGAGGACCTCTCGGGGATGACCGCCGCGCGTGGGCTCTGGTTTCTCCAATATCTCGGCCATAAAAACGTCCACATTCTCGACGGGGGCACGCGCGCGTGGCGCGACGCAGGCCTCGAGACGACCCGGGACGCCGAGCCGCCGACGCCTATCATGTATGACTACAGCGTCGTAAGCGACCTCGTCGCGACGCATCACGACATGAGGCGCGCCATCGAGGATCCGGAAAGCCTCATTCTGGACACGCGTAGCGATGGAGAGTGGTTCGGCACGGAACAACGAGCCGCGCGTAACGGCACGATACCGGGAGCCGTCCATTTGGAGTGGGTCCATCTATTGAGTGACGACGGACGGTTCAAAGAAAAGGACGAGCTGGAGGTCGTCTTTCGAAGCCGCGCGATCTCTCGTGAGAAAGAGATCCTCGCCCTTTGCAACACGGGCTATCGGTCGGCCCACGCCTACGTCGCGCTCCGGCTCCTCGAGTACCCACGCGTGCGCAACTACGTTAGCTCGTGGCAAGAATGGGGCAACCGAGACGGGCTGCCGGTCGTCACGCCCAAGGACGCGACGCGCGCGCCCAACTAGTGCTCTCGACTAGCAAGTTGAAGTAGACTTGCCCGGCGTTGCCTGGAGGTTCTTATGCTCGCGAAAGTCCTGCTACTGGTTTTGCTCATCGCCGTCCCACTGGCGGCCCAAGACGTCTCCCCAGAGCTCTACAAAGATCTGAAATACCGCCACATCGGGCCCGTCGGCAACCGCATCGCGTCGGTCGCTGGCGTGGCCCGCGACCCGCTCACCTATTATGCCGGCGCCGCTTCCGGCGGTATTTGGAAGTCCGAGGACGGCGGCGAGTATTGGCGTCCGATCTTCGACGATCATCCCGAGCACGCCATCGGAGCGCTCGCGGTGGCGCCGTCCGATTCCCAGATCGTCTGGGCGGGGACGGGTGAGCCGCACATCCGGTCGAACGTTTCCATCGGAAGCGGGGTCTACAAATCCACCGATGGCGGAGAGAACTGGACGAAGATGGGACTCGCTTGGCCCAGCCGCACGGCGCGCGTGCTCATCCACCCGAAGAATCCCGACATCGTCTACGTCGCCGCCCTCGGGCACAGCCACGGCCCTCAATCCGAGCGGGGCATCTTCCGCACGATGGACGGTGGCGAGACCTGGGAGCACGTGCTCTTCGTCGACGAGAACACCGGCGCGTCCAGCCTCGAGATGAGCCCGAACAACCCGCGCATCCTCTTCGCGGGGATGTGGCAAGTGCAAGTGAACACGTGGGGCCGCGAGAGTGGCGGTTCGGGGGGCGGCATCTACATGTCGCGCGACAGCGGCGAGACTTGGACCAAGCTCGAAGGCAACGGGCTCCCCGAGCTTCCTGTCGGCAAGGTCGACCTTTGTTTGACGCCGGCGGACCCGAATCGCGTCTATGCACTGATCGAGACGGGCGACGGCGTGCCTTGGCACGGCGAGAAGACCGAGAGCGGCGAGCTATGGCGCTCGGATGACGGCGGCAAGGATTGGGAATTGATGACCCACGACCGCAACCTCGGCGGCCGCACGGGTTACTACAACAACTGCGTCGTCCTGCCGGACGATCCCGATGAAGTCTTGTTCTTGACGGCAGCCTTCGTGCGTTCGACTGACGGCGGCCGTACCGGAACTACCCTCAGTGGGCGTGAACGTCCAGGCGGCGACTATCACGACTTGTGGATCGATCCGACGGATGGAGACCGGATGATTGTCGGTAACGATGGCGGCGTTGCGGTCACGATGACACGCGGCAAGAGCTGGCACCGCGTGCAGCTTCCCATTGCTCAGATGTACCACGTGACCGCGGACAACGCGATCCCGTATAACGTCATGGGCAATCGGCAAGACGGGCCGTCCACGCGCGGACCGAGCCGGAGCCGTACCCGCGGCTTCGGTGGCGGCAGCATCCCGCGCGGGATGTGGCATTCGGTCGGCGGCGGAGAGAGCGGCTTCGCCTCCCCGGATCCAACGGACCCGAACATCATCTGGTCGAGCGCTTCGGGCGCCGGGGCGCGCGGCGGCATCGTCGTCCGCTACAACGAGACGACGCGCCAATTCCGTCAAGTAGAAGTGTGGCCCGAGACGACGGGCGGCTGGCCTGCGGCGGAGCTTCGCTACCGCTTTCAGTGGACCTTCCCGCTCCTCATCTCACCGCACGACCACAACACCGTGTTCGTCACGAGCCAGCACGTGCATCGCACGACGAATGGCGGCCAGAGCTGGGATGTGATCAGTCCCGACCTCACCACCAACGACAAGACGAAGCAAGGCATCTCGGGTGGTCTCACGCCGGACAATATCGGTGTCGAATATTGCTGCGTCATCTATGCGTTCGACGAGTCTCCCGTCCAAGCCGGTGTGCTCTGGGCTGGCTCCAATGACGGCATGGTGCACGTGAGCCAAGACGGCGGCGCCAACTGGACGGACGTCACCGGCAATCTTCCCGATTTGCCGCCCGACGGCGTTGTCCGAGGCATCGACGCATCGAAGTGGGGCGCGGCGAAAGCCTATCTGGTGATCGAGCATCATCAGCAAGGCAACTTCGAGCCGCATGTCTACAAAACCGACGACTACGGCGCGAGCTGGGAGAAAATCGTCGACGGCATCACCGACAGCCCGCTCAGCTACACGCGCGCGATCCTAGAGGATCCGGTCCGGCCCGGCCTTCTCTATCTCGGCACGGAGAACGCCGTTTACGTGTCGTTCAACGACGGCGAGCGCTGGCAGCCGCTCCAGAACAACTTGCCGGCCTCGCCCATGTACGGCCTCGTCGTTCAAGAACATTTCAACGATCTCGTCGTCGGCACTTACGGACGCGGTTTTTGGATTCTCGATGACGTCAGCCCGCTTCAGCAGTTGACGGCCGAAGTGGCTGCGTCCGAAGCGCACTTGTTCGAGCCGAAGCCGGCTTACCGTTTTCGCCCGATCACGTCGCCCATGGTGATGCCGAACGATCCGTCGATCGGCGAAAATCCACCCGAAGGCGCGAGCATCAACTATTGGTTGTTGAGCGAGATGGAGGACGATGTAAGCGTCGAGATCCAAAACGCCGCCGGAGACACGTTACGGACTTTGGACGGGACCAACCATGCCGGCATCAACCGGGTATGGTGGGATTTCCTCGGCGAGCCGTCGACCGAGATCAAGCTTCGGACGACGCCCCAGCATGCGGACTGGGTCGAGCTCAATGAGGATCGCTGGCGTCCGGCTTTCGTCGGCCGCATCTCGGTCGTCGAGCCGCCGGGCACGTACACGGTGGTCTTGAAGGCCGGCGAGCACGAGCTGCGCCAAACACTCGAAGTTCTCAAAGATCCGAATTCCGAAGGCTCCGAGGCGGATATCCGTGCGCAGACCGAGATGGTGCGCACGCTGAGAGACGAATTGAATACCGTCGCGGACTCTATCAACCGGATCGAGTGGGTCCGCCGGCAGCTCGAAGATCTCCAGGCCATCGCGGAAGATCTCGGCAACGACGCGGCCGCGATCGTGTCGAGCGCTCAAGAGCTCGACGGAACGTTCATAGCACTCGAAGAGAAGCTCGTGCAGCTCAGGATCACCGGGACCGGTCAGGACCGCGTGCGCTGGCCAATGCGGGTGGCGGGACGGGTCGCTTATCTCGCGAGCGCCGTGGCGGTCGCAGACTTCCCCCCCACGGATCAACACCGTGAAGTGCACGAAGTCCTGAAGACCCGCTACGCGGAATACCAACGCGAGCTGGATCGGTTGCTCGAAAACGAGCTTCCCGCGTTCAACCGCACGCTGGAGGAGAACGGCCTGCCTCGTGTAGTGACGGGAAGCTAGTGAGCAGCTCCGTCCAAGAACAATGGTCGTCCCAGCGCGCCTTTCTGCTCGCGGCCATAGGAAGCGCCGTAGGGCTCGGGAACATCTGGCGCTTTCCGTACATTACGGGCATCAACGGCGGCGCTTTCGTGCTCGTCTATTGCGCCTGCATCGCCGTGATTGGCGTCCCACTGCTGATGGCGGAGATGGCTATCGCACGCCGGGGCGGACGGAGTTCCGTCGGCACGATGCGGAACGTCTCGAAGGAGCACGGCGGTAGCCGATTTTGGGAAGCCGTCGGCTGGCAAGCCGTACTCGCGCCCACGGTCGGGCTCATGTACTACGCCGTTGTCGCCGGCTGGACGATGGACTACGCGTTCTCCGCCTTGAGTGCGAAGACGACGACCGAGGAGACCGCGACCAGGACGCCCAACCACTTGTGTCGGAAGAGCAGCTCGGGATCGTAGCTTCCGCTCCACGAATGAAGTAGACCGAGGGTGGCTGTGAGCACAGCGCTCACACAGCCCAAAAGGGCCAGGCTCCAGGTCACTGGCGGCGATGCCAGCCTGCGCCACCTCGCGTGAAGCTCCAGAAGCCCGAGTGCGATAAGAATCCCAATCGGGATATGGAGAACGACGACGTGCAGGCGACCGAGAAATAATACGGCCTCGGACAGCACCGCCTAGCGCACACCCTCGAGTAGCTCGGCAGCGTTGTTGTGGATCTCGACGTGGTCGCCCCGGCGCCGCAACAATACGAGGTTGGCGTCACGTGGGACCGCCTGCGAGACCGTGCGGTTATGTGCCGTGCAGATGAACTGCGTCTTCGGAAAGACCTCCGTGAGAACCTTCATCAAGTTGCGTTGCCACCTCTGGTGCAGATGAAGATCGATCTCGTCGACGCAAACCACGGCGGGCGCGGCGAGGGGATCGGAGCTACGCGGGTTCAACACATAGAGGCGGCGGGCGTAGTCCACGATCCAGGCAATCAGCGTGCGATAGCCCATGCTGAGGTCTCTCAAGGAGACCCAACCGTAATGCGTCTCGAACTCCACTCGGTTAGAGGCGATGCGGATATCTTTCACGTCGAGCAAGACCGCATTGAGCAGATCGCGCACCTTCTTGGCGGCACGAGCCTCGCGAAGCTGACGGCGCGCGGGTCCGAAATGACTCATCTGCACGAACCATTCTTCGGCGTTCAGAAGCTCGGCGTCATCCACGAAGAGGCTTTCATCAGCTGAGGATTCGAGGGGCTTGCGTCCCGAGTCGGCGGCCTGTCCATGCCGGCGGGACGCGCCGTAGCCGAAATAGATCAGCATGCCGTCTCGGTTGAAGTCCCAGCGCGGCGGCGGGTTTTGGCGCCGGCGCTCGGGGCTGTAGCGCACCGAGAACTCTGCGATCTCCTTGGGCCTCAGCAGGACCTTCGAGCGCACGACGGCGGGCTTGGTCGGTTTGCGTTGAGGCCACCAGTTGTAGCGGATGAAGGACGGGACTTCCTTGTGGTCCTGCATCGTCGAGGCGATGCCGCAGACCGCTTGCAGGAGCGTTGTCTTGCCAGAGCCGTTATCGCCGAAGATAACTGTCCAGCCATAGGGCTTTCCCCGCTCGTCGGAAAGTTGCAGAGTCTGAGCCGGGCCGAAGCAGCGCAAGTTCTCCACGTCAACGGACAATAGGTAAAGCGGCGTGCCAGACGACTTGCTTACAGCCTTCTTGTTTTTCTTGCGCCGCGCGGGTTTTTTCTTGCGCGCGACGGCCTTGCTTTTTTTGACTTTCTTCGCCGGTCGGGCCCGCGGGCTCGGCTTCTTCTTCACGACTTTCTTGCGTTTCGCCGGCGCTTTCTTCTTCGTGGTTTTGCGTTTGGCCGAAGCGGTTTTCTTCTTCGGCGCAGACTTCCGCCCACGGGTAGACCCGGATTTTCTTGTCGGCATAGCATTTTGTATCACGGAAGCCCCGCGGCGTCTAATACTTACTGGGATCTGTGGGCATCGAGCAACGGGGGGTCGACGAGGTCGTGTGTTATCATAGAAAGCAGCCGCACTTCCTCTTGAACAACCAACCGAACGCGAGGAGTTAGTCTCCGTTGCCCGGCGAAAATATCGTAGACCGGATCGTCGATTTGATGGGCGCCTATATCGGGCCTCACATGGCCAAGGCATCCGTCGAGGTTCATGCCAAGAATCTCTCCCTGGATCTCGAGCAATTGTCTCAAACCGACCTGGAAGCTCTGGCCGAACGGATCGCTCAAGGATTGAGAGTGATGGTCGGCAAAGACAAATCTCATCGCGTGCAACGAGCGATTAGCCAGCTCTCGTTGACTTGAGCCAGACATGCTGCGCACTGCGACCGACGTCTTGCTGCTAGCCACGCTCCCGGTTTGCGCGTTCTTCGTTCTAGGAGGTGCAGAGAACGAAGTAGACATTTGGAGAGTTGTCTCCGTCAAAGGAGTTCTCCTCGTCGCGGCGGCTTGGATAGCACTTTCCGTAGCGCGTGTTTTCTGGGGAATTCCGGGAGTCGGCTTGTCCTGGCTCGGCTTCGGGCTCGGGCTTCTCGCGACGGGCTGTGCCGAGCTGACCTACTCCTTTGATCCGCTCGTTCGGGGCATCGAGCTTCCTTTTCCGTCGATGGCCGATGCCTGGTTCCTTCTCGGCTACATCTTGTTGATCGCGTCTCTGGCTGGATTCGTGAGCGCTTACAACATGGCTTATTCCATCGTCAGCCCACGCACGCTGAAGCTCACCGCGGCGATCGTCATGGCGGTGCTAGTGGCGCTCGGCCTTCTCGTGATTAGCCCTGCGCTTGCGCGGCCCGATCCTCTAATGGAACGCGTGTTGGTTTCGACCTACGTCCTTCTGGATGTCGGACTCCTCGTGCCACTCTTGCTTCTGACACGCGCCATCTATAAGTTCCGTGGAGGCGTTGTAGCGAGAGCATGGACGTTTCTCTTGCTTGGGTTTGTCGCGATGGAAATCGGCGATGTCGCATACAGTTTCGAGCCTGTCTTTCAGGCTTTCCCCTATCCCTATTTCGACGAGCTCTTCTTTGTGCTGTCCTATCTCTTGCTCCTGAAGGGCGTTTCCTTGCACAAGCGCATCGTTACCGATTGACGGGCTCGCGCTCTTCGAGCGTGCGGGGTTGCCGTGTGTCGCAAATTCTTCATAATGGCGTCTCACATGAGGGAGGTTGGTAATGACAAAGACCGTTTTCACTATTTTGGCGCTACTCGTCGGCGTGGTCATCGGCGCTACGCTGCCCGCAACGCGAGCTCAGACGTCGACCGACGGCGAGCGAACCGTGTGGTACTTCTATCGCGTCAAGTGGGGCCAGCAGCAGGAATTCGTGGAGCTCTTCAAGAAAAGCCACTACTCCATCTTGAAGGAGCAGATGGGAAGCCGGCTGGTGGACTTCAAGGCCTACGCACCTTTGCACCACGGCGACGGGCGCGCCGACTGGACGTTCGCCACTGAGCTCACTTTCAAGAACGACGCTGAGTTCATGAAGCCGTCACCCGCGCCGGGAATCGCCGCGCGCTTGTTCTCGGATATGAAGATTTTCGTCCGCCTCGAAAAGGACAGCCGGGGGTTCTAGATCCTAAAGACGGGACGCATCGGTGGGGATCTCGGCGGCTACTACACCATCCACTATCAAACGCCGCCGTTTCCGGCCAACGGCACACGGTGCAGCTCCGATACCAAACGCGCATGGTCTCGCCCGCCAATTTCAAGGTCCAAACAAGAATCTCTGTCGACGGTGGCCCTTTTACCAATTTTGGACGTCCGTGGTGGCGGAAGGAATTCGAAAGGCGATGAAGAAACTAATATTGATGCTGAGCGCTTTGGCACTGCTCGGGCTCCAAGATGCGCCCGAATATCGTCTCGTTGAGAACTGGCCGACGATTCCCGACGGGATGTATCTCGGCCACCAGCAGGACTTCCCCATGCCCGACGCTCGCGATGAAATGCGGGCGGAGCGCGAGAAAAAGCGCGCGGAGGCCATCGCACGAGGTGAAACGCCTCCGCCGCGGAGGCCCAACCTCCAGCCAGGCGTTTCGGGCGTCGCCATCGACAAGAACGACCACATCTATGTCTTCAATCGGGGCAAACATCCCGTCATGGTGTTCGACGCGAACGGCAAGTTCCTCCGCTCGGGCGCCATCGGCATCACGGGCACCGTCCCGCACTTCATCAAAGTCGATGATGACGGGAATGTTTGGCTCGTCGACGAGGACGCCCACCGGATCCTCAAGATGGATCCCGAGATGAAGAAGATCCTCGTCGAGATCGGCGTGAAAGACGAAGCGGGCTACGACGAGACCCATCTCGACCTCCCGGCAGATGTTGCGACGACGAGCAAAGGCGAGATTCTGATTGCCGACGGCTACGGAAATAACCGCGTGGCAAAATATTCGCCCGACGGACAGTTCATCAAACAGTGGGGCGGTGGCCCCTAGGATACCAGCTCGAAGCCCGGCGAGTTCCATTTGCCGCACGCTGTCGTCGTCGACTCGAACGACACAGTCTACGTGCTCGACCGCGAGAATCGCCGCGTCCAAATCTTCGACACCGACGGCAATTACAAAGGCCAGCTCGACGGCCTAGGCTATATCTGGGGCATAGCACTCTCTCCCGACGAAAAGCACATGTTCATGACCGAGCACGAAACAGAGCAGGTCCTCAAAGTCTCACTTCCCGACGGCAAGATCGTCGCTCGCTGGGGCGCGCAAGGACGCGGGCCCGGCGAGTTCGACTGGGCCCACGGCCTGGCCGTCAACTCCAAAGGCGCTGTCTATGTCGGCGACACTTACGGACAACGCCTCCAAAAGTTCGCCCCGGTGGATACGACGACGGAGAACGAGCATTGATTTCGATCTCGAGGGCTCTCGCCCTTCCGGCGCTCTTGGCTGCAGCGGTAACCGCGTTGCCCAAGAGCAAACCCATGCAGCTCATGGGCACCGTGGGCTGCCTCGTTCAAGAACAAGACGATAAATGGTTTCTCACCGACGCCACCGAGCCCGTCCCCGCGGTAGACATCGACGAGAACCTCGATCCCACGGCGAAGGGCGAAGCCCGTTTTCACCTGATAGGTACCCTGGACGAGTTCAGCGCCACGAAACATCGCGGCCACAAAGTACGCATCAAAGGGCTTCCAATCAAAGCCGCGCCAGAGTCAAGAATCAACATCACCTCCCTGAAGCATATCTCCCCAACCTGCGAATAACGCTTGACCCATCGTCGTTCCGGAATTAGCGTCTCAAAAAGCGCAACACAAAGACGCCAGAACCAAAGACGCAAAGGCGTTACCCAGTAGCCCGCTCCGCAAGCATGTAGACCGTCTGGACCGCCATGCCGATCATGATCGGGAGCGCGAGCGCCAGAGCGCTCGCCGGGGATGGGCAATGAACTCATCGAGCCGCGAGCCTCGTTTATCTTGGGTCATAAGGACTCACAGATCATCCTACAAGTAGGGAGTCAACAGACGTGCCGCTCCATCTCGAAGTCGAACGGGTAGCTTGCGTTTCCGATGCTCCTCGGCCGTGAGCCGACGCGCTTTCGCAATCCGCTCCCGCACGAGGCCCCCCATCTGCTCGGCGAACTCTCGGTCATAGCATTCGACGTTGAACTCGAAGTTCAAGCGCAAGCTTCTCGGGTCCCAGTTGATCGACCCGAGCAAGACCCAATAGTCGTCCACTACCATGAGCTTGGTGTGATCGAAGGGTCTCTTCGGTGAAAGCCAGATGCGGCACCCATGTTCGAGAACCTGATCGATCTGTCCCCCCATCGCCCAGTTCACGAGTTTCAAGTTCCCCTTCTCGGGCACAACGATATCGACGTCGAGACCACCCAATGCGGCCGTGTTGAGGGCATAGACGAGCGCTTGGTCCGGCAGAAAATAGGGCGTGATAATCTTGACGGAGCGCGTCGCGGAAGAGATGGCGCCCATGAGCGTAAAGTTCAAAACGTCCAGATCCGCGTCGGGGCCGTCGACGATGCCACGGGCGATAGTTCCTCCGATGGGCGAGAGTTGTTTTAACCAGCGCGCGCCATCGAGTGACTCTCCCGTCGTGAACTCCCAATCCTCGGCAAAGGTCTCGTGTAGATGCTGCACGACCGGCCCCTCGATGCGAAAGTGCAAGTCCATCGCGGGATGTTTCGGCTTCTCATCGAGAACGAAATCCTCACGGATGTTCATCCCGCCGGTGAAGCCGATACGACCATCGACGACCATGACTTTGCGGTGGTTGCGCAAGTTGAACGATGGTAGCCGCGTCGAGAACGTGGGAAGAAACAACGCGACGGGAACACCGTTTCGCTTCAGAAGCCGCGAGACCCGAGGATGCGAGTAGCGCGAGCCGACCGAATCGATGAGGACGCGGACTTCGACCCCACGACGGGTCGCATCCGTGAGTGCTTCGAGAAACTGGCGGCCCGCCGAGTCGCTGTCGAAGATATAGGTGAGCAGAACGATGCTCTCCTCGGCGCCCCGAATAGCCTCGAGCATCGCGGGGTAGGCCTCGTCGCCATTCACAAGTAACTGGACGAGATTTCCGTCAAGGAGCGGCCGCGAGGTCACGTTCCCGACAAGACGAGCGAGCTCCACCGCTTGGTCCGTCGCCCCAGGGATTCCCGCGACATCCCCCGGGACGAGGCCAGCTGCGGGGAGCGGGCCATCCGCGTTCCCCTCGTTTTGCCGGCGAAGCGCCACGGCCCTTCGCCGGATGCGATTGATTCCAATCAGGTAGTAGAGAACCGAGCCAAAGAGTGGCACGAGAAAAATGAGCCCCACCCAACCAATCGCCGCGCGAACTTCATCCTTGAACAAGAGCGCGTGGACGCCCGCTACGACGGCGAACACCGCGACCACCCCCGTGCCTGCGAGAACGAGATGCGAGGCGACCCAATCAATCATGGTAAAAGCTTGTGAAAGAATAGCATGTAGCCCTGTCATCTCGAGTGGACGTTCTCGTCCTCTCCGCGTCCTTAGACTGTCCGTAACCTACTCTCTGACAGCAGGATCGGAGGACCCGGAAGTCCTTGCAATCGTGGGATTTCCACGCCTTGCGTGCCATTGAGGTGTTGTGGCCCTGACTTTGCAAATGGGTTACCATGTGGAGGTACTGGACCAAATGTTTGAGGCCCACCGGACGACGATGCTGGAACGCTGGATAAGAAACTTGGCCCCGTGGATGCTGATTCCACTCTTGGTGGCCTTGATTGGTTGTTCCGCAAGTCAGTCCTCGACACCATCGATTCCCGAGCCACCCAAGCCTCCTTCAGAACCTTCTGCAACATCCGAAGCTCCAACCCCGACGCCGCTCGGCGGGACCGGGCCGACCCCCACCGCGGAGGCCGGCGCCGCGTCCGAAAGCAAAGAGAGTGACGGCGAAGCCGGCGGAGAAGGTGCAGAGAGCGGAAGCGACGGTGAAGGCGAAGAAAGCGAGACCGAAAGCGAAGAAGGAGGCGAGACGGAGGCCACGGCAAGCGGCCCACCGCCAGGAGCGCCGACATCGGATGAACGGCGCGCCGGTTTGGAAAGCGAGCTCGACGAGTCCTTGCGTGAGTTCGACGGTTTGATCTTGAAGGAGCAAGAGCTCCTCGAAGGCCGGCGCGAAGCCGCCGCGGCCGGTGGTGGTGGCGGCGGTGGCGGTGCCGGTGAAGACGCTGGCGAAGGCTCGGGTGAAGACGAGTTGGAATCACGTCGCTCCGCACAAATGGCGGGTGGCACCGGCGGATCGCCCGATGCGCCTGAAGATCCCCCAACGAGTGAAAGCGACGCCCGCGTCGAGAGCACGCCCGGCGAGGACGAAAGATACATCCCACCCGTTCCCGAAGATGTCAGCGACGGTCGCGACGACGACATCGTCGCCAAACAGCTTCGTGAAGCGGCAACGACTGAGAAGGATCCCGTGCTTCGAGAGAAGCTCTGGGAGGAGTATCGCGCTTACAAGAGCGCGACGAAGGACTAGTTCCCTGGGGAGAAAGAGATGACCCGAAAAGCGCCGAATCGTGGAGCAGGAGCGACCCTTCTCCTAGGCATCCTCGGCCTAGCTCTCGCGACACCGTCGTGGGCTCTCGACCACAAACCCATCAAGCTCGTCCAGGCGCAGGCCGAAGTGCCGGAAGAAATGCTGCTCGATGTCGGCATCCAGCTCTTCGATCCAGGTCTCCCCGATGACGAATACGAGCGCTATACGCTCGAAGACAAAGGTATCTTTGCCGACGTCCGCAACTCGGAAGCGCGCTATTTGCCTATGCGGCTCAAGCAGACGCTCGAGATGTCTGGCTACTGGGGCGCCGTGCGCATCGTCCCCGCAGTCCATCTCGTCGACTTGCGGATCGGTGGGGCCATCTACAAGTCCAACGGGAGGAACCTCGAGATCGACCTCATCGCCGTGGATGCGCGCGGAAAAAAGTGGCTCGACAAGCGCTACAAAGGCGAGGCCAATCCTGTCGTTTACAAAGAGACCGAGGCCGACCGCGAACCGTTCCAAAGCCTCTATAACAAAATCGCGAACGATCTTCTTAAAGTCGCCCAAAAGCTGGATAAAGAAGACGTTCAGGAAGTGCGCCGCGTAGCCGAGCTGCGATTCGCAAACTACCTTGCGCCCATCGCCTTTGGCGACTATCTAAAAGTCAAAAAGAACAAGTACAAGATCGAAAAGCTCCCGTCCTACGAGGATCCGATGATGTTGCGCCTCGCCGAAATTCGCGAGCGCGACTTCATGTTCGTCGACACGTTGAACGAGTATTACGCGGACTTCCACGCACAAATCGACCCCGCTTATGACAGCTGGCGCGCCTACGCCTACGAAGAGCAGCTCGCCTATGACAAGCTCACCAAACAAGGCAGGTTAGAGAAAATTCTCGGCGCGGCCGCGATCATCGGCGGCGTTATCGCCGCAACCCGGGGCGGACGTGTGGGCCAGACCGCCGGACAAGTCGGGGTCCTCGGCGGGATGGCGATCCTGAATGATGGCTTTCAGAAGTCCGAAGAGGCGAAAATGCATCGGGAGTCGCTTCGCGAGCTCGCGACGTCATTCGACTCGGAAGTCGCACCCATATTGATTGATGTCAACGGCGAAGTATTGCGACTCACCGGTTCCGTAAGAACTCAATACGACACGTGGCGCCAAATTCTCCGTCAAATTTTTGCAGCCGAGACGGGGCTGCCTTTGGACCCGAACGCCAGACCCATTCCGGCGTCTCCTGGCCCGTCCAAGAACTAAGCCCCGAAGGCCGTGCCATGACGAGTCTGGCTCGCGGTCAGTTGCTCGGGGAGCGTTTTCAACTCATCCGTCCACTCGGCAAAGGAGGTATGGGCGAAGTGTGGCTAGCAGACGATCGTGAGCTCGAGGATCGCGTGGTGGCGAAAGTCATCCCCAAAGGCGCCTCCGAAGAGGCACTCACGCTTTTGCGACGCGAGTGCCGCCACGCACGCAAGCTCGTCCACAAGAACATCGTGCCGGTCTACGATTTTCATCGCGGGTCCGGCGTCAGCTTCACCACGATGGCTTATGTCGAAGGCGAGAACATCGGCTGTTTGCGCGGGGTTCCACTAAAGGACGTTCTCGCGCCGCTCATCTCCGTCGCTGATGCGCTCGCCTATGCGCACGCTCAGGGGATCGTGCACCGCGATCTCAAAGCCCCGAACATCTTGATCGACCCTTCAGGCGAACCGCAGCTTCTTGATTTCGGGATTGCCGGCGTTCTCGATCGGGAACCGGGTGCGCTCGAGATCCGCGGAGGCGGCTCAGAAGGAACAGCAAGCCCGCAGCAGCTCGCTGGTGAAACGCCTTCACCCACCGACGACATCTATGCTTTCGGCATGCTCGTGCGCGATTTGACGAGCGGCGAAAAGCTCCCTTCCAAGCTCGAAGCACTTTTGAGTGCTACGACCAACCGCGATCCGCGCCACCGTCCAACCGACATGCGGTCGATTCATGCGAGCCTCGAGGAGATTCGGCGAGAGATAACCGAAACGCCCGCGGTCAAACTGACTCCACCTCCGCGTGTGACGAAGAAGATTGAGCCTGGCGCCTTCGATGCGATGAAGCCGCCGACACCTACGACATCAACGTCCAGCGTGAAGCGACGTGAGGACCAGAGCGGCGGGATGGGCTTCAAGACTCTCATGGCCTTCGCGGTGCTCGCAGGACTTGCGGGTGTCGTGTTCTTCGTGCTCCCAAGCTTTGTCGTCGACACCACCCCCGCGTCGACTGTAGTGAGTGAAGCCTCGGAGCCGGCTCCACGAGCCGATCTGGCGGTTGAGACCGCCGACCTAGAAACCCTCGCCGAAAGCAAGGCGCTGGCCGATAAAGCACAAGAACGGGCCGCGGGCGTGCGAGAGGCGCTCAAGGCGAGACAAGCGCAAATTTGGAGTGGCGAAGATTATCGCCTCGGTGTCGAGGCCATGACGGCAGGCGGCGAGCAAATGCAGCGGCGCGAGTACGCGCGCGCCGAGATCACCTATGAAGAGGCGCTCACGCACTGGAGTGCCGTGCAAGGTCTTGCAAGCGGAGTCGTATCCGAAGCGCTCGCCCGTGGACGCGACGCGTTTGCAGCGGGAAGAAGCACGGAAGCCACCGAAGCGTTCGCGCTCGTTCTGAAAGTCCAACCGGGCTCGAGCGAAGCTCGCACGGGACTCGAGCGCAGCCGCGTCCTCGACGAAGTCCGTACGCTCACAACGAGCGCGGAAGAGCTCGAGGCTGGAGGTGATTTGGACGGCGCGGCGGAGCGCTACCGCAAAGCCGTCTCGCTCGATCCGCTCACGACGGCGGCCCAAAAAGGCTTGGCTCGCATCGACAAGCACGCTTCGGAACAGGCGTTCACCGCCGCGATGTCCGAGGCGGTGACGGCCTTGAACGCACGAGACTACCCGCGTTCACGGGAGGCCTTCGAGCGTGCCCGCGCCATCAAACCCAAAGCGCCCGACGTCACCAGCGGACTCGCGGCGGTCGCTGAAGGCGAACGGCTCGCCATGATCGCCGAGAATCGTGAGAAAGCACGCGGCTTCGAAGCCCACGAAGCGTGGCGCTCCGCGGCCCAACATTATCAAGCCGTGCTGCACGTGGATGCGACGATCCGGTTCGCCCAGGAAGGCAAAGTGCGCGCCGAGGCCCGAGCCGTTCTCTCGTCCAAGCTCACGTTTCACATCGGAAACCCCGCGCGGCTCTCGGAGGCCAAAGTTCTCGATGAAGCCTCCCGATCGCTTCAGCGGGCGATGGATATCGAGAAGAAAGGTCCCCGGCTCGCGGGTCAGATCGAGCGGCTCGACGCGCTCGTACGCGAATATTCGACGCCTGTACAAGTCTATTTGCTTTCCGACAAAAAGACCGAGGTCGTCGTCTACAGAGTCGGGACGCTCGGAAAGTTCGATCGTCACGCTCTCGTCTTGCGGCCCGGAACCTACACGGTGGTCGGAACCCGCCGGGGCTACCGAGACGTGAGGCTTCGGCTCGTCGTCAAAGCCACGGTACCACCCGAACCTCTACTCGTCCGCTGCGAGGAGGAGATGTGAGCTGGCGATACGTCGTACGTGAGGCGAACGGCACACGTCGTCGCGTCGAGGCGAGCGCCTTCCCATTATCCGTTGGCGGTCCCGACCCCAACTTCCCCGTTGCTGGCGCTCAAACGGAAGAGCCACTCGCTCATTTCGGTTTGTCGGGCGACGAGGTCTTCGTGCAACCCGCATCCGAAAAGGTCCGCGTCAACGGCACCCCCGTAAAAACGTCGCAATGGCTCCGCGACCGCGATGTCATCGCCGTCGGCGGAGCCCGCATCCAGATCGAAGCGCAAGGTGGCGACTTCAAGTTTTGTCTCGACCCCGCTATCAGTATTGACGACAAGAAAACCGACCCTCCCGTCATCGTCAGCCCCCCCGCGACTACTGACACGAGTGCACCTAAGAGCTCGGGAGAGACCGTTAGCCCGGTCGCGTTCACGCCCACGCCGATTACCGAAGCGCGGCGGCGACGGCCTCGCATCCGGGCCGGAGCAGTCGTCTTCTGGGTACTGGTCCTCCTTCTCGGCTCGGTAGCCTGGGCGCTTTTTGGCGTGCGCTCGGTCGCCTTCGAGTTCGACCCGGCTCCCGACACTTATCGCGTAGAAGGACCGCCCTTCGCGCTCCAAATCGGCGGCCGCTTTTACGCCCATCCCGGTGCGTATACGATGATTGCCGACAAAGAGGGCTATCGCCATTTGGAGACGACGTTCACCGTCGGCTCCGACCGAAATCAGGCAGTCTCCTTTTTCTTGAAGCAATTGTCGGGGCAGCTCGTGCTGACAACGTCACCGGCGGCAGGTGCCGTCGTTCTGATCGACGGCAAAGAAGTCGGCATCACGCCGCTCGAGCCTCTCGAGCTCGAGCGGGACGAGTACACGCTTTTCATTCGAGCCGATTTACACCACGACTTCGTCGAGACGGTCACGATCGAGGGAAAAGGCACCATCGTCGAGCTCGAAGCCACGCTCGAGCCCGCTTGGGGTACCGTCACGTTCACCTCGGAGCCGAAAGGCGCCATGATCCGAGTCGCCGGCACGAGCTACGGTCCGACACCCGTCAACGCCAAGCTCGCGGAGGGCACGCACAGCTACGATGTCATTCTGGGCGGCCACAAGCCTTATCAAGGGCGGGTGCACGTCGTTTCCGGAACGGCGGAGACGGTCGGCCCGGCGCGGCTCGAGCTCGTCGACGGCAATCTCGTCGTGCTCAGTGTCCCGGGCGCTGTGAACGTCACCGTCAATGGCAAATATGCAGGGCAAACACCGCTTACGCTTTCGCTCCCGCCCAACCAGAACTATCAACTGGAGCTGTCTCGCGCAGGATATGACTCCGCTATCCGTGGCGTCTCGGTAAGCTCTTCAGAGAGCCAAACCATCACGGTCACGCTCGAGCCGCTCATCGGCGAGATCGAGCTCGTCGTGGACCCGCCGGATGCCAATCTCTTCGTGAACGGTGAAGCACACGGCCCGGCGCACCAGACCTTGAAGCTCCCCGCGGCGCCGCATCACATCGAGATCAAGAAAGATCTCTATGAGGGCTTCGCCACCGAGGTCACACCGCGGCCAGGCTTCCCGCAGACGATCGAAGTCCATTTGAAGACGCTCGCCGAGATCAAAGCCGCGTCGATCCTGCCCGTGATCCAAACGTCCAAAGGTCAAGAGCTTCGCCTCATAAAGCCCAAACGGTTCGAGATGGGAGCGTCACGCCGCGAGCCAGGCCGACGCGCCAACGAAGCGCTTCGCACGGTGGAGCTCACGCGTACGTTCTACATGGCCACAACGGAAGTCACGAATCGCGAGTTTCGCGAGTTCCGCTCGGGCCACCGATCGGGCGCCGTGCAAGGACACAACCTCGAGATCGATCACCACCCGGTGGTGAAGGTGACGTGGCAAGACGCGGCCGCCTATTGCAATTGGCTGAGCGAGCAGGAGTCCCTCCCGGCCGCTTATGTAAACGTGGGCGGCAAGCTCGGACCCGCGAACGCTCCGACAACGGGCTACCGCCTCCCGACCGAAGCGGAGTGGGCTCTCGTTGCCCGGCACCCCGAGGGCGAGAAGCTCAAATATTCCTGGGGCAACGCACTTCCGGTTCCCGCAGGCGCGGGGAACTACGCGGATGCCACCGCGAAGGGGTTTGTTTTGACCACGGTACCGAACTATACGGACGGCTTCCCCGCGACCGCCCCGTCGGAAAGCTTCGACGTCAATCCTCTCGGTATTTATAACCTCGGCGGCAACGTGGCGGAATGGGTTCACGACTTGTATACGATCTATGCATCCGGGCGCCGGAACGTTTTGCAGGACCCAAGGGGTCCCGCCGAGGGCGAGTTCCACGTGATCCGTGGCGGGAGTTTCTTGCACGGAAGTGTCACTCAGCTTCGGCTGAGCTTTCGCGATTACGGAAACAAAGCACGATCCGATGTAGGATTTAGGATCGCGAGATATCTGGAGTGAAGCTATGAAGTGGATCGTCTATTCTCTGAGTATCTCGCTCTTCGCGAGTGCCGCTTTCGTGGGAAGTTCTATAGCAACCGTCGACCCCGCGGAGGCACTCCCGGTGCAGGAACTCCAAGAACAAAAGGACGACGATTTCATCCCAACGGAGAAAGTTCCCGCAGGGAGCTCCGTCTCCTTTCCGGTGGACATCTGAATGAAAAAATTCTACCCGGTCGAGTTCGTCTATCAGGCGCTGTCTCTCATCATCGCCTTCATCCTAGTGCACGCCCTCTACGTGATCGTCGTGCGGCCAAAGGCCGAGATCGTGTTCGGTGAGCAGCGCGCCATGATGGAGATCGACCCGGCCTATGCTCAAGAGCGCTCGGTCTGGGTCATCATCCGCGATTTCGAGCAAGAAGTTTGTTTCGTGCTCATGATCTGGGCTGTTGCCATCATGGTGTTCAAAGGCGTCATCGCCGTGAAAGAGAATCGCCTTCTGGAAACAGATCTCGTACCCGTCAGTGAAGGGACGCGGATCCTGCCGGAAGACGCTCGAGAATATGCACGGCAAATCCAATCGCTCCCTGCCAACGAGCAAGGTTTCTTGTTGCCGCGCTCGCTGCTCGCGGCGCTTCACCGATTTCGCGCGACGCAAAACATACAGGACGCGTCGACGACGGCCCATGGAGTCTGTAACATGGAATCGGAGCGACTCGAGTCCGAGCTCTCGATGGTCCGCTACATTGCCTGGGCTATTCCGTCGATCGGGTTCATCGGTACGGTACGCGGGATTGGCGACGCTCTCGCGCAAGCCCACAAAGCGGTCGAAGGCGACATTGCCGGCGTGACGCAGAGTCTTGGCGTCGCGTTCAACTCGACCTTCATCGCGTTGCTCATCTCGATCGTGTTGATGTTCCTTCTGCATCAGCTGCAGCTGCATCAAGAGCGCTTGGTGCTCGATACCGAGACCTATCTCGACGACCACCTCATCCAGCATTTGCAAGTCCCCTGAAGGGCGGGATGGCGGTTCTCGCACTCGAGCTCAACGACACCGGCATCGTCGCCGTGCGTGACGGCGCGCCGAAAGTGCTGGCCCTGCCCGTGAGCCCTGGCATTGCGGTCGTCAACGCCAATGCCATCGTCACCGGCAGGGAAGCCCAATCGCGATCGCGCCTCACGCCGCGTTTCACCCATACACGGTTTTGGGACGAGCTCGATACGACTCCCCTTTCGCGCCCTTTCCCGAGCCAGTTGAGCCGAGCCGACCTGGCCCATGCGCATCTGAACCAATTGTGGGATGAAGCCGAGGACATCGGCCGTGAACGTGCGGTGCTAGCCGTGCCCGGCTGGTACTCCTTGGACCAGTTGGGTTTGATCCTCGGGATGGCACGCGCGATCGGAATCGCCGTTTCTTGCATGATGGACTCTGCGCTCGCGGCCGCCGCGGGCGTAACCGCGGGTCGCGCTATCGTCCACCTCGATCTGCACCTCCACCGCGTCTCCGCAACCAGCATCCATCGCGACAAGCAGCTCGTCCGCGAGAACACCGTCGTCAACGAGGACGTCGGCCTCGTTCCGCTCCACGACGCGTGGGCCACACTCTTGGCGCAAACCTTCGTTCGGCAGACGCGCTTCGATCCGCTCCACTCGGCAGAGAGCGAGCAGAAGCTCTACGACGCCCTCCCGGGATGGCTCGACGCGCTCTATGACGAAGACGTCGCAACGCTCCATATGGAATCCCACGGAAAAGGGTGGGTCATCGAGCTTCCGAGAGAGCAAATCGTCGATGCCGCGCTTTCTTATTACGAGGCCATCACGTCGCTCGCGGCGAGGGCGATGCCCAAAGACGAGCCCGCGATGCTCTTGATCGCGAACCGGCTCGCCGCACTACCCGGCCTCGTCGAAAAGCTCGCCCACGACGTCTCCGAGAACATCATCGTGCTTCCGGCGACCGCCGCCGCCTCCGGCGCGCTTCTCTATGAACGGCACACGCCGTCCACCCCATCCACACAAGACGACTCGCTCACTTTTCTAACGACCTTAGCGCTCGATGACAACGGGAACGCCGTTGCGAGTGATGACGCACCGATCGCGGAGAACGCGCGCGAGGGTGATCCGCCGACGCATGTTCTGCACGACGGCGTGGCCTACCCTCTCAGTGGTGAGGCTTTTTTTCTCGGCGTCTCCATTCCGGAAGGAAAGCCAGGCATCAATCTCGAAGGTGACACCGCCGGTATCTCGCGCTACCACTGCAGTATCTACGGCGTGGACGGACAAGTTTTCGTCGAGGACCACAGCAAGTTCGGAACGTTTTTGAACGACAAGCGGATCCACGAACGCGCCATGCTAAAAAAAGGGGACCGGCTCAAGCTCGGAGCTCCGGGCATCGAGCTCCACCTCATCGAGGTGGCTCGCTGATGGCTCGCCGCCGCCGCTTGAACGTCTTCAGCCTGTCTTTTCTGGACGCGATGACCTGCGGTTTCGGCGCCGTCGTGCTCTTCTACATGATCGTCAATGCAAGCTTCGGCCGCGTCTCGGGCCGCATGAGCGCGGACCTTCAAGGCGAGGTGAACCGCCTCGAAGAGGAGGTCCTCGAAGGCTACGTCAAGCTCGTTGAGCTTCGAAACTCGATCTTGGTTATCGACCAGGACGACGTCGTCACCTCGGGACTCTCCCGCCGGCTGCTCGAGATGCTGACCACCATCCAAGAGGAGCTGGCCACCTATGAAGACTCGACGCTCGCCAAGAAAGAACACGTCAACAAGCTGAAGACGGACCTAAGGACGCTCGAGGAAGACGTCAAGCGACTCTCGGCCGCGGCAAAAAGCGAGGAGACGCCCGGGGACCGCCTGCGGACCTTCGTCGGCGACGGCGACCGTCAATATCTCACGGGGTTGAAAGTCGGCGGCCGTCGCATTCTCATCCTCGTGGATGCCTCGGCGAGCATGACCGACGAAACGGTCGTCAACGTCTTGAGGCGGCGCAACCAAACGGTCGAGATCCGGCAGAACTCGGAAAAATGGCGCCAGACCGTCGCCACCGTGGATTGGCTCACCACGCAGATCCCAACGGATAGCCGCTTTCAGATTTACGCCTTCAATACCAAGTCGAGCTCAGTGGTTCCCGATAGAGCCGCCCAGTGGCTCGATGGCGGTGACCGAGAAGTGCTGAACGACGCCGTCGCGCGGTTGCGAGGGATCGTTCCCGAAGGCGGCACGAACCTCTATCAGGCTTTTGCCTCGATCCGATCGCTCCGACCCGCGCCCGACAATATTTACTTGCTAGCCGACGGCCTCCCGACCCAAGGCCAGAGACTACCTCGGCGCGCAACGATATCGGGACGGGACCGCATCAGGCTCTTCAACGACGCGGTCAAAGAGCTCCGTGACTCCACGCCAATCAACATCATCTTGTTCCCCATGGAAGGTGACCCGGCGGCGGCGAGTGCTTTTTGGAAGCTCGCTCTCTTCTCGGACGGGGCCTTCGTGAGCCCTTCGAAAGACTGGCCCTGAAAACCATTAACCATGAAAAAACGAGACCGGAACTTCGACGGCTTCAGTCTTTCTTTCCTCGACGTCATCTGCTGTGGCTTTGGCGCGATCATTCTGCTCCTCGTACTCACGAAGATTGGTGAGCCTCGAGCCCTCGAGGACATCCGCACAGAACTCGAGGGACTCGTCGCCAAACTTCAAGAAGAGCTCTACGAGATCCGCGGCGAGACCAATGTCCTCGATAGGGATCTGAAAACGAAAGTCGAGCAAGTATCGACCGAGCGCGAAGCCATTGCGCGCCTCCGCGGCGACCTCTCCAAAATCCAAGGAAAATACGCCGCGACCGAGCAGCTCTCCGAGATCAACGATATCGTCGAAGGGCGCCTTCTCGCCGCCCAGCAGGACCTCACCGCCGAGATGCAGAGACTTCTAGGACGGAGCTATCGTCGCCCCAAAACCGATGCGACGATTGGCGGCATCCCCGTAGACAGCGAGTACATCATATTTATCATCGACACCTCCGGGAGCATGCACAACTATGCATGGCCGCTCGTCCAGAAGAAGATGGAAGAAGTCCTGAACATCTACCCCAAGGTCAAAGGCATCCAGGTCATGAACGACATGGGCCAATACATGTTCCGGAACTATTCCGGAAAATGGATACCCGACACCCCGGGCCGACGCCGCATCATTCTCGATCGGCTGCGCGGATGGGTTCCCTTCAGTAACTCGAGCCCGGTGGAAGGGATCACCCGCGCCATCCGCGCCTTCGCTTCCCCGAACAAAAAGGTAAGCCTCTACGTCTTCGGCGACGAGTTCTCGGGTGATTCGATGGCAGCCGTCGTCGAAACGGTGGACCGCATCAACGAGAAAGACCGCGATGGCAATCGACTCGTGCGCATCCACGCCATCGGCTTTCCCGTCATGTTCTCGCGCATCGGCTTTCAGGAGAATACCGGCGTTCGCTTCGCGACGCTGATGCGGCTTCTGTGCCGCGAGAACGGCGGCGCTTTCGTCGGATTGAGCACGCTCCGCCCCTAGCGTCTTACTTCTTGTAGAGGACGGTGCTCAAATACTTAATTCCATAATCGACCATCAATGTGACGACGGTCGCATCGGGGCCGAGCCGGTTGGGGATGTCGGGCGCCGCGAGGACATTGGCGCCCGTCGATGTTCCCGCGAACAACGCCTCCTCTCGTGCCAACCGCCGAGCCATCGGCATCGCGTCGTCTCTGGAGACCTTGGCAATCTCAGTCACGATTGATAGGTCCCACAGCGGCACCACGAAACCGGCACCAACACCTTCGATCTTATGAACGCCTGTTTTTTCGCCGGAGAGCACGGCAGATTCGCTCGGCTCAACGGCAACGATAGAAATATCCGGGTTGTGCTTGCGCAAAGATTCGGCCGTGCCCCGCACGGAAGCGGCGGTGCCAACACTCTGCACGAAAGCGTCGATTTTGCCGCTTGTCTGGCTCCAAATCTCATCGCCCATCATACGGTAGCAAGATAACGCGTCGGCATTGTTGAGTTGGTCTTGATGAATGATGACAATCCAGATAGCGATGGGGTTCTCAGATATGGCAGTCGAGACCATGGACCGCAATGTCGTTTGGTGTGCGGGTTCTGCAGTTTTGATGAGCAGCTGAATCACCCACTGTTCCTTGGGCTGCCCCCGATCATCATTTTGGGGGCGCAATCGACGGGCGATTCCCCATGGCTGGCCAAGGCCGTACGCGTGACGCGATGGAGGCCAACCTAGCCGACGTGGGCATGCGAGACATCATTAGCCGGCTCATTGAAGTGCTATTCATTCAGGGGATTCGGCATCAACTCAGATCGTCGTCTAGCGATGGTAATCCGTTTTTGATGACAATCACCGATAAGAAGCTACGGGCCGCGATTCATACCATGCATGAACATTTTTAAGACGATTGGACGATTAGCCGGCTGGCCGAAACAGCCGGCATGTCGCGCACGCAGTTCGCGCGGCGATTCAAGGACGTGCTCAATCAAACGCCGATGCAGTACTTGACCGATTGGCGGCTGCAAAAAGCAAGGCAGTGGCTGAAGCAAACGGGCTCGAGCGTCGCTGAGATGGGATTGCGGTCCGGCTATCAATCGTTACCTTCGTTCACCCGTCGGTTTGCAGAACGATTCGGTGTGAGCCCAGCCACGTTTCGTCGGGGCCAGAATTAGATCCCACCATTGTGTACGGGAGCCACCGCTCGGGAGCTCACTTTCATGTGGTACAATAGGGCTCAAATGGTCGAAACGGTTGCCGATTGCACTCGGAGCCCGAGCCGGATTTGTGCGTCGTATCGAGCCCGGACCCGCAGAGCTACGGCACCTCAGACAACGAACCGTTGCTGGTTATCGAGGTTTCGGATTCCTCACTCGAGTACGACCGGACCGCCAAAGCGTCGCTTTACGCGGACGCAGGCATCCCCGAATACTGGATCGTCAATCTCGTCGAGGATGTCGTGGGGGTGTACCGCGATCCGGAGGACGGGAATTACCGCTCCCGCACCATCGCGGGACCTGATGAAGCGACCAGTCCTGTAGCTTGGCCCGATCTAAAAATTCGCAGCCGCGAGCTGCTCCCTTAGTTGGTGTGAGCCCAGCGGCGTTTCGTCGGGTATGATGACTCTCCATGCTGATACGACTGGACGCGGGAGAGGCTTTGCTCCTAATGATGATAGGCCTGACGGCGTGCGGCGCGCCTTTGGAAACAGAAGACGGAGAGTTTTTCTCTAACGGTGTATGGGCCCCCGATGGCTCAACCATGGTTTTCTTGCACCGCACCGGCTCTGGAGTACACGACCTCTGGTTGCTTCCGCAGGACGGCGAACCCCTCACCCCTTCTTGAAGCGCCCTTTGATGAGCGAGCACCGAGATTCTCTCCTGACGGGCGATGGCTCGCCTACCAGTCCAACGCGTCGGGCCGAATGGAGATCTACGTGCAACCCTTTCCCGGCCCCGGCCAAAGGGAGCTCCTTTCGAGCGATGGCGGAACCGAGCCCATGTGGTCCCCCGACGGCCGTGAGCTCTTCTACCGCCAACTCGACCAGATGATGGTGGTGCCCATCGAGAACGAGCGTACGTTTCACGCAGGAAAAGCGCAGCCGCTTTTCGATGCCGGGCGATTCGAATCCGGGTTCGGAAATACCAACTACGACGTTTCGCCCGACAGCCAGCGGTTCTTGATGATCGAAAGAGAGGGCGACTCTGGGCCGGCGCGGCTCCACCTCGTTCTCAACTGGGCGGAGGAGCTGAAACGCCGTGCGCCGGTAGAGAACTAGCCATCAACTGGAGGAACACTTGGGACTTGGTTATGTTGTTGTATTGGAACGTGAGCTCGACGGGATCGAACCGCGGAAGGTCGACGGGCGCGCGCTAGCCGCCGAGCGTCACACGCTGGACGCGGCAGCGCACGAAATGGATCTTCCCGGTCTCGGCGAGTTCGTCGCGTTCTCGCACGACGAAGCGGAGACCCTCGCCGCGGACATGAAATTCGACGCCCCCACCGGTGGCGACCCGACAGGACGATGGTTCTCCTGCGCAAGCGGCCTCGAAGTGGTGGAAGCCATCCAAGACTTTATAGAGGAGAACCCGGACGAAGTCAGAGAGGCCGCGGCCATCCGCGAAGGTCTCCGGGCGATGCGAGCGGTGCTCGAGGCGGCGGAAGCGGCGGGCGTTCGGTTTCGGCTGAGCGTGGAGTATTAGTCAGGATGAACTGCTCCGCCGTGACTCACATGAGGCAGGCCACTCCCCCCTGGCGGCGCCGACTTGCTCGCGCAACGTCAACTTGACAGTACCTGAAGTTGCGCTACGGTAGTTCGAACTCGAAATCTATAACACTTTGGATTGTCGAGAAGTCTCGAGTGTTGTGGGTAATCACCGTCGCGCCTATTTGCCGTGCTAAAGAAGCAATGGATATTTCGTTGTAATGTTTCGGATGAACGGGGTCGAGTTTGCCGGAGCTGCGCAGTCGATGACATGCCCGGCCGACTGAAATCAAAGTTGACGGCGTCGGAACTAGCAAACGCTTCAACTTCGCAAATCGAACGACAACTACACGGCCTTCCCGCCGGGACAAATGGAGCAATAGATCAAGCAGTGGCTGCCCACCGGCGTCCCTCCTCACATTCACGCTATTGGCGATCTCGGCAATCGCATCATCCTGGACATCTATGAGCGCGTTCTCACCGAAGCGAATATGGTCGATTCCGATCACCGGTGGCGCGTCATCCACGCGCAGGTGGTCCACCCGACGACATCAAGCGCTTCGGCGAGCTCAATCTCGTCACCGAGATTAACCCGTACCACGTCTCCGACGACATGCGGTGGATGGAAGAGCGTATCGGCAAGGAACGTTCGCTCGGCGCCTACGCGTTCCGCAAGCTGAAAGACTCGGGCGCGGTCTTGATTTTTGGGAGCGATCTCGCAGCTGAACCACCAGAATATTTGCACGCTCTACGACGTTGGCGAGGAAGACGGGACCGACTACCTCGTCAGTTCCTGTCTCGACGCTGAAAGGGTCGACACCGCGAGCGATGGACTTTGTCGTTCATACTTGTCTCACCAAGGAGCGCGACGAGCGGTGGCAGAGCACGGGTGATGTCGGTCGGCAGTTGCGGTGGCTTTGGACGGAAAGTGCTACGGCGAAGGCCTCGAACGGGGAGACTCGATCGCGGAGTTTTTCCTGGCTGAAACCGGCGGTGCTGGCGCTTGTCGCGACTGGTGTCGTTGTCGCTGCTTTCTGGTTCTCGTCGAGCCCCGCGCCGCCCGTACCGGTTCACTTCGCTATCGCTTTGCGCGACGGCCAACGGCTTTAGATAAATGGCACTGAAGCACCGATAGCGATCTCTCGCGATGGAAAACATCTCGTCTACGTCGGCGACGACGACGGAGCGCGCCGACTCTACTTGCGAAGTTTCGACAGCTTCGAAGTGCGCGCGCTCAACGGCACCTAGGGGGCCGCCCATCCATTCTTCTCTCCCGACGGGCAGTGGGTGGGCTTCCACGCGGACGGCAAACTGCAAAAAGTGACCATCCAGGGTGGCGCGCCGCTCGTCATTTGTGCGTCGCCGGCGGGGTTGTTCGGCGGGGCCGCGTGGGCTAATGACGATGTCATCGTATTCGCACCCGAGACGAACACTCACGGCCTTTCTCGAGTCTCGGCAGAGGGCGGCGAGCCGGAGATTTGGACCGAGACGGCGCCAGACGAGCGTATTCACCTCTTTCCGACACGGCTCCCCGGGGGGAAGCACGTGCTTTTTTAGGTGGGGGCAACGGACCTGGGGTGGTTCGCCGCGGTGGGGTCGCTCGAAACGGGCGAGCATCGCAGACTCTTGCCCGCCAGTGGACGCGTCAGGTTTCTTCCACCGAACCACCTGGTCTATGGACAAGGTGGCGGACTTTGGGCGGTTCCGTTCGACCTAGAGAACCTCGAAGTTCGAGGTGCGGCAAGGCCAGTCATGGACAACGTGCTATCACATCCTTACGCGAATACGCAGCAGGAGCACTTTGCCATTTCGGAGACGGGAACACTTATCTATTTGCCTGGAGGTATCGTCCACTTGTCGCCGGTTTGGGTCGACCGCGATGGTCGGCGGACGGCGATTACGCAGCAGTCAGGGCCATCCCTTTATCCGAAGTTGTCACCCGACGGGAACCGGTTGGCGGCATCGCAAGGTGACAGTTGGATCTACGATCTCGAGGGTGGCACCCGAACGAGACTGGCAACTGAGGGTGACAGCTTCGTCCCACGTTGGTCGCCGGACGGAGAGCGTTTGGTCTTCGGCTCGTTCGGCGCCGACAATCAAACTAAGAGTCTCTACGAGCTACGCGTCGACGGCCAGGCACAGGGGCGCTTTCTTGAAGATAGCCCGTCTCAGAATCGGCAGTATCCAATCGCCTGGACCTCGGATGGCCATGAGCTACTCGTCTTCGAGCTCGATCCGGAGACCAGTGGCAACATCTTGGTATGGACGCCCGCGGACGGCGAGATGCGCCCTCTCATCGCGACCGCTTTCAACGAGTAGTCGGCCAGCCTGTCCACGGATGATCGGTTTCTCGCCTACTCTTCCAATGCGACAGGTCGAGACGAAGTCTACGTCACGCCCTATCCGACTCTGGAACGAACCGTTCCTATCTCAACGGAAGACGGAAGGTGGTTCGGCGCCGCTTTGGTCACGAGATGGACGAGATCTCTTCTATCGGATTGGTTCTAGGGTCATGGTCGTCGATGTAATCGACGGCCCTACGATCTCCGTCACCTCGCCGCGCGTTCTTTTTAAGGAAAACTTTTGGCCTGAAGCAGGCTGCGGGCTCAATTACGATATTTCACCTGACGGAAAACGATTCGTGATGGCCGGGGAGCCGGTAGATCTCGACCGTTCCCGGATTCATGTCATCACTAATTGGAACGAGCTGGTGGCGCAAACGGATCCCGGCGGCAACTAGCCGGCCGTCGGAGCAACATGGCCGCAGCATCGAGAGACAAGAGCGGCTTGCGCGAATGAGACCCAAGAGCTCGACGAGCTCGGCTCGAGAGGGACGGTGCTTTCATCCTGAGTGCACACGTGTGCGCTCGCGTCACGGTCGGGATAAAGGCTCGCCTCCTCTAACGTTTCCTCGATCGCACTTCGACCTCGATACATTCGTCAACGAACCCAAGTGTTTTTGAATCCGATTCAAAATGTCTTGAGCTGCATCCCGTGGCCGTCTCGTTCAGAACGAGACCGCAAACGGTTTCTACCCACAAATTTGGTGGAAGGCTCCAATTTACTTAGGTCGATATCAAGCGTCGAGCTAGCGGATCGCGGCAGAGTTGATACCGAGGAATGGATGCGGTTGCTCACGGACCGTTGTCGTCTTAAGATCGTCGTTCATGTCGCTCGAACCTGATACTCGCCTAGGCTCACGCCAGAAGCCGTGAGAAGCGTATGGCCGGAGTATTGCGAGACCAAGCAACGGCTTACGTGGAGGGCCATAACGTGATGACGCTCGCCACCCATGGACCGGAAGGCGTGTGGGCCGCGGCTGTGTTCTACGCGAATGACGGATTCACGCTGCAGTTCTTGTCGGCGCCATCGAGCCGCCACAGTCGCAACATCGCAGCGAGCCCGCGAGTCGCGGTTACGATCCAGGAAGACTATCGCGACTGGCGCGCGATTCAGGGAATCCAGCTCGAAGGAACTTGTGAGAAACTCGAAGGCCAGCGCAAATCCATGGCAGTCGAGCGCTACGGAGCGAAGTTTCCGATCGTGGGACCGGACGCCCCGCCCGAAATCGCTCGGGCGCTCGATAAGATCGCTTGGTACGAAGTGACGCCGGAGCGCCTGTTCTTTATCGACAACTCGGTGAAGCTCGGACACCGTGAGGAGATTGCAATTTGAAACGGCTGATTATCGGCATCTCCGGCGCCAGCGGCGTCGTCTATGGCGTTCGCATGCTCGAAGTGCTGCGGGAGGTCGAAGGGGTCGAGACGCACCTAGTAATGACTCCCGCGGCGAAAAAGACCATAGTCCTCGAAACCGACCTCGGCGTGAGCAACGTAGAGGCACTAGCCAACGAAGTCCACGGCTTCGGCGATATTTCCGCGTCTCTGTCTTCGGGCTCCTACAAGACGACGGGGATGGTGGTCATCCCTTGCGCCATGAAGACGCTGTCGGGTATCGCCAACTCCTATAGCGACAATCTCTTGCTGCGCGCGGCCGACGTGGCTTTGAAGGATCGCCGGAAGCTCGTCCTCGTCGTCCGCGAGACCCCGCTTCACCTCGGACACCTGCGTCTCATGGCGCAAGTCACGGAGATGGGTGCGATCTTGATGCCCCCGATGCCCGCTTTCTACCACCGCCCGAAAACGATCGACGACCTTATTAATCAAACCGTCAATCGTGTCCTAGACGTGCTCGACATCGAGCTGGGCAAGGACTTGTTCGCGCGCTGGGAGGGTCCTCCCGGAAGTGCGTCGTAATGAAGGGAGCATTTACAGGTAGCTTCCGATTTGCAGCACGTGCAACCCTCCTATAGGCTAATCCAAAGAGCGGCGCTCTTCGTCCACGTGCTCGGCCGGGTCGACATCCTTCCAGAGCTCTTTTCCGAGCCCACGTAGCTCCAGAATGGAAACAGACTCGCGGCGTTTCGTGACCTCGTCGAGGATCTGTAGCACTTCTTGGGAAAGTGAACGACGGCTCTTGCGCGCTCGCGCCTTGAGTCTGGAATAGAGCTAGTCGGGAACGTTCTTGATGTTCAGGGTCGCCATCTCCATCCTCCAGTATTCCTCCATTTTGTCTCGGGAGTCCTCTTCGGGGAGCACCTTGATAGCCACATACCGGCCGAGCTTCCTATCCCGCGCCCGGTACACTTCTCCCATGCCACCCGCGCCAATGGTGCAACGATCTCGTACACACCGAGGGTGGTTCCCTTTTCCAAGCTCATCTCCAGCGACGCTACTTTAACAAAAACGAGTTGAGCCATGTCAGACCGCGGCTAGCCTCATTGAACGAACCTTCGAACTGGCGTAGGATCGCGCGCTGTCATCGGAATAGAACGAAAGGCCATGATTGGTACCACGCTCGCCCACTACAAGATCCTGGAGAAGATCGGCTCAGGTGGAATGGGCGACGTCTATCTGGCCGAGGACACGAAGCTCGATAGAAAAGTCGCTCTCAAGGTCCTCCCACCCGAGATGGCTGAGTCCGAACAACGGCGAGCCCGGTTCAAGCGCGAAGCCAAGGCCCTTGCCGCACTCGACCACCCGAACATCGTGCAAGTTTTCTCCGTCGAGGAAGCGGAAGGAACCCCTTTCATCACGATGCAGCTCGTTCAGGGGAAGACCTTGACCGAGCTTCTGCCTAGTGGCCAAGGGAAAATTGCTTTCTTGAGGTCGTCCCAGACAGCGGAACGTGCTCCACCAGACGAGCTAGCCGAACCGCGTCGCTAACGATCCTCCTCGGTCGCGCCCAAGATCTCGTCGAGCTTTCGGATTTGCTCTTCGAGCTGAGAGGCCAGGCTCTCGTAGCGCTCGACAGCATCGCGCCCCGCACGCTGATCGGCGCGATCCAGGTTCTGGTACAGATAGGAGATCTGATCCACGAGCATCGGCTGCGAGTAGCGCCGAGACACCGTGTTGAGCTCTTCGTCGATCTGATCGAGAGCGGATTTCTGCCCCTCCGAAGCGCTCTCGAGTGCTTTCTCGAGCCGCGAAGCCGCGAGCCGAGCTCGACTGAGTGCATCCCGTGCCTTCAGCGCCAAGCTCACCTGGCCGGTGACATCTTCCGGTGAGACGTAACCTTCTTTCACGATGCGAGGATCCATGAGGGCTTCGAAAGAGACCGTCTCGGACCAGTCACCGACTTTGAGACGCGCCTGATAGGTCCCCGGCGCGGCCAATGGGCCGCGGCGTCCGGAGCTCGAAGCATCGTCGTCCCATGGTCCCGCGTGGCGAAGATCCCACGTGAATCGGTGCATGCCCGCGCTCTTGTCGAGCTTGGCTGTGCCCACACGTTCGAGCCACCACTCGCGCATGCTCGCTTCCTCGGGCAAGACGTTGGTCTCACCGCTCGCGTCGCTCGAGAAGCTGCGCACGACCTGACCCTCTCCGTCGAGAATCTCGAGCTCGATCTCTCCCGTCGGTTCGCTCGCGAGGTAGTAATCGATGTTAGCGCCAGCTTCGGGATATTGAGGCTCGTCGGGCGACATCGCTGTGCGATTCCCGCGACGAGGCATCCGAAGCCGATAAGGATCTTTGACCGCGAAAAGGTGCGCGTCGGCAGAGGCGACACGCTCGTCGATCTCGTGCAGCGGCGTCAAATCGTAAAGGATCCAAAAGCTTCGTCCCATCGTGGACATCACAAGGTCTTTGTCGACGATTTTCAAGTCCGTTACCGGCGTGACCGGCAAGTTGAACTGAAACGTCTGCCAGCTCTCGCCGTCGTCGAAAGAGATGAACATCCCGAACTCGGTGCCGGCATAGAGAAGCCCGGCGCGGTCGGGATCCTCGCGCACGACACGGACGGGATGGTCGTTCGGAATGCCGTTCGTCCCTGTCGTGATGCGCGTCCAACTCTCACCGTAATTCTCCGTCTTGTAAACGTGAGGCTCGAAATCGCCCACTTGGTAACGAAGGATCGCCGCGTAGGCTTTCGACGGCATGTGCGGGGACACCTCGATATTTTGTACGCGTCCGTACGGTCCGATCCCTGGAGGCGTGACGTTCTTCCAGTTCTTGCCGTTGTCTCGGGTGAGATGGATCGGTCCATCGTTGGCGCCAACCCAAATGACGCCTTTCTCGTGCGGGGATTCTTGAATCTCATAAATGACCGCGAAGTGCTCCTCGCCGGTGACGTCGATCGTGATGGGATCGCCGGAAACGACTTGGGTCTCCGATGTGAACGCGGTGAGATCCGGAGAAATGGTCTGCCAAACGCGCCCGCCATCCTCGGTCACGTGGACGTATTGCGACGTGTGGTACACGCGATCCGGGTTGTGCGGCGACACATGGATAGGCGCCACCCGCTGAAACCGATACTGAAGGTCTTTCGGGTTGTGCCCGTAGATGTTCCAGAAGCCTACATAATAATGTTGCTCCTGACCCGTGCGGCGATTGAAGACACCAAATCGGCCTTTGCAATCCGCGTAGACGATGGCCGGGTCTCCCGGTTTCGGCACGGCGGGGCCGGTCTCGCAGCCTCCTTGCGCTTCCCAAAGCGCCGTGTGGCCGCCGGGCATGCTCCTCGGCGGTAGGCTCGGAACCGAAATCGTCGAGTTGTCCTGCTGACCGGCATAGAGGCGGTAGGGAAACTCGTCGCTGATATCGACTTGATAGAGCTCCGCCGTGGGCTGGTTGTGCTGGTCCGACCACGTCTTGCCACCGTCGAGCGTAACGTTCGCTCCACCATCATTCGATTGGACGAAAATATCCGGGTTGTCTGGGTTGATCCACATATCGTGGTTGTCGCCGTGAGGCGTCTGGTGACGGGTCCACGTGGCGCCCGCGTCCTCGGACTTGTAGTAGCCCTCTGCCATTCCCCACAGGATGTCCGCATTCTTTGGATGCGCTTCGAGGTTGCAGTAGTAAAACGGCCGATTCCGAATGGGCTGGAAGTCCGAAACCTGACGCCAGCCGACGCCACGGTTATCGGAGCGGTAGACGCCGCCTTCTTTTCCCGGCGCCTCGATAAGCACGTAGACACGGTTGGGATCCGCCGCGGAAACCGCTAAATCCGATTTGCCGCGAAGCCCGTTCGGCAAGCCGGTCGTCAAATGCTCCCACGTATCACCGCCGTCATCCGTCTTGTACACGCCGCCTTCGCGCCCACCGCTGATAATGGTCCACGGTTTACGCTCGGCGCGCCACATGGAGGCATAGATCTCGTTCGGGTTGTCGGGAGCAAATTCCAGGTCGACAGCACCCGTCTCGTCGGAGACGTAAAGGACTAGCTCCCAGCTCTCGCCGCCGTCTTTCGAGCGATAGACGCCACGCTCGGGGTTGGCGGCGAACGGGTTGCCGATGGCCGCGACATAGACGAGGTTGTAATCCTCGGGGTGGATGAGTACGGCGCCGCTATTGCCCGTCTTCTCGAGCCCCATATGCGTCCACGTCTCGCCCGCATCGGTGGATTTGTAAACGCCTTTGCCGATGATGACGTTGCTGCGCAATCCGTCCGAGCCAGTGCTTACATAAATAATGTTAGGGTTCGAGTCCGCAACCCGGATCGCGCCGATCGATCCCGTGGCGAAGTAGCCATCGGAGATGGGATGCCAATGGATCCCATTGTCCTCGGTCTTCCAGACGCCGCCGCCGACCGTCCCCATATAGAAGGTGGACGGCTGCGCACGATGCCCGGCCACGGCCGTGACACGTCCGCCGCGGGACGGGCCCACCATCCGGTACTCAAGGCCTGAGAACAATGTGGAGGGATCCTCGGCCATCGCGGCCGAAACCAACCCCAAGACAGCCAAAGCCATCGCGATTTTCTTCATGACATGACTCCTAACGAAACCCCTCGCCGCGAAGGATAGTATCTAGCGTGAAGGCATATGACAAGCGCGGCCTCTTAGACCAGTGGAAGAATGGTGCTCAGCACGAGCACTTCCAAAAGTCCGGTCACCCCGACCACGACGAGCGCCAGAGACCAAGTGCGCAATGTCTCCGTCTCCGTGAAACCACTCATCTTGCAAACGACCCAGAACCCGCTATCGTTCATCCACGAAACGATGCCAGAGCCGAATCCGATAGCGGCATAGACGTAGATGGGGTGATACGGCAAGCTCTCCGGCAACACCGCCGTCATCAAAGCTGCCGTCGTGATCATGGAAACTGTTCCCGAGCCTTGAGCGATCTTCATCACCGAGGCGACCGCGAAGGCGAGCCACAAATACGTGGCGCCGCTACCCCCGACGGACCACTCACGCAGAATCGTCTCGATGCCGATGCGCGACAACATGCCGCCGAAAGCACCCCCGGCGCTCGTAATAAGAATGATGACGCCCGCGCTCACGATCGCTGGCTCGAGCGATTCGCTGAGCTCTCGAAACGTCAGGTCTCTTTGCCGCTTGAGCACCCATGCGGCGATGAGAGCAGCCGCAAGAAGTGCGAAGTTCTTGTTGCCGAAAAACGCGGTCCAAACCAAGAGCTCGCTCCCCCCGAATAGGCCCACGATGCTATGACCGGAGATCAACAGAACGGGCAGCAGAACGGGCAACACCGACACCCAAAGCCCCGGCAGAGCCGATTCCTCACGCGCTCGTTCAGGGACCTCCGTGTCAATAATATTGGTCGTCAACGTTTTGTCGACACGATGGGAGACGAACAGCACAACCACCGCGGGGGGAATGCTCAAGAGGAGGCCGCCGATGATGGCCGTTCCCAAATCGAGGCCGAGCGTTTCGGCCATCACGAGCGGGCCGGGTGTGGGCGGCACGAGCGAGTGTGTGATGAACGCACCCGCGCTCATCGCCATCACGTAGAGAACGTAGTGCCCGCCGGTGCGCCGCCTGAGCGAGCGCGCAAGCGGCACGAGCAAAAGGAACACGGTATCGAAGAAGACCGGAATCGACAGGACGTAGCCGCTGCCCATGAGCGCTGCTCCCGCGCGGCGCTCGCCAAAAAGAGCGAGCATCGCGAAAACGATGCGATCGGCTGCCCCGCTTCCAATAAGGCACTGCCCGATCACGGCGGCGAGGACGATGACGATCCCGATGCTCGCCGCCGTCGCGCCGAATCCTTCCGCGGTGAGCACGAGAGCCAAGACGGGTTGGGGCAAGTCTTTGCCGGCGAGAATCTCGGAACGCACACCCTCTAGCGCTTCCGGCGCAAGGTCAGGGTGGCGGCGCTCGGCGCGCTCGAGCTCTGCCTCCATCAAGGGACGCGGGGAGACAATGCCGACGAGCACGGAAGCGAGCACGAGAGCCAAGAAAGGATGGAGATCGAGCACGACGATGGTCAAGATGATGAAAACAATGGACGTAACGAGAACGATGAAGGCCATCTAGAAAACCTCGGGCTTAGGGCATCCTACCTCAAGTAGCCTCGAGTGGCGTCTATAAGGCGTCTCTGGTCAGACCTTTACGGCACGTGAATGCCCTTTTTCGCACCAAGTTGCTACAATTAAGGGCAAACCGCTCATCCGCAGTCCATACATGGGAAAAGACCGTATTCTGGTCGTCGATGACGACCCCGACAACCGGGCGATGATTACCCACTTCCTTTCGAGCTGGGGGTTCATCGTGGATGCCGCCAAGAACGGTCGCATTGCGCTCGAACGCATGGATGCCGAGCCGCCCAATCTCATCTGGCTGGATCTCGAGATGCCTGAGATGGACGGGTTCGAGGCGTGCGAACGCCTGAAAACGAACCCCAAGACCGAGTGGATTCCTGTCATCATCTTTACTGGTTTGGAGAAGATGTCGCACCGGATCCGTGGTTTCCGGCACGGCGCGGACGACTATGTGTTGAAACCCGTGGAGCCGGACGAGCTGCGGACCCGCATCGAGGCCGTGCTGAAACGCACGAAGAAATATTCGCGTCTGGCCGTCCTGGGACTATCTCAAACACTTTCCACTCGACACAATCAAGATCGACAAGTCCTTCATGCAGGGTGTTGCGAGCGACACGAAGGACGCCGCGACCACGAAAGCTCTTCTCGTCATGGCCCACTGGCTGAAGCTGAACGTGGTGGCCGAGGGCGTCGAGACCGAAGCCCAGATGTCCTTTCTCGGAGACCATCGCTGCGACGAAGTTCAAGGCTACCTGTTCGGTCATCCACTCCCGGCAGACAAGCTCTTGAGCGCGCTCGAACAATATGCCTGCGCTTAGTCTCGGCCAAATTTACGCGCGTACGCGGGATCCGGTAACATAGAGCAAGATCCCGGCCCCCTCGACAATCACTGAATGCCCTATAGTGGACGGCTCGAAGTCTCTCAACTTTTGGACATCCTCCAAATCGTGGCCTATTCCCAGCAGAGTGGACTGCTCTCGGTCAAGGGTTCTGAGAGCAAAGGACATCAAGACGTTCTACGAAGCCGATGCCCTCGATACCAGCGACCTCCTGCTGGTGCTCGAAAAAGCGATGGGTCCATTCAGCGAGGAAGTCGTGGTCACGACCGCCAAACATGACAAAAAGCCCGAGAAAACGGGGAAAGAAGCGCGTTGAGACGCGCTACGGGCCCTTCACCATCTCGGCCCGAGCTATTTCTTCCCGATGAGACCCTTTCCGGCTATTTGACTAATTTGAGCCGGGGAGGTACCTTCTTCCACACGGACGAGTTGCCTGCGGAGGGTACCGTGGGCCGCGTGCGCTTTGAGCTCCCGTGGGAGCTCGGGCAGTGCAGAGCCCAGGTCAAAGTGGCCTGGCAGCGGTCGAAAGGGGCCGAGCCCCAAAAGGGTGTCGGACTTTCTTTTCTTGAGTTCTCCCCCGATAGGAAGAGAAGGGTGGCCCTTTGTTTGGAACGTTTCGCGGAGCTCGCCGCGGATGTAGATTTCGAGGCCTAGGGTCCGAAACTTCAAGGAGAAAGAATGTCCACAAATTTGATCGAGCCCCATGGCGGGAGTCTCGTGGACCTCATCGCCACGCCAGAGCGACAGGAAGAAATCAAAACGGAATCTCGGGACTGGTCATCCTGGGATCTCACGCCCCGCCAGCTTTGTGACCTCGAGCTTCTGCTCAATGGCGGCTTCTCGCCGCTGAACGGTTTTCTCGGCCGCGCCGACTATGACGGCGTGTGCTCCGACATGCGGCTCGCGAGGGGCATCCTCTGGCCCATACCCATCACCCTGGACCTGCCCGAAGCTCTCGCGAAAGAGCTCTCTTCGGGGTCCAAGCTCGCGCTTCGCGATCCCGAAGGCGTGATGCTGGCCGTGCTTCACATCGAAGACGTCTGGCAGCCGGACCGCGAAAAAGAAGTCGAGGCGGTATTCGGAACGACGAATCGCGACCATCCCACGGTCGCTTACACGCTCGACCAAGCCAACCCGTGCTACGTTGGCGGGCGCCTCGAAGGCCTACAGCTTCCGAGCCACTACGACTTTCGCGCGATTCGCGCAACGCCCAAACGGCTGCGCGAAGAGTTCACGCACCTCGGTTGGAGGAAGGTCATCGCCTTTCAAACGAGAAACCCCATGCACCGCGCCCATCACGAGCTCACCGTCAGAGCGGCGAAAGAGGTCGAGGCGAACTTGCTGATCCACCCCGTCGTGGGCATGACCAAGCCCGGCGATCTCGACCACTACACGCGCGTGCGCTGCTACCAGGCGATCTCGGCGCACTATCCGAGCAATACCGCCCACCTTTCGCTACTCCCCCTGGCGATGCGCATGGGCGGCCCGCGCGAAGCGGTCTGGCACGCCATCATCCGGAAGAATTATGGATGCACGCATCTCATCGTCGGCCGGGACCACGCCGGACCAGGAAGCGATTCGAGCGGCAAGCCTTTTTACGGCCCCTACGACGCGCAGGAGCTTCTGGAAAAGCACGAAGAAGAGCTCGGGGTCGCGATGGTGCCGTTCAAGATGATGGTCTATCTCGAGGACAAAGACACGTACATGCCGCAGGACGAAGTGCCCGAAGGCGCTCGCGTTTCCAGCATCTCTGGAACGGAGCTGCGGGAGCGCCTCGCGACGGGGAAGGACTTGCCGGAATGGTTCACGTTTCCGGACGTAGCCACGGAACTCAGACGCACCCATCCTCCCCGGAAGCAGCAAGGTCTCACCGTGTTCTTCACGGGCCTCTCGGGCTCGGGAAAATCCACCGTCGCGAACGTGCTGCTCGTGAAGCTTCTCGAAATGGGCGGACGGCCGGTCACGCTTCTCGACGGCGATATCGTACGCAAGAATCTGTCCTCGGAGCTCGGCTTCTCGAAAGAGCATCGCGATATCAACATCCGCCGTATCGGCTATGTCGCTTCCGAGATCACGAAGAACAAAGGCATCGCGATTTGCGCACCCATAGCACCTTACGATTCGGTGCGCACGGAAGTCGAAGCGATGATCGCACCGTATGGCGGCTATGTTCTCGTTCACATGTCGACGCCCCTCGAGGTCTGTGAGAAACGCGATCGAAAAGGCATGTACGCGAAGGCGCGCCAGGGCATCATCAAAGAGTTCACCGGCATCTCGGATCCTTATGAAGTCCCTGAGAACGCCGCCATCACGATCGACACCACCGATATTAGCCCCGAAGAGGCCGCGCAAGAGATATTCTTGCATCTTGAGAGCCTCGGGTTCATCGGGGCCTAGGCATTTGAGCACGACACCTATCGAGCGCATCTACGAAGCTCTAGCGGCCGCGGAGAAAGTGCTGTCGGCCTTTACACCTGGCGAAGTCGAGGCGAAAAAAAAAGCTGGCGGCGACCCGGTCACGGCAGCGGACAACGCCGTTAACGACGTGCTTCACGAGCTTCTGCCGCGCGACGGCGAGGGCTGGCTCTCGGAGGAAACGACCGACGACCTGGTCCGCTTGGACTCCGAGCGTGTGTGGGTCGTCGACCCGCTCGACGGCACGAAGGAGTTCGTCCTCGGGATCCCCGAATGGTGCGTGTCCATCGGCTATATCGAGAACGGTGACCCCATTGCGGGCGGTATCTTGAACCCGCAATCCGGCGAGAAAATCGTCGGGGGCCGTGACATCGGTGTGACGAGAAACGGCGAGCCCGCGGCGATGAGCACCCGCAAGGCACTCAAAGGCGGAGTCGTGCTCGGAAGCCGCAGCGAATCGAAGCGCGGCGAGTGGAACATCCTCGAGGACGCCGATTTCGAAGTGAAACCTATGGGCTCCGTCGCTTACAAGCTCGCGCTCGTGGCGGCCGGGCGCGCCGACGCAACGTGGACCCTCGTCCCGAAAAATGAGTGGGACGTGGCCGCGGGAGCCGCTCTCATCCTCGCCGCCGGCGGCCAGGTCTACGAGTCAAACGGCACACCTCGCCAGTTCAACCAACGTGACCCGCTGCTGAGCGGCCTCGTCGCCCACCCGCCGCACTTAGAAAAAGACGTACAAGCCGCCATCAAACGCCACGCCGTCGCCTACCGCAAAGATCAAGACTAAGAAAAAGTCCCCACTTCTTTCTCATTCCCACATTTCCTTGCTTTTTGAAGCTGCTAAAGGCAATGGGGATGAGGGGATGAGGGGATGAGGGGATGAGGGGATGAGGACGGGGAATCGTTCGCAGTTGTTGCAGTGTGTTTTTATTTGACGAGGGCGGCGGCGGCGCGGATTAGAGGCCAGGTTGAGGTGGAAGGGTCGATCATTTCGAAGTGGCCGGATTCGGGGGCCTCGATTACTTTTATGTCAGCGCGTTTGGATTTTGCGGCTTTGATGTAGCGGCGGCCGACGGGGGCCCAACTGCTATCGTGCTGACCTATTACGACAAGCTGGGGGGTGCCCGTTGGGACTAGCTCGACGGGGGAGGCGGCGGCGTAGCGTTCGGGGAAGGCTTGTGGGGAGCCGCCCATTAGGCCGTCGATGACGTGGCCGCAGACTTGCTCTTGATGGAGGAAGGCGAGGTCGGGGGCTGGGGCGAGGGCTAGCACGCCGCGGAGGGCGATGGGGTCGCTCTCGTAGAGGGACTGATCTCTTGCCAGGTGGCGGCGTGCGGCTAGCCACAGAGCTAGGTGTCCGCCGGCGGAGTGGCCGACGGCGATGACGCGGTCCAGGTCGAGCGGGTGGCCTTTCGCTATCTTGCGCAAGTGATCGGCGCCGCGGGCGATGTCTTCGAAGGTTCCGGGCCATCCGCCGCCGGGGTTTCCGACGCGGCGATACTCGATTACCCAAGCGGCGATCCCTTCTTCGTTCAGGGCATCAGCTAAGGGCCCAATGTGGGATAAATCGAATTCTCCGAGCCAACAACCGCCGTGGATCACGATGGCAACCGGATGCGGGCCGGGCCCCTCGGGAAGGCGAAGCTCGCCAAATTGGAGCGCGTCGTCACCATAACTGATGCGCGCTTCGGGCGGGGGTGCGACGAGATGATCCAAATCGTTCGAGGTCATGAGCTGAAACAGTGCCAGCAACAGACTGAGTAACGGTGTCATTGAACCCTCAGGTTTTAGAGCGGTTTCTATACAGCTTCTCGTCCACGGCGCCGGCCATCTGCTCGGGCTCCACAGAAAGGCCGAGGAACTCTTTGATGCGGCGGGCCTGCTCGACAGGTTTCGCGACAACGTCCCGGTAGGGCACGTTCAGGAGCTCGAACCGGTCCGCGCGCGTCATCAGGTAGTTCACCTTCCACAGGTGGTCTTTCCACACCTCGAGCATCTTCTCGTCATCGGTGTCGTTTTCTTCGCCGTGCCTGTCCAGCATTTTCTGCTGCGAGGCGAGGACTTCAGAAAGATCTCGACGCATGAAGATCACTTTGTAGTTGTTGTTCTCCGGCAAGTAATTCAACAGGAACGAGATGATCTTGATGGCTTTACCGCGGGCGTCTCGGACCCACGTCCTGTCCACGTCATCTTCGGCAAGGTCTTTCACCCGCACGTCTTCGTAATAGCCCTTCGGGTTGTCTTCGCCAGGTTTGCGGACGCCGTCGGTGACGACCTTAACGCCTCCCGCAGCCAGCATTTGCATGGTCATGGATGTTCCCGAGCGAGGAAGGCCCGAGACGATGATGACGGGCTTGCCGTAGCGGATTCTTCGATAGAGTCTCCTCATAACGAACGCTGATCCTATAACATCCGGCGAAGATTTTGCGGTAGACTAATCGGCTATGCTTGGACGCAAAGTTGCGACCGCGGCGCTCGCGGCGCTCGTCGTAACACTCTTGTTTCTCCCCGCATCCGCGGAGGCCTATATCGGCCCAGGCGCCGGTTTTGCGCTCGTATCGTCCTTTCTCGTCGTCTTCACGACCATCGTCATCGCGCTTCTCTCGCTCCTCGTCTGGCCTTTCCGGATGACGTGGCGCTTCTTACGCCGGAAACCCCGAGCCAAGCCCTGGGTGAAGCGCGTTATCATTGTTGGCTTCGACGGCCAAGACCCCAAGCTGACCGACAAGTTCATGAAAAAGGGGCTTCTTCCGAACATGAAGAAGCTCGCCGAAGCGGGCTGCTACTCGAAAATCGGAACGACTTACCCTGCGATCTCGCCCGTCGCCTGGTCCTCCTTCGCTACCGGGACGAACCCCGCGCGGCACAATATCTTCGACTTTCTCGACCGGGACAAACGGAACTACTTGCCGCTTCTTTCGTCGACGCATATCGGGAGCGTCGAGAAATCGTTCAAGATCGGCCGCTACAGGATTCCGCTGCACAAGCCCGAGGTGCGGCTCCTCCGGAAATCGAAGCCGTTTTGGTCGATTCTGGGAGAGCACCAAATCTGGAGCACGGTGCTGCGCGTTCCCATCACGTTTCCGCCGGACAAGTTCTACGGCGCGCAGCTCTCCGCGATGTGCGTTCCCGATCTTCTCGGCACCCAGGGCACGTTTCTTCTCTACACGACGCGGCCCGCGGAAAAGAAGTTCAAAGAAGGCGGGTTGCGCTTCCAGCTCGAAAAGAACGGGACGCGGATGGAAACGACGCTCCAAGGCCCGGAGAATATGTTCCTCGAGGGCTCTCCCCCGCTCGAAGTGCCGCTCGTCATCGATATCGACCGAGCCACGAAGACGACCAAGTTGAGCGTCGATGGACAGACCGTCGAGCTCGAGCCGATGAAGTTCTCGGACTGGATCCCGCTTTCGTTCAAAGCAGCGCCCGGGATCAAAGTCTCCGGGATCTGCCGCATGATGGTGACCGAGATGGATGACCACTTCTCTCTATACGTCACGCCGATCAACATCGACCCTGAAAAGCCGGCGATGCCGATCTCGCATCCGTCCTACTACTCGACTTATCTGTCGAAGAAGGTCGGCCACTTCTGTACGCTCGGCCTCGCAGAGGATACGTGGGCTCTGAACGAAGGTGTTACCGACGACGGGACGTTTCTGACCCAGACTTATGACATCGATCGCGAACGGCAAGAGATGTTCTTTTCCGCGCTGGACCGCTTGCGCCGCGGATCGCTCGTTTGCGTCTTCGATGCCACCGATCGCATCCAGCACATGTTCTGGCACTACCTCGAAAAAGACCACCCGGCGAATAAGGGCGCCAACATCGATAACGCCAAGCACAAAAACGCGATCGAAGAAATCTACAAGCACAACGACGTGCTCGTCGGCAAAGTCATGGAGGGGCTCAAGGATGACGACGCGCTCATCGTTCTCTCCGATCACGGGTTCAACTCGTTCCAGCGCGGTGTCAACTTGAACGCCTGGCTGCAAAAGGAAGGTTTTCTCACCTTGAAAGAAGGCGCGACCGGTGAAAGCGAATGGCTCCAGGACGTGGACTGGTCGCGCACTAAAGCCTACTCGCTCGGGCTCTCCGGCATGTTTCTCAATATGAAGGGGCGTGAAGCTCAGGGTATTGTCGAGCCCGGCGAGGAAGAGAAAGCCGTAAAGAACACGATCATCGCAAAGCTCGGCGGGATCAAAGATGACGGTCGCGGGGTCGTCGGCATCCGCGAAGTCTTCGACACAAGAGTGATCTATGAAGGGCCTTATTCAGAGAACGCGCCCGACCTCGTCATCGGCTACAACGACGGCTATCGTATCTCTTGGGACTGCGCCACAGGCATGGTCGCGGGGCCCGTCTTCGAAGATAACGTCAAAGCCTGGAGCGGCGATCATTGTGTCGACCCCAGGCTCGTACCCGGCGTTTTCTTCAGCAACTACAAGGTCGACAAAGACGATCCGACATTGATGGACATCGCGCCGAGTGTCCTCAAGATGTTCGGAATCGAGCCGCCCAAACACATGGAAGGAGCCCCGCTCTACTCGGAAGCGGCGTTTGGGAAAGGCGGTAAAGCTTGATGAAAAAATGCGCCCTCGTCCTCGCTGTCATTGTCGTTATAGCTGCCACGACCGCGAGCTGCCAGAGCGGCCCAGACGCCAAAGCCCGTGGCCTGAAAGTCATCGTGCTCGGCTTCGACGGTTTGGATTACGGCCTCACCAAGGAGCTCATGGACAAAGGCCGCATGCCCAATTTTTCGAAGATGGCAAAGAGCGGAAGCTTCGGGCCGCTCGAGACATCGGTGCCGCCACAAAGCCCGGTCGCGTGGTCCGATTTCATGACGGGGCTCGATTCCGGGGGCCACGGCATCTTCGACTTCCTGCACCGCGACGCCGACGCCAACACCATGATCCCCTATATGTCGACGAGCCGAGCGAGCGACACAGGAAGCACGCTAACGATTGGGAAGTACCAGTTTCCGCTCTCGGGCGGCACCGTCGAGCTGTTGCGCAAAGGCCGCGCGTTTTGGGAGGTCCTCGAGAACCACGACATCCAGACAACCATCCTGCGCATGCCTGCGAACTTCCCTCCTTCCGGAACCGCTTCCTATGAGCTTTCCGGAATGGGAACGACCGACATCACCGGCAGCCCTGGCGAGTTCTCGTTCTACACGTCGAAGCTCTTCGCTTTTGCCGGCGAGGACCTCGCGGGCGGCGACGTTTACGAGGTCGACATCTTCGACGATGTGGTGGAGGCGAGGCTCTACGGCCCGGATAACCCGTTCCTCATCGAGCACGAGAAGCTCACCTCGGAGTTTACCGTCTATCTCGATCCGGTCGATTCCGTGATCGAGATCGTCGCGGGCGATCAGGAGCTCATGCTCGAAGAAGGCGAGTTCAGCGACTGGGTTCCCGTCGAGTTTCCCATGATCCCGACCCAGAGCCTTACGGGAATGACGCTATTTTACTTACGCTCCGTCCGGCCCGATTTCGAGCTCTACGCGTCGCCCGTGAACTTCGACCCGATCGCGCCTGCTGCTCCCATCTCGACGCCTGACGACTACGCCGCCGAGCTCGCGGCCGCGACGGGGCGTTTCTACACACAGGGCATGCCCGAGGACACCGCAGTCGTCAAAGGAGGTGTTTTCACTGTGGACGAGTTTCTCGCCCAAGCCGAGATCGCGGGCCGTGAGATTCGGGAGCAGTATGCTTACGTGCTCGAGCAGTTCGACGAGGGGTTGCTCTTCTACTACACCGGCAACGTCGACCAGATAAGCCACGTTATGTGGAAGACGCTCGATCCCGGTCATCCCGCCTACGACCCCGAAGTCGATCCCCAATACGCGAACGTTATCGAGTCCCTCTATATCGGCCTCGACGAAATGGTCGGCGAAACACTCGAGAACATGGACGAGGATACGACGCTCATCGTCATGTCCGATCATGGCTTCGCTTCGTGGCGCCGGACGTTTTATCTCAATGCTTGGCTAAAGGAGAAAGGCTATCTCACCGTCAAAGACCCGGATATGAAGACCGATCCAGGTTTGTTCGTCAATGTTGACTGGACCCAGACTCAGGCCTATGCGCTCGGGATCAACAGCCTCTACATCAACTTGCGCGGGCGGGAAAAAAACGGCATCGTGCCGGAGGGCGAGCGAGAGGCGCTCATCGACAGGATTTGCAACGACCTGCTGGCAGAGATCGATCCCGTTACGGAGACGAACGCGGTGACGAAAGCGTATAAGCGCGACGAGTATTACAAGGACCGAGGCGAGATCGAGATCGGGCCCGACATTATCGTGGGCTACGCGAAAGGCACGCGCGCATCGGGACGAACCGCTCTCGGCTCTGTCGGCAAGGAAATCATGACCGACAACACCGGCGACTGGAGCGGCGACCACTTGATGGATCACGAGACGGTGCCAGGAATTTTGTTGACGAGTCGCGCGCTCAAGAAGAGTGCGCCGAGGTTGAGAGACCTCGCGGCCGCTATCCTCGCCGAGTTCGGGATCGACGAGCCTGTCAATATCAATCCCAAGAATACCGACCAATAAGAGGCAATATGTTTGGATCACGGATCAAGCTAGACAAAGAGCTTCTCGCCCGGGTGAAGAAATATTCCGACATTGCGGGCTATTCCTCGCCAGCCGAGTTCATTTCCCACGCGCTCGAGAAAGAGCTCGCCAAGCTCGAAGATGCTGGCGACGAGGAAGAAATAAAGAAACGGCTGAAAGGACTGGGCTACATTTCCTAGCCGCAAAAGCCGCCAATGTCGTTCATCAACGCGCTGTTGCGCCCGCTCTTCGACGCGCTTCTTTATCCGTTTCGCGATTTGCCTCCAATGGTGGGTATCACCGTTTTCTCGCTCCTGACCGCGATCGGGCTTCTCATCGTCTTCAAGCACACTTCGAACCAAAAGGCCCTCGAAGACGTGAAGCGGCACATTCACGCGGGTCTTTTCGAGATTCGCCTATTCAACGATGATTTTCGCGCCATCATGCGGGCACAGGGCGACATTCTCCGGCACAACTTGACCTACATGCGTTATTCCTTGGCGCCGATGGTGTGGACCCTCCCACCGCTCATCCTCATCATCGCGCAGCTCCAGTTCCACTACGGCTATGAAGGTCTCGAAGTCGGGAAAGACGTTCTGCTCAAAGTGCAGCTCGAGGAGGGCGCCTACAGCGAAGGAGTAAAGCCCGCTTTCGAAATGGACCTCCCGGACGGCTTGAGCCTGCGCGAGCCCGCTGTCTGGATACCATCGCTCGGAGAGATGGCCTGGCGTCTCACGGCCGAAGCCTCTGGCGATTACGAGCTCGAGATCCGAAACGGGACCGCGTCGGCGACGAAGACGGTACGCGTCAGGGACAACGTGGTGCGCCGCTCGCCGAATCGTGTGCGTGGCTTCCTCAACGAGCTGCTATATCCGGCCGAGCCGGCCCTTCCCCGAGACGGGCCCATCAAATCCATCACCGTTACCTATCCGGAGGCAGAGGTGAGCGTGGGCGTCTTCGGCCTCGAGATGCACTGGATGATTATTTACTTCGTGCTCTCGATGGTCTTCGCCTTCGCCTTGAGAGGGCCCTTCGGGGTTACTATCTGACCAGGATCTTTTTCAACGCCCGGCAGACGGCCTTCAGCACTTCTATTCGGGCGACGCGTTTGTCGTTTCCGGGGATTAGGCGCCACGGAGCGTGGTCGGTGCTCGTGCGCATCAACATCTCGCTCGCGACGCATGCCGCGATTCTGCCGCATGCGATCGCTTATAACCGCGAAGCCGCCCCAGAGGCCATGACCTACATCGCTCGAGCGCTTGGCGTTACGGAAGTGGCGGCGGGCCTGTACGATTTCGCCGGCCGGCTGTCTGCCCCGCGCAGCCTCAAAGAGCTCGGCATGCGCGAAGAGGATTTGGACCGCGCGGCCGAGGTCGCGGTGCAACACCCGTATTACAACCCGAGGCCGGTCACGCGTGAAGGCGTGCGCGCGCTTCTAGACAACGCTTTCCACGGACGCCGGCCGTGAGCGACCCATGGCGAGAGCATCGTTTTGCGCCGAGAGTCGGAACGGAGCTTTGCCGCGTGGATGCCCTTCCCGACGAGGAAGGAAAAGAGTTCGTGTTCGGTGAGAGTGAAAGCAAATGGCCGTTTCGCATGTTCGTCGTGCGACGAGGTAGCGAAGTACGGGGCTTCGTGAATAGCTGCCCGCACCTTCACCTCACGCTGAACTATTTTACGGACCGCTTCGTGACGCACGACAAAGCGTACATTCTGTGCGCCAATCACGGTGCCGTGTTCAATCATGACGACGGCCACTGCATCACGGGCCCCTGCGCCGGGCAGGAGCTCGAGCCGGTGCCCGTCGTAATCGAAAAAGGGATGGTCCGCATCGCATGACGAGTCCGCTCAGAAGAAATCTAGGGCTCGCCGCCGTGATCGCGGGCAGCCGGAGATCGCACGACGCGCTCGCGACGTCTTTCGGCAAGTCGATGAGCACTGGACCGGGCCGCCCGGATCGCGCGACCCGAAAAGCTTCGCGCACGACCTGGGCGAGCTCCTCGACGCGTCGTACGAGAAAACTGTGCTTCACGACGGGAAGCGTGATGCCGAAAATATCGACTTCCTGGAACGCGTCCCTCCCGAGAAGGCTCGTCGGAACTTGTCCCGTGATGGCGACGAGCGGCACCGAATCCATGAAAGCGGTGGCGAGCCCGGTGACGAGGTTCGTCGCGCCGGGACCCGAAGTCGCGATGCAGACGCCGACCTTGCCGGTCGCCCGCGCATAACCGTCGGCCGCGAGCACGGCCGCTTGCTCGTGCCGTACGAGCACGTGTTTCAACTCGGCGTCGTAAAGCGCGTCGTAGACCGGCATGATCGCGCCGCCCGGATAACCGAACACAACGTCCACGCCCTCACGCTCGAGACATTGGATGAGAATCTCTGAACCGTTCATGGTTTCGTCCAAAACCTTCGCCCAAAACTAAGCGCGTGCGCTCCATCGCCTAAAGGCGATGGGTTCGGTCGCCGACTAAAGTCGGCTTGGTCTTCCGCAATTCGCTATTCGCTTACCTTGAAACTATCGTCGTCCTGGG